>JABDRN010000028.1 GCA_013041745.1 Gammaproteobacteria bacterium
GCTGCCGGTTTCTCCAGCTTGAAGTCATAGCTGGCGGTCAAGGTATAGTTATGGATTGCCAGGGCATCAGAGCCTGCCGTGGTCAAACCCAGCTCTGATCGTTGCTCGGTGAACTGCCAGGCAGGAAACCACCATCGTGGATGCACGTTAGACCAGGCAGAGTAATCACGCGGCTGGTGCGGGGTGATGACGTAATCAACCGCCTGTAATCGATCATCATCAAAAACCACCGCCTGTGAAAATGCCGAAACATCATCCAGCCTGTTGATGGAATAACCTTCAGCGCTATAACCGGCATAATAAACCGGCCCGTCTACGCTGGCCTGGCTGGACTGAAAGGCGCCGCCCAGGAGATTGGTCAGCTGATCGATCTCGCCAGTCTCAGGATAGAATCGATAGAGGTTGTAGACACTTTCTGCTTCGAGGCTGAACAGGATATTTCCATCCGGTGTATATTGCGGATTGGCTGCAATATCGGTACCGGAAGTTACAGCCGTCCAGCCTCTGCTGTTAACATCAAAAATCTCTATATTCCAGCCGCTGCTTTTACGCCATACGGAGGCAACGATGGCTTCACCTCCGGGTGATACATCTATCTGACCAATGACTTGTCCATTATCACTGCGCCACAACACATCCTTTGGTTGTGCCTGCTCATCCAGTAGCTGAAGCTCGAAATGCCCGGCATCGTGTTTAACCGCGACTATCTGTTTAGCGTCTGGCAGCCAGGCCGCGTAAAGGTAACGCCCACACTCGGTCAGCCGGTCTAGCCTGTTTCGATCTTTGTCGTATGTATAGATATCACTATATATCGTGTAATTGTTACAATACTCGTTCTGCGTCAACAATAATCCTGCGTCAGGATGCATATCAAGGTTGATCACACTGTTTAAACTTATCAGCGATTCTGATTGACCCTCGGTATCGACATGCATCAGTGTTGCCCGTTGATAACCGGTATTACTCACATAATATATCTCATCGCCTTTTTCGGTAGAAAAGGCATGCACAGCATTGCTCCGGTAAGCGCCGACTGATAACTGCTCACCCTGTTTTATACCCTTTGCTTTAATCAGCTCTATCTGAGACTGAAACTTGCCCTGTAGCCACTGCTCGAACTCCTGCCATAGCGGCGTCAGGTTTTTACCGAGCGTCTGCCTGGCATTGGTATTGATAAAAAATGGCAACAGGTTATTACCATATTCCTCTATCCATTCATGCAGCTTATCTTCTCCGTATTCCTCTACCAGGAAATTCATGAAATACACACCATAGAGATAGCGTGTAGTGCCTGCGGGCCATGTACTCACCGGCAGGTTTACATGAGACACAGGCTGCAGGCCATTGCCAAGCTCTTCACGCATCATAGAAGCAAAAAGGGCGCTTTGCCCACGACCGGTGCCATGTTCGATATCGGTTTCTTTTAGCGTCGCCACACCTTCGAGAACCCAGCTCGGTTGAAAAAGGTTGGGGAACAGGAATAAAAACCGTCCAAATACATTTCTTAAGTATTCCGGCGAACCTGAACTTTTATCGAGATGAACGATATGTGTATATTCATGGACGATCAGGGTAGTAAACCAGTCATCGAAGTCTTCTAATGTATTTACGCTTGATGGTGGTGCAAGAAATAATACCGTGCGGTTAAAAAAGACAGGCGTGGCATAACCGTTTGGCTGGTCGCTCTCGTCACTCAGGATGATGTGTGTTTTTTCTACAGGCTCCCAGTTGAACTCTTCTGTCAGGCGCTGATGCGCCAGTTCTGCAATCACTAGTGCTCTTTCCGCCAACGGTTTATTGCCTTCAGCGTAATGCACATAGAGGTGTTCGCTCTCGATGGTCTTCCAGTCCAGACCCGGGTCTACGGCAAAGGCGAAGCGTCCTGTAATAAAGAAACAGCAGATAAATAGAACGAGCTGCTGGCTTTTCATGGTCTTACTGATTATTTTTTAAGTCCGTTGATGACAAGCAATACGCCGGTAATGCCTGACAACCATGCCAGTACCGGGGCACCCAATATCATTGGCACAGAGTCTGCTAAGGCATAGATTACCGAAGCACCGATAATTGCTGCAGAGCCGCTGGTAACATAGGTGCTGCGCTGGTGGTTGCGGTCTAACTGCTGGCGAATTTTTCTCATATCATCTAACTGTTGTTGATGATATTCACCATCAGCATACGCTTTCAGGCTCTTGTATATGAGACCAGGCATCTCTGGCAGCTTTTCCACCAGGTAAGGCATATCATCTTTCAGAGCACGCAACATAGCTCGCGCGCCCACCTGCTCTTCCATCCACTGTTCCAGGAAAGGTTTAGCCGTGCGCCATAGATCCAGCTCTGGATATAACTGCCTGCCTAGCCCTTCGATATTCAACAAGGTTTTCTGCAGCAGGACCAGCTGTGGCTGGACTTCCATGTTGAATCGTCGAGCAGTCTGAAATAGGCGTAACAGTAACTGGCCAAATGAAATTTCTTTTAACGGCTTTTCAAAGATGGGCTCACAGACACTCCTGATCGCTGATTCAAACTCATCGACTCGTGTATGAGAAGGCACCCAGCCGGACTCGACGTGGAGCTTGGCGACCTTGTAATAATCCCGCTGAAAGAATGCCAGGAAATTTTCAGCCAGGTAACGCTTATCCGTCTGGCTCAGCGTACCCATGATACCGAAATCAACCGCAACATATTTCGGATTCTTAGGGTCGGTAGTATCGACAAATATATTTCCCGGATGCATATCGGCATGAAAAAAGTTGTGGCTGAACACCTGGGTGAAGAATATTTCAACACCCAGCGCAGCCAGTCTCTCCATGTCGGTGTTCTGCTCAAGCAGGCTATCGACATCACGGATAGGTGTGCCATAGATCCGCTCCATGACCAGAACATTTTTACGAACATAATCCCAGTACACTTCCGGTACATATAGATCGTTTGAACCTTCGAAATTACGGCGCAGCTGGCTCGCGTTAGCCGCCTCTCTTAGCAGATCAAGTTCATCGAGAATCGTCTTCTCATATTCTTCTATCACCTCGACCGGACGTAAACGCCTTAACTGTGACGAATATCTGGCAGCAAGTTCAGCGATAATATAGAGCAGGGATATATCACGTTTGATGACCGGCAGAATATCGGGACGCAGAACTTTGACGATGACCTCTTCGCCGGTTTTGAGAACGGCGGCATGTACCTGCGCGATCGAAGCTGATGCCAGCGGCTGCTCGTCGAATGACTCGAACAGATCGTCTGTATTTTCACCAAATGCTTTTTCGATGATATTCCTGGCCTGGTTGCCAGGAAATACCGGGACGTTATCCTGTAATCGCTGCAGTTCGTCTGCTATATCATCCGCCAGCAAGTCTCGCCTGGTCGAAAGCATCTGGCCAAACTTGATAAAGATCGGCCCAAGATCTTCCAGCGCTTCTCGCATTCGCACCGCACGCGGTTTACGTTTGCGGCGAAACCAGTTCCAGGGAAAAAGATAGATGATGAAACGGAAAGGACGGAACAGGTGTGTAGTAAAAACGATATCGTCCAGGCCATGCCGCATCAGAACCCAGTTGATGTGCAGCATTCGAATAAATTGTCCGGGCGTTAGTAACGGCATCTATATCAAGCTCTGTTATTAAATATATTTTTTATTCTTTCGATTTTAATCGGGAGCCGATCATCACATTGATTTTTGCCTGCAGGCGATCAACATCATTTCTTAGCCGGTCGACATCTTCATTAAAAATTTCCAGCTCCGTTTCGCTAACTACATCTCGGCTCTCCTCCTGTAGATATTCACTAAAACTGCTGGACACAGACTTGACTGAGTCCTTACCCCATCGACCCAGTTTACTGCCTGCCTGCTGTAGCTGGTATGCTAGATCATCGCCTAGCAGTCCTGCCAGTGGCTCGGACCAGTCGATATCCATCTGTGAAAATAAATTTTTAAACTTGTGCCCGAGGCGGGTATCACCGCTTATCTCTACCTCGCCTTTCAACAGCAGGTTGGCAGCATTAGATACCAGGCCCATTTTAAACAGGGAGATCGGCGTACCGCGTAATACGGTGTCGGCATCACCGTCATATTCTGCCAGCACCTGGATGCCGCTCTCATTAGGCAGCATATAAAGCGTTTTATTGATACCGATCATTTCCAGCTTGATGACCTTGCCGTCAAATTCACTAAGCTTGCCCAGCATCTCCGGGTCAAGCGCCAGGTAACGGTTGATGACCGATTCAAGGACTAGCATAGATAGATCAACATATAGCTACAGCTTGAAGCCTTTATGCAGTGCGACGATACCGCCCGTCATATTATGGTAGGTGCAACGCTCAAAGCCGGCTTCGGACATCATCTGTTTCAGGGTTTCCTGGTCCGGATGCATGCGGATGGATTCTGCCAGGTAACGGTAACTGTCTTCATCATTGGCGATAAGCTTACCCATCTTCGGCAGGATGTTAAAAGAATAGAAATCATATACTTTATTGAGCCCGGGCATTACCGGTTTTGAAAACTCCAGCACGAGTAGACGGCCACCAGGTTTCAGCACACGATACATAGACTGTAGCGCTTTCAGCTGGTGTGTCACGTTACGCAGACCAAACGCGATGGTGATACAGTTGAAGCTATCGTCATCGAACGGCAAGTCTTCCGCATTGGCTTCGACAAACTCGATATTTCCGGCATAACCTTTATCAAGCAGTCGTTTACGCCCTTCTTCCAGCATGGCCGCATTGATATCAGAGATGATGATTTTTCCGCTAGGCCCAACCTGTTTCGACATCTGCATGGTCAGATCACCGGTACCACCAGCGACATCAAGCGCCATATCTCCCGGTTTTAACCCGGTATGCTGCATGGCGATCTTCTTCCAGAGCCGGTGAATGCCAAATGACATCACATCATTCATGATATCGTATTTACTGGCCACCGAATCAAACACACCAGCCACCAGACCTTCTTTCAGGTTTTCATCAACAGTCTTGTATCCGAAGTGTGTTTCTTTTTTTGACATGTTTATCTCTGCTCTAAATTGATCAACCAGTCTTAATCTATTTTCCTGCGTTCATGCCCGGCTTCTTTTAAGCGATCGAGGTAATCCTGCCATCTCTCATCGTAATTAGAACCCAGTTCATAGAGATAGTCCCAGGTGTAGATGCCGGTGTCATGTTTATCGTCATAGATGAACTTTAGCGCATAGTTACCCTGAGGTTCGATCGATTCGATATTAACCTCTTCCTTATTTAACTGCAGGACTTCCTGACCCGGGCCATGTCCGGTCACTTCTGCCGAAGGTGAATATACACGCAGGTACTCACAGGGTAGTTCAAATTTAGCACCGTCGTCATATTCTATCTCTAGCACACGGCTCTTCTGGTGCAGGTTTATATTTACTGGTCTCATAGTTTTGCCTTCTTAACTCAAATGTTTCTGCTTGTTCTTTCTACAAAATGTAACGGCTCAGGTCTTCGTTGATGATCAGCTCGCCCAGGCTGTTATTTACATGTTCCGCATCGATGGAGATGGTCTCACCCGATTTATCCGGTGCTGAGAACGAAATATCCTCTAGCAGACGCTCCATGATGGTGTGTAAACGTCGCGCACCGATATTTTCAGCACTCTCATTAACATGATAGGCAGACGCTGCGATCTGTTTGACACCGTCTTCGGTAAAATTAATGGTTAAACCTTCAGTATTCATCAACGCTTTATATTGTACCGTTAATGCAGCATCCGGCTCGGTCAATATGCGCTCGAAGTCTTCCGCATTTAATGCAGAAAGTTCTACACGTATCGGCAATCGACCCTGCAGTTCGGGAATCAGATCACTCGGCTTGGTCAGATGAAATGCGCCGGATGCGATAAACAGGATATGGTCAGTTTTAACCATGCCGTATTTAGTCGAGACGGTACAGCCTTCTACCAGGGGCAGCAGATCACGCTGTACGCCTTCGCGTGATACATCTGCACCACCGCCGCTATCTGCACGTTTTGCTACTTTATCGATCTCATCGATAAATACGATACCATTTTGCTCGGCATTCTCGACCGCCTGCGCCTTGATCTCCTCTTCCTTGATGAGTTTTCCTGCCTCCTCATCGAGGATAACTTTGCGGGCTTTATCAATGCGCAGTTTGCTCATTTTTTTCTTATCACTGCCCATGTTCTGAAACATGCCCTGCAACTGAGAGGTCATCTCTTCCATTCCCGGCGGTGCCATGATCTCAACGCCTACAGGAGAAGCCGAGATCTCCAGCTCGATCTCTTTATCATCAAGTTCGCCATTACGCAGTTTATCTCTGAACTTCTGCCGAGTGGCGTTATCCCGGTCATCAACCGGTTCGCCAAACTCGTTCCTGGCCGGCGGTAGCAGTGCATCTAAAATGCGCTCTTCTGCCGCCTTCTCCGCCAGGTGGCGCACTTTAGCCATTTCCTGTTCACGAGTCGTTTTTACCGACATATCAACAAGATCACGGATGATAGAGTCCACTTCCCTGCCAACATAACCAACTTCGGTGAATTTAGTCGCTTCCACCTTGACGAACGGTGCGTTTGCCAGGTGCGCCAGGCGACGAGCAATCTCGGTTTTTCCGACACCCGTGGGGCCGATCATCAAAATATTTTTCGGCGTAATCTCTTCTCGCAATTCTTCATGAATCTGCATACGACGCCAGCGATTACGCAATGCAATCGCTACGGCCCGCTTGGCATCATTCTGACCAACGATGTGCTTGTCTAATTCCTGAACTATTTCACGAGGCGTCATCTCAGACATAAAAATTAACCTTTACTAAAAACCATTAAATTGCTGACAAATGTCGCCAAAAGTATCATTATGTTGCTTGATTAGCACGATCAGCTAAATTTCCTGAACTGTGCGCGAATGATTGGTATAAATACAGATATCTCCCGCGATCTCCAGGCTTTTCTCTACGATATCTCTGGCTGATAACTCTGTGCTATCAAATAACGCTCTCGCCGCAGATTGTGCATACGGCCCACCTGAGCCGATAGCAATCAGGTCATCTTGAGCTTCGATCACATCACCGGTACCGGAAACAAGCAAAGACGCATCCTTATCCGCAACGATCAGCATGGCTTCCAGCTTGCGCAACACGCGATCTGTGCGCCAGTCTTTGGCTAATTCGACTGCCGCGCGCCTCAACTGGCCGCTATGGCGTTCAAGCATAGCCTCAAACCGCTCCAGTAGAGTAAAGGCATCAGCTGTCGCACCGGCAAAACCAGCGATGACCTTGTCGCCATAGATCTTTCTAACCTTGGTGGCATTTCCCTTCATCACGGTATTGCCCAGTGTTACCTGGCCATCGCCACCGACGACGACTTTGCCTGCGCGGCGCACGGTTAGGATAGTTGTACCGTGAAATGTCTCCACTTTTTTACTCCAGATAATAGGCTGTTTGCTACAGGCGAATTATGACCTGTATAAGGATAACGTGAATTTTACACTATGGGGCGGCCCGCTCATACCATGAGTGACATGACGTTATTTTATCTGTGGGCTAGCGGAAAATTATCAAGATGGCCATTAAAATTATAGTCTTTTTCCTGCCTGATAGAGTAGCCCGTTCATGGCTGGGGCCGTTTAAACGTCCATTGCTTGTCGTCTGACATATTCTTGTCAAATTTATAACCGCCCAGTTTGAATTTCTTGAGATCTTCCGGTTTCTCGATTCGGTTACGGATGATGTAGTCAGCCATCATGCCACGTGCACGTTTGGCAAAGATGGCGACGACGCGTGTCTTACCAGCTTTGGTCTCTTTGAAGTTTATGTTCAATAAACGACCTTCGAGCAGTTTCGGTTTTACCGATTTAAAGTATTCGTTCGAGGCCAGGTTGACCAGTACCGGTTCCTGCTGCTTCTTCAGTTCCTTATTAAGACTTTTAGTTATCCTGTCATCCCAGAACTGGTAGAGATTATCGCCACGTGCATTCTTCAGTTTGGTTTTCATCTCAAGTCTGTAGGGCTGAATCAGGTCCAGCGGACGCAGACAACCATATAATCCGGACAGGATCCGCAAGTGGTCCTGGGCATAGCTGAAATCGTCTTCGTCAAATGATGCCAGGTCGAGGCCACCGTATACATCGCCCTTGAACGCAAAAATTGCCTGCTTGGCATTCTTCGTGGTGAAGGGCGTCTGAAATGTTTTATATCGCTCGACATTTAGATCGGCGATATTCTCACTGACCGTCATCATCTCCTGTAGTTCTTTACTCTTTATCTTGCGTAGCTCTTTTATAAGCAGTTCAGAATCTTTCAGGTCAGCTGGCTTGCTGTATTTTTTAGAGAGGCTGGGCTCTTCGAAATCCTGGCCTTTTGAGGGTGACAGAGTTATTAACATTATCGATTAGTTTATACATTGGCTAAATTAATTATGGCACTAATTTAAGCTGATATGACGATTAAAACAACCAGCTTAACGTAGGGACTCTATTACTTTTTTCTGGCCCTGGGGTGTGCATCATCATAAACACCGGCGAGGTGCTGAAAGTCCAGATGGGTATAGACCTGAGTTGTACTCAGGTTTGCATGCCCCAGCAGTTCCTGCACGGCGCGCAGGTCTTTGGAAGACTCGAGGATATGCGACGCAAATGAATGCCGCAGCATGTGTGGATAGACATTGGTGTTTATCCCCTGTGTCAGCGCCATTTTCTTTAACCGCTTTTGAATACTGCTATTACACATACGCGTACCGCGCGAACTAATAAAAAGCGCACTCTCCGTCTCTTTAGCAACCAGCGCTCGATACTTCAGCCAGTGCCGGGTTGCATCCCTGGCTTTACCACCAAAAGGCAGGCGGCGCTGCTTCTGGCCTTTTCCCGTCACCTGGATGGTTTGCTGCTGCCAGTCTATATCCTGCAGATTCAAACCGCTTAACTCTGAAAGGCGCAAACCGCAGGCATACATAAGCTCCATCATGGCTATATCACGAATGATTAGCTTGTTTTCTTTCGTGCCAGTATCGGCGGCACGATTATTTAATAACTGGTTTATCTCATCTGCATTTAGAGTGTCTGGCAACCGTTTAGCTGCCCTTGGTGCTGGTACGCCGATAGCCGGGTTGTTCGTAGCCCGTTTAAATCGGCATAAAAATTTATATAGACTACGGATTGAGGACAACCATCGTTGCAGGCTTTTACCAGACAGGCCCTGACGATGCAGCATGGCAACACATTGCCGGATATCAGCCTGCTTGATTTCATCCCAGCTGATATTAAGCGTTCCATCCAGATCACAGCATTTAAGAAAATGGTCGATATCACGCCGGTAGGCTGAAACAGTATGCTTAGAATAACGCCGCTCGGACTGAAGATAGTCAAAAAACCTCTGCAGGTCATGGTTCGGCAGAACAGTTTCCCGGGGCGCTTTATTCATGCTGTTTATTGTTCCAGATGTACCGCCAGAGAAGCGCTGACCAGTTCACCTATATGCGAGAGAAAATCTGTACCCATCGAAGAGTTAAAGCGCATAGCATCATTTGCTCCGAGCCCGATGAGACCGAGATTGGCACCCGCCACCAGCGGGATCACAGCGACAGACTTTATCTCTTCTGCTTTATCAGCAAATAAATAGGCTTTCTGTTCATCGGTGGAACGGCCACAGACGGTATTTTTATGTTGCAGCATGGTTTTGAATGCCGTCAATGCTTCATCGTCGACATCTACAAACAGACCCGCAGACTGCTCGATCTGCTCTTTATCCTTACTGAATAGTTTTACTACAGCGTGATCTGCAGATAGTTCTGTTTTGAATGTATCAAGAACGGTACTGATGACATCATCCGTATCATGTGACGAGAATAGCTCGATTGCCAGACGATGACGAATTTTAGATAATCGCTCATTATCACGAGCCACATCCATCAGTTCGAGCATACGCTTTTCCTGCTCCTGCAACTGTGAGCGCAATATAGCAACCTGTCGCTCGATAAGTGATACTGCACCGCCACTCTGGTGGGCCAATTCCAGTACTTTTAATAGTTCGGGGTGACGATTTAATATATCTGCATTTTCACGCAGCATACTGACCAGTTGTAGTTCGGTTGCTAGCTGCTGTTCCTGTTCTGTAGAAATATCTTCGTTATTTAATTCTTGTTTCATTTTATTTGCTGCAGTTTTTATTTCACTCACACTATTTGCCCATTTTATTTTTATATATTTATTTTACCTTCAAAAACCGTTGTTGCTGGTCCTGTCATTAATAAGGCCCGACCCTCACCCGGCCACTCTATCATCAGGTCACCGCCCGGCAGATGCACCGTCACTCGTTCATCGAGCAAAGCCAGTGATCGTCCAACAGCCACAGCTGCACAAGCGCCTGTACCGCACGCCCTGGTTTCACCGGCACCACGCTCATATACCCGCAGACGTATCTCATCACGTTTAACAACCTGCATAAAGCCGGCATTTACACGATTTGGAAACTGCGGATGACTCTCTATTTCCTTTCCAAGCGTTTCAATATCTACAGTATCCACGTCTTCTACAGGCATTACCGCGTGAGGATTTCCCATCGATACAGCACCTATAGCATATTCAGCACCGTTCACCATCAGATTGTAGCTTTCTGCCTGATAATCTACTAAAAACGGCAAACTTTGTGGACGAAAGTCTGGCACACCCATATTTACTACCACCTGGTTGCCTTCTATCCTCAGCTCGATCAAACCACCAGCCGTCTCTACCGGGATAGTACTACTTGTGGTTAAACCATGCTGACGAACAAAAAGAGCAAAACAGCGCGCCCCGTTTCCACATTGCTCCACTTCACCACCATCACTATTATAGATCCGATAACGAAATTCAGCCTGATCTGTCGTCGGCTTTTCGACCAGTAGCAATTGATCACAGCCAACACCCAGATGCCTGTCAGAGATTGCCACTATCTGCTCAACTGTCAAATCTATCGTCTGGGTAATCGCATCAATCACGACAAAGTCATTGCCCAGACCATGCATCTTAGTAAATTTTATTTCCATTCAATCTCGTAAACCCGGTAAACACTACCTTAAAACAATACCTTATAAACAATTTGAGCATAACCTGTGTATCACCCTGTTAGCAATCTTAATTATTGTTAAATGAAGACTTCATGTTATTTTAAGTCATTCGTCTAACTAATAACAGGGGACAAAGATGGACCAACCAGAAATACACAAATCACTGTCTCATAAGATTCAGGCATTCCAGGATCAACTACTGCCTACTATTCCACAAGAAACATTGAATACCCTGATACAAGAGCTGCACGGACTGGTCGCTAAAGGTATCGCTGAACAAGCGTTAAACAAAGGAGACAAGTTTCCATCATTCAATTTACCCAGCGCAAACGATGAGACACGTTCTTTGAGCGACTTCTTATCAAATGGGCCGCTCATCATCAGTTTTTACCGTGGCGCATGGTGCCCTTATTGCAACCTTGAGATTAATGCCCTGCAACAACGTCTACCGCAAATAAAGGCTACTGGCGCACAGCTGGTTGCGATATCACCCCAGTTACCGGACAAGTCCGCAGACCAGGTCAACAATTCACACCTGACCTTTGAAGTACTTAGTGATACAGGCAACCTTCTGGCAAAAGCTTGTGGTCTTGTCTTTACCCTGCCCGAGCCTTTACGGCCGATATATGAAGCATGGGAAATCAACATCCCAGATCATAATGGTGATAACAGTTTTGAGCTGCCTATTCCAGCAAGCTATATCGTAGATACGACTGGTAAAGTGCGCTTTGCACACGTAGATATGGACTATACCAAACGATTAGAACCGAACATTATTATTGAACAATTAACAAATATATGACTTATAACACCATTTCATATATAAAAAAGCCGCCCTAAAAAGGGCGGCTTCATCACCAAGCAGGTAGTATTTCCAGTCTACCGCGCTATTTGGTACAACAGCTTTGCTATTATTTTCCTGGAACAGTGCTCAGACCTAGGATCTCCCAGTCTTGCATACCACCACGGTACCATTTGATCTTGTGTGCAGGATAACCAAATTTCAGCAGGTTCTTGATATTGTTTGGTGATTGACCACACCACATACCATTACAGAATAAAACCAGTGTTTTTGCTTTACTGAAATTCAACAGACCTTCACTTTCTGTAACACCAAAGTTCTCTTCCATAATTTCTAATATAGAAACAGGGTCAGCGCCTTTAGCTGGGTTCAGTTTTGTCCATGGCAGGTTGATTGCGCCAGGAATCGTACCTTTTTTAACCCAGTCTGGCGTACGTGAATCAACCACCAGAATTGAGTCATCACCGCCTGACATCTTAGAGATGTAATCGATCATTTCATTTTCTGCGATCGTTTCTACACCAGGTGCCAATACTGCAGGCTGTATACAGAATGGTGGACATGGGCGAGATGTCTTGGCAAAAGACGGGTTAACGGTGTTCTTGTTGTCCTGGTTACGTGTGATCTTCACCGTTTTGCCATCATGCTGAACAGCGACTTCCATCACGTCTTTTGTAATGCCTACAGGTTTTCCAGCACTCACATTGGCAGAAAAAATTAAACTAGCCGCGAATGCAGCGATTAAAACTCTTGATTTCATCATAAGATTCCTCAAATATCTCTTTAGTAGATTGTACGGTTTTACTTATATTGTGTTTTTAAACAAACAACATGTCGAATGAACAAGAATGCATCAGCGATGCTTTCATGATCTATTCGCAATCGGGCTCTTCTTCTTCATCGCCTTTCTTATCACCATCTTTTTTATCTTCATCACTGAAAACTTTACAATCGGTGAACTCAACACTATCAACAGCTGCGTAAGAAGGGCTAAAAACGCTGACTAACAGCAGAAGGAAAACTATTTTACTTAACAAGCTCATTTGTGACTCCTCAGCATTAAACGATGTAATCTGACAAGAATAACAAAGCCGGGGAAGAAGAACAGGACAAAATGTCAGGTCTTGACAAAAAACAACGATTTATAAGAGAAATATCTGACATGAAATATGACAACACACTTTTTTGCCCGGTATTTTCACTTTCAGCCAGGCAACAGACACGTGATGAAGCACTCCTGAACAATTTATTATCAACCGCTTAAGATGGACTCATTTTCATATAACTGTTCGATAGTTTCACGCTGACGCACAATCTGATAACTGTTGCCGTCGACCATAATCTCGGCCACCCTCGGCCGCGAGTTGTAATTTGAACTCATAGTAAAGCCATAAGCCCCCGCTGACATCACTGCCAGCAAGTCTCCTGGCTCTATCGCCAGTTCTCTCTCCTTGCCGAGGAAGTCGCCAGTTTCACATATCGGCCCTACCACGTCATAAACCTTTGCTGACACTGGCGAGTCTACAACCACCGGCTTTATAGCCTGCCATGCCTGATACAGCGCCGGTCTCATGAGATCATTCATCGCAGCGTCGACCACGGCAAAGTTTTTATCTTCATTATGTTTCGTGTAGAGAACATGAGTTAACAGTATACCGGCGTTACCGGCGATAGCTCGCCCGGGCTCGATGAGTATTTCAAACTCTCGCCCCTGTAAACGCTGCATCAATGCTGCCATCTGCTCTTCTGGCAAAGGCGGTGTTTCATCCTTATAGCGTATTCCTAGCCCGCCACCCAGATCCAGATGGTGCAGCTTTATGTTCCTTTCTGCCAGGCGATCTACCAGTGCCAAAACACGGTCTAAAGCATCAACGAAAGGTTTCACATCGGTCAGTTGAGAACCGATATGACAGTCCACTCCCACTACCTCAAGGTGCTGAGAGTCAGCGATTACCTGATAGACCTCTGCTGCATCCTTAACAGCGATACCAAACTTGTTGTCTTTTAAGCCGGTAGAGATATAGGGATGTGTTTTAGCATCCACATCCGGGTTAACCCGCAAAGATACCGGTGCACGTACACCTTTTTCTGCCGCAACCTTTTCCAGCAGCATCAGTTCTGCCTGTGACTCGACATTAAAGCAGCGAATACCGACATCTAACGCTCGGCTCATCTCTTCGGCTGTTTTACCAACACCGGAAAAGACAATCTTGTCAGCCTCACCGCCAGCTTTAAGTACACGCTCCAGTTCACCCAGGGAAACTATATCAAAACCGGAACCTAACTTTGCCAGAATATTTAGAACGGCAAGATTTGAGTTAGCTTTCACTGCATAACATACCAGGTGCGGATGTGAGCCCAGGGCTGAATCAAAAGCTTTCCAGTGCCGTTCAAACGTGGCACGTGAATATACATAACAAGGAGTGCCCCAGTGATCAATATTTGCTCTTATATCGACTTCTTCAGCCCATAAACGACCTTCTTTGTAATCAAAAAAATCCATAAATACATTAATACTATTTGTTCTTTGTTGATTTATCCGGGTTTTCTTCAGGCAGATATAAATCACCCTGCATCCCACAGGCTGATATTACTAATACCGATATTAAGACTAAGAGTTTTACCACTTTGAAATAACTACTTCATTGTTGTTTGTTGATTATTATTGCAATATTCAACTGACAACGAAACCTATTTTTAGCTGTTGCCTGAAATAAATTAAAACACCTTGCCAGGGATCAAACACAATGTCACAACTGGACTCCATCATCATAGAAACTCATGAAACGCCGGACACGGCGATAATTTGGCTGCACGGCCTTGGTGCTGACGGCAACGACTTCGTGCCAATCATTGATCAACTACAGTTACCTTCGCATTATGCCATCCGTTTTATCTTTCCAAATGCACCGTTACGAGCCATCACCATCAACCAGGGTTACCAGATGCCGGGCTGGTATGACATCAGCAGTCTCTCGATCATCGATCAGGAAGATGAAGCCGGTATCAAAGAATCTTCCGAGATCCTTAAGCAGTTATGTGAATCACAGGAAGCTGATGGTATCGAGTCCAGCCGCATCATTGTCGCCGGCTTCTCACAGGGCGGGGCTATCGCGCTGCATTGTGGGTGCCGATACCCCAGGCAGCTCGCAGGAATCATGGCACTATCAACTTATATGCCTTTACCTGAGCAGTTAGCTGAAGAGATCAGTGATGCCAGCAGCGAAACACCATTATTTATGGCTCATGGACGCCAGGATGATGTGGTTGCATATGCCTACGGTAAACAGAGCCGGGAGCTGCTCGATTCACATAACATAGAGGTCCTGTGGCATGAATATGATATGGGACATGCGGTATGTATCGAAGAGATTCAGCATATACGTCAATGGCTTATAGACACTCTCTAACTTATATTATTAATATGTCGGAGATATCAGCCAAATATTAATATTAAAAAACTGTTCGCCTTTAATGAATACTTTAGCTATATTATCTGAACAGCATGCAAAACCCGTTATTTGGAATATAAATGACAGGTTTTACTACAACCAATTTTGCAATGGATGAAAAAGACTTAAAACTTAGCGTAGATATCGAACCCGCCCAACCCCTCTGGAAGCTGGCTCCTACGCGGGATGAGGATGGTGGACCGGTAAGTGATCTGCTGATGATCATTCCAAAACTTAAAACCAAACCCGAACAATATATCAAAGATACCTTGGCAAATATTGAATTTGCTCTGAAACAATTTAGTAATGAGGTGTTATTTGCAAATGTCGACATGAAACTCAATACACTATGGGTTTCATTCAAAGCCGTTCCTGGTGTGTATGGTGATATCGTATCTGTTTTAAAAACCAATGTGCCTGAAGCAGTACTCGTCGGCGACACCCACTCACGCGTAAACAAAGACTGAATAATACAAGGATTAGCAATGCCACAAACCGCCATGGATGCCTCAGCATTCTCTGAAATGAAAGAACTGATGGGTGATACATTCAAAGAGGTGTTAAACCTCTGTATAGAAACTTTGCCAGAGCAACTCAACGCGATAGAAGAAGCTATTGATAACGATAATGCTGAGACACTATTCAATGTCTCTCACAAGATGAAAAGTTCGAGTGGCAGCATCGGTGCGTTTGGCTTGGCGGAAAAGGCCGAAGTCATCGAACTGATAGGCCGCGATGGCTCTACCATGGTGCCTGAGCAGGCCATCACAGACTTACGTGATGCAACAAGGCAGGTACTATCTATAATAAATAAAGAGCTAAATGAATAACTTAGTTTAGAGAGTTACGATATTCAACCGGTGACTTACCCGTCCATTTTTTAAACGCCCGCGAAAAAGCGCTCTGCTCTGAAAAACCAAGTAAAAAAGCGATGTCACTCATCCGGTTCATCGGGTTCTCGATATATTGTTTGGCAACCATCTCGCGAACCCCGTCTAGCAAGAACCTGAACGTCGTTTTGTGTTCCTTTAAACGCCGCTGCATGCTGCGTTCACTCAGGTTCAGCTGGCTTGCCACCAACTGGTCTGTTACCTGGCCATCAGGCAAGTTTTCCAGGATGATCGATTGTACCTGTTGCACGATATCCCCCTTTTTGATCTCTACGAGATATCGCATTAGCATCTCATCGTGCATCAGGGCGATCTGCTTATTACCTGATGGTAACACCAGATCGGCATCGCTTCTGGCGATAGATAAACTGGAATGTTCCGCATCAAATAGCACGTCTGTCTGAAAATAATCGATTATCTTATTCGAGCAGGCCGGTTCCGGGTGTGCCAGCTTGACTTCGGTAGGAATGAGTTCTTCACCAAAATTAAAGCGGCACATATGCATTATTATGGTCAGGATCAGGTCATGGTGTTGCGGCAGCGTGAAAACTGAATCTTCCAGGTCAACGCTGACTTTGAATCCTGTAGGTGTATCTGCTACCTCCAGGTTTAGATCTTCAGTAACCACATGTATGTATCTGACGGCACGATTAAAACCGCGTCGTAAAGTCGAGCTTGCCAGCCAGGCATAACCTAATGCTCCCATATGAGACGGGTGCCAGAACTCAGCCATGTCTATGGCAAAACAGGGGTCTTCAATTATGCCCGCTGCCTGCTGCCAGAGTTCATCGACTCTACTTATGCTTATACGCGCATTAGGATTTAATAACAGTTCTGGCTTGATCCCTGCCTTTTTATATAAAGGCCCAGGATTGATGTCGATACTTTCCAGATACTTCCACAACAGATTAGTTGCTGGAGCAAAGTGCGTTAAAGACATAATCGCTTCTCAATATTTAATTCCAACCTTTAGAATACGCCTATTACAATTGACCGGCCAGCTCAGTTTGCGCCCTGGCGATAGCTTTTCTCACCTGGTCCGGCGCTGTTCCACCAACATGGTTTCGTGAACTGACCGAGCCTTCTAGTGTTAACACTTCAAATACATCTGCTTCGATCTTGTTCGAAAACTGCTGTAACTCGGTGAGCGAAAGCTCACTTAAATCTTTCCCTGTGCTGACACCCATAGCCACGGCTTTTCCGACCACTTCATGGGCATCACGAAATGGCAGGTCCTTTCTTACCAGGTAATCAGCGAGATCTGTCGCTGTTGAGAAGCCCTGCTTAGCTGCTTTATACATATTGTCATGTTTACAGGTGATAGCCGGCACCATATCTGCAAATGCGCGCAGACATCCCAATACGGTATCAACGGTATCGAACAGAGGCTCTTTATCTTCCTGGTTGTCCTTGTTGTACGCCAGAGGCTGTGACTTCATCAGGGTCAACAGACTGACCAGGTGACCATTAACCCGGCCGGTTTTACCGCGCACCAGCTCTGGCACATCAGGGTTTTTCTTCTGCGGCATGATAGATGATCCAGTGCAGAAGCGATCTGGCAGATCAATAAAATCAAACTGGGCTGAAGACCAGATTACCAGTTCTTCTGACATGCGAGACAGGTGAACTAACAGTATCGCCGCATCAGCACAAAATTCGATGGCAAAATCCCTGTCACTGACAGAATCCAGTGAGTTCTGTGTTGCTGCAGTAAATCCCAGTTCAGTCGCTGTAAACTCCCGGTCGATCGGATAACTTGTACCGGCCAGCGCCGCAGCGCCTAACGGCGACATATTCATCCGTTGCTGACAATCAGAGAACCGGGAAGCATCACGCTTCAACATCTCATACCAGGCCATGACATGATGTCCAAAAGTTACCGGTTGAGCCACCTGTAAATGGGTAAAACCCGGCATTATAGTTTCGCTTTCTCGTTCCGCCACATCCAATATACCATGCTGTAAGCGGCGTATTTCATTAATAATGAACTCAATCTGTTCGCGCAGATATAACCTGATATCAGTAGCTACCTGGTCATTCCTGGAGCGCCCGGTATGCAGGCGTTTCCCGGCATCACCTATCATAGCGGTTAAACGTGCCTCGATGTTCATATGTACATCTTCACGAGCGATTGACCAGTCAAATTCACCTTCGCTTATCTCCTGCTCCACTGCTTCGAGACCACCCAGGATCGCCGCCAGGTCCTCATTACTGAGTACCGATATCCTGTTAAGCATTTTTGCATGTGCACGCGAACCGGCGATGTCCTGTTTATACATCCGCTGGTCGAACTGAACCGAGGCGGTAAATGCTTCAACAAAGGCATCGGTCTGCTCAGTGAAACGGCCACCCCATGCTGAGTTAGTTGTTGGCTTCGTGGCTGAATTCGGCTGATTTTTTTTGTCACTCATGATTTTGTTGTAACTCTAGTCTGAAATTATTTTCGGGAAGTATATCAAACCCTGTTTAAAGCCATCTTTTTAAGCTCAATATAAGCTTTTCCATGATTTACGCTTGCTTTCCATGTGCTCTCGTCTATCTAATGTAAATGACTGAAAACACTGTGAATAATAATGCAAACAATGATAGCGGGATAAACTCATGTTTGCTACCCAACTTTTGCGAGGTCGGTAACCTTTTTATCGTTATATTACTGACTGAAGTGCTGGCGATCATATTTGCCATGGCGGCTTCTACCAGCAGTGAGCAGTTCTGGGACTACCTGGCTTTTTCTTCATTGTTGATGATATGGATTGCTTTATTAAACGCCGCTATATTATGTAAGTTTCGTGACTGGTTGCACAAGCGTGAACAAAATCAGTGTCTTTTTATCTCATTCTGCTTGATGATGATCGTCAGCCTGGTCGTAGGCCTCACGGCTAACCAGGTTAATCATCTGTTTTATTTTGATTATCAGCGTAACGCTTCCGACAGCCTGTTTCTGATACGCATTATGACCATCAGCGCCGTCATATACTTCCTGATATTACGATACTTCTATATCCAGCTGCAGTGGAGAAAAAACCTTGCCGCACAGAGTCATGCTGAAATACAGGCTCTGCGGGCACGGATACGGCCACATTTTCTCTTCAATAGTATGAATACGATCGCCAGTCTGATAACGATATCTCCAGAAATAGCTGAAAAAGCTATCGAAGATTTGTCTGACCTGTTTCGAGCTAGCCTGAGCGAACAGAACATGAGCCACCTTGGCGATGAGATCGGACTAACAAAAAGCTATCTCGCTATCGAAGCACTAAGGCTCGGTGATCGGTTACAGGTTGAATGGCAGATCGATGATGAATTGCTGGATTTAGAAGTCCCCTCACTGTGTATTCAGCCTTTGGCGGAAAATGCGGTATATCATGGCATTGAACCTATCGCAGAAGGTGGAAAAATACTGATTTCTGCACTACAAATAGATAACAAACTAAAGTTATCCGTTTGTAACCCTCTGTTATCGGACAGACAGGCTTCGACATACAGTAAAAAGGGCAATCAAATGGCACAGGATAACATCAGGCAACGCCTGAAACTCGTTTATGGAAATGATGGCGAGTTCATAATAAATGACACCAAAGACAATTACACCGTTTCACTCTTAATCCCTTTGGATGTTATAAATGAACGTTTTGATAGTTGACGACGAACAGCTAGCCAGGCAACGTCTGAGAAAGCTCCTCTCTAGTAGCAGCAGTTACCAGGTCATCGGTGAAGCAGTAACCGGTGAAGACGCCTTACGTAAAACCCAGGCCTCGCAACCAGATGTTGTACTGATGGATATTCGGATGCCCGGTATGGATGGTATCGAAGCCGCTAGCTATATTAACCGCATGGATAAACCGCCCGCGATTATTTTTACTACCGCTTATGGCGAACATGCCCTCAAAGCTTTCGAGGCGCATGCGATAGACTATTTGCTGAAACCCATAAAACAGAGCCGTCTCGAAGCGGCTCTTGAAGCAGCCAAACGTATGAACAAGGCGCAATTGAGTAAATTGCGTGAAGATGAAACCGACGGTGCCAGAGAGAAGATATGCGTGAAGAGCAGAGGTTCGCTGGAACTCATACCGATTGAAGACGTGGTATATTTCAAGGCTGACCAGAAGTACGTGACCTTGCGTACTGCTGAGCAGGAATTCTTGATCGAAGAGTCACTTAAAGCTCTGGAACAGGAGTTTTCCTCACTGTTTATCCGTATACACCGCAATGCACTGGTTGCACACCAGAGGTTACATGGCTTAACCAAGAATAATGATGGCCATGCCTGTTTGAATTTCTCAGATATCGAAGATTTATTGGAAATCAGTCGTAGGCACTTACCTTTAATACGTAAAAAACTAAAATCGTCGAGAGCCTGATAAAACCCGTTTCCGGTTATTGCTACAATAGAAGCTCGAATCTTAAAATGCTGTGGCTGCAGCAAAATGAAACCAAATGAACCCGGATTATGCGCTGACTGATAAAACTGTCCTCATCACTCGACCTGATGGCCGTGAAGGAAATCTACGGCGCTTGATAGAAAAAGCCGGCGGAAAAGTGATCCACTATCCTGTAATAAGCATACAGCCGCCTCCTGAACTGGATATCCAGCAACTGATCATGTTACGTGAACAGTTATATAGCTTTAACATGGCGATATTTATCAGTCCTACAGCTGTAGAACAGAGCCGAATATACTTCCCTGCTTTGCCTGAACACTTTACTATCGTCTCTATAGGTAATAAAACAACCGAAGCTCTTGAGCAGCAGAATATCCATGTCGATATAGAAGCGCCGGATAAGAACACCGAGTCATTGTTAAAACATCCGGTTTTCCAGATGCCAAAGATCGACGGCCGCCGTATACTTATTTTTCGTGGCAGCGGTGGCCGTGCCTTGCTCGGTGATAGCCTGATACGTCGCGGGGCGCAGATTAGATACGTTGAAACCTATCAAAGAGAACTGCCACCACATCCGTCACTTGACGAAAAAAAAGTGTCTGAGCTCGATGCTATCACCATCAGCAGTAACGAAGGTCTGGAAAATCTGATAACACTGATGGATGATCCAAGCTTGTTGATAGATATCCCTCTCGTTGTGCCGTCTCCCCGTGCACATACACTGGCCAGGCAACATGGCTTCAAAACCATCATTACCGCTGAAAATGCCACTGATGAAGCCGTTATCTCCGCTCTTATCAATCATTTTTCCAGTAAATATGATAGCTGATACAGTAGACATAACAGTCAGCTATAAATTTATATCTAAATAAGATAACCTACAAGCACTTATCGGCAACATAAATACTGTGACAGGTAAATGAAATGAACCGTCTGTTATACATATTGCTCATCTCCGTTATTACCATTGTCGGCTTTACCATGTACCAGAATAAAGATCTGGGGCTGGTAAGCTTTAGTTTCATTGGCATTTCATTTCAGACGAATCTCGTAGTTTTTGGTGCAGCCGTTCTTTGTGCTTTATTTGCCATCCTGGCTTTAATTGAAACCTGGGAGCTTATAAAAAATACCTTTAATTATTTTATCAATCGACATAAGCAAGTTCTTACAGAAAAAGCACATAACTCACTCACCAAAGGCTTTATCGAGTATGCTGAAGGCCGCTTTGAACAATCCGAAAAAATATTACAAAAACATATCAAATACAGTGATAATCGTTTACTGGTCTACTTGACAGCTGCTCGTGCAGCACAACAGCTAGGAGCACATGAGCGTCGTGATGAATATTTGCGTAAAGCTCATTTAGAAGCTCCCGATGCGGAAATTGCGATCGGACTTACCAAAGCTGAGTTACAGTTGTCACACGATCAAATCGAACAGGCTCTAGCTACATTGGAACAGATTAATAGTGTTTCTGAGAATCATCCCTATGTTCTGAATTTACTAGCTAATACCTACAGACAATTGCATGACTGGGATCGCCTTACGCAGATTCTTCCAGCACTGAAGAAATTCGGAAAATTATCTGCAGAAACACTGCTTACATTTGAAGTCGCGGTATGTAATGGCAAGCTTTCAAATTTAGCCAGGAACAATGATAGTTCCCCAATGATCAATTTCTGGAATGATACATCCACCCATTTAAAAGTCATTCCTCAAGTCATTGAACATTATGCACGCGAGTTAATCAAGGTAAATGCAGCTGGAGAAGCAGAACAAGAATTACGTCAATATCTGGATAAAAACTGGCAGGAGAGCACGATCATACTGTATTCCGAACTTGATGTTCTGGTAGATAACATACAGCTGGAAACTGTCGAAGGCTGGTTAGAAGATCACCAGCAAAACGCCTGGTTATTGCTTGCATTAGGCAAGATGTGTATGTCACGATCATTATGGGGAAAAGCAAGAAACTACCTGGAGGCCAGTATTTCAATCAGGCCGATGCCAGAAAACTATCTCAAGCTTGCACGCTTGCTTGAAGAGCACATGGAAGAACCAGGTGCCGCTCAGGAATACTATCGCCAGGGTCTGCATTTACTCGCTGGTGATTACGGTGAAGATGTTCTGGGTAACGATTTTGAACGTGAGACACCACAATTGATGGTGGTTAAAACCTAGTTTGCTATTACCTTGTCCTGTAGCTTAATCTCACCAGGTAAAATGACACAGGCATTTATTCCACCGTGGCCCCTGACTGCGTTATACCCGCCTTCACTAAAATTTTCTTCCATACGTGAACAGGGATGACATAATCCGGTCATTTTTAAAACAGCTGTTCCAATCAAAAACTCTTTGTCTTTTAGTGCCAGTAAATTAATACCGCTGACAACGATATTTCTCCTCAGTGACTGTGGTTCAACTTTTTCTCGATGCAATAAAGATGCTATGACAGGCAGGTGTTCTGCCTGTAACAAGGTCACGCTACGGTTACCACTACGACCTGCGTAATGGTCACCATCAAGCCCACTTGCTAAAACGATTACTCTTTCGAGTGCTTTTATTGATTGCCTTTTTTCAGGCCTTACGCCTATCCATTCGACTTTACCCCGCTGAGGCAGGTTTTTCATCAGCTGTTTTATTGTTGCTTTCTCAGCCATCAGTTTTCGGTTTTTGAATACCCATCGCCTTTAATGCATCGTCAGAATACTCGAATGAATCCGAGTATATTTGAGTTTCTGGTAATCCTTTCTCATAAAATAGATCCATACCTGCCTTCACCATAGGTGGTGGTCCGCTCATATAGACATCATAGCCTGACAGATCCGGGTAATGACTGACTACACTTTCATGGACGAAACCAACCTCACCCTGCCAATCATCAGTTTCATCGGGGTCAGATAAAACAGGTGTATATTTCAGGTTTTTATGTCGTTTAATCCATTCCTTTACCATATCATCCATATAAAGGTCACTTTTCGCGCGCACACCACAAAACAGGTGTATTGGGCGATCAAAATTTATATAAAAAGCATGTTCTAACATGCCTTTTAGTGGAGCAAATCCTGTACCGCCACCCATCAGGATTATCGGACGCTCACTATCTTCACGAAGGAAGTAACTACCCAATGGACCCTCAATACGAAATAGTGTTTTTTCTTTTAATCCATCAAATACAAAGTCTCCAAAATGACCATCTGGTACATGTCTTATATGCAGCTCTATAAATGCATCATCATGCGGTGCATTTGCTATGGAAAATGCTCGACGTTTGCCATCTTTGAGCAAAATTTCTATATATTGCCCGGCCATGAACTGTAATCTCTCTGTCTCTGGCAGTTTTAACTGAAGCTTCATCACATCATGGGTCAGTAATTCCATTTTCTCGACACGGCAGGGTAATGTTTTGATGTCGATGTCTGTACTTTTTACTACTTCACGTACCTTTATTTCAAGGTCACTGACTGCACATGCCTGGCAGAATAGCGTTTTGCCTTCTTCAAATTCTTTTTTTGCCGTGGCACGTAGTGCATCTGTATCGTACTCAGTTTCACCTGACAGGACATCACCGGCACACTTTCCACACGCCCCATTGCGACAACCATAAGGCAGGCCAACGCCCTGGCGTAGAGCCGCTTCCAGTATGGTTTCATTCTTTTCAGCTGTAAACTCATGCCCGCTTGCTGGCCCACGTATCTTAAAACTCATGTAAAATAACTCTGTTTATGTATGATTTTGCAGTTATCTGCTAGATTCAGCATTCTCTCTTATTTTTATTCGAAAAGAAAACAACAGTTTATATGGTCTTTATATGGCGCGTTTAAAAGTATACAGTACTGGCATCTGTCCAATCTGTGAAAAAACCAAATCTTTATTAGTGAAATGGGGTATCCCATATGAAGAAGTTCGCGTTGACCAGGACCAGGCCGGATTACGTGAATTCTCACTGGTGACGAACGGAGCACGAACAGTACCGCAGATTACGATCGACGGCAAATGGATAGGTGGTTTTGCAGAATTGACAGAGATGCACATGGATGACGAACTAGATCAACTGATATCATAGGAGACAGTAATAATGAGTGACTTAAAAAAATCAACACCTGCTAAATTACCTCTCTGGGTGTTATTAGCCTTTTCTAGCATAGAAAAACGTAAACACGCCATATTACTGATCTGGGTATGTGTTTTTTTTACACTGTATTGTCTGCCATGGGCAAATTTCACCAGTAACAAAATAGTTACCAGTTTTTTTGTTATTGATGACTGGAGCTGGCTAGCGATGATGATACCGATATGCTTATGGTATCTGTTAAGCCTTCGCTGGATGGATAAAAATAATGCATGGGGTTAAAATTAATCAGTACCTGACAGCGGGCGTTTCTATAGCCAACCCATTAGAGCGAGACATTAGGTATAAGCCTAACTGTTCTATTTCCTTTGAATCCGTTGCAAAAGGTTCAGCTCTTAATAAAGTCATGCATTGCTGTATTCGCAGATGCAGGTTTGCCATCTCCCCTGTAGCAAGACGATAAGCTGGAAATCCATTCGCCTGCCCCTGACTTATCTTCTGTCCTCGTATCATCTGCCCCGGATAAAAATCATGGCAGTGTTGACAGGACATATCGATTAAACCATAACGAGTAGTATAGAGTTTTTCACCTTCTTTAATCTCTTCTGCCACCGGTCCTTCCGTCTGTATATTTACTATCTCACCATGGGCACGATTTCGTACGAAGGTCTCTAAACTGATTAGATCTGGATGATCTGTCTGTAGAGGGTTTTCTGTAATTGTCGCCTGACAATTTCTGATTCGCTTTTGCAGGGTTATAATCTCATTGGACCTGTTTCTATACATCGGATAACGAGCAAGTCTCTTTTTATTGAACATCTCGCCTTCTTTACCGTGACAATCTGAGCAGGTTTTATCTGTTTCATATTTCTTATTGAATAACTCTTGTCCGCGATCGACAGCTAGTAAACCTGGATTTGAAAAATCATCATCCTGCATAGTACGCGTTTCAGGTTTGATATATTCATAACCTGATACAGGCTCGGCATAGAGTTTAGTTGTTAATAATGCCAACAAAGCGATCAAAATTATTTTATTGTCTAACTTCATTTCAAAGTAACCAGATAGGCGATGACATCCTCAACCTGTTGCGCAGTTAAAAATGTCCTGCCTATATAATGTATACCAGGTCTATTGATCAAACCGGGATCACGGTAAAAACCCGGCATGATTGACATAGGGTTTATATTCCTCGTATCGACTACTCTCAGTCTAATAAAAGCTTCACTTTGCCGTGAGCCAATACCTGCTAATGGTGGTCCGATAGTGCCGTAAGCCTCTATTCCATCGATCGGCAGCTGGTGACAGGCGAGGCAATTGCCTTTACTGCCATCAGATGCGATTGCTTTACCTCTCTCCGCATTCCCGATGTACCCACACAACGGTTTTTCAATTGCATAATCCTTCACTTCCCATTTACAATATTTTTCTTCTACTGTCATTATCGAGCCACTACTGGCATAAATGCTATTTATGTAAAACATTATTAAGAGAAATACGAAGTAATTAATTTTTTTTATCTTAATCATATATCTTCGATTTAATCGATATGTAAATCAGACCATATCTGATCTATTTTCTGTTTTACTGAATCATCCATTGATATAGGTGTGCCCCATTCTCTATCTGTTTCACCTGGTAATTTGTTTGTTGCGTCAATGCCTACTTTAGACCCTAAACCTGACACTGGCGATGCAAAATCTAGATAGTCTATGGGCGTGTTATCGACAAAAGTAAAATCACGCACAGGATCGACGCGTGTACTCATGGCCCAAATAACATCCTGCCAGTCTCTTGTGTTTACATCTTCATCAACGACAATAACAAATTTTGTATACATGAACTGTCTTAAAAAAGACCAGACACCCATCATCACGCGCTTGGCATGACCAGGATACTGTTTTTTCATACTGACAACAGCTACACGATAAGAACAGCCTTCAGGCGGCAGATAGAAATCAATTATCTCTGGAAACTGTTTTTGCAATATAGGTATGAATACTTCATTCAATGCAACACCTAAGATCGCAGGCTCATCGGGTGGCCTACCAGTGTAGGTACTATGATATACAGGGTCTTTACGGTGAGTGATCTTTTCAATGGTGAATACAGGAAAAGTTTCTGTTTCATTATAATAGCCTGTATGGTCACCATATGGCCCTTCTTCCGCAACTTCGTTTGGATAGATAAAACCTTCGAGGATATACTCAGCTGATGCCGGTACCTGGAGATCACTCAGAGAACACTTGACTACCTCGGTCTTACTGCCACGTAATAAACCCGCAAAACCATACTCTGATAACGTATCCGGGACTGGCGTTACTGCAGCAAGAATCGTGGCCGGATCTGCACCTAAGGCGACAGCTACTGGAAAAGGTTTATCGGGATTATTTTGTTGCCATTCTCGATAATCTAATGCACCACCGCGTTGCGCCAACCATCGCATAATCACTTTATTCCTGGCAATAACCTGTTGCCGGTATATCCCCAGGTTCTGCCTTTCTTTTTCCGGTCCCTTTGTTACCACTAACCCCCATGTTATCAATGCTGCAACATCTCCAGGCCAGCAGGTCTGTATAGGAATCTTACCTAGATCAACATCTTCTTTCTGGTGAATAATTTTCTGACATGGTGCTTTCTTAATCTCTTTAGGCGCCATGTTTAACACCTGTTTAAAAACAGGCATTTTTTCCCATGCATCTTTCAACCCTTTGGGTGGGTCAGGTTCTTTGAGAAAGGCGAGCAGCTTGCCGACTTCACGTAGTGCTTCGATAGAATCTTCACCCATACCCATAGCAACACGTTCAGGTGTGCCAAAAAGGTTAGCCAAGATCGGCACAGAGGAATTTTTAACATTTTCGAATAATAGCGCAGGTCCCTGTCTTTTCAGGGTACGGTCACATATTTCTGTTATTTCGAGGTAAGGATCAACTTCTATGCTGATACGTTTTAGTAAACCCTTTTTTTCCAGCTGTTCGATGAAATCACGAAGATCGTTATATTTCATTGTTTATTTTCTTATTAAACAATATTTATACATTTCAAGTATAAAAATGTCTTTTGTTAGTAAACGTTTACTTATGTATCGATGTTCGTTGCTGTCAAAGCATTAGTTTCGATAAAGTCACGACGTGGCTCTACCTGGTCGCCCATTAAAGTTGTAAATACTTCATCTGCAGAAACAGCGTCTTCGATTCGAACCTGTAACATCCGTCGAGTTTCTGGATTCATTGTTGTATCCCATAACTGCTCAGGATTCATCTCGCCCAGTCCTTTATAACGTTGAATATTTTGTCCTTTTCTGGCTTCAGCGAATAACCACTCTATTACCTGATCAAAATTTTCTACCAGGCGTTGTTTATCACCACGTTCTATATATGCATTTTCTTCGAGCAATGAATCCAGTTTATTGCCAAGAGAAGAAAGATGCTCATAATCAGTCGAATTCAAGAAGCTGTTATTCAAAACATAATCATGATCTAAGCCATGCAGATTTTTTGTTATTGTCAGTTCCAGATTATTTTCATCATCTTGCGAAATATTAGAACTATAATAGATACCAGATAATTTATATTTATCTAATGATTTCAATAATTTATCAGCATACTCCTGTAATCGTTCATTATTATTGAAATCATCTTTAGACAAGCCCTGTATAGTAATTAACTGTTGCAGTATATTGGTATCTATACGTCTTGATAGACGGTGAATTATATTTTTAGCTGCCAGGTAATTCCGTGATATATCCTCCAGTGCAGTATCGGATATCGCGGGTGAATTATTTGAAACAAACAGTTTTGCCCCGTTTAAGGCTTGCTGTAATAAATAAGCGTTCAGTTCATCATCATCTTTTACGTAACGCTCCTGTTTGCCTTTTTTCACTTTATAGAGAGGTGGTTGAGCAATATAGATATGACCACGTTCCACCAGTTCAGTCATCTGGCGATAGAAGAATGTAAGTAATAATGTTCTGATATGAGAGCCATCCACATCCGCATCGGTCATAATGATAATACGGTGATAACGCAGCTTATCAGGATTATATTCATCCTTTCCTATTCCACAGCCAAGTGCCGTTATTAAGGTACCCACTTCTGCTGATCCAAGCATCTTATCGAACCTGGCCTTTTCAACGTTCAAAATCTTACCTTTTAACGGCAAGATTGCTTGTGTTGCTCTGTCTCGCCCCTGCTTTGCTGAACCACCAGCAGAATCACCCTCCACCAGGTAAATCTCACACAGAGCCGGATCTTTTTCCTGGCAGTCTGCAAGTTTACCGGGTAGACCTGCAATATCTAGAGCACCCTTACGACGGGTCATCTCGCGGGCTTTTCGAGCCGCTTCCCTGGCTCGCGCTGCGTCGATAATCTTCTGCGTAATCGCTTTTGCATCAGCAGGATTTTCTAATAAAAACTCCTGCAATTTTTCCGATACCAGTGATTCAACGATCCCTTTTACTTCTGATGAAACAAGCTTATCTTTGGTCTGTGATGAGAACTTTGGATCTGGTACTTTAACTGATACAACCGCGGTTAATCCTTCACGCGCATCATCACCTGCGACAGATACTTTAGCCTTTTTGGCAGCCCCTTCTTTATCAACATAGTTATTCAGACTACGCGTCAGTGCACCGCGAAAACCAGCTATATGTGAACCGCCATCTTTTTGCGGAATATTATTGGTAAAAGGGTAAATATTTTCCTGGTAGGAGTCATTCCATTGCAACGCAACTTCAACGGTTACATCATCCTTTTCTTCAACGAAATACACTACTGATTCATGCAACGGCGTTTTATTCTTATTGAGATGCTCCACAAATGAACGAATACCGCCCTCGTATTCAAATATATCTTCTTTATCAGTACGCTCATCAGAGAGTACAATCCGTACACCAGAGTTAAGGAATGACAGTTCACGAAGACGTTTACTCAATATATCGTAGTGATATTCAATATTGGCAAAGATTTCTTCACTCGCCCAGAATCGCAATGATGTTCCTGTTTTCTCTGTATCTCCCACTACCTCTAATGGAGAAACCGCATCCCCCATACTGTATTCTTGCTGATGTTTCTTACCATTACGATAAATGGTTAGCTCCAGTTTTTTAGATAGCGCATTAACTACTGATACACCAACCCCATGTAGACCGCCGGAAACTTTATATGAATTGTCATCAAACTTACCACCGGCATGTAATACAGTGAGGATTACTTCAGCGGCAGATACCCCCTCCTCCTCATGCATTTCGGTAGGTATGCCACGACCATTATCAGACACTGTAATCGAGTCGTCAGAGTGGATTTTTACATTTATCTCACTACAGTGCCCGGCAAGTGCTTCATCGATCGAATTATCAACAACTTCAAACACCATATGATGCAAACCGGTACCATCATCTGTGTCACCGATATACATACCAGGTCGCTTTCTAACTGCTTCCAGGCCCTTTAAAACCTTAATACTTGATGAATCGTAGGTATCAGTTGTACTCATATTTTCAACCACTTATTTGAACTACTGCATTATATCAGGTCTTCCGCAGTGATATATTAATAAACCGAAGGAATAAACACAGAAAACTTTACTCATGTTTTACATGTGATATCACCATGTTCCACGTGGAACAACCTACTGTCTGACCAGTCAGATAAACTAATCTGATCTTCCTCTATAGTTGTTAAAAACAACTGAATATCCATCGATGATAATACAGATAAGATCATGCTTTTATGAGCTGCGTCTAATTCCGCAGCGAGATCATCATACAACAGCACACAAGATTTATTTTTTATCTGCGAAAAATGCATAGCCTGGGCAAGCCGCATCAGAGCTACCAATGTTTTCTGTTGACCTCTAGAAATGCATGTTTGTGCAGACTGATTATTTACTTTAAGTGAAATGTCAGCTCGATGCGGCCCGTAATAAGTGTATCCCTTTAATCGTTCCTTTTGTAGATTGCGGTCTAAAAGCTCAGATAATTCTACTTCTCTTGGCCATCCACGTTTGTATTCGATGGAGATATTATCATCAGGAAAAAACTGTTGTATTAAATCATTAAGGTAAGGCGAAAGATTATCAAAGTATTGAGACCTCAACTGATCAATATGATTTGATGCAGTACATATTTCATTATTCCATAATTGGCAGACATCATTTTTCTGTTTAGATTTGAGCGCAGCATTTCGTTGACTCAAAGCTTTCTTGAAACGTTGCCAGGCTTGAAAAAAGCCGTGTTCCACGTGGAACACGCCCCAGTCAATAAACTGACGACGTTGAGATGGACTACCGGTTATTAATTTATAACTATCAGGATGTATCGCCAATACTGGGAATAATGCTGCTATGTCTGATACTCTTCGTACTGGTTTCTTATCGACGCGTATCTCGGATTTATTTCTTGCTCTTCTTATTCCAATAGGTATTGTACTATTATCGCGAGTCTCTATTGATGCGACCAGTTGTAGATAGGAACTTTGCCTTGAAATCAGATCTGTAACATATTGGCTACGAAAAGATCTTATATGACTAAGGTAGTATATCGCTTCAAGAATACTCGTTTTTCCAGAAGCATTGTCACCCACTATCAGGTTAACGCCATTTATTGGTGTTAACTGGGTTTTATTCAGATTACGGAAATCTTTTATTTGCAGCTGTTTTAATAGCATAAATGCGCTAGTTTATTAAACGCAGTAAAGCACATTTAAACAGCAGATGTTCAACTACAAACGCATTGGCATGATGACATATTTGCAATCTGCCTGATCAGGATAAGTGAGTAAAAAGCTACTATTTGAATCTCGCAGAGAAGCCTGCACCATTTCAGAACCGGTAACATTTAACACATCAAGCATATAATTTACATTAAATCCAATCTCGATATTATCACCACTGTAGACTACTTCCTGTTCGACATCTGCTTCTTCCTGGTCAGGATTTTGAGCCTGTAATTTAATCAGGTTCTTTTCGAGTATCAGTCGAATACCGCGATATTTTTCATTCGAAAGAATAGAAGCTCTTATCAAAGACTGTCTTAACTGATCACGGTCAGCAGTAATAACATTTTCGCCATCTGCTGGCATTACACGGTTATAGTCTGGAAAACGTCCATCGATTAGTTTTGAAGTAAGCCTTAGAGCATCAAATTCTACCTGTAGATGATTACTACCAAGAGTCATCTTGACTGATTCATCAGTATCACTTAACAGGCGGACAAGCTCCAAGACACCCTTACGAGGTAGAATCACCTGTTTTATGTCATCGATATCAGCGTTAGTTTCCTTCTCACAATAGGCAAGTCGATGGCCATCAGTAGCTACCGCACGTAAGTTATTAGAACTGACTTCAAGCATCAAACCGTTAAGATAGTAACGAACGTCCTGTTGAGCCATAGCAAATGCTGTTTTATCGATAAGATCGTGAAGAGTATTCTGAGTAATTTCAAACTCATATACACTATTTATTGCATCTAGTGCTGGAAAATCACTTGCAGGTAGTGTCGCTAATGAAAAACGACTTCTGCCAGATTGAACTAAGGCTTTATTGTCTTTAACGGTAAAGTTAATGATTGATTCATTTGGTAATGACTTACAGATATCCAGTAGTTTCCTCGCAGGTACGGTAATTTCTCCAGGCTCATCTACAACCATAGATATTTGACTGATCAATTCTATTTCAAGGTCAGTAGCAGTAAGTGTTAATGAATTATCTGTGGCTCTTAATAAAACATTTGATAGTGCAGGCATCGTTTGTCTTTTTTCTACTGCACCGATGATTTGTTGAAGAGGATTAAGCAGATTTTCCTTTTCGATTTGGAGTTTCATCGTGTTACCTATATATTAATATTATTTTTATATATTTAATTTATTGTTATTATTAAGTTCCACTTCAAATTGTGGATAAGTTAAATATTTCTTTATATTTCAATAACTTAATTTTAATATTTAGCTGTTCTAACCAGCTTGTTAATTGCGTCTTAACTGTCAATGAATTGTGGATAAGTTGCAGAGTTATTTTTGTTTACAGATTACACAGTACAGTTAAACAACTTATGCACAGTTTATTAATTGTGCGTTTTTAAAGTAATAAAATATTATTTAGTTACTCAAAATACGAATCATATTTTTATAATCTTCATTAATCTTATTGTCTGATTCTCTAAGCTCAGCAATTTTCCTGCAACCATGTAATACGGTCGTATGATCACGACCTCCAAATGCAGCGCCTATTTCAGGCAGACTATGATTAGTTAATTCTTTGGATAATGCCATCGCTAATTGTCGAGGCCGAGTGATAGAGCGACTACGGCGATTTGAATGTAGATCAGAAGTACGTATCTTGTAATACTCTGCGACCGTTTTTTGAATATTGTCGATGGTGATTGTACGCTCCTGAAGAGCAATCAGATCTCGTAACGCTTCCTTGGCAAACTCTAATGTGATCGGTGACGCAGTAAAATTAGCGGTTGCTAATACACGACGAAATGCGCCTTCTAGCTCACGGATGTTTGAACGAATGCGTTTAGCAATGAAAAAAGCGACTTCATTGGGTAATTCTATTTTTGATTCTTCAGCTTTTTTCTGAAGAATGGCCACCCGTGTCTCAAGTTCTGGAGTTTCTATGCATACCGGCAGTCCCCAACCAAAACGCGAACGGAGACGCTCTTCAAGTCCTTCAACTTCTTTCGGGTAACGATCACAGCTCAGGATGATCTGACTGCCCTCTTCTAAAAGTGCATTAAATGTATGAAAAAACTCTTCCTGCGACCGCTCTTTACCAGCAAAGAACTGGATATCATCGACCAGGATCGCATCCAATGAACGATAATGCTGTTTGAATGCATCTATCGCGTTGTGTTGTAATGCTTTAACCATGTGGCTGACGAATCGTTCTGAATGAATGTATGTGATTCTAGCGTTCGGCTTGTTCTGTAAGATCATGTTACCCACAGCGTGCATTAAGTGGGTCTTACCTAAACCGACGCCACCATAGAAAAACAATGGGTTATATGCGCTGCCAGGGTTTTCAGCGACCTGTATGGATGCTGCTTTAGCGAGCTGGTTGGATTTACCTTCGACAAAATTATCAAAGGTAAATAGTGGGTTTAGATTGTGTTCAACAAAAGACTGATTGTTCTTCGGTCTATTATTGGTCATGAAAGACTCAGTCTTGACCGGTTCAGCGGGTTCAGGATCTTTAATTGGGCTTTTGTTCTGGCTGCCGATTTCAATATTTAACTGGATTGATTGTTCAGCATCCATATCGAGCAGGATGGACTGAATTTTTTCGTGAAAATTCTGTTTGACCCAATCTTGCACAAAACGATTTGGAGCCAGTAATTTTATCTGATTATTCTCTTCGATAACTTGAAGAGGACGAATCCAGGTATTTAGCTGTTGGTCGGAAAGTTCCTGTTCTAATCGGTGTAAGCAATTGGACCACATTGTTTTGCTCACGCAGATTAACCTCTCGTTAGACTGGAGAATCGATTCAAAAGGGATGAATGACTCAGGATTATCGGGCTGTTGATTGTATACCGGATACTAATACTTATCCACAAGTGAAAGGTAATATATGCCCTATTATTTCTGCAACTATAGGCAAATGTATAAAAATTAACCAATAAAAAAATATCTTTAAATCAGCTAAATATTTTTGACTAAGTGTTGCACAGTACGTAAAATGCGCGGTTCGCTGAAACATTGACATTATCAGGTAGTAGTCATGAAAAGAACATTTCAACCAAGTTGTTTAAAACGTGCCAGAACACATGGTTTCCGTGCGCGCAGTCGTACTGTTGGCGGTCGCAAAGTATTAAAAGCTCGTCGTGCAAAAGGTCGTCATAGCTTAACTGTTTAGTAACAATAAACAGTCAGGAAATAAGCCATGTCCCTGACTACATTTATGGCTACTTCCTTGGCATCATTACCAAAAAATGCCAAATTGTTAAATGCAGCTGATTATAATCACGTTTTTGACAAACCAGTTCGCTCCTCAGATGGTTACTTCACGGTTTTAGCACGTCCAAACAAGTTGTCACGTGCACGTTTGGGCATGGCCTTTTCTAAAAAAAGGGTAAAACTGGCTGTGGCAAGAAATCGACTTAAACGTATTTCTCGCGAAAGCTTTCGATCAACGAAAGAGAAATTTAATGCGGATTTTGTGGTTTTAGCTGGTGCTCGATGTGCAAAAGCAACAAACCAGCAGTTATTTAATTCGTTAGAACAACACTGGCAACGACTGAATAAAAAATGCGAAAAATTATAATTAGCATAATTACATTTATTATTCGTACATATCAGTATGTAATCAGCCCGTATCTGGCGCCTAGCTGTCGCTATAGTCCCACCTGTTCTGAGTATGCGATTGAATCATTTCAACGATTTGGGTTCTTCAGGGGGCTGATATTATCAGTACGCCGAATATTCAGTTGTCATCCATGGCATCATGGCGGTCATGATCCTGTACCGACTACCTTTACTTTAAAAAAAAATATAAAAGATTAATCATCTGGAATCTAAATGGGTAATCATCGCTTACTTTTATACTTCACACTGTTCTTCATCATTTATATGATCTGGGCACAATGGCAGTTAGCTTACGGGCCAAAATCGGAACCAGTAGCTGAGAGTACTACCCTGGAAAAGGCAGCCAGTGAAGATGCTGCTGTTCCACAGGCGGCTTCTTTACCCACAGAAGAAGCCTCAGTATCTGCAGACGATAAGGATGATGTGACCGGCAGTCAACGTATAAAAGTTATTACCGACGTGCTGGATATAGAAATTGACAGTAAAGGCGGTGATATCCTTCGTACTGTTTTGCGTGACTACTCTGTTACCGCGGAAAACCCGGAAGAGAAACTGGTATTGATGACTGATGAAAACATTAATTATTATGTTGCACAGTCTGGACTGGTTTCTGCTAATAAAGGTACGGCCCCTTCTCATAATGCTGTCTATCGCAGCGAGCAGAATTCGTACCGCTTAGCTGAAGGTACCGATATTATCGAGGTTCCCTTATATTGGGAAGGTGAAGACGGAACTAAAATTAAAAAGGTTCTGACCTTCAAACGCGGCGATTACGTTATCGATGTTAAGTATTATATTACTGCTGGTGGTAAGGACTGGAGTGGTAGCGATTATATGCAGATCGTTCGTTCCCGTCCGGTAGAAACAGGCGGTAATGCATTTATTCATACTTATACCGGTGGCGTTGTATATAACGATGAAATCAAATACGAAAAATATGATTTTGATGACATCCTGGAAGAAGATTTAAATTATCAGCTAAAAGATGGCTGGTTAGCTATGATCCAGCATTACTTTCTCGCCGCGTGGATTCCGGATACTGGCAAAGATAATTATTATTTCAGCCGTTATAACAGGGGCAAGGACCATTACACTATTGGCACACGTACGTCGGCTACAACCATCGAAGCAGGACAGACCGGCGAGATCACATCGCGTTTGGTCGTAGGACCCAAGCTACAGAATAAACTTGAAGAGATTGCGCCAGGTTTAGACTTGACCGTTGATTACGGCATACTAACCATTTTCGCCAAACCTCTCTTCTGGTTACTGGACGCTTTCTACCAGTTATTTGGCAACTGGGGTTGGGCAATCATCTTTTTAACCATCACAGTTAAAGCAGTCTTTTATAAGTTGTCAGAGATGAGCTATCGCTCGATGGCAAAAATGCGCAAGGTCGCTCCGCGTATACAGAAGATGAAAGAACAGTATGGTGATGACCGTCAGGCCATGAGCAAGGCGATGATGGACATGTATAAACGAGAAAAGATCAACCCGATGGGTGGCTGTTTTCCGATACTGGTCCAGATGCCTGTATTTATCTCTTTGTACTGGGTGTTACTGGAAAGTGTAGAGATGCGACACGCACCATTTGTCTTATGGTTAACTAATCTCACAGACAAAGATCCGTATTTTGTCTTACCTGTGTTAATGGGTGTTTCCATGTATATTCAGCAGAAGCTGAATCCTGCACCGATTGATCCAATTCAACAGAAAGTATTTCAGATAATGCCGTTTGCATTTACTATCATGTTTGCATTTTTCCCATCTGGTCTGGTGCTTTACTGGGTAGTAAACAACATATTGTCTATCGCGCAACAATACGTGATTACGAAGCGAATAGAAAACGCATAAGCGAGATCCATTTTTTATTGAAACATGAATAACGATACTATCGCCGCCATTGCAACACCTACAGGTCTAGGCGGCGTTGGTATTATTCGTGTCTCTGGTGAAAATGCTCCGCTAATAGCTGAAAAAATCTCAGGACTATGCCCTGCCCCGCGGTACGCTTATTATGGTACCTTCTCAGATAAAAGCGAAAACATTGTTGATAGTGGTTTAACGCTTTATTTTAAAAAACCTTTTTCATTTACTGGTGAAGACGTTGTCGAGTTTCATGCACATGGCGGTCCGGTAGTTCTGGACATCCTGTTAAAAGAAATTTTGCAATACGATGTTCGTCCAGCACGTGCCGGTGAGTTTACAGAACGAGCATTTCTAAATGACAAAATTGACCTCGCTCAGGCAGAAGCGATTGCTGATCTGATCACAGCCGATAGTGAGCAGGCAGCAAGAGCCGCGATGCGATCCATGCAGGGTGAATTTTCAGCACTGATACATCAGCTGGTAGAAGAATTAATCAGCCTGCGTATTTATGTTGAATCAGCTTTAGACTTCCCTGAAGAAGAAATTGACTTCCTGGCAGATGAAGCAATTGCTGAGCAGTTAGACAAGGTAATAGAAAAACTAGCCAGTGTTAAACAATCTGCTACCCAGGGAAGATTGCTAAAAGAAGGTATGACCGTTGTCATTGCGGGTAAACCGAATGCCGGAAAGTCGAGCTTGCTGAATCAGCTGGCTGGCCAGGAGTCTGCGATCGTAACAGATGTTCCTGGTACTACGCGAGATATATTGCGCGAACATATCCAGATAGATGGTCTGCCTTTACACATCGTTGATACGGCGGGCCTTCGTGAGAGTGAAGATGTTGTTGAACAGGAAGGTGTGAAGCGCGCTAAAAAGATGATCGAAAAAGCAGACCAGTTGCTTTTTGTTGTAGATATAAACGATGATGACCGATCAGAGCTGCAGCGTTTGCCTGATAACATCGGTATCACTACTGTCTATAATAAAATCGATACGCAGCATCATGCTGCACAGTTGATCGAAAACGCTGAAGGTGATCATCAAGCTGAGATTTATTTATCAGCTAAAACGGGCGATGGAGTCGACATATTAAAAAGCCATTTAAAAAAATGTATGGGATACCAGCAGAACAATGAAGGTCAGTTCATTGCACGACGCCGTCACCTTGATGCGATAAATAATGCGGAACAATATCTGCGCTATGCACATGTGAATCTACACGAACTAAAAGCGGGAGAACTGCTAGCTGAAGAACTACGCATGGCACAAGAGGAACTGTCATCTATCACTGGCGAATTTAGTAGTGATGATCTGCTGGGAAGAATATTTTCTGACTTCTGTATAGGTAAATAAGTGCTGTACACCGGAGCTAAAGTTATTTTAAAAGTGTTGCTCTGTATCAGCCTGTCCCTGGCTTCTAACCAGCTCATAGCGAGTGACTACAGTCCCCCGGGCCTCTATGATGTAGACACTATTACCCTTGATAATGGCATCGATGTGATATTTAAGCAGCGTCAGACAGCACATACTTTTTCCATGCGGGTCTGGGTAGGCATAGGTACACAGGACTTTCCATGTAAGAGCCAGGAGATACCGCATTTTTTAGAACACCTGTTGTTTACCGGGACAACGAAACATAGCGAGGTGGAACTTGAGCATCTTGTGGCTGATCATGGAGGTTACTGGAACGCTGCAACGGGAGTAGAAGAAACGACATACCAGATAGACATATATAGTCGCTATGCTGAGTTTGCCATAGACATGCTTCATGAGATCATTACAGATTCAACTATAACGGCTGAGAATGTCGAAATATCCAGAGATATTATTCATCGTGAGTCTGGCGGTGAACCTTCAGCGATAAGGCGTTGGTTTAGAGACCGTGGTGTTGGTGTAAACGCTACCATTAAAGCTGTGCGACAGTTGGTGCCCGATACCAACCTTGTCTGTGAATCATTGGTGACCGCTACAGATATCAGCCGTGATCAGATAATAGATACCTTCGAAAAATTTTATGTGCCAGGTAATATGGCAGTAATAATCGTTGGAGATTTCGATCGCGATGAGGTGCTGCAGCAATTGCGTCGAACGTTTGGCAAGATGCCTGTTAAACCGGTACCTGAAAGGTTAATAACCGGTATCGAAGAAAGTCTTAGTTTTGATCCTGTAACCGGTACGCTATCTCCCCTTATCAGTGATGATGCTAATATCGGTATAATGTACCGTCTGCCGGGATATTGGTCTGAAGATCATTATCCGATGATGGTGCTTGAAGAGTATCTACATTATAGAATAAGCGAAGTTATCCGGATGGAACGTGGTCTCGCCTATGCTCCGGATACCTGGAGTTATAGAACAGACCGGTTCGGTCTGTTCGGTGTCTATGCAGATGTGAACATTGATGATATTGACGATGCACTATTTTTGATAAATAGAGAAATGAGAATGCTCACTGAACATTACCTGAGTGAGGAATCGTTAGAACGGTCTAAATTAAAGATATTACTACGCAGTGTCCGGGGGTATGAATCTAATAGCGAGTTTGCAGGCTATTATTCTGCCCAATATGTTTTATTTAGAAAAAACCGGACCTTCGAAAATGTGGAGCAGAAGATCGAAGCTGTTACACTTGAGGATATAGAGAGAGTCGTAAAGAAGTATCTTTCGAAGGATAAAGCTGTGACGATATTTGAAACACCGACACTCACATTAACGCAGCTTTATGTTCTTTTATCAGTACTGTTCCTGGCTGCAATTTTGTTCGTGATGTATGTATATATAAAGCTCCATGTACGATTTAAAAAATCGAAAACCAATAATTAGTTCCATATAATAAAGTAGATGGAATACCAGTCTCTAGTAAAAGAATATAGGGGCACATAAGAGTAAGCAGAAAGATGACAAATTCTATAAAGAACTCAGCCGTTTTATTGATTCATTGTCCTGATAAGCCCGGTATCGTTGTTGCGATCACAGACTTTATACATAAGAATGATGGAAACATTCTCTATCTGGATCAGCATGTTGATACAGAACGTGGTGTATTTTTTATGCGCATTGAGTGGGACCTTTCAAAGTTTGTGATCCAGCGTGAAAAGATTGCGGAGTATTTTGACACACTCGTCGGTAGCCGTTATCAAATGACCTCACAGCTGCACTTCTCAGATACTAAACTGCGGATGGCGTTATTCGTTTCGAAGTTGCCGCATTGCTTCTATGATCTATTGGCCAGGTATGAGTGCGGCGAACTCAATGTTGAGATACCCGTCATCATCAGCAATCACGATGATCTAAAACATGTAGCTGATAGATTAGGTATTGATTTTCACTGTATAGAGATAAGCGGTGAGAACAAACAGCAGCAGGAAGAAAAACAAAAAGAACTGTTAGTAAAACATGGTATCGATTTCATCGTCCTTGCAAGATATATGCAGGTGTTGAGCGATGGTTTCGTGAAAGCGTATCCACAGCGAATAATAAATATCCATCACTCATTTTTGCCGGCTTTTCCGGGTGGGCGACCTTATCATAGTGCGTTCGAACGAGGCGTAAAAATTATAGGAGCAACCAGCCACTACGTAACAGCCGAACTTGATGCCGGCCCCATCATTGAACAGGATGTTGTTCATGTCAGTCACAAGGATACAGTTGACGACATGGTGCGGATCGGACGCGACCTGGAAAAGATCGTACTTGCACGTGCTGTACGACATCATGTGCATAATGATTTACTGGTTTATGAAAATCGTACGGTGGTGTTTGAATAGTTTTGCGGACAAACTACAGATACATTAAGTATCAAAATGCTGTTAATCAAAAGACTAAGCCGTTTTGATATTTATGGATTATATTATTTCTACTTGCCAGCTATGAGAACTTATTATAAAGACTGATAATAAAGGTTCTGCGGGTGATTGGCCTGTGCAAAGAAGAACCATCGTTCGGCCATCAAGCCAATATACTGAACGATAAAAGCCAGCAAGAATAATATAAACATGTCAGTGGCAAGTGCACTTGTTAATAGTGCGACAGGAACGACGAAGGCCAGTACCAGGAATATCCATTTAATACTCTTGAATAGTGAAGGTTTCGCGCCATGAAAATACTCACGGGTATTGAATGAACCGCCCATTGAGCCCTGCGCCTTCTGTTTGATACTGGTGTGACGAATACCGATGGCAGAGCTCAGGTTAGATTTGTATTTTATGTTGTTGTTTCTGATTAACGATGCTGAACGGGTGATAAAAGCAGCCACAGTAAGCACGATCGCCCAGCCGCCATAGAAATGTATCAGGTCAGATTCGACATAGGACGCGAAAGCCGTGCTCAATGCAAAGCCGGAGGCCATGCCGAGCAATACATAGTTAACCACGGTAAGGGGTGTCGCCCACTCCTGCAGGAACTTGACGCAGGCATAGATCATCGCGGTGCAGATAAATAAAGCGAATGCCAGAACCATGTTGATGCCGCCTACAAATAAAGAAAGGTCGACGACGAGAGCATCACTCAAAGAAAACAGCACCGGGTTCCAACCACTTATGTGAATCATCGAATAAATAAAAGTGGTACCCATAAACGCCGGTAATACTATTACCTCACGTGACAGCCACGAAGTTTTCCATTTGGCAGCAGAGCGCCAGGCGCGCTCTGGACGGCCGAGGTGGAAGAAAGAAGAAAATAGTCCGCCGACTAAAAAAACCAGAGCGAGCAAACTGCCGTAGCCATAAAAGCCGGGTGAGTCCTGTACAGGTAATACTTTTATCACAGAATATAACTGGCCGGTATACAGGGCGAGAAATAATCCCTGGCCGACGCCGATCAAGGTGGTTAGAAAAATTACTGAAAAAGCAGGATGCATAATATTGTCTCTTTATGAAGGTACGCAAGACTTACCGATTAGTATGTGCACGGTGCTGCTTACCAACTCATAATATCGTCTAGGGTTTGATCATCATCATCAGGCATAGGCAGCTGACGCTCTTTGTTGAGTGGATTATCAACGCGGGTAAGCTCATCGCGATGTATCGTGATATTGGTCTTGCGTCGCGGCAGATAATGGTTGGCTGGTTTTGTGCCCCACTCCGGCATCAACTGATAGCCGCCATTATCACGTATCTGTTCTGATACGTTAGAATCTGGGTCATTGACGTCACCAAACAGGCGGGCACTGGTTGGGCAGGCAAGGACGCATGCTGGTTTACGTTCAGACTCAGGTAGTGTTTCGTCATAGATGCGGTCGACACATAAGGTACATTTTTTCATCACCTTCTGGTTCTCGTCGATCTCGCGTGCGCCATAAGGACATGCCCATGAACAATATTTACAGCCGATACATTTGTCGTAATCAACCAGAACGATACCGTCCAGTTCACGCTTGTAACTTGCACCAGTTGGACAGACTGGAACACACGGCGGCTCTTCACAGTGCAGGCAACTTTTTGGGAAGTGTACGGTTTGTGTATTGGGAAACTCCCCTACTTCGAAGGTTTGAACACGGTTAAAAAAAGTACCGGTCGGATCCTTGTCGTATGGGTTGTAGTCTGACATGTATCCTGCTGTACCAGAAGTATTCCATTCCTTACAGCTGGTTACGCAGGCATGGCAGCCAACACAAACGTTTAAGTCGATAACTAAAGCAAGTTGTGTCATATCAGTTACTCTGTCCTGTTAGCCTTGGTTCCGGCAAAATATTTTAACCAGCGGCCACTCATGAATTTATTACGAGCTTTTGTGCCAGGTGTTGTTGCACCCGCTTTGAATTGAGGGTAAGTCTCCTCTGGCTCGTCAGCAGTAGCAGGGTAGATTTTCACGCGAACATCGTACCAACCAGCCTGACCGGTTACCGGGTCAGAGTTAGACAGGTGCTCCCCTGCCTTGCTCGGCGGAAGTTCTTCGCTGATCAAGTGGTTCAATAAAAAGCCCTTCTTGGATTCATTAGCCTTTTTCTTCAGGCCCCATGTACCGCTGGCCTTACCGATAGCATTCCAGGTCCACACGGTACCAGGTTCTACGGCTTCAGAGTGACGGCACATACAGCGAACTTTGCCGTGCATCGACTCTACCCACATCCACTGCTCATCAGCGATGCCGGCAGCCTCTGCCGTTTTAGTATTTACGTACAGGTAGTTATGGGTGTGGATCTGACGTAACCAGGCATTCTGCGAATCCCAGGAGTGATACATCGCCATTGGCCGTTGCGTGATAGCGTTTAACGGGAATTGCTGCAGGTCTGTCTGCTGTGCCTCCAGGGTGTCGGAGTAAAACGGAAGCGGATCAAAATGCATATCGATCCGTTCGCGCAGGTGTTCCGGTGGCTGTTTGCCATCGGACTTGCCCTGTGCGGCGAGGCGAAACTTCTGTAACACCTCACTGTATATATGAATGTTGATGGGCTCGGCATAACGCGTCAGGCTATGGCGTTTGGCCCACTCCAGGTAGCCCTGGTTCCAGTTACGCATGTACTGGTATGACTTTGGTAGTTCATAGTGGTAGACGCAGTTGTTCTTTTCGTACATCTCCCACTGGTTTGGGTTGGGCTCCCCTTTCATGAACTTCTCGCCGCCTTTGCCGCGCCAGCCAGCAAGGAAACCGATACCTGAATCTGGCGCCGTCTCATAATTAATGATGAAGTCAGGATAGTTACGGTATTTTCTGCCGCCCTGCTGGTCGATAAAAGCCGGCAGTTTAAGCCGTGTGCCCAGCTCGATCAGGACTTCCTGGAAAGGCTTGCATTCCCCGGTCGGTGGCAATACGGGAATACGGACCGAGTCGACCGGTCCATCAAACTCCGAGATAGGACGGTCTAGCATCGACATCACGTCATGGCGTTCCAGGTAAGTCGTGTCCGGCAGAACCAGGTCGGCGAAGGCGACCATCTCGGATTCGAAGGCATCACAGACGATCAGGAAAGGAATTTTGTACTCGCCCTGCTCGTCTTTATCATTTAGCATGTTGCGCACTTCTTCCGTGTTCATGGTCGAGTTCCATGCCATGTTGGACATGAATATCATCATGGTGTCGATCGAATAAGGATCGCCACGCCATGCGTTGGTGATCGCATTTTGCATCATGCCGTGTACAGCCAGAGGGTGCTCCCAGGAAAAGGCTTTGTCCAGGCGGATGGGTTCACCATCGTCATCAACGAAAAGATCATCCGGGTCAGCTGGCCAGCCTAGCGGCATACCATTCAACGGCGTATTCGGTTGTACATCATCCCAGCTGGTAGCCGTTTTTGCACATGGCGGAATCGGTCGTGGGAATGGTGCTTTATGTCGAAAACCACCAGGCCGGTCGATGGTGCCAAGGATACTCATCAGAATAGACATGCCACGAATGGTCTGAAAGCCATTGGAATGTGCTGCCAGGCCGCGCATCGCATGGAAAGCCACCGGGTTGCCGGTGATATGGTCGTGTTCTTTACCCCATGTATCGGTCCATGATATGGGCAATTCGATTTTTTCATCACGTGCAGTAATGCCCATCTCATAGGCCAGGCGGCGGATGGTTTCGACGGGGATACCGGTGATGTCCGATGCCCATTCAGGTGTATAGTCCTTAACCCGGTCTACCAGAAGCTGGAATGCAGGTTTCACAGGTGTTCCATCATCGAGCTTAAATTCACCTAGCAGATAAGGGTCGGAACCTTCGGTGTGCATGGAAATGGGCTTGTTCAGATCCCTGTCCCACCAGAGTTTGTTTTGCGCGTCGAAACAGCCCTCTTCTTTCGGAACTTCGAAGCGGACAAACATACCATGCTCAGAAGAGCTCTCGTCCATATTAACAAGTTCGGCGGAGTTCGTGTATTTTACAAGAAATTCGCGGTCATATAGACCCTGTTTGATGATCTCGTTTATCAGCGCGAGGAATAAGGCACCGTCTGTACCGGGCTTGATAGGTATCCATTCATCAGCTATACCGGCGTAACCGCTGCGTACCGGGTTGATGGCGATAAACTTGCCTCCCTGGCGCTTGAATTTGGCTAACTCGATCTTCATCGGGTTGGAGTGGTGGTCTTCAGCGGTACCGATCATGATGAATAGCTTGGAGCGGTCAAGATCGGGTCCACCGAATTCCCAGAATGAGCCGCCGATAGTGTAGATCATGCCCGCCGCCATATTCACTGAGCAAAATCCGCCATGTGCTGCGTAGTTTGGAGTACCGTACTGTTTAGCAAACAGCCCGGTCATCGCCTGCATCTGGTCACGGCCAGTAAACAGGGCGAATTTCTTGGGATCGGTCGCGCGGATTGATGCCAGGCGCTCTTCCATGATAGAGAAAGCTTCATCCCAGGAAATTTCTTCAAACTCGTTATCACCCCGCTTGCTCTTTGCCTTGCGCATCAGCGGTTTGGTAAGGCGTGCCGGGGAGTACTGCTTCATGATTCCAGATGCGCCCTTGGCACAGATCACGCCCTTGTTCAGTGGATGTTCCGGATTGCCCTGGATATATCGGACTTCCCCGTCACGCAAGGTAACGCGGATGCCACACCGGCAGGCACACATATAACAAGTCGTATTTTTGGTCTCTATACGACTATTTTCGTCAGTCGCTTTTGATGTCGGATTGTGTACCGGTTGAGACATAAGTTTTTATCCTGAATTGTGTCAGCGCTGGTTATCAAAGTATCAAGTAATAATATCAACAGTTTACTGTACTCGAATAGCCGGGTTTTGGCTAATCAGCATTATTAAAGCAGCTATAAAATATCCTAATATTCTAATATAAACTTAGCTTATGGGTGCTCGATTAGCCGTAAACAAAGCTATATATGATCTATCCAAATGGGATATGACAATGAGTTTCATAAGGTTATTTTACTATTGTCGAGTTTATAACAGGTTGAATACGCAGTTATTAATTAAAAATATGTCATATTTTCGACAAAATAAAATTATGTGCTATATAAAGAGATATAGCTAATAAAAGTATCGGTTGTCGCTTAACGCCCGCCGATCAAAATGAGACTAAATTTTGACATTTAATTTGAATTTGATGGGACAGGGACTATGAATTTATCTCAAAATACAAGCTGGTTTATCGGTATTGTTGCATTTGTAGCTTTGTTTACCGGCTCCAGCATACTCACCAGTGACTTAAGTGATGATCAGAGCATGAATCAGTTTTCTGGTCTGACAGACTCTGATATTGATGTGATTCTTGCTGTAAAGGCTGAAATGCAGGCAGCAAAAATTCAGTCGAATTAAGACTGCTAGATAAATTAGCGCTCATTCTGCCTCTCGGTAGACTGAGACGGCAATAGAAAACAGCCTGATAGCTTGCTATCGGGCTGTTTTTTTTAGTTAAATCACTGATTTGCCATATCCTGGTTTGTATTATAATAGGCGGCCTTATATTTGAGGTTGTACATGTTTTATTCTGACTCTTTTGATGTTGTAGTGATCGGTGGTGGACACGCAGGTACAGAAGCTGCGCTGGCTTCAGCGCGTATGGGTGTAAAGACCCTGCTATTGACACACAATATCGAAACCCTGGGTCAGATGAGCTGTAACCCTGCTATCGGTGGTATCGGTAAGGGCCACCTGGTAAAAGAAATCGATGCCATGGGCGGTATCATGGCAAAAGCAGCGGATCGCGGCGGAATTCAGTTTAGAATTTTAAACAGCCGTAAAGGCCCCGCGGTAAGGGCAACTCGTGCCCAGGCAGACCGTGTTTTATACAAGGCAGCGGTTCGTGAAGCACTGGAAAATCAGCCTAACCTTTCGATCTTCCAGCAGGCAGCAGATGACCTCATTGTCGAAAGCGTTGATGGTGAACAACGAGTAACCGGGGTCATCACCCAGATGGGGCTTAAGTTCCATGCCAGGGCAGTCGTTCTGACGGTTGGTACTTTTCTTGGCGGTTTGATCCATATCGGTGAAAAAAATTATTCTGGTGGCCGTGCCGGTGACCCGCCATCGATAGCGCTGGCCAATCGATTGCGTGATCTGCCGTTTCGCGTTGAACGATTAAAAACCGGAACGCCGCCGCGAATCGATAACCGCACAATCGATTATTCAGGCCTGGCGGAGCAACCTGGAGATATGCCGCTTCCTGTTTTCTCATATACCGGAAAAGCAGAAGAGCACCCACGCCAGGTCAGTTGCCATATCACGCATACCAATGAGAAGACTCACGATATTATCCGTCAGGGTTTGCACCGCTCACCAATGTATAGCGGCGTTATCGAAGGCATAGGTCCACGCTATTGTCCATCGATCGAAGACAAGGTGGTTCGTTTTGCTGATAAGAATTCGCACCAGATCTTTATTGAGCCAGAGGGCTTAACTACTACCGAGGTTTATCCAAACGGTATCTCAACCAGCCTGCCTTTCGATATGCAGCTGGCGTTCGTTCGCTCGATGAAAGGCTTTGAAAATGCTCATATCACACGCCCGGGATATGCTATCGAGTATGATTTTTTTGATCCGCGCGACCTTAAAACCTCACTGGAAACCAAGTTTATCAGTGGCCTGTTTTTTGCCGGACAGATAAACGGCACAACCGGCTATGAAGAGGCGGGTGCACAAGGTTTGCTGGCGGCTATTAATGCTGCGCGTCAGGTTCAGCAGAAAGATGTCTGGGTGCCGACTCGCGATCAGGCATACATCGGTGTGCTGGTCGATGATCTGGTCACCTTAGGTACACAGGAGCCTTATCGAATGTTCACATCGCGTGCGGAATATCGTCTCATATTACGTGAAGACAATGCCGATCTCAGGCTTACCGAGCCAGCTCATGATATGGGGCTGTTGACCGATGAACACTGGCGTGCCTACTGCGAAAAGCGAGATTCCATTAATAATGAACAGGAGCGTCTGGCGTCTTTGAATATAGCACCTGATTCTGATTTTGGAAAGCAGTTTTCAACCAGGCTTGGTAAAGCATTAACACGAAACTATAAAGCCTCTGACCTGCTGCGTCGCCCGGAAATCGACTATTCACAGCTGACCGAAATTATAGGAGAAGGCGATAATGTTACCGCCAGCGTCGCTGAGCAGGTAGAGATACAGGCGAAATACTCTGGCTACCTGGACCGTCAGCAGGATGAGATAGATAAAGTAAAGCGTCACGAGCAAACAGCCATCCCTAACATAATTGATTATGCCAGTGTACGCGGTCTGTCAGCAGAAGTTCGGCAGAAACTAAGTGATCATCGCCCGCAAACTATCGGCCAGGCTGGACGAATTCCTGGGATAACACCCGCGGCTATTTCGTTACTGATGGTACACCTTAAGAAAGCCTCGAAGTAACCTTGTACGAACATGTAAAAAGAACGGACACACCTTGAAAGAGCCTTTACGCCAGCAGCTAGACTTTGGCCTCAGACAGATGGGGTTGCATTACTCGGTACCGGTGCAGCAGAAACTGGTGCACTATATCCAGCTGATCGCGCGCTGGAATAAAACCTTCAATCTGACAGCGATCCGTGATGTCGAGGAGATGGTGAGCAAGCACCTGCTCGATAGCCTGGTGGTGCAGCCTTACGTTGAGGGCAAGACGGTTCTGGATGTTGGCAGCGGTGCCGGCTTGCCTGGCATCCCATTTGCTATAACATCACCGGAAAAACGCTTTGTTCTCATCGACAGTAATGGTAAAAAAACACGTTTTTTGATGCAGGCAAAAATAGACCTGAAGCTGGACAACGTCGAAGTGATCCACCAGCGTGTGGAAGATTATCAACCCGTTGCCGATGGACATAGGATATACTTTGACGTTATAACGGCACGGGCCTATGCCACTACTGACGAAATATTAAGCAGTACAGCGCACCTGCAAGGCGATGACACCAGTATTCTGGTAATGCAAGGTAAGCTGGATGAGCGTATCGAAAGTGATCGCTACCAGATTGTAGGATCATATGTGCTTGAAGTATATGGCCTGGGTGCTGAGCGGCACCTACTGGAAATTAAGAAGATTTAGTAAAATTGAAAGACATATGTCACGAATACTCGCATTAGCAAATCAGAAGGGTGGTGTTGGTAAGACGACTACCAGCGTTAACCTGGCAGCTTCTCTGGCTGCGACCAAGCGTAAAGTTCTACTGATAGATCTGGACCCGCAGGGTAACGCGACGATGGGTGTCGGCGTCGATAAAAATTCTCTGGAACACACCTTCTGCGATTGTTTGCTCGATGGCCTGGATGCACATCAAGTTGTGCATCACATAGAGAATGCCGGTATAGACCTTTTGCCGGCGAATGCGGATATGACGGCCGCTGAAGTAGAGTTGATGCGAGCTGATAATGCAGAACAGCGGCTGAAGAATAGTATTGCCTCGATCGTCGATGAATATGACTATGTATTGATCGACTGCCCGCCAGCATTGAATATGCTGACCCTGAACGCGCTGGTGGCTTCTGACGGTGTCATCATTCCGATGCAATGTGAATATTATGCGCTTGAGGGTCTTACAGCATTGATGGATACCATCGACCAGGTCCGTTCGTCAGTAAACCCGGGGCTGAAGATCGAGGGCCTGCTGCGGACCATGTTTGATCCGCGGAATACCCTGTCTAATGATGTGTCTGCCCAGCTGATAGAGCATTTCGGTGATCGTGTTTACCGTACCATCGTGCCACGTAACGTGAGACTGGCAGAAGCGCCGAGTTACGGCCTGCCGGCACTGTTATATGAAAAAACCTCAAGAGGGGCGCTGGCCTACCTGGCACTGGCAGGCGAGATGTTGAGGCGGGAAACACGTACTAATGCCACGCCCGCTGCTGTCTGACAGCGGTGAAATAAAGAATTATAGGTTTGAATGATGACGGTTAAGAAAAAGGCGCCAAAGAAACAGGCAGCTAAGAAAAAAGGGCTGGGTCGAGGTTTGACGGCACTCCTGGGTAACAGCGATGTAGAGGCCATCATAGAAGCAAAAAGCGACGATGAGTTGCGCAACATCGATGTCGACCTGATAGAACGTGGCCCCTGGCAACCTCGCGAACACTTTGATGAAGAGGCCTTACAGGAGCTTGCAGATTCTATAGCGACACAGGGCGTGGTTCAGCCGATCGTTGTCAGGCAGCGCACGCAGGCGGGTGGCCAGGACAGGTATGAGATTGTTGCTGGTGAGCGTCGCTGGCGCGCCTGTCAGAGGGCAGGGTTGTCGCAGGTGCCGGCAGTAATAAAAACGTTTGATGATCAGACAGCGGCCGCTGTGTCGTTGATAGAAAATATCCAGCGTGAAAATTTGAACCCTCTGGAAGAATCGACAGCGCTGAAGCGTCTGGTTGATGAGTTTGAGATGACGCATCAGCAGGTTGCTGATACTGTGGCACGTTCACGCGCTTCCGTCAGCAACCTGTTACGACTACAGGACCTGAACCCGGATGTTAAAACGCTGCTGGCAATGCGAGATATCGAGATGGGGCATGCCCGGGCATTGCTCGCCATCGACGGTATGGAGCAGAGCAGTGTGGCAAAAGATGTGGCCAGAAAAGGTCTATCGGTACGTGAGACCGAAACCCTTATTCGAAAAATCTGTGCGCCTGCAAAAAAGCCCAAGATTATTCGAAAAGACCCGGATATCGTCAAGCTGGAAGAACGCCTGACCGAAAGCCTGGGCGCACAGGTGCGTATAAAGCAGAAAGCGAAAGGCAAGGGTAGCCTGGAGATTTCATACACCAGTCTTGATGTTCTGGATGGCATTTTAAGTAAGATCAGCTGATAACATCGTTAACAGCCCTGTATATAGTCGTGAAAGGCCCTATATAAGCAACTGATGATATAAGGTTTTTATTATGTCTGGATTGATTCCTTGACCTTAAATAGTACTCTCTTATATAATTCGCGCGCATTCTAACCCCTCCTTGCACATATCCTGTGGCAGTGTTTTAAGGTTGGCTGAGATGCAAAAAACTATGCAAAAAGATCAGCTAGACCTGTCTCAGCAGCACCGGCAGTCAAAAGAACAGGCGATAAACTATATAAAATCGCAGCTGATCATGACCATGGCGATATCGATCAGCTTGCTTTTTATCGATTTTGTAATGGCATATTCCGCATTAACCGGCGGAATGATAGCAACCATCGCCAGTGCCTGGTTTGCTTATAAAGTATTTCGTGTCAGCCCTGATAGTGCGGCACAGACCATGCTTGCCTCTGCTTACACAGGCGAGATATATAAAATTATATTAACAGGCGCCTTATTTATATGTGCGTTTGTGTTGATAAAGCCTGTCAGCGCACTGGCTCTATTGATAACTTATTTTATTATACATATGACCCCAGCGATGGTAAGTGCACTAGGTAAAAGCACAGGTCATAGAGACTAAAAGAGAGAAGACTAATGGCTGAAGAAGCCTTAACAGCAGGTCAATATATTAAGCACCATTTGCAGAACATGACTTATGGTCAGCATGCAGATGGTACATGGGGTCTGGCACATTCAGCAGAAGAAGCCAAAGAGATGGGTTTCATGTCGATCAATGTCGACACCATGTTCTGGTCAATTCTTTTAGGTGTTCTGTTTCTCTGGATCTTTCGTAGAGCGGCAAAAAACGCGACTGCTGATACCCCGAGCGGGTTGCAGAATTTTATCGAAATGATTATCGAGTTTGTTGATGGTAGTGTCAAAGGCGCCTTCAATGGACGTAATGCGATAGTTGCACCGATGGCGTTAACGATATTTGTCTGGGTGTTCCTGATCAACTTTATGGATCTGATTCCTGTTGACTGGTTACCTGGCTCGGTTGCCTGGATGGCTTCGACTTTCTTCGGCGCTGACCCACATCATGTGTACTTTAAGGTGGTGCCATCGACAGACCCGAATGCCACTTTCGGTATGGCATTAGCTGTATTTATGCTGACGATTTATTACAGTTTCAAGATCAAGGGCGTAAAGGGTTTTGCCGGTGAGTTAACACTGCATCCTTTCAGCTCAAGTAACAACGTTCTGCAGCTGATCTTCATCCCGATTAACTTCTTGCTTGAATTTGTTGCGCTTGTCGCTAAACCTTTATCACTGTCACTGCGTCTATACGGCAACATGTTTGCTGGTGAAATGATCTTTATCCTTATCGCGATTATGTACGGCGGTGGCTGGGCGCTGGGTATCTTCGGTGGCTTCCTGCATCTCGGTTGGGCGATATTCCATATTTTAATCATCACCCTGCAGGCATACATCTTTATGACGCTGACCATCGTATATATGGATCTTGCGCATCAGGTGCCTGAAGAACACTAATCAATATTTGTAAAAGTATTAACGAATTTAAATTTTCTACTTAGGAGAAAACAATGACTGAAGTAAGTGCGATGCTTTATATAGCAGGTGCAATCATGATGGGTTTAGGTGCGTTAGGTGCAGCGATCGGTATCGGTGTGCTGGGCGGACGTTTCCTCGAGGGTGCAGCACGTCAACCTGAGCTTATTCCTCTGCTACGTGGCCAGTTCTTCCTGATGATGGGCCTGACTGACGCGGTACCAATGATTGCGGTTGGTGTTGCTTTCTACGTTATCTTTGCGGTCGCGTAATAGTCGTTGAGAAACGGTCGTTGAGAAACAGCCGTTACGATACGAAGTTGAATATAACAAGGTAAAAGCGGATGAATATTAATCTAACGCTGATTGGTCAATCGATCACTTTCGCGGTTTTTGTCTGGTTCTGTTATGCCTATATATGGCCACCACTGGTCAATGCATTATCAGAGCGTAAAAAGAAAATTGCTGATGGTCTGGCTGCTGCAGAGCGTGGCCAGCACGAGCAGGAACTTGCTGAAAAGAAAGCGGCTGAGCGTCTGAAAGATGCAAAAGGCCAGGCTTCGGACATCATCGCACAGGCGCAGAAACGTGCCAGTGAGATCGTTGATGAAGCTAAAGATGATGCACGCACTGAAGCTGAACGTATCAAGGCTGGTGCTGATGCTGAAATCGAGCAGGAGATCAATCGTGCACGCGAGCATCTTCGTAAAGAAGTTGTGGTTTTAGCTATTTCAGGTGCTGAAAAGATACTGAAAAAAGAAGTTAATAAAGATGCACATGCAAGTTCACTCGATGAGCTGGCTGGGCAGCTTTGATACGGCAACCATTACTGAAGACATTCTGAGCGGACACTTTAATGACAGATTTCACAACAGCAGCACGACCTTATGCTAATGCCGTATACGACATTGCCAGCAACACCGGTACCCAGGACTCATGGGGTGATGCCCTTGCTAACCTGGCAGCAGTAGTCAGTGAGGCACAGGTGAGCGACATGCTTAATGACCCGGAGATGAGCAAACAGCAAAAAGGCGATATGCTGATAAAAGTGCTGGGTGATAACTTAAGTGAACAGCAGCAGAATCTTGTCAAGCTGATGGCTGAGAATGGTCGTCTGGGTATCATGCCAGATGTTCTTGATCAGTTTGAAGCCGCACGTGCAAAGGCGGAAAACAAAGTAGAAGCTGAAGTTGTTTCTGCTTATGAGTTATCTGCGCAGCAGACCGACGAATTGGTTAATACTTTAAAGAATAAACTTGGCTGTGATGTCACTCTGACCACAACGGTTGATGAATCGTTGATCGGAGGAGTTATCGTCAAAGCCGGTGACACTATTATAGACGCGTCAATGAAATCGCAATTAGATTCACTCGCGCTTTCATTAGGACGATAAGAGGCAATACAATGCAACTCAATCCATCAGAAATCAGTGAACTGATAAAATCAAGAATCGAAAACTTCGAGCAGAAGGTCGAAGCACGTACCGAAGGTACCATCGTAAGCCTGACTGACGGCATTATTCGTATTCACGGCCTGGCCGACGCTATGCAGGGTGAGATGATCGAACTGCCTGGTGACACATACGCGATGGCGTTAAACCTGGAACGCGACTCTGTCGGTGCGGTGGTTTTAGGTAGTTATGGTCACCTGGTCGAAGGCGACACGGCGAAATGTACCGGCCGCATCCTCGAAGTGCCAATCGGTGAAGCCATGCTCGGACGTGTTGTCGATGCACTGGGTACTCCGATCGATGGTAAAGGCCCTATCGAAGCAAAAGAAACGGCACCTATCGAAAAGATTGCTCCGGGTGTGATCGAACGTAAATCAGTTGATCAGCCAGTACAGACTGGTCTGAAAGCGATTGATGCCATGGTGCCCGTAGGACGCGGACAGCGTGAGCTGATCATTGGTGATCGCCAGACAGGTAAGACAGCCGTCGCCATCGATGCCATCATCAACCAGGCTAACACCGGCGTAAAATGTATCTATGTAGCGGTTGGTCAGAAAGCGTCAACGGTTGCAAATATCGTACGTAAACTGGAAGAGCATAACGCCATGGCTCACACCATCATCGTTGCTGCAACTGCCGCTGAATCTGCGGCCATGCAATATATCGCGCCTTACTCTGGTTGTACCATGGGTGAATACTTCCGCGATCGCGGTCAGGATGGCCTGATCATCTATGACGACCTGACAAAGCAGGCCTGGGCATATCGCCAGGTATCATTGCTGCTGCGTCGTCCGCCAGGCCGTGAAGCATATCCTGGTGATGTATTCTATCTGCATTCACGTCTGTTAGAGCGTGCGTCACGCGTCAATGCGGAGTACGTAGAAGAATTTACCAATGGTGAAGTTAAAGGCCAGACGGGTTCATTAACCGCATTACCTATCATCGAGACGCAGGATGGTGACGTATCTGCTTTCGTACCGACCAACGTTATTTCGATCACTGATGGTCAGATATTCCTTGAGTCAGATCTGTTCAACGCCGGTATCCGTCCTGCGATTAATGCCGGCCTGTCGGTATCACGCGTGGGTGGCGCAGCGCAGACAAACATTATTAAGAAACTCGGCGGTGGTGTGCGTCTGGCACTGGCGCAATATCGTGAGCTGGCAGCTTTCGCGCAGTTCGCTTCTGACCTTGATGATGCGACCCGTGCACAGCTGGAACTGGGTGAGCGTGTTACTGAGCTGATGAAACAGGCGCAGTACTCACCGCTGTCTGTTGCAGAGATGGCTTTCTCACTGTTTGCAGCTAACGAAGGTTATTTGAATGATGTGCCTGTCAACAAGGTTGTTGATTTTGAAGCGGCGATGCTGGCTGATATCAAGAGCAATCATGCTGACCTGATCGCACAGCTCAATGAGTCTGGTGACTATAACGACGATATCGCAGCGGCGATGAAATCGGCGCTGGATAATTTCAAAGCGAACGGTGTCTACTAGAACGGTAGTAGGGCAAACTTGATTTAAACGATAAAGTTTATAAATAGAGATTAGATATGGCAGGCGCTAAAGAAATACGCAGCAAGATCAAAAGTGTACAGAATACACAGAAGATCACCAAGGCGATGGAGATGGTTGCGGCCAGCAAGATGCGTAAGGCACAGGAACGTATGCAGGCTGCACGTCCTTATGCAGAGAAGATGCGTGATGTCTTGAGCCATCTCGCACAGGCACACTGTGAGTATAAGCACCCTTACTTGCAGGACCGTGAAGAAGTGAAACGTGTCGGTTACATCGTGGTATCAACAGACCGTGGTCTATGTGGTGGCCTTAATACCAACATGTTCAAAGCGGCTGTCAATGACATGTCCGAATGGCATGATAAAGGCGTTGAGATAGATGTTTGTACCATCGGTAAAAAGGCCAGTACATTCTTCTCACGGTTCAGCGGTAATATAATCGCAAAGGCTGACAGCCTCGGTGACCAGCCATCGCAGGAAGCATTGATCGGTACTGTAAAGGTTATGCTGGATGCCTATGATAATGGTGACATCGACCGTCTGTTCCTGGTCAGCAACGAGTTTGTTAATACCATGACACAGACGCCCAGCCTGATGCAGCTGATCCCCGCTTCTGGTGAAGTTGATACCGAGCTGGATCATCACTGGGATTACATCTATGAGCCTGACACCAAGCCGATCATCGATGCGCTGATGATGCGCTTTATCGAGTCTCAGGTTTACCAGGGCGTGGTTGAAAATATCGCCTGTGAGATGTCTGCACGCATGATAGCGATGAAGAGTGCAACGGATAACGCATCAGACCTGATCAAAGAATTACAAACGGTTTACAACAAAGCTCGACAGGCAGCGATCACCCAGGAGATCTCAGAGATCGTCTCGGGTGCGGCAGCTGTCTAGCTTGTCAAAGTAAGCCAGAACAGAATTTAAATATATTTACGAGGATAAAATCATGAGTACCGGAAACGTAGTAGAAATTATCGGCGCGGTCATCGACGTCGAATTTCCACGGGACTCCATTCCTAAAGTTTATGACGCGCTGAAACTGGATGAGACCGGTTTGACCATGGAAGTACAGGCGCAGTTAGGTGATGGCGTCGTACGAGCAATTGCACTGGGTGCCACCGATGGTTTACGTCGTGGTATGGAAGTGAAAAATACAGGTGATGCAATTCGCGTTCCCGTCGGTCAAAAAACACTTGGCCGTATCATGAACGTACTTGGCGATCCGATTGATAAGATGGGTGATATCGGTCATGAAGAAACCATGCCTATTCACCGTAAACCACCCAAGTTTGAAGACCAGTCTTCGGCCACAGAAATTCTCGAGACAGGCATCAAGGTGATCGACCTGGTTATGCCTATCGCCAAGGGCGGTAAGATTGGTCTGTTCGGTGGTGCGGGTGTAGGTAAGACAGTAACACTGATGGAGCTAATCCGTAACATCGCGGTCGAGCACTCAGGGTTTTCTGTGTTCGCCGGTGTCGGTGAGCGTACTCGTGAGGGTAACGACTTCTACTACGAGATGCAGGAAGGCGGCGTACTCGATAAAGTGGCACTGGTATATGGCCAGATGAACGAGCCTCCCGGCAACCGTCTTCGTGTGGCGTTAACGGGTTTGACCATGGCGGAATACTTCCGTGATGAAGGCCGTGACGTTCTCATGTTCGTTGATAACATCTACCGTTACACCCTGGCGGGAACCGAGGTATCTGCACTGTTAGGCCGTATGCCTTCAGCGGTGGGTTACCAGCCAACACTGGCTGAAGAGATGGGTGTTCTTCAGGAGCGAATCACTTCTACCAAGACTGGTTCGATCACATCATTCCAGGCGGTTTACGTTCCTGCGGATGACCTGACAGACCCTTCACCGGCAACCACATTCGCTCACCTTGACGCGACATTGGTACTTTCACGTCAGGTAGCAGAACTCGGTATTTACCCTGCGGTAGATCCACTTGACTCAACATCACGTATCCTTGATCCACACGTAATCGGTACTGAGCATTATGAAGTAGCGCGTGAAGTACAGGGTACGCTGCAACGCTATAAAGAGCTAAAAGACATTATTGCGATACTAGGCATGGATGAGCTGTCTGATGAAGACAAACAGGTGGTCGCCCGTGCCCGTAAGATGCAACGCTTCCTGTCACAACCTTTCTTCGTGGCTGAAGTATTTACCGGCGCGCCCGGAAAATACGTTTCGCTAAAAGATACACTGGCAGCATTTAAAGCGATCCTTGCTGGCGAGCATGATGATCTGCCTGAGCAGGCGTTCTACATGGTTGGCGGTATCGAAGAAGCCGTCGAGAAAGCAAAAACTTTATAAAAGCAGCATAATTAAAGCGGCTTTATAAGTGATACATATTAAGAGCATTTAAAATGGCAATGACCATGCATGTAAATATAGTTAGTGCTGAGAATGAGATATATTCTGGTACAGTAACAGAAGTGTACGCGCCTGCGGAAGCAGGTGAGGTAGGCATCATGCCGCGTCATACACAGATGTTGTCTACACTGAAGCCCGGTGTCGTACGGATTGTGACACAGGAAGGTGAAGAGCATAGCTTTTATGTCAGTGGCGGCATCCTCGAAGTGCAGCCACACATCGTAACCGTTTTATCTGATACTGCATTACGTGCTGCTGATATCGATGAGTCTGCAGCGCTTGAGGCCAAGACCCGTGCCGAAGCTGCGATGAAGGATAAAGCGTCAGATATGGACTACGCAAAAGCTAAATCTGAACTTATCGAAGCGGTCGCACAGATCGAAGCGTTGAAGAAGCTTCGTAAGAAGAGATAAGGCTTAACATATTCGTTGGCTTAGAATCTAATTTCCCGGAAATAAGCTAAAATGAAGGTCGAACCGATTGTGGTTCGGCCTTTTTTATTTGTAAAAATTTAATGCTATTTAGTAACAGGGAATAAGACATGAATCTATCCGTCATTATATTAGCAGCTGGTGCCGGCACACGTATGCGCTCATCAAAGCCAAAAGTTCTGCACAAGCTCGCTGGCATTCCGATGGTTGAGCACGTATATAACACGTGTAAGACACTAGGTGCTAAGCAGGTTCAGGTGGTTTATGGTCATGGCGGTGATCTACTGAAGGAACAATGTCAGCATTTTGATGTGGAATGGGTGTTGCAGGCAGAACAGCTGGGCACCGCACATGCCGTTCAGCAGGCCAGCCCGAAGGTTCAGGCTGATGATGTAGTGCTTATCCTTTACGGTGATGTGCCATTGACGAAAGCTGCAACACTGGAAAAGTTAATAAGTAATGTGAGTGCTAACAACGTGTCATTACTTACTGTTGAGCTCGATGATCCAACAGGATATGGTCGAATCGTGCGTAAAAAAGGCAGGGTAGTCTCTATCGTTGAGCATAAAGATGCATCTGAAGAGGTTCTTAGTATCAAGGAAGTTAATACAGGTATCCTGGCAGTAAATGCGGCATATCTGAATGATTGTTTGAGTAAGATAGGTAATGACAATGCTCAGGGAGAATATTATCTGACCGACCTGATCGCGCTGGCAGTCGATGATGGCAATGAAGTTATAACGACCATGGTAGACCATAGCTATGAGGTTGAAGGTATAAACAACAGGCAGCAACTAGCTCGACTGGAGAGGATCTATCAACGCGATATCGCTGATAAATTATTGATCGATGGCATCGGTCTGGCTGACCCTGATAGATTAGATGTACGTGGCAGGCTAAATGCTGGTAACGACAGCTTTATAGATATTAACTGTATATTTGAAGGTGAGGTGACCCTGGGTACGGGTGTGACTATCGGTTCGGGTTGTGTTATCAAGAACAGTAGCATCGCGAGTGACTGCATAATCAAGCCATATTCGGTTATAGAAAATGCTGTAATAGACAAGCAGACCGAAGTTGGCCCGTTTGCTCGCATCCGGCCCGGTACACACTTAAGAGAAAATAGCAGAGTAGGTAACTTTGTCGAGATAAAAAATACCGAGTTGGGGATTAACAGTAAAGCAAGCCATTTAACCTATCTCGGTGATAGTGAAATAGGTAATAACGTAAATATTGGTGCTGGTAGCATCACCTGTAATTACGACGGCGCGAACAAATTTAAAACAATTATTAAAGATGGTGCTTTTATAGGTTCTGACACACAGCTGGTTGCGCCGGTTACAGTCGGCGAAAACTCGACTATCGCTGCAGGTTCGACCATTACTAAAGACACAGCTGATGATACTTTGACCTTAAGCCGAACCCCGCAAAAGTCGATAAAAGGCTGGCTTAGGCCTAAAAAGAAAATCGATAAATAGTTATTTATCGGCATAAACCTTGATTATGTTGAAAAAATGACATATTCATAAGTAGTTGCATCATAAATGAGCACAAATAGAACGGACTCCTAGGTGAGGTGCTTAATGATGAAACAGATAAAAATATTCATAGTCACATTCCTGCTTACGATAACGTGCATAACTTTTCCGATCACGGCGGGTGCTGACGAGCTCGTCAGCCAGTCCAGCAATATATTTAAATTTCAGCAAAAATTAGCGATGAACGGCAATGTTCATGCACAATATAAGCTGGCCTCAATGTATGAGACGGGTGATGGCGTTACAGCCGATATCAAGCAGGCGAAACATTGGTATAGCCGTGCGGCTGAGGCCGGTTCGAAACCGGCAATGCATCGCAGCACCTACCTGGAAGCCAAAGAAAAAGGTTTTGATCCGGCCAAAGATGCTGACTGGTTAAACAGCGTTAAAACAGAGGCCGGTGCGCATAAAGCTGAAGCGATGTTCTTATTGGGCCAGCTTTATGGTGAAGGTATTGGCGTAAAAAAAGATCTTTTGAAATCACTGGAGTTGCTCAAGCAGGTAAGGATTCTTGGTGTTGCCAACGTCGATAAGCAGATCGCATTCATCCAGAATGAGATCGACCAGCAAAACAAATCAGAACAGCGTAAAAAGGTCGTGCGTAGCAAAGAAAACTTACGTCTAAAACAGGCTAGTGAGACACAGTTGGCTACTCAACAGGCCGATACAGAACAACAGGCTAAACAGAAAGCAGAAGCAGAGAAGCTAGCACAGGCTGAAAAGATCCGGCGCTATGAGAAGGCTATGATGCAACTGAAGATGGAGCAGCAGCTCATAGATAGGCAGCAGGAGTGGGCATCAGGGGGTGATGTTGCTTCAGCGGATGATGAGATCTAGATAAGCAGTACTGCTTCATAGTAAGCCTCGGCATGTAGAGTTGTAGCCGGAGCTTTTTTCGCATGGTTTAATTATACTGATTATATTCAAATTATTTTTGTTATAGCGCACTGCAATGGTGCGCTATAATTGTTCTGGTCACACAAGGCATTGTTTTTATTGGTTATAAGCATTTAAGGATATGGTTATATAAAAACAATTCGATTGGATATCTTGGCTCTACATCTCTAAAATTAACATCCCGCAAGTTTTTTGCTGCCGCTGAGGTTTAGTTTTGTCCACTGTTATGAACTCAAAAGAGAAATTCTCCTTTCCAGAAAGAAGGGCTATCGATAAACGCCAGATCACATTACAGCATATCTGTTTACAATTAGCCTCACTGGGCCATCGATGCCAGTTGAGTTCTGATCGAGGTTATCTTGCTGTTGCTGATAGCCTGTTAAAAAATTATTCAGCCCAGCGACAACTGCTGGCAGAATACCGTTGTCCGGCAGATCAGCGCATACAGAATTTTTTAAATGCTTATCTGAAACGCAATGGTATCGATATTGATATTAAGTTACCAGGAGAAACTTTTAACCTGAATGAAAAAGGTATCGCTCGTGAATTATCGATCCCATACAACGGCAATACCTATAAGTCAGACTTACTAGAATCATACCGTCTGATTCAGGGCGTGCTGCATAATCCAAGGAATGATCGTCGGACCACCTCGGGAGTCTTTCATGTCGTAGAAGGCGGCTTACCGATACCAGCAGATAAAAAAGCTGTACCGGTAGATGTTTATGCAAACTTATTACAGGTCGCGCTTGATCCGCCCAATGACTTGATGGGGCTGCCTATTGCCAGTGATAATGAAGAGCCGGTTGATATGTGGGTGACTTTATTATTAAGACCTATCGTGCGACCTGAAGTTGAGGGTGTATTGCCTCAGAAGAGTCTGGAAACACGGTTTTTTGCACCAGGATCACTGGTGTCGAACCTCGACTTTGTTGAAACGATTTTTGGTAATGGCGGTGATCCGTTTTTACCAGAGAATGATGCGGCGCTGGATATTGACCACTGGACGGGGCATAGCGGCTGCGTCATCCTGGCACCGCACCTGAATAAACTGAGTAAGAAATTACTGGGCCTGCCTCACTATGATGATGCAACAGAGCGCCAACGTGAGGATGGCATGTGCTGGAAAGATGAAAATGAACTGTATAACGATGGCGGCGCTTTCAAGGTCGTTTGTCGTGATATGTCGGGGGTCATCGTTACTATCATCGCTGATAACTACTTTGGTTACAGTAAGAAAGAAGTTAAATCACAGATCAGTTATTCAGCTAACCTTTTTGGTGGTGTTGAAGAAGAGCATGCTGGCGGTGCCGTTGCTTTTCCACGTTTCAATCTAGGTAATTATTACTTGCCCAAGATCGAAGATGATATGCGGGACCATACCTTCCAGCGCTTATGCAAACAATTAGAAGGCGGAATAACGGTGATGCCTGAAGGTTATGCCATTGATAATACCTTCTCAGATATCTATTACATTCCTGAATATGCACATATCGACATGGAGCAGCAGAAGATAAGCTGGTCAACCAATGGCAGAGAACAACAGATAAAATTACGGGTTAAATATACCTATATCTATCCCAGTGGTTTTAAAGTGCATATGCAGAAGCATCCACAGGCACCTAGCTGGCGTCTGATCGGCACTCTCGGTGAAGGCACGCACTGTCATAAGCCCAGCACGGTATCAGGTGGCGGTAAATCTGAAATTTCCAAATCGATCCAGGATTCGATGATATCTGGCCCGGTGTTTGTTGGTGATTTTGAAAAAGACCTCGACAAAGTCGAAGCGATCTTTAACTACGATTATTCGAACCGGCGACGCGACAGCTCAAAAAACGATGACAGGAATGTGCTCACCAGTAAGCGTAGTCTTGGCTCGGTGATCAGGTTGTTGACACCTTCGGCTGAAACTTATACCGATGAGTACAACGAGTGGTTAGAGAGTATCCCTCAGCACATACTGGCCCTGGTTTATTTGATCAAGCGATTTTATAAGACAGAGTGGGGCGATAACTGGCGCGAGCATTTCTCTGTGGATGAAGTTAACGGTTACCCGGCTCATGAACTTAAATATGATGGCCGAAAGATGATTACCAGTTATCTGCGTGTCGGTATACGTGAAGATGGTACCTGGCGAATATATAAACTACGACAGGATTTTGTTGCTGCGACTAAAGTACAGACCGAAGATGATATTTCGGCTTCGACTGTAATCCCTGTGAGTTATGTCGAAGGTAAATTGAATAAACGATATGAAAGCTCTGGCGTCAAGATAGTCAAGAACTGCGAAAATCGCCTGTTTCAGCGTCCGGATGATGCAGTCGTTCGAGGTCTTGATACACAGACAGAAAAAGATCTGTCTGAGCAGGGTAACTTTATTTCGAATTTTCAACCGCTCAGAGCTGATGATGCCCGTGAATTAGTTGAAGATGTGATCAACTTTCAGAAGTATTCGCTGCCGATGCAGTCTCTGATTCGTCTCGCTGCTACGGCTGAAGACGAGTACTTTGTATCATCAGCACACCCGCGTCTTGTCGATGGAAATCCAACTAAGAATATGCGCTACTTGCAAAAGCGTCCAGACCTTGCGAACCCCAGAAGTCTGTACCTTGCACAAACAGGAACTCGTCTGTCGAGAGGTTTATCGCTTGATGAGCCAGTGTACTTCCCTGTCAATGCTGTATTACAGGGGCGGCGTAATAACCCTGAAGAAAAAAAAGCAGGTATCAGACCGCTGGCAGTTTATAACCCGATTCATTACCAGGAGTTACCTGAACTGTTTATGGATCTGATCTGCAGCCTGACAGGAAAATCGCCATCAACGACGGGTGCTGGTTCCGAAGGCGCGCTGACCAAGGGACCATTTAATGCGCTATCAACGACTGCTGATCTAAATAATGCACTGGTTTCATTTATCCTGTGTGATTATGCCGGTTATTCTTCTGCTGCTGGGTATATTGGTACCAACCGCCGCATAGACCATGATATCAGCATGCTCATACCGGAGATCTGGTGTCGTTTACCGATCAGGCAACGTGATCCCAAATACCTGATCGAGAAAGGCTTTCTCGAAAAAATTGATGACTTTGAATATGACGGTAAAAAGATTCATGCCAGTCGCCTGGGCTATCGAATGACAGAGAAGTTTGTGCATGCATTTTTCGGAAAGGTATTTGATAGTCCGACCATCGTATTTGACGAAGAGATGCTGCGCCCGGAAACGCAGGGTATGGACGCTTATGTAGACGGTATCAATAATATCGTTGAAGCACAGCAGAAAGTGTCGCGAGCTTATATCGAAGATGGTTCTATCAATGATGCGTGCCCGCCTTTGCAGGCAGTGCTGCGTATAATGGCTGAAGGCAGCTATGAAGGAAAAACGATCGATGATCCGAGTATCCGTGAGATGTTCACCAGGGATTACCTGTTAAACAGCGACTGGTATAAGGAGCGTTTAATTATTAAGCAACAGCGCGATGCGTCTTTGTGGCAGATGAACCATGACTACATCGAACAGAAGATGGATGAGATAAACGAGTCTGTAACTGACATGTGGGCAGAACTGCAAGGTCAGTTGGAAAACGCTGAGCAAATGCGTGAGTGGGTAAACAGCGATAGTTACCTGGAGCGTTTACAAGGTACACTGGGTGCTGACTGGATACATAGAGGTGCATAAGTACTAAGTTAATTTGCACATTTAATTTGTAACTAAAAAAACAAACCCGTGCCGTTCTTATTTAAGTCCGGCACGGGTTTGTTTTTTGTTACTGCTAGATTAGATTTTTACAATGCTATGCCATGCTGCCAAAAGATTTGTCAACGGCGCCGGCGGGTACCTTTAAACCGGCTAGTCGACAACCTTGAGCAACGGGACCTCCAGGGATGATCTGATATAGGTATTTCATGCCGCCACGCGAGTGAAATTTTTCCTCCAGTGCATCCTTGATCTGCCGTAGATTAGGAAATTCAACCTTATGGTAATACTCCTGAAGGGCGCGAATCAGGTCCCAGTGATCTTCGGTTAATTCAACGCCATCACTTTTGGCAGTCTCTTGTGCTTTTTCCATGTCCCAGTCGTCAGGTGCATTTGGGAATGATTCAGATGTCACAGTCATAGTTATCTCCAGTTTTTGATCAATGCCTAATTTAAAGATTCTAGTTAAGGTTAAGGAAAAGTAGATGTGGTGATGTCTTTAAAGTTCTGTTGCCCCATAACCACCCAGCGGGGCGTTGCACTCCCTGTGCCGGCATCGCTCAGATGAGGGTGCTCGTATTTTACCTGGTTGATGATGTCTTCCTGTGAAGGTTCAACGTCAACGATAAAAATATGCTTGCCTTCGTCCAGATCTTTTTGAAAACGACGGAAGTCTTTATGAGGAGTTTGTATGCCATAAAAACCGCCACTCCATGTAATGAAGCCGAACATGACGATTGCCAGGAAATAAAATGGTATCCAGGTATAGGTCTCGGGAAGTTTTGACAGATATCCGATGATGAGTACCAATGCAGCAGCAGCGGTACCAAAGAGTAAACCTAGAATCGTGCCACGTACCACGTCTTTCTTTAAGACTGATTCGATATTATGTAGATGTGCATGTTTATCTACAGCCGCATCATCATTACTTAAAACATGAATCTGAGGTTTATTTATTCCTCTCTGTTCCAGCTCTTCTTCTATGCGTTCGAGATCATCAAGGTCATCACTAATAAAATAATGTCGTTTCATAACAATTCTCCATAGTTTGATACTGCATGGTTAACATTGGTTTAGTTGCTCAAGGATATGTTAAGTTCATCAAATACTCCTTAACGCACTAAGCGTATTAAGGTGTAGTTAACATAAAGACGAACTGGTTTATACAGGTTCAGCCCCCGCTGATACAAGTTATTGATATCTAGTTGAATATTAGGGCGCCACCAAAAATGAATGTCAAGTCGATAAGAGCAGAATATTTGTCAAGAAATTACTGGTTGGGAAAGAGCGTATTTGCTAAGCGTCTGATTTAATTATTAATATATGAAGTAATGATAAAAGGTATGATCGATAATAAGACAATTATTAATTGATAGCGGTCTGAAATCTGCAGCCTTGGCGAAATAATGCATAATTTTTCCAGGATAAATAAATGAACCTGGCCTCATCATGTCAAGAACAATATTTACAGATCTGTTACTGGTGTGGTGCTTATTGAATGATACTATCTTCAAAGAATAATGGAAAAATGTTTTGAAAAAGAAGAAGAATAAAAAAATGAACCTGCGATGGCGGCGCACCAAGATTATCGCCACTATTGGGCCAGCATCTGATTCAGTTAAAAATATCACTGCTCTGATAAAGTCTGGAGTAAATGTATTTCGGTTGAACATGTCCCATGGAGACCATGATTATCATAAAAAGATTTTCAGCAGGATACGTTCGTGTTCGAATAAAACGGGAACATACGGTGCTATCCTGATGGATCTGTGTGGACCTAAAATTCGAGTAGGTAAGTTCGAAGAAGGCAGTATCCAGCTAAAGAAAAATGACAGTGTAGTGGTCCGTTGTGGAAGTGGTATCGGGCGTGATGGCATTATCATCTCTCAATACCAGCAGCTTTATAAAGATGTAAAAAAAGGTGAAAGAATATTGCTCGATGACGGCAATTTGGAATGTAGAGTCGTAAGTGTCAATGGAAAAGATGTCCATTGTAAGGTGGTCTATGGCGGTGAGCTAAAAAATAATAAAGGCTTAAACTTGCCCGATACGATGATTTCAGCAACTAGTTTTACTGCAAAAGACAAGATGGACGTAAAGCTGGCGATGGAACTGGGCGCAGATTTTGTTGCCTTGAGTTTCGTGCGTACCGCCAGGGATATCAAGGGATTGATTAAATATATGGCTCGTGTGGATAAAGTAATACCGGTTATCGCAAAAATAGAAAAACCAGAAGCTGTAGTCAATATCGATGAGATTATAAAATCTTCATATGGAATAATGATCGCGCGTGGAGACCTGGGTATCGAGTTGCCAGCAGAAGAAGTTCCTTTGATACAGAAAGTCGTTACCGATAAAGCGAGAGCAAACAACCGTCCTGTTATTGTGGCTACACAGATGATGGAGTCGATGATTACAAACGCAAGACCGACGAGAGCAGAAGTTGGAGACGTTGCGAATGCCGCAATGACCAGCGTTGACGCAGTGATGCTTTCTGCAGAAACAGCGGCGGGTAAATACCCCGTTAAAGCTGTCGGCATGATGGATTGTATACTGCGGGAGATAGAGAACCACCAGTGGAGCTCAGGAAGTTTTGGTGATGACTCCGGCGGCAATCTCGATCGACCTTCATCACGACGTGCTATCGCGCATGCCGCTAATTCTTTGGCACACGACCTTAAACTACAGGGAGTGCTAGTGCCTACGGATAGTGGTCATACAGCCGCTGTACTGTCTGCGAGTCGCCCGTCATCACCATTGCTAGGCTTGTCGACGAGTATGGAAACCTGTCAGAAGTTATCACTTCACTGGGGCATCATTCCGTTTCTTATAAATAAAGAGGAATCTCAGAACTGGAAGCTTCTCAGTCAGGATATTTGTAATCGATGTAAACTAACCAGGGCCGGTAACAGGGTGCTACTTGTTTCCGGCTTTAATGATGATGAGTTACTCAATGAACCAGTCATGAAGATAATCAATGTAATAAATTGAGTTGGCAGAGCGGGTATATTGATAATTTAGCAAGTAGAACTGGATGGTTTTATCGCTTATATGGTGCTGATGCATATGGCTGCTTCATATAATATGGGGTGTTTATAGTATTACGTCGAGGGTTGACGCCCTGGTTGAAGCTGCGGATATTATAATTGTCTATGTTGCGCTGTATAGGATAATACTGATATCGTCGGTGTTGGGCTCGCCAGATATTCTGCTCACGATTGTAATTGAAATGGTTTAGCCATCCCGGTGGTCCGCCAGCAGGGCAAAAAGGGATCTCCGGGAAAGCATAACTATCGATTGGCAGCATACTGACAAAGATAACTAAAATAGTTTTTGCAGGTGTCATGATATCGGGTTATTCATATAATAAAGACGTCTATTATAAGTAATGTTAGAGTTAAAGTATGTATATCAGTGTTTGGCGGTCGCCGCTTCGTAATAACAAGAGTGAAAGATGAAAAATAAAGTTTCTGCATATTTGTTTGCTGTAAGTATGATAATTACCACGCTTGCTGAAGCAGCTGCTAGTGAGGTCAAGGTGCACAAGAATGAGGATACCGGACTATTGACCTGGACTATGAGCGATAAAGGTTTTCAGGTAGAGCTGATACAGCTGTTACCTGATTTCATCCGTGCAATCTATGCCAAGCATAATTTTCCAAAAGAAGAGATAGAACGCGCCGCTTCATATTGTATTTTTGGTACGATTTTAAAAAATACATCTGATCAACAGATGAGTTATCGTGTTGCAGACTGGCGTTACATGACCTCCGACGGCAAGGAGCACCCGGTTAAAACAAAGACACAGTGGCTCGATGAATGGCGTAAGGCAGGTGTAACTTTTTCCTGGACATTACTGCCGGATGCGGGAGATTTTTCTGTTGGTGACTGGCAGCAAGGGTTTACTACTATAAAATTACCGCGTAATACAGAGTTCGATATTATTTTTAAATGGCGGCTTGATGGCGTCGAACATGCAGGCGTATTGGAGAATATAAAATGTGCACCAGAGTCCTTACCGCAAATGTAATAATATGCTGAATAAATCTCAAAATGAATGACACTCGCAGAATAATATGAAATATATAATTTTTATAGTTGGTTTTATCAGTACATTTGTAGCTTATGCAGACTGGCAGCAGCCCGAACTAAGCCATAACCTTACCGTATTAAAAAAAGCTATACCGGCGAAGGATTTTGAGTTACAGGATATGGATGAAGAAACAATCAGGTTATCGGACTATAAAGGAAAAGTAGTCTTATTAAATTTCTGGGCGACCTGGTGTCCGCCATGTATCAGAGAGATGCCATCGATGGAGAGGTTGCACCAGCAGGTGGGTGCTGAGGGTTTTAAAGTCATCGCTATAAACCAGATGGAAGATGCTGACCAGGTCTTTGCATTTACCGGTCAGCTAGAGGTAGATCCTACGTTTGAGATCCTGTTCGATACAACAAGCAGCGTTTCCCGTGATTATGCCGTGCGCGGTCTACCGACGACTTACTTGATCGATAAAGAGGGCAGGATTCGTTACCGTGCAGTTGGCGGGCGTGAGTTTGACCACCCAGAAGTTATAAAAACTATTGAGCAGTTGATGGCAGAATAGTCTATTTTACAAGCTTGATTGTGCTCTGAGATGTCTGCCGACTGATGCAGATAACGACTTCGCAGTATTCATTAGTTTCATCCACTGGTGTAGGGTCATCAGCGCAATTACAGCCGGCAATTATACCGTTATAAAACAGCCCTGCTTTTATGGTGATACTGCTTTCATCGTGATCAGTGTTCAGCACCATTACCGTCAGTTTATCACTTAGCGCATAACTGCTATTCTGCAGTCCTTGCTGTAAAGGCAGCAAGTTGGCATCAAGAGAAAGCATCTCCTGTTTAAAGGTGGCATCAAAAGAGTCAGTACCCCATGCCTTTAATGATAAAGGTAAATCAAACATTCAGGTTTACCTGCATGACAATGACCTCATGATTTTGATACTGGCGTTGTTCGAGTATCGACCAGCCTAGTTTTAAATAAAAGCCGGTCTTATCTGGGGTATAAAGATATAGTCTGCCTATATGTGCTGCTTGCGCCTGTGCCATAACATGTAACACGAGTTTGCGCCCGATACCCTGTTTACGATATTCGGGCCTGACGAAGACACTTGCTAGCCAGGGTTTTAACTGCGGCTCGGTTTTCATGTCCTGATCAACGATGGCAGCAGAGCCTAGCAGAACGTCATCTTTTGCGACGAAAGTACTTGGGATCAATTCATCACTAAGATGAGGTTGCATCCTTAATATCCTCGCAGTGAGATCTTCTCCAGGGTTCAGGTGAGACCACTCATCCTGGTGCCATGAGGCTAATGTTGAAAGGTTTTCTGGTTCATCTTTCAAGTTGACTATTTTGATCATAGCAGAATGGCACCATAGGTTATCGCGTGGTTATCGATAAATATACGCTAAAATTTTCTTGCTGATAAGTGCTGCTTTGCCTGATATTTTGTATTTTTTGCGGGAGATTGTTTATTTCAATAACAGGGCGCAAAGGCTGCTAAAACCGGCCCTTTTTGAGAGAGACTCTTTTAAATCTATAGAGGAAAACTCGATTTAATTTATTTTTTTCACTTTCGTTCATTATACGTTGCACTACTCACTGATATCATCAATATCCTGGTAAACCTCATTTGTAAAACGAGGTGTGCAAATCGCCAGGAATACCAAATCCTCGCTGCCGACATTCGTGATTCGCTGCCCACACATCGGCGGGATCAGCACGGTGTCGCCAGCTTTTACTTCTTGCGGTTCATGTTCATCAAGCTCGATAAGGCCCTTGCCAGAGATAATGCTATAGCGTTCTGTGGTTCCAACTAGACGATGCCATCTCGTCGTTACGCCGGGTCTGACCCGTGCCCTGGCAATCGATACCTCGGGATCATAATCTGAATTGGAGAGTTCAGTAATATAACATCGCTCTTCAGTGAAGTACTCTTCATCCGGCCTGTATTTTTTTATTAAAGGTTTCATCATGATAATTATCAAGTATTGAGAATATAAAAAGCGAAGATAAACGCATGCTGTTGGTTTTAGATAGTTATGTTGATTTACATCAAGACTCTATCACTATTCACTAATATACTACCGGGACAAATTTAGAGGTGATTAAAATGAATATATTTAGTGAATTATTCAATGACCTGACAGGATGGTTAACCGTTGGCATCATTCTTTTTATGCTGTTGATGATGGCTTTTCTGTTCAGTATGTTTGTTAATAAATCAGCTGGCAGCGGTAAATAAAAAAGACTTACCTGCTGGTTTGCGAATGGAATTCATAACTATACCAGTTGATATCAGCGCCGGTCAGTAATGGTAACGATATTAACGCTACCATACCAAATATCGCCATAATGATGGCACCAAGAAATGCGCTACCAAAGCCCTTGACTTCAAAACCGGGTACCAGTACGGCGGAGAGCATTATCATCAATGCATTGATGACTAAAGCGAACAGGCCAAAGGTTAAAATTGATAGCGGCGCAGTCAAAAACCAGAGTATGGGGCGAATAAACGCATTGATCAGGCCTAGTACGACGGCGGCGAGGAGAAACGCGATGCTGTTATCAGCTTTTATTCCAGGTACGATTAGGGTGGCAAAGCCAAGGCCAACGGCAGTGCCCAGCCATGTGATAAGTAATTCGGTCATCGTCTTTTATTTTCGTCTAGTGTCTTGACTGTATGTAGTCACAAGTCTTTTTTCACAATTAATGTGAGAACGGATTCTGTGTCTTATCAACAGAAAATCCATCATCGATGCTCTCTTCCGTAGGATCAGTTTTATTCTTCTCATTCGATGTTTTAGCTTTTGCTGTACAGCATCCGGCGATCTCTTTTAGCGCAGTTACTTCATCGACCTGTGTAAATGCAAACGAACGTAAGTAAGGTTTATAGCCGACGGCGTTATCTATAGTGAGCGATGTAGTCACACGGAGATACGATGTGCTGCCAGCATCGAGCAAGAGAGTGATCGGAGATAGCTCGCTATAGTCTCTATCTGCCTGAAATTCGAATGTGTGTTCTCCGGGCGCAAGGGATAAGCGTGAATTGATACCATTCCTGGCGTATAGTTTTAACTCACCATCAACGTTGATGCCCGGTGAATACAGAGCATTGCTCATCACTGGTGGACGATAGATATATATCAAAGCCTGGTTCTGATCAGCAGTTGCTGGTAAGAATACTGCCGTTTCCGTATATGTACTGCAAGCAGTACACAGAAAAATGCTAACTATAGAAATTATTTTTAAAAGTAATTTATTCAAAGCTTAATTTGTAGCCTGCATCATCTAGATAATCAACCTCTTTACTCAGATCTGCCAGGGTCATATTATGTTCATCGAGCCATCCCTCAGGAAAGCGTAGATGTATTTTTTTATTGCTTACCGTTAAATCGATTTCAGGTATCTGCTGGTCGGTTCTGCCGCGGTGTAGTAATACGGCTATGCGTAATATTACACACATCTGTTTTCCTGGCTTCACAAATGGTTTCATCAGCTGCTTGAAAGCATCGACTCTCAGCTTGCTACGGTGTGACAGGACAAGCGCAGCGAGCAATGCCTGCTCCTGGCGAGAAAAGCCTTGTAGGTCAGCATTTTGTAATATGTAGGCACCGTGCTTGTGGTAATTATTGTGAGATACCTGCAGGCCGATCTCGTGAAGCATAGATGCCCATTTTAGTAACGGCGCAAGCTGCTCGGTATCAATTGCCCACTGCTTACAGGCGGCATGGCACAGGGTTTGCACGGTATTGGTTATTCGCTGTGCCTGCTCGACATCGACACCCCAGCGAGACATAGCAGCTTCGACGGTAGCGTCTCTTACGTCCTGATGGGTTATCCGACCGACAAGATCATAGAGCAGACCTTCCCTCATGCTTTGATCTGAGACCAGCATATGATCTATATTCAGAGTATTGAAAATTGCCAGTAAAACGGAGAGGCCGCCAGCAATAACGGGTCTGCGACTATCGCTTAGACCAGTGAGTTTTAGTTTATCGACATGTCCTGCATCGATGACTGTATCACGTAGTTTCAGCAGTGCTTTGTAACTGATGCCTTCAAGGCACCAGCCTTCCTGATGGACGATGTTTCCGATGGACTTTATAGTACCAGAGCAACCTATCGCCTCTTCCCATCTTCCTGCCTTGAAGTCAGGTGCCTGTGGAAACAGGGTCAGAGCTGCTTCAAGCTCTGCAGCGTTCATTGCCTGTTTGGTGATATTACCGTTATTAAAAAAACGTCTGCTAGAGCTGACGCAACCGGTATAGAGACTTTCCCTGCGCAACGGTGTCATGCCATGACCGATAATAAACTCTGTACTGCCACCACCGATATCGACAACCAGTCGCTTGCCCTCCTTGGTTGCCAGGCCATGCGCTACACCGAGATAGATCAAGCGCGCTTCTTCACGGCCCTCTATGATTTCGATAGAATGATTTAATATATCTTCAGCCTTTTCAACGAATGAGCGTGAATTTTTTGCTACTCGCAAAGTGTTTGTGCCGGCAACGCGAATGGCTGAGTGCGGCAGGTCGCGTATGCGTTGAGAAAAAGTTTCGAGGCATTCAAATGCCCTCTTTTGAGCTGGCTCACTTATATTGCCTTTTTCATCGAGGCCGCCACCGAGGCGAACACTCTCCCGCAAGCGGTCGATTACCGACAATGTGCCGGATTCTTCAAGGCGGGCTACAATCATATGGAAGCTGTTTGAGCCGAGGTCGATTGCCGCTACTATCTCCGGCAAGTTTTGTTTTATTGTGGACATTTAATCTTTCTGTGAATTGCACCGTGCTAGCTTATATAATGACATCTTACAGTAAAAAATATTGAGTGTAATTGATAATTCACGTGTGTATTACCGATACTAATTATTATTTAAACAAGCTAAAAGCGTTTGCTTTTATATCGTCATTTGCTTTATCGGTGACCGCCAATGCAGAGGCAGATATCGAGCCAGTAGAGCCAGAGGCAACAAAGTCTGAGCAGGTAAAAACGAGTAATGCTGTGCCAGAATCAGGCGAAGAAACGCCTGATCTCGAAACGACGATCGAAGAAGCCATCGAAGAATATGAAATCTATAAAAAACTTAATCCAGAAAATCCATGCGACCGTGGACTTGACACATATAACTATGAGAAAAGCTGGTATGACGAAACCCAGGTATATGTAAACTCGGCCTTCTGTGAACCGGCACTATGGTTCGATAACTTTTTTGGCAGTGATCGTGTCTTCAATGAAGGTGCCGCGGGCACCTATATCCGCTGGCGGAATGATTTCACATATGATGAGGAAGATTACTTTGATTTTAAAACAAACCTGAGTTTCAGTATTGAGCTCCCCGGCCTGGAAAATCGTCTTCGATTGACTTTTGAAAGTGATGAAGATGAAGCACTGCGTGATATTGCACCGGGCCAGGAGTCGACGACCAATACACTGGGGTTGCAATTGGATGTCAAAGAAAATGATCGCTCGAAGTTTAATGTCAGCATCAGCCTGAGTCCGAGGATCCGGTTTCGTTATCGCTATACCTATCCTGTAGCGAAGTCGATCACCTTACGTCTGACGCAGGAAGTGCAGCGTGAAAAAGCTGTCCACAGTGCACGTACCCTGTTCGATTTTGAAAAGCTTTTCAAGAACCAGCTGTTCTTTCGATCTTCGAGTGAAGGCAAGTTATCTGAAGAGTTTGATGGCGTCGACTGGCTGCAGGCGTTCGTACTGTATCAGCGGATAAACAAGAAAACATCGTTATCTTACGAGACCAGTGCAAACGGCATCACAGAACCTATGACACTGGCCACCAACTACCGGGTAGGCATTCGTTTCAGAAAAAACTTTCACCGCAAATGGCTGTTCTATGAGATAGCGCCTGAAGTAACCTGGCCGGTAACGCTTGATGAAGAGCGGCTGGAGGTGGCAGGGAACAGACGATCTAAATGGTTGATATTTTTCCGCCTGGAAGTTCATTTTGGTAACGCCTCCAAGAGGCGCTATGAGGACTACTACTAGCCTATATGACCACGCTCGAGAGTCTTCAGGCTGGTAACGTTGCTGCCTGTACGCAACGCAGCACATGGTAGTCAAACATACCGTCCAGCGCGTCGTATACCGGTTTTAATTTTCTGCTGCCGTCATCGACGCTCAGCAGTGTTTCATGGATGATGCTGATGTCTCGCGGTTTGATATCGATAACTTCTTCCAGGTTTAATTCTCCCTGTTCGATACAGTTTGCCAGGTGAGCGTAAACGGTTGTGGGTTTGATCTTACGTGTGTTGGCGATGGTGTCTATGTCCTGGCCGCTGCGAAACAGCATCAGGGTCTCATTGACCGTTTCTGAATTGCTGGTTTTAATTCCCTCCTGATGCTGCTGTATGACCTTGAGAAAAGCATCGGCATATTTTTTCAGCTTGGTCTCACCGACACCGCTTAGCCGCAGAAACTGAACATGATCCTGTGGCTGCCGTTGCATCATCTCGGAAAGGGTTGCATCATGGAAGATAACGAATGGCGGAACATTGTTCTCATCGGCAAGTCTTTTTCTACAGTCGCGCAGTGCTTGCCACAAGGCGTAGTTTTCTGAATCATCATTAACGAACGGTTTACGGCCTTTACCTGAGGCTCTAGCTGTCTTGCTCTCTTTGCGTAATAAGAGTGTCTGATCACCTCTTAGGATCGGGCGGCACTGTTCGGCCAGGAGAAGACTGCCATGGCCCTCGATATCGACCGCGAGCAGGTTACGACTGATCAGCTGACGGTAAATAGTACGCCACTGTCTGGCATCAAGCTCCTTGCCCAGGCCATAGATATTTAATGAATCATGACCAAATTGCTTGATACGCTCATTCGCCTTGCCGGTCAGCACGTCAACCAGGTAGTTGACGCCGAAACGTTGGCCGGTCCGGTGCACGCATGATAAGGCCTTTTGCGCTGCCAGGGTTGCATCCCATGTGTCGGCCGGTGACAGACAGTTATCACAGTTACCACAGGCATGATCCAGCTTTTCACCAAAATACTCCAGTAGTGACTGGCGGCGACAGGTGGTTATCTCGGTAAAGCCAAGCATGGTTTCAAGTTTTTGCTGTTCTACACGTTTGTACTGTTCTGCAGCCGAAGAGGACGCCATCATCTGCCTGAGCGTGATCACATCCTGTAAGCCGTAGGCCATCCAGGCGTCCGCCGGCTGGCCATCTCTACCTGCCCTACCGGTTTCCTGGTAATAGGCTTCCATGCTTTTAGGCAGGTTAAGGTGGGCAACAAAACGTACATCAGGCTTATCGATACCCATACCAAAAGCGATGGTGGCGACGATGATGATAGCGTCTTCGTTGAGAAAACGCTGCTGATTGGCCTGTCTTTCAGCTGGCGGCAGTCCTGCGTGGTATGGCAGGGCTGTTAAGCCTTTATCTGTCAACCATGCGGCAGTGTTCTCTACTTTCTTGCGCGACAGGCAATAGACTATACCTGAATCATTCTCGTGTTCGTTTTGAATAAATCGTAGTAATGCGCTGCGTGCGTTACTCTGTGATTCAGTGATGCGATAACAGATATTGGGCCGGTCAAAACTGGAGATGAAGTCACGCGCATGCTCCAGTTGAAGTCGTTGTTTAATCTCTTTGCGGGTGGCCTGGTCGGCGGTCGCGGTCAGTGCTATCCGCGGTATCTCAGGAAACTGTTCATGCAGCAGTGACAGCCGTATATAGTCTGGCCGGAAGTCATGTCCCCATTGCGAGACACAGTGTGCTTCATCGATAGCAAAAAGTGAGATCCTTGTCTGTTTTAATAGCTCGATAAAGCCGTTCGTGTTGAGTCGCTCCGGGGCAACATACAGCATGTCAAGATCGCCATTAACCAGGTCAGTCTCCGTCTTCTGTGTTGTCTCGGCGTCCAGCGTAGAGTTTAGGAATGCTGCATTGATGCCCAGTTGCTGCAAAGCGATAACCTGGTCATGCATCAGCGCGATAAGTGGCGATATTATTATGCCGGTGCCACTACGACATAATGAAGGAATCTGGTAACAGAGTGATTTTCCACCGCCGGTTGGCATTAGAACAACAGCATCATCACCCTTGATCAAGGTTTTTATTATCTCGCCCTGTTGCAGGCGAAACTCAGAATAGCCGAAGGTATGTTGCAGGTAGTCGAGAGCAGTATCTTCCATGACTGTTACTCCAATTATTAAGTGATATGTCAGGGTTGACCCCCATTCTACCATGGACCTCTCATGGTTAGGCTTCGTCAGGCAGCACGAATGAAGAGGCGCCTTCGATAGCTTCCTCCTCTTCACTTTCTTCGGCGATCAAGCTCAGGCCGCCGTGTGTATCACTACTATCGGAAGCTGTATCACCTTTTTCTGCAAGCTCGATCTTTAGACGTAAATTATTTTCTGCATCTGCATTTTTAAGTGCTTCTTCCAGGCTGATTTTTCCATCCTTATATAATTGATATAAGGCCATATCAAATGTCTGCATACCCATAGGTTCAGACTTTTCCATGACTTCCTTGATCTCGAGGATTTCGCCTTCCTTTACAAGATCGGCGATACGTGGCGAGTTCAGCAGTATCTCGATGGCGGCACAGCGTTTACCATCCACAGTAGGGATAAGCCTCTGTGAAACAAATGCCTGCAGATTGATGGAAAGGTCACTCAGTAGAGACTGGCGTTTTTCTTCTGGAAAAAAATTAATGATACGGTCGAGTGCCTGATTGGCATTGTTTGCATGTAGCGTTGAGATTGCCAGGTGGCCCGTTTCAGCGAAAGCTAATGCGTGTTCCATGGTTTCACGGTCTCGGATCTCGCCGATGAGTATGACATCAGGTGCCTGTCTCAGGGTGTTCTTTAGTGCATCTTCAAAACTGTCTGTATCCATACCGACTTCACGCTGGTTGATGATACAGCCCTTGTGTTGATGAACGAACTCGATCGGATCTTCGATGGTGATGATATGCCCCTTGGAGTTGCTGTTACGGTGGTCGATCAGGGCGGCAAGCGAGGTGGATTTTCCTGAACCCGTTCCGCCGACAAATAGTATCAGTCCGCGTTTCAGCATGATGACCTTCTTTAATACGTCAGGCAGGCCAAGCTGTTTTATGTCTGGTATCTCGGTTACGATATTTCGTATCACCATCGAAACTTCGTTGCGTTGTTTGAATATATTGACACGAAAACGTCCAATATCAGGCAGTGATAATGCGAGGTTCATCTCGGGTTTATTCTTGAACTCGAGCTTCTGTTTGTCTGACATTAATTCATTGGCGAGGCTTTCTACCCAGCCAACGGGAGCAGGGTCTTTACCGAGTGGTGTTAGCATACCGCTGAATTTTGCACTCGGACGTGCACCTGTGGAAAGATAAAGGTCAGAACCATCTTTTTCTGCGAGGACTTTTAAATAGGGGGCTACTTTCATACTTTTATGAGATAGATTTCGTTGATGTCGATAAAGTATATGGTGGATCGGAAATTAATCTATGAATCGGCAGGAAAGTTTTAAAATTTAAGATGAACAGTAAAAAAGCCGCGATGAAATCGCGGCTTTTCTGTAAGTAATACTTTAAAAAAAGATCTAGTGCTTAGCTACAGCCTTTAGGCCTAGGCAGACCAGCAATCTTGTTTGCGCACTTGATCAGACCTGTCGGGAATAAAGAATAAATATATTTTTGATCGCTACGATCTTTGCCATATTTTTTCTTCATGATCTTTGAGAATGCGCGAGGTTCACAGACACTGCCGTTCTCCTGGAAATATTCACGTGCTTCGTTGATGATGTCCCAGTGTTCCTGAGTTAATCCATCAGTAATCTTTTCGTTTTTGGCGATTTCTTCTGCGAGCTCTTCGCTCCATTCATCGAGATTTTCTAACCAGCCAGCTTCGCTGAGCTGGATAATTTGACCGTTTACTTCTGCTTGCATGGGATGTACCTGTAAATAATAAAAAATAATAACCTAGTAATTAGGTCAAGTATTATATAGAAAAACTACAGGATTATAAACACCATAGTATATAAGGATTTAATTAAATTATATATTGTTGATTTTATTGGCAATATCTCACTCAACGTACGAGCTGCTTGTTTACTTCATCACGTTTTTCCTTACCTTCCAGCAGTTCTATCAGGGTGAGAGTGAAGTCCATCGCGGTTCCAGGGCCTCGAGAAGTCACGATTTTTCCATCGACTTCGACTGCGTTCTGGGTGATTTTTATTGCCTCATTGTCGGCTGCCTGTAATGCTCCAGGGTAGCTGGTAGCTGTCTTTCCATCCAGTATGCCGGCTTTTGCCAGTGCTTTTGGCGCAGCGCAGATCGCAGCGAGATATTTATTATCTTCTGCGTGCTTTTTTAATAATAGCTGCAGCTGATCGTTATCACGCAGGTGGTCGGCGCCTGGCAGGCCACCCGGTAAGACGATGAGGTCGTAGCTTTCATCCATCACCTTGTCGATACTGGTATCGGGGATGATCGTTATTCCCCTGGACGCTTTTACCGGCATCTCATCGAGGCCACAGGTGGTGACCGAGACTCCAGCGCGGACTAACAGGTCTGTGATGGTGATAGCTTCGAGCTCTTCACAGCCTTGAGCAAGCGGCACTAGTACATGCGACATGTCGATTCTCCGGGTGATTGTTCTTTCTTTGATTAGCAGTGCGAACCAGTTCTGAGACCGGTATCAGTTTGATGTCATGCTGGTTTAATTCGTTCAGATGAGCCTTTAAAAACTTAATGGTCTGTGGATAAGGGTGAGCGATAGCCAGGGCGTACCCGCGCTGATTTACTTTCTTGATGAACAGGTCAAATTGCTGGCGTAATGTGCCGATATTATGGTCCGGGTCAAGAAAAAAATCACGTGACAGTACCGGGACATTGTTTTCAATGGCAATTTTATCGGCGATCGATTTGCTGGTTGTTTTACTGTCGATAAAATACAGGCCGCCCATACGTGATAGTTCATCCATCAGCCAGGCCATATGTCCGGGGTGCCTGGTCAACAGGCTGCCCATGTGGTTATTCACGCCTCGCACATAAGGTACAGAGTTCAGGTTTAAACGTAGCTCTTCTCTGAATTCGTTCCTGGTCATGTGAAGGTCGAGTGTGCCGGGCGAATGCTGATGATGTTCGACGGACTGCATTGGCAGGTGCAACATGACTTCTTTATTTTTTTTAGCGGCCAGCCTGGCAAGCTTTTTGGCATAGGTCGTCTTTGGCAGTATAGCGATGGTCAATGTCGCCGGCAGGTTGATAACATCGCGGCCATATTCAAGGTTATTGCCGACATCATCTATTATTATGCTGGCGAATTTGTCAGCCTGTAGTGGTGGTAGATGGAAAACAAAAAGGAGCAACGCGAAAGCTATCAATCGCCGTTGTTTTCTCACCGATACCCTGTAAGTATGGATTAGTTTTAAAAATGAGTCGTCTAACATCCATGTTAAATATAGCCGGTAAAATCGTATTGATCACGATTTACTTAAAATATTTAGACCCTTTAATAGCAGCAGCGCTTCGAATAGCTGGAAATCATCAGAGGCTTTTATCTTTTCCTCTTTTTCTTCGCCTTTCTTACCTTCCTCTACAGCTTTCTTGATGGCTTCCTGAGATTTTGTCGGATTGCTGATACTGCCGCTCAGGTCAGATTCCTTGATGCGAAGCGAGGTACCGTCTTCTTTCGAATCTTCGATCTCATAACTGTCGAGAATAATATCCGGAGTGATACCTTCCCCCTGTATCGAGCGGCCGCTGGGTGTGAAGTATCGTGCGGTAGTAATCTTAACGGCACCACCACTGCGTAACTCCTGGATAGTCTGCACCGAACCTTTACCAAATGATTTGCTGCCCATAACAACAGCGCGTTTGTGGTCCTGTAATGCGCCGGCAACGATCTCAGAAGCTGAAGCCGAGCCGCCATTGATCAGAACCACTAGGGGGGAGCCATTCATGATATCGCCTGGCTTGGCATTAAATTCAAAGTCGGAGTTGGCTATGCGGCCTTCTGTGTATACCAGTTTTCCTTCATCGATGAATGCATCTGAAACGTCAGCTGCAGCGCTCAGTACACCGCCTGGATTGTTGCGTAGATCAAGAACCAGGCCTTTCAGCTCGTTCTTGTTCTCTTTCTTCAAGTTGCTTAATTCGTTTACCAGGTCACGTGCGGTTTTTGACTGGAAATTACTGATACGGATGTAACCGTAATCAGGCTCCAGGATACGGCTCTTGACACTTTTCACCGAGATGATGTCACGAGTAACGGTAAATGGCAGTGGTTTGTCAGCGCCTTCTCTAATAACGGTTAATTTGATGTCGGTACCCGGTTCACCACGCATGATCTTAACGGCGTCGTTCAAAGTCATGCCTTTGACAGATTTATCATTCAGGCGGATGATCAGATCGCCAGCTTCAAGGCCGGCGCGATATGCCGGGGTATCGTCGATGGGCGAGATGACTTTGACAAAACCATCTTCCATGCCAACCTGGATACCAAGACCGCCAAATTTGCCGGTGGTGCCGATTTTTAACTCTTTATACTCTTCATTGTTCAGATAGGTGGAATGAGGGTCGAGACCAGTCAGCATACCGCGGATAGCATGCTCTAGCAGGGTCTTGTCGTCGACTTCTTCGACATAGTCACTTTTGACACGTGCGAAGATATCTGAAAAATTACGTAATTCGTTAAGCGGCAGACCGACGGACTCATCTGCGTTTTTCTCAGCCAGCACACTGCTGGTAATTGAAACAGAAACACCAACAAAAATACCAAAGACCAGCACGAGAACGGTCTTATATTGATTACTCATAAATAACTCCGGTAGAAACCACTTCGAATGTGTATTGACCTGTATTTGAAGGGGGCTCAGTATAAATCTTTAATTAAGGTAAATAATAGTGGTTAGAGCGTATTAATGCCAGTATGTTCCGCCATTATTATATCCTAGGGCTCTTGGCGGAGGCATGTTTTGCCTTGCTCGAGCACCACTTAGTGGGGTTGATCGGTTTGCCGCGAGCGCGGATTTCGAAGTAGACCCCGCTCGTTGGCTGGCCACCGCTGTCGCCAGCTGTTGCGATGACTTCTCCCGCCTGCACCCAGTCCCCTGTCTGTTTGAATAACGACTCATTGTGGCCGTACAGGCTCATATAGCCATCACCGTGATCCACTATGGTGATAAAGCCAAAACCCTGTAACCAGTCGGAAAAAGCAACACGACCATGGCTGACAACACGTACGGGTGTTCCTAGCTCGGCTTTTATCAGGACACCATTCCATTTAAGGTCGCCATAGTTTTTAGACTGGCCGAAGCGATTGAGGAAACGGCCGCTGACCGGCCACGGCAACTTTCCCTTCTGAGAGTCGAATGGCCGGTTTTCTGAAGGGCTGGTAGGTATATCGGCAAGTAGTTCACCGAGAGACTTAAGAAGGTTTTCAATTCGGCCGCGACTGGTCTCAAGATTGGTTAAGGTGCTTTCCTGATTCTTGATCTTTTTGCTGAGCTCGGACAGTAGTTGTTTGCGCTGAAAGCGCTGTTTCTGACGCTGACGCTTTTTTTCCTTCTGCTCTTTAAACAGGGCGTTTTTTGCCGCTATTGTCTGCTTGAGCGCGGCTTCGGTCACTTTCTTTTGCTGAAAAGTATCCAGGAATATATCGATCTGCTGCTGCCGGGCACGGTTCAGATAGTTAAAATAGACATGTGCGCGTCCGGCTTTGGCTGGATCCTGTTGATTTAACAGCATTTTCAGGTTTTGCTGATTTCCCATGCTGTATGCTGCACGAGTCTGTTCTGATAGCGCGGTTCGTTGATGGCCTAGCTGCCGGTTTAGCTGGTCGAGCTCATCATTGAGCTTTTTTTCCTGTTTGCGGTTCTGATAGACTTCGTTTTGCAGATTTTTGAGTTTCTTCGAGGTTTTGCTGATTTCCACTTCCAGAGTTTTGAGTTCTGTGACGACATGACTGCGTTGTTTTTTGCTGCCTTTTAGATGCTGCTGGACCTTGGCTATGCTTTGCTGCAGTTTCTCGAGCTTGTCCTGATAATGCGTCATATCTTCTTTTTTTGACGCATAAACCTGGTATGAAGTGAAAAAAAGACTTAAAAACAATAATATAGAATATATTGCACGATAATCCGCGATAGTAATAAACATATAGACTTGGCGATTTCGTTATTATTTGGCTTGGATTCAGAACGTGAGTAAGTAATATTTACTCAAATTTCAGGATTTTGCTATTTCAATTCAAAAAAAAGTGTATTAATGTATGCTTTATTAATTATATTATTAAGCAACTCTTTAGTTTCGAGGTTACACCATGGTAATAAGTCCTAACGATCCTGATTTAATGACTCGTGAAGAAGATATCAGCCGGGCATCACGCTCTTTAAAAGCGATGTCTCATCCACTACGTTTAAAGATTCTGTGCACTTTAGGTGACCAGGAAGTTAGTGTACAGGATATCGTTGATGCAGTGGGTACTTCACAGAGCAATATATCTCAGCATCTTGCGATTTTACGAGACAAGGGCATACTGGCTTCCAGGAAAGATGCAAATAAGGTGTTTTATCGCGTCGGAGATACTCGAACGCTTCGTCTTATCGGTATGATGCAGGAAGTATTCTGTTCAACAGGTCCCGGGCATTAGACTGATACTGTAAGCTTTTCTCACTTCAAAAATGCGTTTATACCAAAGCCTGTGCTGTAATACCTCAGCAAGGTCTCCCGTATAACGCTTTCTCGCGTTATACTTCACGTTTACCTGTTCAATCTATTAAAAGGTCGCTGTTTCTATGGAGCAACTCTCCGAATTTGTACTAAATAATCTCCTGTTGTTTGCTGCACTTGTGGTGGTGCTGGTCATGCTGATCAAGGCGGAATTAGAGCATCAGGCCAATAAAGGATCATATCTGTCGCCATCAATGGCGACACGACTGATAAATAACCATAGCGATGCATTGATACTTGATGTCAGAACCGCTGCTGATTATAAAAATGGCCATATTAAAGGTGCGAAGAATATACCTCTCGGCGACTTTGCCGGCAGTGTTGATAAATTAGCAGCCGATAAAGATAAGCCTGTTCTGGTCTACTGTAACTCTGGTAATACGGTTACGCGAGCTATCAAGCTATTGAAAAAAGCAGGTTTTCAACAGGTAAATAATCTCGACGGCGGTATCGCGGCATGGAAAGAAGCCAATATGCCGTTATCGAAAAAAAAATAATACTAAGTTATCAATAATTCAGGAAGTTAATTCATGAGCGAAGAAAATCAGCAGTTTGCGATTCAAAAAATATATCTAAAAGACGTTTCATTCGAGTCGCCCAATTCCCCGCAGTCATTCACCAGTGACAAACAGCCGCAGATAAATGTACAGATCAACAGCTCCAACCAGAGTGTTGCCGAAGATACATATGAAGTCGTTCTGGAGATAACAGTAACAGCAAAACACGATGACAAAACGGCCTTTTTAGCCGAGGTCAAACAGGCGGGCATCTTTACCATTACTGGTTTTCCACAGGAAAACCTGGGTGGCATGATCGGTGCTTTCTGCCCCGAGACTTTATTCCCGTATGCCAGGGAATCGGTTTCTGAGCTGGTTTCAAAAGGCGGTTTCCCGCAGTTGCTGCTGGCACCGGTTAACTTCAATGCGCTGTATGCGCAGCAGGTGCAACAACAGGCTGCAGAGCCGACACAGGAAGATACCGCACATTAATCGGATGTTTGCATATGACCGTCGTTGATAAGGCACATCCCATCGCTGTTCTCGGTGCGGGATCATGGGGGACTGCGCTGGCAATTCACCTGGCAGACTCCGGGCATGATGTGCTGCTATGGGGCAATGATAAGCAGCATATGCAAACGCTTCACGAGCAGCGATGTAATCAGCAGTACTTGCCTGATGTGCCGTTCCCGGAGCTATTACAGACAACGGATGATCTGAAAAGCGCGCTGTCTTCACCGGCCTGGGTGTTGATAGCGATTCCGAGTCACGCATACCGATCATTTCTACACGAAAATTCGGCCCTGTTTAAAGCAGATGTCGGTATCGCCTGGGCCAGCAAAGGCCTGGAACATGGCAGTGGAAAACTCATCCACCAGGTAGTTGCAGAAGAATTGCCGCAATGTAATAAAACAGCTGTCATGTCTGGCCCTACTTTTGCTGGTGAGGTGGCACGTAACCTGCCAACCTCGATAACCGTTGCATCAGAATCTGAAGAGTTTTCCCTACAGGTAAGTGATGACCTGCATAGCGGGCGTTTTCGCGTGTACCTCAGCTCAGATATGGTAGGGGTTGAGCTTGGCGGTTCGATGAAAAATGTTCTGGCGATTGCCGCAGGTGCAGCCGATGGCCTGGGTTTTGGTGCAAATACCCGGGCGGCCCTGATCACACGCGGTCTGGCGGAGATGATGCGCCTGGGTGAGGCCATGGGAGGCAAAAGAGAAACCTTCATGGGGCTGGCAGGTATGGGAGATCTGATACTGACCTGTACCGATAACCAGTCACGCAACCGCCGTACCGGCCTGCTGCTGGCGCAGGGTAGAACGCTGGAACAGGTTCACCAGGAGATCGGCCAGGCCATCGAAGGCATAAAAACCGCCAGAGAAGTAGTCCAACTGGCGCGTCAACATGATGTGGAAGTGCCTATCAGTGAGCAGGTTTATCGTGTGCTGTACGAAGGTTGCCCCATCGATGAAGCTGTACATACGCTGTTGAGCAGAAAATCAACAAAGGAAACCATCTAGCACACTGGCTATTCATCGAAAGTGGATGAACTGGTTCTGTCTCAAACCTTCGTAGGTGACAATGGCGACCGTATTCGACAGGTTCAGACTGCGGCTATGCTCCAGCATGGGTAAACGCAGGACATGATCCGCTTCCACAGAGCATAGATAATCATTCGGCAGGCCCCTGGTCTCGGGCCCAAATACGAGATAATCTCCTGCTTTGAATGTCGCCTGGTGATAATGTCTGCGACCTTTTGTCGACAGAGCATAGATCTCGTTGTCTGGCTGCAGCTCCTCGATCGATGAATATGTTTTGACATCGGCCCATTCATGATAGTCCAGACCTGCGCGCCTGAGCTGTTTGTCATCCAGCTTAAAACCCAATGGCTCAATCAGATGTAAGTTACAACCGGTGTTAGCGCACAGGCGAATGATGTTGCCGGTATTCGGCGGAATTTCTGGCTGGTAGAGTACGATATTGAACATTTCACTATTTAAACACGCATTTATCGTGTTACATCACAAATAATCACACTTAATCAAGATTTTAGTGGTCGTTGCATAGAACATGGCAACATTTCTGCTATATAAGGTGTTGTTATGCATCTAATGATTTTTGGGGAAATCGATGCCGGAAAATGAACAACAAAATAGTTCGGCTAATACCGATACGTCAGCAGTTAAAACCAGCCTGTTACTGGTCGATGATGATCCACTGATACTGGAAGGCCTGGGTTTTATGTTGCGCAAGCAATATAAGATGATTACGGCTGACTCAAGACCGCAGGCACTGGAAAAAGTGCATCAGGCGGATGCACTGCCTAGCCTGGCGTTAATCGATCTGGGTTTGCCGCCTTACCCGCATAAACCCGATGAAGGTTTTGCCCTGATCCGTGAACTGCTCTCATTGCAGCCTAATATGAAAGTGCTGGTCTTATCCGGGCAGGATAATGATGTCAATATTCAGCATGCTTTAACAATCGGTGCGGTCGACTTTATAGCAAAACCTGCGGAGCCAGACCTGCTGCTTGCCAGGCTGCAGCACCATCAGCGCCTGCATGAGGTAGACCAGCGTAGAGATGCTCAGAAAACGGTTTCGATCATCGGCGACAGTGTCGCCATGCAGATGGTGAACGACCAGATATCACAGTTTGCCGATTCTCCATTTCCAGTGCTGATAGAAGGCCCTTCTGGAACCGGTAAAGAGCTCGTCGCAAGGGCGCTGCATGAAAACAGTATCCGCAGTTCAGAACCCTACCTGGCAATCAATTGTGCGGCAATTGCGCCAGACCTGCTGGAAGCGCAACTGTTCGGTCATGCAAAGGGCGCTTTTACCGGCGCCACACAGGAACATAAAGGCTTCTTTATCGAGGCAGGGAAAGGTACATTGCTGCTCGATGAAATCGGCGAACTGCCTTTGGCCCTGCAGGGCAAGCTATTGCGTGTCATCGAGAGTGGTGAGTTTTATCGTATCGGCGAGACCCGTGAGTATCATTCACAGGCAAGGATAATCGCTGCGACCAATAAGGTATTGCAGGAAGAGGTGAGGAATGATCGCTTCAGAAACGATTTATATCATCGCTTGAGTATCCTGAATATTCAGTTGCCGGCTTTAAACATGAGGGGAGATGATGTCTTCCTGTTGTTGAATTCGTTCATGGAGTCTTATGCTGACACCGTCCCGCCGTTTGTTCTTGATGATGGTGCACGCGAGCTATGGCAGCAGTATGATTACCCTGGCAATGTTCGTGAGCTGAGAAACATCGTCATCAGGCTTGGTACGAAATATCCTGGAAAGAGCGTAGACAAGGTTCAGCTCAGCGCTGAACTGGAAACACAGCTGTCGGCCAACTCGCTTGCGGAAAGCGCGACTTCGGTCAGTGATGAGATGATCGCTCAGCAGATCAGAGCAGACGAATTCGATCTTGATGGTTTGCTGAGTGAGATAGAGAGCCGCAGTATACGTATCGCGCTTGAGCTCAATGACAACAATGTCAGTAAGGCGGCAAAGGCATTGAAGATAAACAGGACAACGTTATACAGCCGAGTACAAAAACTGGGGTCGGAATAGATGTATCAGGAGCACTTTGGCCTGAGCCGTCCACCTTTCAAGATCACGCCGGATACCAGCCTGTTCTTCGAAGGAAATCAGCGTGGTGCGGCGCTGGATGCATTGATGTATGCCATCACCAGCGGTGAAGGCATCATCAAGGTCGTCGGTGAAGTCGGCAGTGGTAAAACGATGTTATGCCGCATGCTCGAGGTGCGTTTATCAAATGATGTCGACGTAATCTATATCGCAAATCCCAGCCTGTCTCCAGATAATATATTGCATGTCATCGCACACGAATTGCATCTCGATGTTAATAATGAGATGAGCAAGGTCGATGTCATGCAGCGCATACAGACGCACCTGCTAAAAAAACATGCCGATAACCGGCAGGTGGTGCTGTTCGTTGAAGAAGCGCAGAGTATGCCGATCGAAACACTGGAAGAGATACGATTATTGAGTAATCTGGAGACAGATCATAATAAATTATTACAGATGGTCCTGTTCGGCCAGCCAGAACTTGATGAAAAGCTTTCACAACCGCATATAAGACAGTTGAAAGAGCGAATCACACACAGTTTTTATCTGGCGCCTTTCCCACCTGACGATACCCTGCATTACCTCAACTTCAGGCTGCGTGCCGTCGGTTATAAGGGGCCGGATATTTTCAATAAAAAAACTGCCGGCGTGGTGAAAAAATATTCCGCTGGCCTGACCCGGCGTATCAATATCCTGGCAGACAAATCTATGCTGGCAGCATTTTCAGAAGGCAGCCACACCGTTACTGCAACACATGTTAAATCAGCCGCAGAGGATAGTGAGTTCAAAAACTCGATAAACAGTAAAAAAATACTGATATCGGCGTTGGCTTTAGTATTACTCGCGGTTGTTCTGTTTGCTGGCATCTATATCGGCAGACAGGAATGGTCGCAGCGAGACCTGGAAAAAGCACAGGATGCACCTGTTGTCGAGCAGAAGAAAATTCCGTCGCTGTCACTAGCGCCTCAGGCTGGCCCCCAGCCAGCTGCGGAGGAAGTAAGTAGCATTCCAGCTGGCAAGATCCGCGAACGCCTGGCAGAGACAAGGCAGTGGTTCAGCACGGCTGCGGATAATAATTTTAGTATCCAGCTATTTATGGCCAGGACCAGCGACGCGGATAAAGTCGAGGCATTTCTTCTCGATGCGCCTGAAACACTTGATTTAACAAAGATTTACATCTATGAAACTGTTATAAACGGACGTTCATGGTATAGCGTCTTATACAATGAATTCATCACTCAGGATGATGCCATAGAAAAACTCGATACATTACCGGCTTCTTTGAAAGCGAGTGACCCCTATCTGCGTCGTGTCAGCGCGCTGAAAAAAGATGTTGCCCGATAAAAAAGACAGCGCCAATAATAGTTACAACGATGACAAGGGAAAGTCGTTTTGATCGGCTAGTTGAACAATGATAATAAATAAAATTAAAAAAAGCATATCGCAGGTATTAATGATTGGTGTCGTTATGACCTCAATCGTTTCCTGTGGAGCAACGAACCCGCCGACGATTTCACAAGGACATCTCAAATCGACGTCAGAAAGTGAAGCGGCGGATAAAGCATCGATACCGCAGCCGGTAACAAAGGTTCCGGCTCTACCTAGGCCTGGCAAACGCGAGAAACTTGAGACCTATACTGTAGTCGTCAACCAGGTGCCGATTCGTGAACTGCTTTTTTCTATGGCAAGAGATGCAGATCTAAACCTCGATATCGACAGTGATATCTCAGGCAAGATCACCATGAATGCGATCGACCAGACACTGCCGAAGATACTGGACCGTATCGAGTCACAGGCAGATATCACCTATTTTCTTGAAGGTGATACCTTAAAAGTAAAAGCAGATAAACCATATCTTCATGTCTACCATGTTAACTATCTGAATATCAGCCGTGAGAGCGGCGGCAAAGTCAGTGTCTCTACTGAGATAGGTGCAACCAGTTCAGGCATAAACACTACCGGCAGTGGAGGCGGTGGCGCCAGCCAGGGTGGTTCCAGTAGTGGTCAGAACAAGGCTAATTCGGATATAGAGAACGAGAGCATCAATGAGTTCTGGACCACGATAACGCTGAATATTGGCGGTATCCTGGGCCAGGAGATAAAAGCCAGTTCTGGTGCACGCCTGTTGACGGGTAATGATATTATCGTTAACCGCGAGAGCGGCATCATCGCAGTGCGTGCGACATCAAAACAACACAAAGCTATTCGCGGCTTTATCGATAAGGTCGTTGGTAGCGCTCAGCGACAGGTGCTGATCGAAGCAACGATTGCCGAAGTACAGTTAAGCGACAACTACCAGGCCGGAATAGACTGGTCTCTGGTAAGTGAAACGGCTACCGTAGGCGGAAATACAGTGCTGACAAAAGGTGGTATACAGGATGTCATCGGCGGTAACCTGGGATCTTCTCCGTTCTTCCAGCTGGCGACCTCGGGCACGATAAATGGAAACCCGTTGAATATTACCTTGAAAGCGCTGGAAACCTTTGGTGATGTAAAAGTTTTATCCAGCCCTAAAGTCATGACCCTGAACAACCAGACAGCTATCCTGAAGGTTGTCGATAACGAGGTATTCTTTACCACGAATGTCGAGGTTGATTCCGGTTCGGTTAACCAGAACTCGCAGATCATCATTGATACCGATGTCAATACCGTGCCGGTTGGTATCGTCATGTCGGTAACGCCTTATATCGATGAAGTGGAAACAGTGACCCTTAATATCCGTCCAACGATATCAAGGATCATCGATTTCGTTGATGACCCTAACCCGTTGCTGGCAGATGCAGGTGTGGTCAGCCAGATACCGGTATTGCAGGTGCGTGAGATTGAGACCATGCTGAAGGTTGACGACAGCGAGACTGCTGTTATCGGCGGTCTCATGCAGGACCAGATAAACAAGGAAAATCGCGGTGTGCCTGTCCTGTCCAGTATCCCGTTGCTAGGTGCCTTATTCTCTTATACTGAAGAAAAGTATGTGAAGTCAGAACTGGTCATCTTTATCCGCCCGGTGATAATTGAAGACGCGAGCCTGGATGGTGACTTATCTGATTATAAAAAATACTTACTGGAAGATATTCGTCAGGAAACAGCGGATAAGTTAGCAGAGCAATAGGGTCATAGGTAAGAATTATGAGTTTATTGCTAGATGCCTTAAAAAAAGCTGCCGATGACAAGCAGAGAATAGCGCAGGACCGGTTAGCAGAAGAGCCTCTAGATATGGAAGCAAGCGAGGAAGGATCTGAGCTGAGCTTGCAGGCCGGTGATGGTGGCGTGCAGAATTCAGAGCCGGAGGAAGAGTTAACACTTGATCTAATCGATAAAGATATTACTGAGTCGCCGTCTAATATGGCAGAGCCAGGTACGGCTGATGAGAATCTAGATGATGGCTCATTACAGCTACAACAGCCTGATGATCCAGGCTCGCGTCAGCAGAAGACGTATACGGTTTCAGACGAGGCGCTGTCCATGCTCATCTACAAGACAAACCGTGATGTTAAGCAGGGAAAACGCCTGGCGATTGCTAGTGTAATGATATTCAGTCTGGCGGTGCTCACTTTAGGAGCGGTCTACTATTACATGGATATGCAGTCAGAGATTGCAAACCTGGAGAGAAAACACCAGATCGCCATGCAGTCGATGCAGTCGAAAACTAATAGAGAAAAAGCACCGCAACAGTCCGAGATAATACGTAACCTGGTGAGTGAGTCAGACCTCGAAGACAAGGTGCGTTATGCGAAGAAGCAGATGACCGAAAAGCCTGCTCAAAAGCAGGCTGTTCAATCACAATCTGTAGCCTCCCGAAATAGCAGGAATGAAGCCGGAGTGGTTTCATTTCAGAAAACTAATAAGACCGATCCGATTGCCGAGAGGCTGGAACAGGCCTGGCAGGCATATGATGATGGCCGCTATGACAGTGCTAAGAGCCTGTATGCTGAAGTACTGCGCAGCGAGCAGAACAACAGGGATGCTTTACTTGGTCTTGGTGCCATCGCTGTTATAGAAAAAGACTATCTGTCTGCACGAAAAATCTACATATCCCTGTTAAAGCAGGATCCGCGTGATCCGATAGCAATCGCTGCTATCGCCAGCATGCAGAGTGACGCGGCATCATTACAGGAAGAGGCGCTATTTCTGCAGAATATGTTACAGAAAAATCCTGATGCCGCCCCTCTGAACTTTGCTCTGGGAAATGTCTATGCACAGCAGCAGAAGTGGAAACCTGCTCAGCAGTCATATTTTAATGCCTGGCAGCAGGATATTGAAAATGCCGATTATATCTTCAACCTTGCTGTCAGTCTCGATCAGCTGGGTAAGCAAGAGCAGGCGATCAGTTTCTATAGGGACAGCCTGGTCAAGTCGAGCAATAAACAGGTCAGTTTTTCACGTGAAGCCGTGCAAAAACGGATCACAGAATTATCCGGGTTATAGATTAATGAATGCACCCAACCTCATTGATGTTAAACGTAAGCTCGGGCAACAGTTGCTGGAGAAAGGGCTGATCACTATCGATCAGCTAGACATCGGCCTGACTGAGCAGAAGAAAAACGGCCGACTGCTCGGTGAGGTGCTGGTCGGATTAGGCTTCGTATCCGAATCTATCATGCGTGATGTCCTGAGCCAGGTGCTTGGTATCGCCAGTGTTGAACTCGCCAGTGTCGTTCCTGACATGGTCGCGCTTGACCTGATCAACAAGGAGGCCGCTGAAAGGTACACAGTCGTGCCTGTCAGCTTCGATAGCGAGATCCAGCGCTTGAAAGTGGCGATGAAGAACGCTTCGGACCTGACCGTTCTGGATCGTCTGCACGCACTCGTCGGCAGGAAGATCGAGCTCGAGCCCATGGTCGCAGGTGAAGGCGAGATCAAAAAAGCGATCGACCAGTTTTATGGTTATGAGCTGTCAGTTGATGGCATCCTGCGTGAGATCGAGACCGGTGAGATTGATTATCGCAGCCTCGATGCAACAGAAGATGAATATAGCCAGCCCCTGGTAAGGCTGGTCGATGCGATACTGGCCGATGCGGTAAAACGAGAAGCATCGGACATCCACTTCGAGCCTGAAGAAGGCTTCCTGCGATTGAGATATCGTATCGATGGCGTATTGCGGCAGATACGGAGCCTGCATAAAGATTACTGGTCTGCGATCGTGGTCCGCCTGAAAGTGATGTGCATGATGAACATCGCTGAAACGAGAATCCCTCAGGATGGTCGTTTGAGCTTGCAGGTACAGGGGCACCGCGTTGATTTCCGTGTATCGGCGCAGCCGACGACGCATGGAGAAAATATCGTATTACGTGTTCTGGATCGTGCCAAAGGCATCGTGCCGATGGATGATCTCGGTATCCATGAAGACACCCTGAATGAGTTGAAGATGATGATGGCCAGACCGGAAGGCATCATCCTGGTCACCGGCCCCACAGGTAGCGGTAAGACGACGACTTTATATTCATTATTGAACTATGTGAAATCTGAGCAGGTGAACATCATGACGCTGGAAGACCCGGTGGAATATCCTATGGATATGATCAGGCAGACCTCGGTCAATGAAGTCGCACGTATGGATTTTGCCAACGGTATCCGCTCGATGATGCGTCAGGATCCGGATATCATCCTGGTCGGTGAGATCCGTGATGAAGATACGGCTGATATGGCGTTTCGTGCCGCCATGACGGGTCACCAGGTGCTGTCTACTTTACACACCAACTCGGCTATCGGTACGTTTCCACGGCTACTGGATATCGGGGTGTTGCCTGATATCATGACAGGCAACATCATCGGCGTCATCAGTCAGCGCCTGCTAAGGGTGTTGTGTCCGCAGTGTAAGGAAGAGAAGCAGCCGAATGAGATCGAGAGCAAACTGCTCGATCTCGAATTTGAAAGCACCGAGCATAAGATTTTTGAACCCGGTGGATGCAGTCACTGTGACAATACCGGGTACAGGGGACGGCTGGCAATAATCGAGGCACTACGAATAAATGCTGAACTTGATGAGCAGATTGCAAAGCGCGCTACTCTTGGAGAGCTGAAAGCGACCGCCAAGACGACGGGATATAAGACCCTGGCAGATGATGCGATAAGATGTGTCCTGGAAGGCAAGACATCTCTCACAGAAGTGTCGCGCGTCATCGATCTGACGCAGCGCTTGATATAACGGGATTACAGGTAACGACTGTGCCAGATTATAAGTTCAGAACAATTGATGCAGCTGGTAAGATCCGCAACGATACCATGGTGGCGAGCAATCCCATGGAGCTCGAAAAGCGCCTCGGCAGTATGGGTTTTGACCTGCTAAGTTACAAGGAGCAGAACAAGGCTGGCGGTAGCGCATTCAGGTCGAAGAGTATCAGCCGACGCGAACTGATCAATTTTACCTTCCATATAGAGCAGCTAATAAAGTCTGGCGTACCTCTGATCGATAGCCTCAAAGATATCCGCGACAGTCTCGAATATAGCCACTTTACAGATATCTTACAGACGGTGATCGACGATATCGAGGGCGGTAAAACCCTGTCGCTGGCGTTGGCAGAACATCCGGCGATATTTGATAACGTCTATGTCACACTAGTGAGGATAGGTGAAGAGACGGGTCAGTTGGCTGAGGTGCTAAAAGACCTGGCAGATACAATCCGCTGGCAGGATGAACTGGTATCACAGACAAAAAAAATCATGATCTACCCGGCGATAGTCTCGGTGATCGTGCTGCTGGTGGTGGCGTTTCTGATGATGTACCTGATGCCGCAGCTACTGCCTTTCATCAAGAATATAGGCTCAGATATCCCGTTACATACGCAGATACTGATCGATCTTTCACATATCTTTGTTGAATACTGGTACCTCATTTTCAGTGCACCGTTCGTTATCTATTTCTGCTTGAAATTTGTAGCAAGGAAAAACCAGAATTTCAAATATTATCTAGATGGCGTGAAATTGAAGATCTGGATATTCGGGCCGTTGATGACAAAGATTAAACTTGCACGTTTTGCAAACTACTTTGCGATGATGTACAGCTCAGGTATCACCGTACTGGATTCGCTCAAGATATCAGAACAAATGGTCGATAACCTGGTGCTTGAAGATTCGATCGACAAGGCGAGGACCAGCATATCTGAAGGAGTCATGATCAGTAAAAGTTTTGAGGCCGTCGGTGTTTTCCCGTCGATGATCGTGCGCATGTTAAAGGTGGGAGAGGATACCGGTGCGATGGATGATGCATTGCTCAATGTCAGCTACTTCTATAACCGTGAGGTAAAGGAGTCGATCGATAAGATAGAGCCAACGATATTGCCGATACTAACGGTCATCCTCGGCGGTATCATGATGTGGATAATGATGGCGGTATTGGGACCTGTATACGATGCGGTCTCCGGAGTGAAGCTCTGATCATGAAACGTTTATTTTATTTTACCGGATACCGCCTCAGCGTGATGCACTGGAAGGGCAAGCAGCTGCTGGGATCGAGTTCTTTCGAGCCGACAGAAGCTGGTCTGGAGAAGTTTCGGGCTTATCTCTCCAGTACTGAAAAGATAGCCAGCAAATTTCTTGTCGACGTCATCGAAGAAGATTTCAGGAGTGAGAAAATTCCACATGTCGGTGCTCGTGATAGGCGCGCCGTGATAAACCGCCTGCTCGACCGCTTCTACCGGTCGAGTAAACAGTATTGTTATAGCACGGTTATCGGCCGCGAAAAAAGTGGCAGAAAAGATGACATCGTACTGCTGGGAGCGATGACCAACCCGCATCTTATCCAGCCGTGGTTGACCATTATCGATGAGTGCGAGGTCCCCCTTTCTGGCATATGGACGCTGCCGCTGATAAGTAAAAAACTCTTAAAAACGATAAGGGCTTCATCCGGCGTCGTACTGCTGGTCAGCCAGCAGGTAAACAGCAATGTCAGGCAGACGCTATTCAGAGACGGCAAACTGATATCCAGCCGTCAGTCTATTATCAACCAGGGCATCAATGATATATCAGGTATCGGAGAACTGGCGGCTCCCGAGGTACAGCGCACCATCGAGTTCCTTCGCGCCCAGGGCCTGATCGGTCTTGATGAGTTGATCAACCTGCATATCCTGGGAAGTGATGAGCAACTGGCTTCGTTACAGCAGTATTTCAGGGCAGGTGAACAGCAGAGTGTCTCGATCCACCCGATCGCAGAGATTCATAAGAAACTAGGTTTGAAAGACGTTGGCGAAAAATTTTCTGATGGTATATTTGCCTGGTATTGTGTAGCGCAGGACATCACTAGCAGTCACTATGGTGAGACACATGAGTTCAATCGTTATCATAATAGGCTTGCTGCTGCTGCGTTATATGTAGCAAGCCTGGCCGTTCTTATTTCTGGCGCCCTGTTAACACAGTCGAATGTATCCGATGCATTGGAGTATGAGAGATCGATCACCCTGTTAAAGCAGCAAGAAAACAGTTATAAGGAGCTGTACTCCAAAAAATTCGAAGAGTTTGAAGAAGTTTTCCAGAACGCGGGGGTAATGAACTCGGCGGTTGAACTTGCAGAGCAGATTAAACGCAACAGCGCCACATCGCCGCTGGACTTCCTCATCGCCCTTAGTGAGATTGTCAGTAATGATATGTCGACGAATATCTATATCGACAAGATAGAGTGGTCGGCCATCAATGTCGATGAAAGAGACGGCAGTGTTTCAAAAGCCAACTTTAGCGGAAAGCAATCGGTAAAACATGGTGCGATAGTTACCGGCCGCATCGACATACCGGAGAATAATTATCGTGATTCTGTCGATCAGATACAGCGGATTATTGACTTGTTGCAGGCCAGTTCGCGTATAGAGAAAGTAGAAGCATTAAAGATGCCGGTCGACCTGCGCTCCGAAAGTAAATTTTCTACGGAGTCAGGTGTAGAGATCAGGCGGCGAACCAGTCTCGAGACGACCGGTGTTTTTTCTTTGAGAATAACGATGAAGGCACCGGACCATGTTTAGTCAGATAACACCAACCCTCATGCGAGCTATCGGTGTATTCGTTGTGATACTGGTGGTTAGCGTCATCGTCATCTCGATCTCTTATGTCTATTTGGACGATGTGTTCAATGACCAGCAAGCAGCCAAGCGGGCCATGCGTGTCTGGCAGACCAAGATTAACAGCTCGGTCGAGAACAATCAGATCATAGATGAGTTCGAGAGTAACTTTTTAAAGCTGGTAAACCAGGGAGTGGTCGGTGCCGAGGACAGGCTTAGCTGGTTTGAGACGATCCAGAATACGACGAAAAAACGCGGTATGCCATCAGTTAAATACAGTATCTCGACACAGGCAGCGCTCGATGAAGGCAACCTAAAAGTAGACTATCGGGGTATCGATGTCTTCAAAAGCCTGATGACGCTGGATATCAAGATGGCTCATGAAGGTGACCTGTTCGCATTACTAAACGATCTGGAGAAAGCAGATGGACTGTTCGCAGTCGACCGTTGTGACATAGAAAAGATAAGCAAAACAACCGTTGATACAGAGAATGCCATGAAAGCATACTGTGAGCTCGGCTGGTACACCTTCCGAGGATCGCGGGCAAATGCCAGGGCAAGTGGTGGTCGAAGAAATGAGAGCTAATAAAATTTTCCTCTGTCTAATATCGATTTTTTTTAGTGGTGTGTCATCGGCTGAATATAATGCCGATGACTTGAACAAGCTGTTCACTGATAAAAATCAGCGCGCGCGGATCGATGCGGCTCGATCAGGCTTGACTGGTTCTGCTAAACAAACAGACAAGGTCAAAGTGGATGGATATGTTACGCGAAGCGATGGAAAAAGTGTGGTATGGATTAATGGCCAGAGCACGCTTGATAGCTCGAGGGTCGGGAATATTCGAGTCCACCAGTCTTCGATGCATAAGGATAAAAAAGTCGGTATAAGTATCGACGGTGAAAGCAGGCGTCTCAGACCAGGGGAAACCTGGAGCAAGAGTACGGGTAAAATCGTTGATTCTCAATGATAGACAAATCTACCGCTCACGTCAGAATGGTGTTGCACTACTGGTGCTTGCTATCCTGATTGCATTTACGGTCACTGCTTACTACTTCTCTAATATATCACTATTACAGGTTGAGCTTGAAAATGACAAACAGACCCGCACTGCTCTGGCCAAGGCCAGACAGGCATTGCTGTCTTATGCGGTCACTCACTGGCAGAGTAATGACCGCTTGAGCTTGATCGGACAGCTTCCCTGCCCCGACTCAAATAATGCGACGCCAGAGGGCGAGCAGAATGCACCTTGTGGTGCAGCATACGCAAATGCTATCGGCTACTTTCCCTGGCGGACGCTAAATATAGATGCTTTGTATTCGGGTGATGGTGAATGCCTGTTATATGCAGTATCACCGGCTTATAAATCAGCGCCTGTGGCAGCTATTAATCCTGATAGCTTCGGCCAGTTTCAGATCGTCGATTCCGCTGGTGCCGTTGTCCTGGGTAATATACCGGAAGACAGGCCCGTCGCTATTATTTTTGCAGCGGGCAAAGCTTTAGGCGGGCAGGCTAGAAATCATGTGAATAACAGTTTATGCGGACTGGACTATGGAAATATAGCGGCTTATCTGGATGACGATGGCACCACGGATAATGCAGCGATCGATATAGCCGTCAATAATGTCATCGATCGATTCGTACATAAGTATGATGGATCAGAACAGGGCGCTAATCCGTTGAATGACAGCCTGGTAACCGTCACCCATGAAGATCTCTGGCAGGTACTGGATAGTTCTATAACAAGTGCTGATTTCAACATAGCGATGAAAAATCTCACAGAAGCTGTTGCCATGTGCTTCGCAGCATACGGATTAAATAACATAGATAATAATCTGCCGATGCCTGCAGCTCTTGATCTGAATGGTGGTGAATACAGGCGAAATACCGATTATGATGATAGCGCTAATTTTACTACGGCCTTTGCCGGACGCCTGCCATATAATGTCTCTAGTGCCAATGCCGTCAGTGGTGTCGTTGGTACACCAAATATCTATAGTAATGCATTTTGTGATGCGATCGATTTACCGAGCACCATAGCTATCAATGAGAATATCAACTTCTCTAATGATGCAGGCAGTGATAATGGCGAGTACTTTGATCTGTGGCAGAACTGGAAGGATCATTTTTTCTATGCTGTATCTAATCGCTTTAAACCTGATGGTGGCGGTTCTGCAGCAGCATGTGATCCGGGTGGTAGTGACTGCGTCGATGTCAGCGGTACAAAATATGCAGCAATCATCTTTTTCTCCGGGCTGAAACAAGTGGGGCAGAGCCGTTATGCTCCGCCGTTTGAGGCTGATGAAAAAAATGTTATTAGCAACTACCTGGAAAATGGTAATCCGGCAGATTTTCCTGATAATTCAGGCACTGGCGACTACGATATAGTCGGTGGTGCCAGTAATGATGTTATGTTCTGCATCAGAGAAGATATGAGTGTGGTCGAATGTCTTTAAAAACACATGAACAAAATGGCTTTACCTTGATAGAGATAGCGGTCGTACTCGTTATCGTCGGCGTGCTCGTGGGCAGTTTTATCGGTTCGGTCTCCAGCAGGATAGAGACCACACGGCGAGATGATACCAAACAGCAGCTCGAGGAGATAAAAGAGGCGATAATCGGGCATGCAATCACACACGGTAGGCTGCCATGCCCGACAACGACCACCGGCCTGGGCCGCGAACAGCCAGGCCCCGGCGTCTGTACCTGGCAACACGGTTTTGTTCCAGGGGTGACGCTCGGCCTGAGCGGTAATTACAACAGGGACGGCCTGTTGACAGACAGCTGGGGCAACCCGATAAGGTATACCGTAGCTACATCAAACGGCAGTGCACTGACGAGGTCACCTGGGGCGGGCGGCATGGTTGATGTCGGCATGGCTGCACTGGCGCCGGCACTGATCGTATGCGATGGCGATAGTACTGTGATTGACGACTGTGCCGGCGCCCCTGCTCCTGCAAAATTGACCGATGAGGCACCATTCATAATCCTGTCTCTGGGAAAAGATGGCAGTGGTTTTGTTACTAATGTGGCACCAAATTCTGACCAGGGTGAAAACGCGGGAGAGGTTGCAGTAGCAGCAAATGCTGCGGGAGAGAATGTTGCTTATACTGTTGCTGGAAACCGTGTCTTCGTCAGTAAAGCATATAGTGATGAAGTGTCAGCAGCGGGCCGTTTTGATGATATTATCGTCTGGGAGTCTAAGTACGTGCTTTATAGCCGTATGATGAATGCTGGTCAATTACCATAATTATGGTTATCCATTAATTGTCTATGTTGCTTTAGGTCGACTGCTCTTTATAGTTTGTTTCGTTTAATAGCATAGCTATATTGCAACGGGCATACCTGCAAATAGTCGACTACTTACCTTTCATGGATCTTGATTGGATTCTTTCATCACAAACCTAACTTCGCCATCTTCATTATTACCTATCGACAGTTCATAGCCATGTGTCCTGGCAAGCTCATAAGATTGATACATACCAATACCAAAGCCGTCGTTAGATGAAACTACCTCCTTGAATAGTTGGTGATATATAGCTGGCTCGATAGCACTGCCTGTATCGGTAATACTTAGCTGTAATTGATGCCTTTCACATGAGAGCTGTACAACAATACTAAGTTTGGGTTCACGCAATCTTTTATTTCTCGCGTTGTCCAGCAGGTTTTCAACTACTGTGGTGAAGATGTCGACAGGAATCTCCATATCTTTATCTATATCGATGGAGAATTCGATATGTCTGCCGGTATAACGTAGCTGCAGCTGGTTCCACCAGTGCAGCAGAGAACCGCTCTGCGCCTGTCTGACCGATTCCGGCGATGGTGCCCGAAGTTTCTCCAGGGTCGTATTCAATCTCTGGGTCAATAGCGGCATCTGTTTTCTCAGGACATCTATTCTTTCCTGAATCGTTGCATCCTCATCGCTTATTATCTGCGACATCGTCTGAGTCGACTGCAGTATATTCTTCACGTCATGCGTCAACTTGGAACCGGTTTCATAAATTGCCTGCATATGCGCCTGTTTGAGCATCTGTTGTTCCTGCAGTTTGGCGCGGTAATAAAAAGTCAGTACGTTGAGCAGCAGTTTGCTGTGTAGCAGTAACGATGGACCGACAGGTGTATATGTATATATGGTCAACCTCAACTTATCATCGTTTATGCTTACCTGGTTGGATGACTCTTCACCTTCGAGTCCGTCGGTAGAAGCTGTATTCCATCTGACGCCGCAGATCCAGTGCTGGCGCATAAGGTAATGCAGGCTTGCGCTAAGGAAGTTTTCCGGGCGAAGGCCGGTGTTGGCTTCAAGCGTGGATACATGGGTGAACCACTGTTCGAACGGGCCGCCGATATTAAGTACATACTTTTCCAGCAGTTGGGCCAGGCCGGTAAAGCCGGCGCGCGGCGCCCAGAGAAAAGCAGTCAACAGTAAGAACAAGCTCAGTATGATGGCGCTGGTTGCTAATGATTCGAGATATGGTTTTTCAGCCGTCAGGCTGATCAAGACGCTGCCCATGCATAAAAAGACAGTGAGTATCACGACGAGAAAACCACGGATGAAATCGACCTGGTTTGATGTGCTGTCTGTTACCGGGTATAGCAGCAGCAGTAATGGAAGCAGCATTAACGCGGTGCTGAACATCGGCTGTATCGACGAAGACAATGCCGTGAGATTAAATAGTTCTGGCGTCAAATACAGTATCAGCTCGATAAAGAGCGTGATCACGGCAAGGCCATAGGCCGCACGGGCCAGTCCACGGGCGAATATACGGCCGGTCAAAAGCGTCAGCAGTAGCAGGGTCCAGAAAGCGTTCAACCAGGGGTTGAAGAAATAGATATAAGCGGCGATCAATATGGTCAGGATAAAAAGCTGTATTACACTGAATGAGGACTGCTGCTTGATGACCGGCTGCCACAGCAGGAAGAAACCGAAATGCACGAAGAGAAAGCTTTGTGTAAGTGCGGTGTCGCCGTTTCCAAGGTGGATTGCAGCGAGCAGGCTGAATATCATCAGCCCTAATAAACGATGTTCATTATCGAGCAAAAACTGGCTGTTTGGGGGCATATTGATTATTATTTTGTTGCTTTCATGTGATTGTAGAACAAGCTTTTAACCTTTGTATCAATAGCCGCTATAATCGGAGTGATTCAGACCATATAAAACCGACAATATGTTTTCTCAGGTTCTTACCATCGCACGTTTCACCATCATCGAGTCATTGAGAAATCGGCTGTTACTACTATCGTTTCTGGTGATCGGCATCAGCTTTGGCCTGGTGGAATTTATCGGTGACCTGGCTATTACCGAACACCGGGTTACACAGGTGGCTATCCTTGCTGCTTTTTTAAGGATGAGCGCAGTGGTGATCACTACCTTGTTTGTCGTTTCCAGTACGGTTCGAGAGCTACATGACAAAACACTGGAGATGATCCTGGCGATGCCGATCCGCCGAGGCAGCTATTATCTTGGCAAGATGATCGGCTATTTCTATATCGCTGCATTAGTGGCTATTATTTTTGCCGTCCTGCTGTTGTTATATGCCGATCCTGAACAGATAGTGATATGGACCATATCGCTGTTCTTTGAACTTGTGCTGGTAGTCGCATTAAGCCTGGTCATGCTGTTCACTTTCAACCAGGTGCCATCAGCATTGGCAGCGGTGTTTATCATTTACGGTGCATCACGTATCGTTACCTCGATTTTCCTGATGGCCAAGTACCCTATCATTGCCCATACTTCGATCGCCCAGCAATTTATGGATAGCTTCATCGAGCTGCTCACATGGTTATTACCTGACTTGCACCGCTATACACAAACCGCCTGGCTGACCTATAACACTGCTGACTGGAGTACGCTGTTGCCATTGCTTGGACAGACCGTTATCTACCTGATGTTCCTGTCATTTATCGCGTTGTTCGATTTCTACAGAAAGAATTTTTAGATGAGCTAATGCACTATAACCATTTCTTACATAAAGACAGGCCGTTAAGTGATGTCCCTCGGTCGGTTAAGAGATTGCTCTTGCTCACACTGCTGATGCAGTTGACATGGCATAGTTTCCAGGAGCCGGTTGTGGCAAAGGCAAAAGACCTTGCGCCGCCGCTGTCGACGCGAACCTACGTCATGAGCTCGATGGGCGAGCCGATAGCAGCAGCAAAATTTCTTAACCTTTGGCTTCAGGCTTTTGACAATCAGCCCGGTGCCAGTATTCCGTTTTACAAGTTAAACTACCCGCGGTTGACACAATGGCTGGATACTATCTTAGAGCTGGATCCAGAGGGGCATTACCCTATGCTGGTTGCGGCGAGGGTGTATGGCAGTGTTCAGAATCCGGAAAAACAACGAATAATGACGGATTACGTTTTCTACAAGTTTAACGAGAATCCAAATAAGTACTGGCGCTGGCTGGCGCACGTTATCATCACAGCCAAACATGAACTAAAAGATTATGATCTCGCCCTGAAATATGCCAATGCACTGGCGGAGAAAGCGACAGGTAAGAATGTCCCGTATTGGGCAAAGGATATGAAGATCATCGTGCTCGAGGACATGGGTGAAGTAGAAGCCGCGAAGATCCTGGTCGGTGCCCTGATAGAGAGTAATGAGATTACAGACCCTTACGAATTGAATTTTTTGACCAATAAGATTAAAGTTTTAGAAGAAAAAGCGTTAAAAAAGCGACAAAGTGTTGAAAAATAGACAGAAATATAGCCACTAAGCTGGAAAATTTACTGCAAATCCTTGTTTTATGAGCTATATAATGTTGGTATGGTAATTGCTCTATCAATAATAAGAACAATAAATAATAACGCAATTTTAGACTGAGATTAAATTCATGAGTAAAGTAATGAAACAAAAAGGTTTTACGCTGATAGAGATTGCTATCGTTTTAGTCATCATCGGGTTGTTGCTCGGTGGTGTATTGAAAGGTCAGGAGCTTATCAATACTGCCAGGGTCCGTGCGTTGAATAATACGGTTGATGGTATTACTGCTGCCTGGTTCAGCTTTCAGGATCGCTATCGCGCATTTCCTGGCGATTATACTCAGGCAACCGTAAATTTACCCAATAATGCTGGCCTGATTGTCGATGGTGATGGTAATGGACGTGTCGGTATCACCGGTGCAAACACAGATTCACCTGCAGAGCGGGCGAATGTCTGGGTACAGCTTCAGGCAGCCGGTTATATCACAGGAAATTTTGATGCAGATGTAGCCAATGTCGCTACTGCTCCAGAGTACGGCTGTTCGGTCGAGACCTGTCCAGATAATGGTTTCGGTGCCGGTATGAACCTGACTTTCGGTAATCAGATCCGGGGTGGTGCTGCAGCCCAGGATGAGCATGAGTTGATCACAGGTCGCGGTATTCCTGTAGAAGTGATAGCAGAGTTAGACCGAAAAGTTGATGATGGTGAGCCCGAAACCGGTGCCATGCAGCTGGGTGCTGGTGGCGTTGGCTGGGTAGCCGCTGAGTCTGATAACTGTCAACGTAATAATGCTGGTGTCAGCGTGTACGAACTGCAGGCGCCAAGTTCTAACTGTGCTGCCGTGTTTAGAAACTTTTAATTTAAAATATTATTATATTTAATAAAGGTATAATATTAAAAAGAGCCCAACGGGCTCTTTTTTTGTGTGCTGAATATGACGATAAAATGTGAACAAGTGGTTAAAAGCTATGCCGATAAAATCGTGCTGGATGGCATTGAGCTTGAGATAAAACAGGGAGAATTTTCCAGCCTGGTAGGGATGAATGGTTGTGGCAAGTCGACCTTGATCAAGGCGATACTCGATCTTATCGGTATAGATAGCGGTGTGATCAGCATCGATGGCCGTTCGCATCGGACAGTAAATGCACGAGATAATATAGCATATCTGCCAGACCGGTTTTCGCCGCCGGTGCACCTGCGAGGTCAGGACTTTATCCAGTATATGCTGCGTCTGCATGGCAGTGACAGTAATAAGCAACAGATCGAAGAAATACTTGATGGCCTGGAGCTGGATAAGACAGTGATGCAGGAATCGGTGAATAAACTGTCTAAAGGGATGACCCAGAAACTGGGCCTGGCCTCTTGCCTGTTGAGCGGTAAATCTTTATTGATCCTCGATGAACCGATGAGCGGGCTTGATCCGCGCGCGCGTTTTCTGTTCAAGCAGCAGCTTGCGCAGTTGAAACAGCAGGGCGCAACCGTGTTCTTTAGCTCTCATGTGCTGGCCGATGTGGAAGAGATGGCTGATTCGATGGCAGTGCTCCACGATAGCAGGATATATTTTTCTGGAACACCAGATGATTTCAAGCGGCAATATCAGGCGGAGAATGTTGAGCAGGCTTATATGAACTGTATCGAAGATAAACAAGCCTTCAGTTAGACCAACCGATAGTCGAGCTTGCGCGATGCTATGTTCCTGACGTTTGCTGACTTAAAGCTCGAGCTCCTTGATCTTTCTGGTCAGGGTGTTGCGTCCCCAGCCAAGTAATTTGGCAGCATCATTTTTTTTACCTTTGGTTTTTTGCAGTGCGGCTTCTATCAGTATCCCTTCCACCTGCGCGATAATCTTCGAAGCGATATTGGTTTCTCCCGATAGTAACTGTTGTTGCGCGGTGGTCGAAAGTATCTGCTTCCAGTCGCCACCATTTTCAGCGTCGCTAATCTGGTCATTACTAAGAAGCTCGGCTGGCAGATCTGACAGGTGTACGGTTTGTCCGGAGGTCATGACTGCCAACCACTTACAGGTATTCTCCAGTTGCCGAACATTGCCAGGCCAGTTGAGAGAAGTAAGGTATGCGATTGTTTCATCATCTATCGATTTGGGTTCCGCAGAATCGTCATCGATGGCCAGCTCTCTTACGGCACGCTGTAAGAACAGATTGAATAATCCCGGGATGTCCTCTTTACGCTCGCGTAGAGGTGGGAGCTGTATTCGGATGACATTCAAGCGGTGGTAGAGATCTTCACGGAACAGTCCCTGCTTGACATTCTCTTCCAGATTCTGATGTGTTGCAGCGATAACACGAACATTGACCTTGATCGGGGTATGCCCGCCGACTCGATAGAAAACACCATCGGCCAGTACGCGTAACAGGCGAGTCTGCAACTCAGCAGGCATATCGCCGATCTCATCGAGAAACAATGTGCCGCCATCTGCCTGTTCGAAACGGCCTTTTCGTAATGCCTGTGCACCGGTAAAAGCCCCTTTTTCATGACCGAATAACTCTGACTCTAACAGTTCTTTAGGTATAGCGGCGGTGTTCAATGCAATAAAAGCGTTATTGGCGCGTGGACTGTGTTTGTGCAGTGACAGTGCGACGAGTTCTTTACCGGTACCGGATTCGCCCGTAATCAGGACACTGATGACCGACTTTGACAAGCGCCCGATAGTACGAAAAACCTCCTGCATGGCAGGAGCTGCACCTATGATCTCTGGTCCTTCCTGATTGCTGTAGAGGTCGCTGCTGCTGTCCAGCTTTTTCTTGCACGCACGCTGAGCGACCTCAATGGCATCATCGATATCAAAAGGTTTTGGCAGGTATTCAAATGCCCCTCCCTGGTAAGCAGAAACCGCACTATCAAGGTCTGTGTGTGCAGTCATGATAATGACTGGCAGGTCAGGGTGATCTGTCGAAAGCTGGGATAATAACTCCAGGCCATCGATACCAGGCATACGTACATCAGTGATGATGGCGTCGGGCGTCTCCTGTTGTAGCCTCTGTAATATGGTATTGGCATTATCAAAACTGGTCACGATGAAGCCGGCACCTTCGAGTGCTTTCTGTAACACCCATCGAATTGAGTCGTCATCGTCAATGATCCAGATGTGATTCTGTGCAGTCATTAATCTGCTCCATTATGTATATTTATAGGTAATAAAATCGTAAAAATAGTTTTATCTGGCTGGCTGGTAAACTCGATTAAACCATTGTGTTGCTGTACCAGAGATTGTGCTATTGATAAACCGAGGCCTGTGCCTTCGGCATGCCCTGTGATCATGGGCATAAATATTTTTTCATGTAACTCTTCAGGTACGCCGCTGCCGTTGTCTTCGATTTCTATCTTTGCGACAAGGGCGTGAGTTTGAGTCCCGATCGTACAGTTCCGCTGTGCTCGTGTCCGATAGATGATCTTGCCATCAGAAGAGCCATCAGTGTTAGAGGTGATCGCTTTAACTGCGTTCCGCGTAATATTGAGTATCACCTGAATTATCATAGACTCATCAGCGTTCAACTCAGGGATACTGGGGTCGTAGTCTGCAACGACAGATACCTCATCATTCTCAGCGAGAACAAGTTTTCTGACGTGTTCCAGAATTTTATGAATATTGGTATCACTTTTCGTGGGAATATCTTTAGGGCCGACCATCCGGTCCAGCAGGTTTTTTAAGCGGTCGGCCTCATTGATAATGATCTGGGTAAACTGTTTGTTATCTTCATCGGTCAGCTCTCTTTCAAGCAGTTGGGCAGCACCTCGAATACCACCCAGAGGATTCTTGATCTCATGAGCCAGTCCGCGTAACAGGGATTTGCTGGCTTCATACTGGCTGAGGATGCTGTCCTCATGTGAATGCTTATGCTGTGAATTTATGCGTATGAACTCTAGTAATAAATATTTACCTTCGCTCATATATTCTATCGGAGAAACGGAATAGTCTACCTCTATTGTCTTCTGGTTATGTAACAGCAGCTCACTTTCATAAACCGTATAAGGGTGGTTGGAAATCACCGACCGCTCCAGGCGGTCAAAAAACTCATATTCTTCGATGACCAGCTCACGTATATTTTTTTCCATCGCACGGTTGTTACTGACGTGGAAGAGCATCTCGGCTGCAGGATTAATGCAGACGATCCGTAGGTCCTCGCCGATGACAATAACAGCAGAGTGCAGGTTATCGATGATTGTTTGTGGCGATTTATATTCTGTAGAAACCATAATGTATGTGATGCAATAACCGAACCAATTTTCAGAAAAGAATAAAAATATTTTATATTCTTATTTTTCAATGTGTTAGTGTGTCGATAAGGTGTCGAACTAACAGATCAAATGGAAAGGCACATTCTAGCGCACCAACATGGTGCATGCCAGTGATTCTACAGTTTTGCTGATTTTCAGGCTGCGGATTAGCGGGCCTGTCTTCTTACCACAGTGTTTTTTATATGAATTGTAACGGGCTTGGTTCGCTTGATGATCTTGCCCTTTTTATTGCGGATCTGCGCCTGCAGGGTGTGTTGACCACGATCAGAGCGGCCTATCTGTAATAACAGGCTCTGGCTGTTCTTTACGATTGGTTTACCATCCATCAACAGCCAGGTGGTATGGCCTTCTTCGGTACTCAGCGCCGGGGTCAGTTTGAGAGAGACCATCAGGTCAGGCTCGTTCCATATCGTCTGGTCGTTTACGGGTGCGCTGATACTGAATTTTGTGTATTTTGTCTCTGCTGCTTTTTCTTCTTTGACAACTTCTTCCTTTGGCGGTACCTTGAGCGGATCAACGACAGTTATCGCAGGAGGGGTAAACTGTTCTGAGTTTTCAAATGGCTTATCAGAATAGATGACGTTGCCTTCTTCATCCAGGCCTTTGTATAGTCCGGCGCTGATGCTTGATGCGTAAAAAATGGCGGTGATCAGGAAATATTTAAACAGGGGAGTTCTCATGGCATCAAGCATAGCTTTCTATCGCTGTCACTGCAATAAAAAAGCCCCGCATAAGTATGCGGGGCTTTTTGCTGTCAGACTGATAACACCCCCGTTTCCGAGGGAGTGATTGATTTACACGCTGTAGTACATATCGAACTCACAAGGATGTACCGATGCGCGGTAACGCTGGACTTCTTCGCTCTTCAAGTCAATGAAACCGTCGATCATGTCATCATCGAAGACACCGCCTTCGGTCAGGAATGCGCGATCTTCGTCCAGTGCTTTTAAAGCTTCATCAAATGAGAAAGCAACCTGTGGGATTTTGGCTTCTTCTTCTGGTGGCAGGTCATACAGGTCTTTGTCTGCAGCCGCACCTGGATCGATCTTGTTCCTGATACCGTCAAGGCCGGCCATCAGCATCGCTGCGAAACACAGGTATGGGTTAGCTGTATTATCACCGAAACGCACCTCGATACGGCGTGCTTTAGGGCTGGATACGTGAGGGATACGGATAGAGGCAGAACGGTTACGAGCAGAATATGCCAGCATAACAGGCGCTTCAAAACCGGGTACCAGGCGTTTGTAACTGTTGGTCGAAGCATTAGCGAATGCATTCAGCGCTTTGGCATGTTTGATGATGCCGCCGATGTAATACAGTGCTGTCTGAGACAGGCCGCCGTAGAGGTCACCAGAGAATGTATTTTCTCCGTCTTTGAAGATCGACTGGTGAACGTGCATACCGTTACCGTTATCACCGACCATCGGTTTTGGCATGAAAGTCGCGGTCTTTCCGTATGCATGCGCCACGTTGTGTACGACATATTTGTAGATCTGAACTTCGTCAGCTTTACGCACCATGGTGTTGAACAGCGCGCCGATCTCACACTGGCCTGCTGTTCCCACTTCATGGTGGTGTACTTCTGTTTTACATCCCATGTCTTCCATAACCAGGCACATAGAAGATCGCAGGTCCTGCAATGAGTCTATCGGAGGAACCGGGAAGTAACCGCCTTTGACACCAGGACGGTGGCCCATGTTGTTGCCGTCGTAATCTTTACCAGTGTTCCAGGCGGCTTCTTCGGATTCGATCTTATAGAACACACCGCCCATCTCGTCGCCCCACTGGACACCGTCGAAAACAAAGAACTCGTTTTCAGGACCGAAGTAAGCCGCATCGCCGATGCCGGTAGACTTCAGGTAAGCTTCAGCACGTTTCGCGATAGAGCGTGGGTCGCGGTTGTAGCCGGTCATGTCAGTCGGTTCGATGATATCGCATGTGATATTCATGGTGACTTCTTCACAGAACGGGTCGATAACCTGGGAATCACAGTCTGGCATCAGGATCATGTCAGATGCGTTAATACCTTTCCAGCCCTGAATTGACGAGCCGTCGAACATCTTGCCTTCGGTCAGACTGTCTTCATCAACGGTGTGTGACGGTACAGAAACGTGCTGTTCTTTACCCTGGGTATCAGTAAAACGAAAATCGACGAATTTAACGTCTTTTTCCTTAATCATATTTATAACGTCAGTTGCAGACATTTTTAGAGCCTCTAGATAGTATTGATAAGTATTCCGCGCAGAGTACTAAATTTGCCTATAGGGTCGCTGTGCGGCATGTTTTGTTTTATGTTTATCCGGAGACTGGCAGAGATCCGGCCCGGATAAAAGGACCTTTAATCAACCCTGTTTTTTCTGGTGGCGACCGTCGACAGATAGCAGCGAGTCGTCGATCAGCAACAGGGCTCATCAAAGGTCCTTTGTTAACAAGGGGTGATTTTGCACGAAAGCGTTCAATAATGGAAACCCCATATTAAGTGCCATCGTGCGATGTAACTAAAAAAAGTAACAGGCAGATGGCACAGACTTTCATGCGCACCAATGTGGTGCGCATCAGTAAAATTGTAGCTTGCACTCACCGACCGATCCGACTTGTTTCGTTGCCTCATAAAATTCTTTCTGCAAAGAAGGCACGTCTTCGATCTTGTTGAGAAATTTATATGGTAAGCCGGCTTCGACGCTGATATGCCCATCCAGGTAGTGCAGGGTTATGTCATCAATATTTTTCAAGGTCTCATGTTTTGACCATTCCTGGTTCAGCGCCAGCAGTAATTCACTGCGAAGCGGTAAGTTTTTACAGCTTGCCGCACTCTCATCGTCTTCCGGATCAATATGGACAGTGACATCGTTGACTTCATCAAACTTCTCTATTAATGCGGTCTCGACGCTCTCAGAGATATGGTGACCTTCCGAAACACTCAGTTTGGGCGATACCTGTATATGTACATCAACCAATGCATTGTGTCCCATACGGCGGCTGCGTAATAGATGCAATTCACGGACATCATCGATATCCAGAATAGTGTTTTTTATCTGTTCGACCATCTCTGGTTCCAGTGCTGTATCGACCAGCTCCTGTACACTCTGCCGGCTCAGGTCGAGCCCGATCTTGCCGATCATCAGGGCGACAATAATTGCAGCGATGGCATCGACCAGCGGATAACCGATAAAGGTGGCGCCGATACCGAAGAGTACGACGATCGAGGAAACTGCATCACTGCGGTGATGCCAGGCATTTGCCTCGAGTAACGGCGATCGGATCTTATGCGCGACGGCACGTGTCGCATGATACAGGGCTTCATTGCTAAGGATAGAAATAGCAGCAATAATCAGGGTGAAAGATGCTGGTATGGCGATATCTTCCGGATTTTCCAGACGCAGTATGGCGTCATAAGCGATGCCACCGGCAACACCCATCAACAAGATGCCGAGCGCCACGGTGGCGAGCGTTTCATAACGGCCATGACCATAAGGGTGGTCTTCGTCTGCGTCTTCACCGGCATGCTTGGCAGCGACCAGTACCATGGCATCGCTGGCAAGGTCAGAGAGCGAGTGGATGCCATCAGCGAGCAGGGCCTGCGACTGCCCCATGATACCGCCAACTGTTTTGATCACGGCGAGGAACAGGTTTACGGCTACGCCCCAGAGGGTGATACGGTTGGTTTCCTTTTTGCGCTGCTCGATAGAAATTTCCATGGCCTTATTTTGATTGCCGGGGATTGATGGTGCAAGTACTTATTGAGGTTTTATCTTTTTCAGACCGTTATTCAGAGCATCTTCAATATATCCGCCATATAGGTCTAATGTATTTATACCCAGAATACGTTGCGATACTTCGTTGCCATCGCCGTCGAAAAATAAAATAGTCGGTGTCAGTACAACGTCTATATCTCTGGCAAAAACATCGGGAGTCGTATTATTACCGGAAAAATCGATTATCGTCTGATAACTGTCGAGATCGATCTTACGTATCAGTACGATCCCGGAATAATAATCATTGCGCAACATAGGCTTGATGAACTCTTCTTCCAGCAGATCGCAATAACCGCAGTAACTGGCGGAGACTTCCAGCATGATTATTTTGTTTTCTTCGCGAGCCACTTTTGCCAGGCTCGAAAAATCTGTTGCATACTGGATGACCACATGAGGCAATATATCTTCCTCATCTTCCAGTTCATAGGCATCATACGTTTCGTTGGCCGATGACATTGATGGATATATTTGCAACAGCAAGATGAAAATAAGGTGTTTCATGGTGAAGATATTGCTACCTGGAGATGTATATTATGAGTCAAACTCATCGTTATTGTTGAAGTTTCTAAATGCAGATTCATCCTCGAATTCTACCATCTCGGGCTGTTGTGATTTTACCCATTGCATCAGTCGTAACTGACCATCGATGAGAGCTTGCCCGATAGATCGATGCAGGTTTTTATGCAGCATCATGACCAGCTGCAATCTATTATTCGAAGTGGCGATATGAAGATGGGTTTCTGGCTTGCTGCGGCTGAATTTATCAATTATGTCCGTTGGTAAACAAGGGGTGTCGCAGGCAACGATTAGCACCCTGTCGTGCAGGGCATGAGGCAATGCAGCATAGATACCCGCCAGTGGTCCAAGATATTGCTCAGTCTCATCAGCGATAACTGTCTCAGAGTATCGTTGATATTGCTTGGTATTACGATTCGCGCTTATCACGATGTCATCGACCTGGGGTATAATTTTTTCGATGACATGTTCGATGAGAGGTTTACCTCTGTACTCGAGCAGCCCCTTATCTACACCACCGACACGTTTGCCTTCTCCTCCGGCAAGGATGATGCCGCTGACCTGCTCAGCGATCTTGTTCATGAGAATAAACAGGTGATATTGCCTGATAACATAACGGTACTGCAAAGTTTCCACGTCATCTCGGTTTTGTCCACTGGTAATGGCGGGCTATGTTTCATAAGGCAGTATAAGGTTGCGTTAGATCAGGATAAATTCTAACAAGGTATCATATCTCAAGCCTTGATCGTTTTGTGATAATTATAAGGTGCCTTCCATGGCGTGTGAGGAGTCTCGTCCTTGTATGATTCAAACTCTGTAATGTGATTCAGTTGAGCACCAAAACTACTGGTAGCAGGCGCTTCACCTAAATGAGTTTACAGGGTGTTCAGACATAGTCATGTGCAACATGCATGCCAGCGATAAAACCGGTATCTGCAGTCGATTACAAGGTGAAGTTGCACAGTTAGGGTGCAAAATCGGTGTCGATATGAGTTATTCAGGTGCAATGCTGTTCCCTAAAATGGTTTTCTCTGGCTATAACAGGCATATACAGTACCTATATCATTTGGCATGACTATTGCTATTTGTTACATGTATGAAAACCAAGAAGATTTGTATATGGACCTGATCCTTGTTGCCGACAACCTGGATAGCGCTCAGCCATTATTGAGAGTTGCATCAAAGTCTGGCTATCGAATAGTGAAGTTGATCGAAGTGGATGCTGATGCCAGCAGGTATGTGGAATCATTGCGCCCTGACGCCCTGATAGTGCTCAGTGATGAAATAGACCGGCTAGTGTTACGGCAGATGAAAGCTATCACCGCAAAACAACCCTTACCGATGGTTGTTTTTACCCGTGATTCTAATCCCGATTCTATCGATGCCGCTGTAAAAGCCGGTGCTAGTACTTATGTAGTTGACTGTAATGATCCTGAGAGGCTGGGCTCTCTGCTGGGTGTGGCCAGGTCGAGGTTCGATGAGCAGCAACGCTTACAGAAAGAGCTGCTGCAGACAAAGATCGCACTGTCCGACCGGAAGAATGTAGAAAGAGCAAAAGGTATCATCATGAAAACCAAGAGCGTAAGTGAAGACCAGGCTTATAACGCGATGCGAAAACTGGCGATGAACCATAATAAACGCATAGGTGAAATAGCTGAGCAGATAATCTCAGCGTCTGAAGTCCTGGTCTAATAGACGTTATTAAAGTTCAGTCATCAGCTGGATTGATCTATGTTCTCCTGACCCATCATGACAGCGTAAAATATATAACATAAGTCTTTCAGGTGAAAAATGGGATGGCTAGATAAATCAATCAGTAAACAGCGTAGTTTTATAGAAGGTTTATTACTTGATCCTTTGAGCAAGCTTGCCGATATATGTGTTGACAGCTGGAGTGACAGGAAAAAGCTGGATCAGAGTCTGAAAGCCTATCTGCAGGCGAAAACAGATCACCGCTGTTCTTTATTGTATGCGATAGACATAAAGGGCCTGCAGTACAGCAGTAATATCTCAAAAGATATGGTCGATGAAGCCATCATCGGTCAGGACCTGTCGCACAGGCCTTATCTAAAAAGCATCGATAATGGCAGTGAAACACAGTTGTTGCTTAGTGATGTCTACATCGATAAGCAGACCCGCAAGCCCTGTATAACAGTGCTACATGAGGTCAGGTCGAATCATGAGGTCATCGGCTATATCGCTGCTGATTTCGGACTGAAAGATCTGCCGTTAAAAAACGTTAATGAGTTACAGTCATATGAATGGCGCCAGATAAAAGGCGATCCTTCCATACGTGGTACGATGTTTCAGCAGACGCGGGTCCGCAGTTCGATGGATCAGCATATCGATGAAGTGCTCGATGTGGTCGAGTCCCTGATGACAGAGCAGGGGGTGTTTCACGTAAAGCTGCATTTCTCCAGTTCACGAGCGACACTATGGTCATACAGTGATCCTTATCGATATCGTCTGCATGTATTGGACGAGATAATTAATCCTAAAGTTTGTCTCGTCTATGAAAAAGTGCCTTACCCTGAGCAGGCCCTGGTCACGGCCGGTATGGTGCACAACGTGTTAAAAGCTTTCAAGCTTTTGAGGGATGCTGATGAAACTATCTACCTGCGGGCCGCGTCATTGAATATAATGAACGGGCTGGTCGGACTCAACTTCTCCTGCGACGGCTCTCATTATATGCCAGCCAATGAATTTCTCGAAAAAGACCTGAGGTTCTGGTTTGGCGAAGAAACTATCTGTGTCAATGCCTAGATATTAATGATAGATAAAAAAAGGCAGCCTGTCGGCTGCCCCACTAAGTTCATGACAGAGGTGTCGGACCTCACGGTGAATGTGTCACCATCATGATCAAGGCACGGGTCTTAGTCGTTGTCTTTCCAGTGGCCCTTGCCTTTACGTGTTATCGCCCACGTGGCATCGCCATCATCAGCTGCTGAGTGCTGTACGTTGACATACAGGGTTTTGTCATCAGTCGGGCTGAAGTAGATGCCGGTACCTTCTGCACCCGGGTCGGTCAGAGAAGCGAATAAGTCAACGTCTTTAGATGCTCCATACTCGTTAGTTTTTGTAGAAGCGAACCAGATGTCAGATGGTTTGTTATCTTCGATCATGATCAGGTCACCGTTTGGTGCTTCTGCCAGGTTGTCGACGCTGTCGAAACCAGTCTGGTGGCCTTCCTGACCGGGCTTGCCTATTTCAACAGGAGCGTTAACGCCAGCTTTAACGAAGTTAGTGACTTGCATTGACTGAAGATCAACAGCGATCACACGGCCTTCGTAGTACTCTTTGCCGTATTCGTCACGAGGGCCTTCAGTGATAGCAACGTACAGATTGCCGTCGATGATTTCCAGGTCTTCAGGACGCTGGTAGCTTGCGCCGCCAGCCAGAGTGCCGGCGCGACGAGCATCAGTAGCGTCGATAGGGCCCAGCCATTCGCCCTGTCCAGTATTATCGGCACGATGCTCATTGTTAAGAGGGGTTTTAATGCCCAGAACGTACAGATCACCAGAAGACAGGTCACCGTAATTGTGAGGAACGAACTTGTAAATGCCGCCACCACATGGAATGCCCAGGTCACAGCCTGAAGTACGGCCGCGGTGCTCATCTACTACATAAACGTTACCATCAATGTCGAAATCGATGCCTTCGTGCGCCAGGCGGCCAACAGCAGGACGATCATGAATTACTGCAGCAGTAGTCAGGTCAGCATCCAGTTCGATTTCGAAAAAACGCCCGCCCGTTGTTTCTTCAGCGAATACAACTGTGCCCCATGGGGACCAGCGAATACCGTCCAGGGCATTATATGAAGGGTCCTGAGCCAGGATGGAAGTTGCACCGGTTTCCAGGTCAACAACAGTAACTGTGCCGCCTTCTGGCTGGTTGGCCGGGAAGCGCAGTTCATGAGTGCGATACATAAAACGACCAGCCATCGGGCCAGTTTCATTGACAACGTTCATGTCATGCCAGTCGTCGCGGCCACCGTCATAGATGTTCAGGTCTGCTTCATCAGAAACCACAGTCTGTTTGAAGCCTTTAGGCAGTTTCCATGGCGCAGTCGGATCCCAGTTAGCTGCGTTAGCAGATTCTTCGAGTGGTTTGAAGCTGAAGCTGTTGTTTTTTTTATCATCATCTGCCTGTACTGTGCCAGAGATGGTTAACGCTGCAGTGATAGCAGAAGCCAGTAAGTGATTTTTGTTCATTAAATTTTTCCTTAAGCAAGGTTGAAAATATTTATAACCAGGAGTCAATGTGGTTATGTCGTTCTCAGTCATTCCTGAGAGCGGATATATTCATCGAGTTGTGTGAAAGATTTATTAAACAAAATTGACGGTTTTATGAATATATATGTCGTATGACAGATATGCAGTTATTGTTACAACATTATTACTAAAAATTTTTGTAACCGATGCAGACGAACTGGTTTGGTGCGGATGGAATCTTTATGGGCTTCTATGGTGCAATAGTTGCCTGGAATGAGTAAAAGTTATTATTAAATCTTACGTATATTAACGACTTGAAAAACTGGCACGTTCTATGCTTATGCATTAATAAGTGAGCTGGTCAATGGCGGCCAGTCTGAATAAATACATTTTTTAGATAATTATCTAAGACACAAAGCAATGGTGCTTGTATGCGGATTAGTTTCGTATGCAAGCGCCATTTTTTTTGTGCCGTTTAAAAGTCGATAGTTTTATGAGCGCAATGCTAGAAAAGATCGTACCTGTAGCACAGGTCTCATCAGATAACGCAGTTTGTATCGCTGCCGAGACGGCCGCAATCGTCATCGTTGGCAGTGGTCCTGTCGGTATGCAGTTTGCCAATGAACTCATGCTACGTAATACCGATGCACCCGTTATCGTTTATGGCAGCGAGCCTGTGCAGCCATACAACAGGGTAAGGCTCTCAGACTATCTTGCCGGTGAGGTATACCGTGATGCGCTTTCGATCGAGGAGCCTGTTTCAGGTAATGCAAATATCGAGTTTCGTTATAACTGTGCCGTCGAGTGGATCGATAAGAAAGAAAGGTTTATAACCGATGCCAGTGGCAGGGTGCAGCGATATTCAAAGCTGGTGCTGGTCACAGGGTCAACACCATTTATACCGATGTTTGGCAACCGCCATTACGAAGGTGTCTATACCTTTCGTACACTGGGCCAGGCGGATGAACTGCTCTCCAGAAAAATCCGTACCAGGCATACTGTTGTCATAGGCGGAGGTCTGCTGGGCATTGAAACTGCGCGTGCCATGCAGAAGTATCATACAGATATAACCATCGTCGAACATAACAGATGGTTGATGATGCAGCAGCTCGATGAGAAGGGTTCATCATATCTTGAGGACTACATCAAAAAGAACGGGATAAATATAGTACTCGATGACAGTGTCGTCAGTGTTACGGGAAATGGCCGTGTCGAGGGTGTAACGCTACGTAGCGGTAAAACAATAGAATGCGATACATTAATCGTAGCCGCCGGAGTTCGACCGAATATTTCGCTGGCCAGGGATGCCGGACTGGTCTACCACAAAGGCATCCGTATCGATAATCATTTGCAGACCTCAGAGAAGGATATCTTTGCTATCGGTGAGTGTGCAGAACATGACGAAAATGTTTACGGGCTGGTAAAACCAGGTTTTGATCAGGCGGCTGTTCTTGCGGAGCGTTTGACAGGCGGTGATGCTCAGTATGTCGGGTCGATAAGTACGACAAAGTTGAAGGTCATGTCACAGGCAGTTTTCAGTGCTGGACGCAATGGTATAGATGAAGAGCCTGGTGCGTCCGTTAGTGAATATGTTTTCAGCGATAAGGATGCTGGTATATATCGAAAGATTCGCATCTTCGGGAATCGTATCATCGGTGTGATCGCCGTCGGTGAATGGCATGAGAGTGCTCTTATCAATGAAGCCATACAGGAAAGACGCAAGTTCTGGTTCTGGCACCTGGTCCGTTTCAAAGCCACTGGAAATATCTGGGGTGATGCAGATGATATCGATGTATCGACATGGCCAGCGTCTGCGACCGTATGTAACTGTACCGGGGTGACACGAGGCAGATTAAGCAGCGTAGTTAACAGTGGATGTGAGGATGTCGCCTGCCTTACCAGGATGACGCGCGCTGGAAGTGTCTGTGGCTCATGCAAACCGTTACTGGCGGAGATGTTAGGTGAGTCAGCTGATATCGAACCGGTACGGTCATGGCGGGGGCTGCTGGCTTTATCTGCACTGACTGTTGTTATCACAGTGATGTTCGCATTGTTCTGGCCGATACCGTTTGCTGATAGTGTGCAGTACGAAATACGCTGGGATGAATTATGGCGAGACTCACTGTTCAAGCAGATCAGTGGTTTCAGTATGCTGGGGCTGATCGTAATCGGACTTTTCATCTCGCTGCGAAAGCGCAGTTCTAAAGTCAGCTTCGGAGATTATGACCTGTGGCGTATATCTCACATCGTGCTCGGTATCGTCGCCCTGGCAGTGCTCATCGCGCATACCGGTTTTCGTTTAGGCAATGAACTGAATATGCTGCTGATGATTAATTTTTTATTGCTGGCTGCGGCCGGTGCAAGCGCCAGTACTGTCGTGGCAACCGAGCATCGCATGGTGCCGGCAGTCGCAAAGAAGAAGCGCAAGATGTGGAACAAGGTGCACCTGTTTCTGTTCTGGTCTCTGCCTGTACTCCTGGGTTTTCATGTCTTGAAGACATATTACTACTGAGCATTCAAAACGGACAGGGTTATGAATGTGAGTGAGACGGCACTGAAGTGGATCTTATGGATAGTACTAACAACGATAATTGTTATATGGCTAGGTTATTCGATGCTTTCTGAGTCAGCAGATAAAACGATATTTATGCCCGGGCCATTAAGTCCGGGGCATCATCAGCTGGCAGATGCCTGTGGTGCTTGCCATGCTGATGCTTTTGGCGGCGGAGAAGTGCTGCAGCAGTCCTGTGTTGACTGCCATGGCGAAGACAGGGTGAAGCCTTTTGATTCTCACCCAGCAAAAAAATTTAAGGATCCACGTAATGTTGAGCTCTTAGAAAATATCGATGCCCTGATGTGTACCAGCTGCCATACAGAACATCGTCCAGAGATCACGGCAAAAGATGGCGTGACACAGCCGATCGATTTCTGTGTTCACTGTCACCAGGATGTTGCTGAGGAGCGACCGTCACATGAAGGTATGGCCTTTGATACCTGTAAAGATTCTGGCTGTCACAATTTTCATAATAATCGTGCTCTGTATACCGACTTTCTGATTAAGCATCTCGATGAGCCGCCGACATTGAAACAAGTCGTGCTGCCCGCAAAAGAGTATCTCGATGTTATCGATGAAGTCGTCGAGTACCCCCGAGAAAAATATCCACTGACTCAACTCGAAGAAAAAGATATCGATGCCGTGGAACGGCTGACTGTCAGTCCAGAGATAAAAAAAGACTGGCTCGAAACATCACATGCTAAATCGGGTGTCAATTGTACAGCATGCCATATAACGGAGGATGGTAGCGGCAGTGAGAAATGGACTGACCATCCTGAGCACCAGGCCTGCTCGAGTTGCCATAGTGTGGAAGTATCGCGTTTTACAGAGGGTAAGCATGGCATGCGTCTTAAACAGGGACTGTCACCGATGACGCCAGAGAATGCCATGCTGCCGATGAAAGAAGCTGCGCAACATGAAGATCTTACCTGCAGCAGCTGCCATGGCGCTCATCGATTCGATGTGGTGTCGGCCGCTGTCGAATCATGCCTTGGCTGTCACGATGATGACCATAGCCTCGCTTACGAGCAGTCGCCACATTATCAGCTGTGGCAGAAAGAGATAAGCGGTGAAGCTGAAGCTGGCACCGGCGTTTCCTGCGCCAGTTGCCACATGCCACGTATCAGTTATGACGTCAGTGAATGGTCAAGTCGCATAATCGTCGACCACAACCAGAGTGCAAACCTGTCGCCCAACAGCAAGATGATCCGTTCCAGTTGCCTGCACTGTCATGGCCTGGAGTTTACCTTGGAAGCATTGATCGACGTGAATATGATCAACAATAACTTCACTGGAAAGCCCGTTATTAATAGCGAAACGATGGACCTTGCCGACAGCGAAAACCAGAGACGCCTGAAGGCGGCGGCTGAAGATGAAGATGCTGGCATGTTCGGTTTCTAGAGAGTAGCAGAAAACTAACCGTTGATTTTTCAACATAAACAAACTTGACCTTAGAGGTGATTATGAAAAACATGAAACACAATTTGAAACGAAAGCTGATGATTGGCACTGCAGTATCTGCTATCGCAGCTGCCACGGCTGTCAGTGCCGAGGTCTCTGATGCAAAAGTATCTGTAAAAGCGATGGCAGATGCATTACACCTGGTGATGGATTCCGATCGTTCGGTATATACCAAGAAGATCGTGAACAGGCTGGTGAAAAAAGAGAAAGTGATCAAAGCGTCCGAACACTTCGAAGATGAAAAAGCACTGGTGTTGCCAGCACAGATGTTCAGGTTCGGTTCGGAGATGGCGGCAAAGCGAGCAGAGAAACTGGATGATGTTAATTTCAGTTATACCCTGCAGTCGCTATGGCCTATCAATAAACAGAATGCGCCGAAGACCAATGCAGAAAAAGCAGGTTTGAAATATGTCGCGGAGAACAAGGGTAAAAATTATTACACGACCGAGAAGCTTGGCGGGGTAAATTATTTTACCGCAGTTTACGCAGATACGGGTGTCGCACCGGTATGTGTTTCATGTCATAACAAGCACCCGGACACACCGAAAAAAGATTTTAAGATCGGTGACGTAATGGGTGGCGTAGTTATCCGTATACCGGTTGAAGGCTAATAGATAGCACTATGTTGACCGGACTAGGTAACATTATATCTCTTGCATTCTCTGTTGTAGTCTTTACCACGGTCATGGTATCAGAGGCGCTGGCGGATAATGCGGATTATATTCAGTCAGGTGATGAAGCACTGCAACAGGGCCGAGGCCTGTGGCTGGAGAACTGCGAGGGATGTCATGGTTATGGTATCGCAGACGCACCGATACCTATGCAAGCTGGCGACTGGAAGCACCGCGTGATAAAGGAAAGAGAGGTTCTATATCGTCATGCTATAGAAGGTTTTATCGGTGAGGACTATAGCATGATGCCGGCACGCGGCGGTAATGAAGAATTAAACGACGACCAGGTTAAAGCGGCGGTGGATTATATGCTGTTCCTGGCAAATTTTTATATCAAACAACAAGACAATTAACGAGGTGATTATGATAACTCCACAACAGAAAGAACTGGTACAAAAAACATGGGTGATGGTCGTGCCTATCGCTGATACGGCCGCCGAGCTTTTTTATGGCCGATTATTCGAGCTGGAGCCCGAATACAAGAAGATGTTTAAAAACGATATGACAGAGCAGGGTAAAAAGCTGATGAAGACGATCAATATCGCTGTAGAAGCGCTTGATGATGTCGAACCACTGGTCCCGGTGCTAAAAAAGATGGGTGCTGACCATGCAGGTTATGGCGTAAAAGAGCGTGACTACAACGTCGTCGGTGCAGCCCTGTTATGGACGCTGGAAAAAGGTCTGGGTGACGCCTTTACCGATGAGGTCAAAAATGCCTGGGGTGCAGTCTATGAATTACTGGCAAGCGTGATGAAGTCTGGTGCAGCAGAAGCAGAACAGGCAGCATAAGATTTAAGGTTTACTCCACAGGAACACAGGGACGCAGGGAAGCACTTATTAACAGGGCCAGTGGACATCAGTTCACTGGCCCATTTCTGTATATCTAATAATGAACGGCCAGCCAGATGGTTTCTGTATCCGGGGCGGTCCATGACACCTTGTGTCTTTCATGTGCAGGTATGTTTAGATGATCACCCTGTTTGAGGCTAAACTTCGATCCATCCGGGAAGGTTAATTCGGCGGCACCCTGCAACACGATTATCCACTCGTTCTTGTCCTGATCATACCAGCCGCTATCCGGAGAAGTATGCCCTTTTGAGATGATCCTCTCGATCTTTATGCTTTCACTATCGATGAGCGGATTGAATATTTCCTGGTCCATATTTTCAGGGATGTCATCAAAGATATTATCCATGATCAGTCCTCATGATTAATGTGGAATATCGGCAAGCTGAATTTGAATATATTAGCCAGTTCATGCAGTTTGTCACTCAGCTAGTCGGTCGTTTTTACCTTGTAGGCAAGAGGTTTGCTCAAGGCTGCTAGCGCTCTTATTCTTGCTGAAAATTAGATCAGTGATTGTCTTAACCATGGCACGCACACCCTAAGCCTTTGATGGAACCTGGCCTATTTACGGAATTCAGTGATCTTTTCAAGTTCATAGATCGCGTCTGATATCGTCTCAAGCTTGCTCTCGAGTATGGCCTGGGCGTCATAGAGCCCCCGGTTGTAGAAATACGGGCCTATCTCTTCAGAGAAGAAGTCGAGCAGGAACTGGGCATCGAACTGGCCGATCTCCTGCTCAAGTTCCTCTGTAAAATAAAGCTGGATCTTCCTGCTGATGATTTCTTTTTCTTCTTTGCTGAATTCTATATCTGACATATTATTTTCCCTGTCTATAATCGACCGGTGCGGCAGTTGAACGCATGGCAGGCTATTTAACGATAAAAAACTGAGACCAACTACCTTCGCATGAGACGGTTTCTATGTTATTTGTTTCTTACGATTATGGCATAGTTGCTGGTAAATATTTTTACCCTGAATATCGGTGGCTTGCCACCCTGGGTTTAATGCCCGGTAGTATTCGAAAATAAATGTATTACCAGCACACCTGAAACGATCAACCCCATACCGATAATCGCAGGCAGGTCCAGCGATTGCTTGTAGTAGAAAAAACCAACGGCCGATATCAACACGATACCGAGCCCGGACCAGACTGCATAGGTAATGCCTAGAGGTATCGTCCTTATTACCAGGGTCATAAAGTAGAATGCGACACCATAACCAACGACCACGATCATGCTCGGGATCAAGCGCGTAAATTCATCAGATGCTTTCAGCGCACTGGTTGCGATAACTTCTGCAACGATGGCAATTGCCAGGAATAAGTACGCCATAGTTACTCTATTTGTAATACCTGGTAAAAGTAGCTATATCTTCTCGGGAAGTTCGATAACTGTTAACCAGCGCGTCATCGTCACCATAACCCAGAGCCATACCGCATAGCAGTATGGTTTCCTTCGGGTAATCCAGTTCGATTTTGATGATCTCGGGGTAATCTGCGAGCGATGCCTGCGGACAGGTCGCCAGCCCCTGATCAACCGCGGCCAGCATTACTGACTGCAAAAACATACCATAATCTATATATGATCCGGTCTGCATGACAGCATCGATAAAAAACAGCAGCAGGACAGGGGCATCGAAGGCGCGATAATTAGCGGCCCACTGATCGACCTGGCGTTGCTTGTCTTCGCGCATGATGCCCAGCGTCTTATACATGAGCAGGCCGCAATCTTTTCGACGAGACGCATAAGGCTCTATCCACTCGTTCGGGTAATACTGGTAGTCAGCTTTGCCCTTATCCCCGGCGCGAAAAGCCTGTTCGATCCTGGACTGGAGCTTGAGCTTTGTTTTGCCGGTGACCACGGCTACCTGCCAGGGCTGCGTGTTCACACCCGATGGCGCATGGCGTGCCGCGTCTAGTATAGTATCGATTATTTCAGGTTCGACGGTTTTGTCTAGAAAGGCGCGGGTAGATTTACGTTGTGCTAATGCCGTGATGACATCCATCTGAATGCTCCTCAACCTCTTCAATGTTGCATGATAGCTTACTGTATATAACGCCAGTATCGCTCAGATTTTTTTAAGGATGATACGACGCTACGAGTTGTAGCATATGTTATGTCTCATCCATTGCCTTCGTCGTCTGATACCATCTTGGCGAAGCCGAGTAAAATTCCGATACCGACAGAAAAAAAGCCGACGGCGAACAATATATAAGCCAGCGATGAACGTGTATCAAAATAAAAAATAAAGCACGCTATTATCATCGATAATAAGCCTGCCATGATGGTTATATAACTTTTATTGAACATCGGATTTCCAAAAAACACATAAATCAGGCGTTGAAGAATAACTGCTGTTAAATATATTCGATCTCATAATTTCTGGTCAGGCAACGATTAATAATTAAGGTAGAACAATAATGGATTTGTAGAAAGTATGAATTTGTTGTTAATGTAATCACAGTGAGTCTCCATTACGGTCGATCCCTGTAGTTTCAGATCGTTTTGCCATGTGCGTGATAAACGAATCCATACATATTCTAGATTACTTCTTCTTATGATATTAGTCTTATGTCTGGATAATATCACCGTATAAAAACCTATATCAACGGTATAGATCATCGGGGTAATCGACATCTCTCAATACACCGGCATCTGCGGTAGTGAGAAGATCAACAGCTTCTGCATTCTCTGCGATCAGATCGCGGGCACCCTTGTCGCCGCGCAGCTCAGCTAAAGACCCAAACCAGTGCGATGAGAACCCTACCGGATGGCCTCGCCGTCCCGCGTGTACTGGTGCGACTATGGATGCACCGCTTTCGAGACGTTCTAGCAGAGCTGAGATGGTCGCCGGCTGTATCCATGGCATATCGGCCAGTGCGATCAGCCAGCCATCTGCCATGTTGCTAACGCTGGCAGTGACGCCGGCGGCAAGGCTAGTGCCCATGCCTTCATCGGCGCGGGGGTTTTCGATGATGTCCAGACCCAGTTCAGTAAATACCTCGATCAGGGCATGGTCGCCAGGTTTCACTACAGCCAGCGTATTCGCTAACACCTGTGACACTGTCTTTGCAGCCACAGCCGCTACCGGTAGACCATTATGCAGCGGATGCAGCAGCTTGGGCGCACCGAAGCGCCGTGCTGAACCGGCGGCGAGAAGAATGCCAGTGACTCCTGTCATGCGCGCTGTTGTTCAATGCCATTACGGATGGCAGTAATCTGCGCCAGGATGGAAACCGCGATCTCTGCCGGGCGCTTGCTGCCGATATTCAGGCCGGCCGGACCATGGATACGTTTTAGCTGCTGCGCGCTGTAACCCAGCGATGCAAGTCGTTCTCGCCGTGCTTGTGCTGACCGGGTTGAACCCAATGCACCAATATAAAACGCCTGCGACTCGAGCGCAGCACTCAGCCCCAGGTCATCCTGGCGAGGGTCATGCGCAAGCGTCACGATGGCGCTGCGTGTCTGCTCAGTCAGTTCCTGTACAGCATCATCGGGCATCAGATGGCTATAGTTAACTCCTGTCAGCGGTGCGGATTGGACATAGTTTTCACGAGGATCGCAGATGGTGACCCGGTAATCGAGATGCAGCGCCATGCTTGTAAGGTGGCGCGCGAGCTGACCGTCACCGATCAGTAATAATTGCCAGGCAGGTCCGAAAGTTTTCACCACTGATGCTTCCGATAACTTGAACTCTGCACTGCCATTGCCCTGCTTCAGGTCGACCTCGCCGGTAGCCAGGTTGACTTTGCGGCTCACCAGGGCGCCATCACGAAGCTGCTGCAGTAGTGGTGCCACGGACTCGGCATCGCTCAGTTGCTCGACCAGTACCTCCAGGCGGCCACCGCATGGCAGCCCCATGCGAGAGGCTTGTTGTCGGTCGACGCCAAAGTCCACCATGGTCGGTGCCGGGCCGGCGAGCTCACCATTGCAGTACCGGGCCAGCAGTGATTCTTCGACACAGCCACCCGATACTGATCCGGCGAACTGGCCGGCATCGTTCATCACCAGTAGCGAGCCGGGTGGTCGAGGTGATGAGCCCCAGGTTTTGATCACGGTGGCGAGCGCAACCTGGTGACCTGACCTTAGCCAGCTGAGCGCATTCTCCAGAACATCGATATCATCCGCCTGGTCTGACATCACTCAGTTATCACTAGACAGCGCTACGCTCATGCGTCTAAGGCGGGCCGCAGATCGGTGTTGCTTAACGGGAATTCACGTATGCGTTTGCCGGTGGCAGCAAAGATGGCATTCAGCACCGCCGGTGCTGCTACCGCGATGGTGGGCTCACCGATTCCGCCCCAGAATCCACCCGAAGGCATGACGATGACATCAACCTCTGGCATCTCCGAGATCAGCATCGATGGGTAGCTGTCAAAATTTTGCTGTTCGACACTACCGCCCTTGATGGTGCATCCACCATAGAGTAATGCCGACAGGCCATAGACAAAGGAGCCCTCGACCTGGGCTTCGATCTGCTGCGGATTGACCGCATGCCCCGGATCGGTGGCAGCTACGATACGATGAATCTTAAGCTTGCCGTTATCATCGACCGAAACCTCGGCGCAGGCAGCGACATAGCTGGCAAATGCTTTACACACGGCAAGGCCGCGAAACATGCCTTTGCCGGCAGGTTTGCTCCAGCCCGCTTTCTCCGCGACGGCATCGAGTACGGCCAGGCTTTTAGGATGATCGGCCATCAAGCTGCGACGGAATTGCAGCGGATCCTTGCCTGCAGCATGGGCCAGTTCATCGATAAAGCATTCCATGTAGATGGCATTCTGGTTGACATTGACGCCACGCCAGAAACCGGGTGGTACCGGCGGATTTCGCATCGCGTGCTCGACAAGCAGGCTCGGTACCGTGTAGCTGATGGCATGGTCACCGTCTGGCAGCAGACCCTGAAAGGTGAACATGTCGACACCGTTCTGCATCCAGCCGGGATTGACCGCAGCCAGTATCGATTGCCCGGAGATACGGATATGCAGGCTGTTCAGGTTGCCCTTGTCATCCAGCCCGCCAACCATTTTCGCCTTGGTGATGGGATGGTAGTGGCCATGTTGCATATCTTCTTCCCGGGTCCATAGCAGCTTCACCGGTGTGCCTGGCATCTGTTTTGCGATGGCGACGGCCTGGGTAACAAAATCATGAAACGCGCCGCGTCGGCCAAAACCGCCGCCAAGATGTATTTTGTAGACCTCGCACTTTTCCGCCGGCAGCCCGGCCGCTTTTGCAGCCGCCTGTAATGCCGCCTCGCCGTTCTGTGTTGGGCACCAGACCTCACAACGATCTTCGGTCCATAATGCTGTGGCATTCATCGGTTCCATGGTGGCATGATTCTGGAAAGGGTAACCATAAGTGGCCTCAACCTGCTTCACGGCACCCTTCAATGCTGTTTTAGCATCCCCCACCGTATTGCCGACAAAAGCATCTTTGGCCCTCAGGCCTTGGTCCAGCATCTGTTCGATGGAGACACTGCTGACTTCAGCGTTTTCTCCCTTGTCCCAGGTCACTGGCAATGCATCGAGTGCCGTATTTGCCTGCCACCAGCTATCGGCAACCACCGCAACGGCATTGTCTTCAACCGCGACAACCGCGCGCACACCGGGCATCTTACTGACCTTTGCAGCATCAAAAGAGACCAGCTTGCCACCGAACACCGGGCAGGCTTTGATACTTGCATTGAGCATGCCGGGCAGCTGCAGATCTGCGCCAAAGACCTGCTTGCCTGTCAATTTATCTGCCGTATCCAGCCGTTTCACTGGCTTACCGATGAGCTTCCACTCTTTCGGGTCTTTCAATTCGACCTCGAGCGGCGGGATCATCTCGGCCGCTGCCGAGGCCACTTTGCCATAGGTTGTGGTACGACCTGTGGGCTTATGGGTGATCACACTTGACGCAACGCTGCACTCTTCTTTTGCCACATCCCAGCTTTCGGCGGCGGCTTCGATCAGCATCTCGCGTGCAACCGCGCCACCTTTGCGCACATATTGATGGCTGCCGCGGATACCCTGGCTGCCACCGGTAGAAAAACTGCCCCATACCCGGTCACGGGCCAGGCTCTGACCGGGTGTCGGATATTCGGTTTTCACTTTTGACCAGTCGCACTCAAGCTCTTCGGCAACCAGTTGCGCCAGGCCAGTGAGGGTGCCCTGTCCCATCTCAGAGCGCGCGATACGGATGGTGACAGTATCGTCTTGCTGGATCACGACCCATGCCGTAACCTCGCTATTCTCTGCAGCATTATCTTCCCCGACAGCCAGCGCCACACCTGTGTCAGCTGGTAGATAGAGGCCAAGAGAAAAACCGGCGCCGGCGGTAACACTGCCGATAAGAAAATCACGGCGCGAAATATTGACACGTTGCTTCATCATCATGCCTCCTCGTGCTCGTTGTCGCCCGTCTTGCTGCTCCTGTTCAGATCGGCAGCAAGATGTATACCTCGACGTACCCGGTTGAATGTGCCGCAGCGGCAGATATTAGTCACATTTGCATCGATATCGGCATCACTGGGATCAGGTTTGCTCTTCAGTAACGCAGCAGCGCTCATGATCATGCCCGGTTGGCAGTATCCGCACTGTGGCACATCGAGTTGTTGCCATGCCTGCTGTAGCGGGTGATCAGCATCGGCTGACAGTCCCTCGATCGTGGTTATTTCCTGTTTTGCCTGCAGTGCAGAAACCGGTAGCAGGCAGGAGCGTACCGCTTCGCCATCAATATGTACGGTACAGGCGCCACAGAGACCGATACCACAACTGTACTTGGTGCCGGTCAGGCCCAGCTGCTCGCGCAGCACCCATAACAGCGGGGTAGAGGCATCCACATCGATTTCCACGAGTTTGCCGTTAACTTTTAATTTTGTCATATGCTGACTCCTTTATAAGGACTGTCGTCATAACGCTTTGAATGATTGTCGTTTGTAGTGTTCGGTAATTCCTTGTGCTCAAACCATGACCTAAGGGTAAAACAACTCTCCTTAATAATAAACATTTAAGGTGCCACTTCTCAAGTCTCAAGTTGATCCTGGGTGATCATTCATATAAAGATATCACGCAGTGATAGTTTAACCGACATTAAGTTTCTTCCAGGGAGGCAATAATCTTGAATGCTTCATCGATCGTTGGTGCATAGATCTTGGCGACACAGCAGGAGCCCTTTTGTGCGGCATGCGCTTTTATAAGACCTAAAACCTCATGAAGTGATATTGATCTACCAATGGCTTCAGGCTTTACGTAACCATCTTTTCGTCTAGTGAGACTGAATAGTTTTCCCATGGAATCGATGAGAAAGTCAGCTTCATCAAGTTCAAAGTTATGGAGATCGGGGTCGTTATCCCATTCGCTCTGATCGCTGATATAAGTTAGCTCAGCATCACCCGAATGTTTGATTATGCCCGGCCAGTTCAACAAATGATTCTCCATGGTTATAACAGTGACAATAAATTAAATCGTAATAATGCGTAGAGCACAACGCTCAACGAATCGTTCAAGAAAATATTTCAATCGTATCCTGGTTCGACAATAGCGAAACCTATTGGTTAGATTACCAAAATCAGTTGTACTTATACAGGCGGCGCCGTAGCATTGAATACGAGTGTACAGACAGTCGCAGGTGGAGTTATAAACTCTGCTAAATACTGGTCAATCCAGGCCGAAACCAGTATGTCTACCGTCGATTAAGGAGCAGACTAATAAAGCCAGGCTGTTTTATTCCTGTTTCGATATCTCTTCTGCTTTACCAAGTTTTATCGCTTTTTCAAGAGTGGTCTTGTTGATGAATACGGTTTCCCTGGTGGTTATATTCTGGCATTGCCATGTCTCATCGTCATCGCCGATGATCTCGATGAACATGCCGGATATGCTAAATTTTTTACCGATCATTCTATCCATAATATAAGCCTGTAGTCTTTGACAAGCGGGGGAGTGAAGGTGTTTGTTCCGCTTTCTTTTATATTGCTATGAGTCTTATCATGCCACACCTTTGATCTTTGCAACCAGTATCGGTGAGACCAAACTTGCGAGCAATACCATAATAAAGAGATTGCCCTTCATCACATTAAACACCTGTAATATGTCGAGCCATGATTTTCCGAAAACATAATGTCCAAAAACAAACTCGAAGATGAGAGTCATCAATACCCACTGCATCCCGATCAGAAGATAAGTCATCGATTCGCTATTACCGAAAATCGGAAAACTTATAAAAGTAGCAGCAAAGATGATAGTGCATAAAACAATCCCGCTGACAGGCAAAGCCAGGCTTTGCCCGATACTGGGGACTAGAACGTTATCTCTAAAGAGGCCATTCACCATAGCCAATAAAGCTAAAATAAACCAGATCGAGGCTGCTTTGAAAATGATGCCAGCGGTCATGTCTCACTCATCAGTGGCTGGCAGGGCCGCCAGCTAAACATTATTCAACGGCAAACTCGATGCGTTCATTTAATTTCTGCAGTGCTTTTTTAGCGCATGCCGCGTCTTTATCACCACCGGGTGCGCCACTGACACCCACAGCGCCGATGTTAAAACCGCCGGATACTACCTTGATGCCTCCGTCCATTACGATGAGGCCATCGATATGGTTCAGTTCCTGGCGAATATCTGAGCGTGCCTCTCTAAACTGGCCGCTGTCAGTCCAGGCCATGACAGTCATATTAGCTTTACGTTCTGCAATCTCAAGAGTAAAGCGGGATGCCAGGTCATCACGTAAAGCGGCACGGACCAGGCCATGGCGATCGACCACAACTGCGCTTATATGATAGCCGTCATCACGACACGCCATGATGGTTTCAGTCGCGATATCACGAGCCAGTTCCATGCCGATGCTGTTATCAGTCACCACATCAGCTGCTTGAGCGGAAAAGCCGATGCTAGCAAATAATGCACCGGTTGCGATCTTGAAAGTAAGACTCTTATTCATAAATGACCTCGTTTAAATAATTGAATGGTGTTATGAGTCACCTTAGCTAAAAAGGGGCAAAACACGGTAATCTGTTTTTTCGAGCTCCTGTCATTGAAAAAGTTTCTTTATGAGCTGAGCCACGTAATTGTAATGGTGAGGATAGCCCGAAGTTAGAGCGATTACTATCGTCTGTTCTAGCCACATGTGGCGAGGATACAGTGCTGCACCAATATCGCGCATCAGCACGAACCTATGCTTTAATTCAGGGCGTCCTAATATACTAAATCATACAATATCTATGGCATCCCCATTGCTGCCGATGTTTATTTAAGTTGGCACAGAATCTGCAATGTATTCTACAGGTGTATCGGCCAATTTTGGTCGGTCCTTATGATTATAGCTAATCACTTGAGCAATGGCGCTCATCACCCAGGCAGACTCCGCCTGTGGTGGTGGGGGCCTTTTTTTTGCTTCAGACATATCAATCCTGTGGAGAAATTATGAATTTTATTAAGACGTCTGAACATCTTGATGTTTCAGCACGCCCATTATTTAGACATCGAGTCCTAAACAGCCTGGTTGCAGGAATCGCCGCCACGGCAATCCTGTTGAGCGCGAGTGTTACTGTAAATGCAGAAACCGAAGGACTGGAAAAAGAAGATCTTAAATTCGGCTTTATCAAGCTCACTGACATGGCGCCACTGGCAATTGCTTACGAGAAAGGTTACTTCGAAGACGAAGGCCTCTATGTCACTATCGAAGCGCAGGCCAACTGGAAGGTATTACTCGATGGCGTCATCGACGGCAAACTCGATGGCGCACATATGCTGGCCGGCCAGCCGCTTGGTGCCACCATCGGCTTTGGTACCAAGGCAGATATCATTACCGCATTCTCCATGGATCTTAACGGTAACGCGATCACCGTCTCTAACAAGATCTGGCAGCAGATGAAAGAACATGTACCGCATGAGAACGGCAAACCGGTTCACCCGATCAAGGCGGACTATCTGAAACCTGTCGTCGAGAAGTATAAAGATGATGGCAAACCTTTCAAGATGGGCATGGTATTCCCGGTGTCGACGCATAACTACGAGTTGCGTTACTGGCTAGCTGCCGGTGACATCCACCCTGGATATTATGCCCCGCTCAGCGGTGATACCTCGGGCACTATCGATGCGGACGCACTGTTATCTGTAACGCCGCCACCGCAGATGCCGGCAACCATGGAAGCGGGCACTATCTATGGATACTGTGTAGGTGAGCCATGGAACCAGCAGGCGGTATTTAAAGGTATCGGTGTTCCGGTGATTACCGACTACGAGATCTGGAAAGACAACCCGGAAAAAGTTTTCGGTGTCTCTAAAGAGTGGGCCGAAAAGCATCCGAATACACATAAAGCGGTAGTCAAGGCTTTGATCCGTGCAGCCATGTGGCTTGATGAAGACGGCCTGAAAAACCGTAAAGAGGCATCGAAGATCCTGTCACGTCCTGAATATGTCGGCGCAGACTATGAAGTCATCGCCAACTCGATGACCGGTACCTTCGAGTATGAGAAAGGTGACAAGCGTTCGGTACCGGACTTCAATGTCTTCTTCCGTTATAACGCGACTTATCCTTACTACTCGGATGCGGTCTGGTACCTGTCACAGATGCGCCGCTGGGGCCAGATTGCGGAATACAAATCAGACGACTGGTATAAGGACATGGCGAAGAAGGTCTACCGTCCGGACATCTATGCAGCAGCGGCAAAAGAGCTGATCGCAGAGGGTAAAGCGGATGCGAAAGACTTCCCGAACTTCGATAAAGAATCGGGTTTCCGCGCACCGCAGACCGAGTTTATCGACGAGGTGACTTTTGATGGTACCAAGCCGAATGCTTATCTCGAGTCGTTCAAGATCGGGCTTAAAGGTAAGGACGTAGTGAAATAGATTAGCAATAACAGGTTCCTGGCAACGAAGGTAAGCGGCAGGTATGGAGTACCTGTTGTTTACCTTCAGGGGTTGCTGGTGAATTTGTTACCGGAGTAAACAATGAAATTATCCAGAACAAAAGTATTTACAGATGAACAATATTCTGTATTAATTCGAACCTATATCTTCCCGCTCATAGCGGTCGCCCTATTCCTGGGATTATGGGGCATATCTGCCTCACAGGTACAGACATCACTGGGGCAGCTGCCCGGTCCGACCGCTGTGTTCCAGCAGGCAAGCAACCTTGTCGATGAGCATATCGCCGCGCGTGAAAAAGAGGTCAGTTTCTTAGAGCGCCAGGAGAAACGCAATGCGGCTAAACTGGAGAAGGATCCTGATGCGGTGGTTAAGATCCGCCCATACACCGGTAAGGCAACTTTCTTTGACCAGATTTTCACCAGCCTGTTTACCGTCTTCACCGGCTTTATCATGGCATCACTTATCGCCATTCCGATCGGTATCATCACCGGTTTGAGTAATGACCTGTACCGCTCGATAAACCCCATCGTGCAGCTGCTAAAACCGATTTCGCCACTGGCCTGGCTGCCGATCGTGACCATGGTGGTCAGTGCAGTATATGTCAGTGATGATCCGATGTTCGACAAGTCTTACCTGACTTCAGCCTTCACCGTGATGCTGTGCTGTATGTGGCCGACATTGATCAATACCGCGGTCGGTGTCTCTACCGTAGATAAAGACCTGATCAATGTCAGCAAGGTGTTGAGGCTAGGCTGGTTTACCAAGGTCTACAAGATCATATTGCCATCGGCTGTGCCGATGATCTTCACCGGCCTGCGTCTCAGCCTGAGCATCGGCTGGATGGTGTTGATAGCAGCTGAGATGCTTGCGCAAAACCCGGGTCTGGGCAAGTTTGTCTGGGATGAGTTTCAGAATGGCAGCTCCAATTCGCTGGGCCGGATCATGGTCGCAGTGATCGCTATCGGTATCGTCGGCTACATGCTTGACCGCGGTATGCTGATGCTGCAGAAAAAAGTGTCATGGGATAAATCGGTCGTATTGCGATGATCAATGACGAGCTGAGATATAAAGATTCGGAGTTATAGAATATGAAAAACATACATTTGAATATAGATCACATCTCTATGGAGTTCCCGACACCCGATGGCCCATACGTGGCATTGAGAGATGTTGATCTGAAGATGGCACAGGGCGAGTTCGTCTCATTGATCGGTCATTCTGGCTGTGGCAAATCCACTGTCCTCAATGTCGTCGCTGGTCTTTACCAGGCGACCAGGGGCGGCGTGGTACTGGATAACAAAGAGGTCGATGAGCCGGGTCCGGAACGTGCCGTGGTCTTTCAGAACCATTCATTACTGCCCTGGCTGACCGCGTATGAGAATGTTGAACTTGCGGTAAAACAGGTTTTTGGCCGAGCCAGATCTTCAAAGACCAAGAACAAGGCGGAGATGAAAGAATGGATAGAGTATAACCTGCACCTGGTCCATATGGACCATGCGATGCACAAACGCCCCGATGAGATCTCGGGTGGCATGAAGCAGCGCGTCGGTATTGCCCGTGCCTTGGCGATGGAGCCTAAAGTATTGCTGATGGATGAACCCTTTGGCGCGCTGGATGCGTTGACCCGTGCACATATGCAGGAGTCTTTGATGGAGATCCATGCCGACCTGGGCAACACCGTCATCATGATCACGCATGATGTCGATGAAGCGGTGCTATTGTCTGATCGCATCGTAATGATGACCAATGGGCCGGCAGCCACCATCGGTGAGATTCTCAAGATTGATCTGCCGCGTCCTCGCGACCGGGTCGAGCTTTCGGATAATGCAAATTATAACCATTACCGGCATGAAGTGCTGCAGTTCTTATATGAACGTCAAAGGCGCCCCGGCGAAGAGGTAGTGGCTGAAGAGGCAAGTGATGACGAAGCTGCGCCGAGTTTGAAAGTCGTTAAAACTGAAGCAGCATAAAACGACTGTATAACTAAGATTTATTAATGTACATATAGAAGTTTACCTTATCTGCGTACAGCCAAATACTCCGAGGTAGGTTGCCAGGGACGGCTTTTTTGGACTATGAAGTTTTCCAGTAGCCCATTTTTTTCTGGCGGAACATTACCGGTGCAACGAAAGCTGCTGTCGCACTTGGTTGGTGCATATCCATTCTAATAGCAACTGTAAAGTGCTGTTTCTTGGTACAGGAGAGATGGCATGGTTCTTGTTAGAGTATTAACAAGTAATAATATTCATCTGTGCAACGAGGCAATAATGAAAGAAAAACTAGTTTTGATCGGTAATGGTATGGCTGGTGTACGCGCACTTGAAGAACTGTTCAAGCACAACACCAGCAGTGATAAAGGCAGTGACCTTTATGATATTACCGTAATAGGTGCAGAGCCGCACCCTAATTACAACCGCATCATGTTGTCTCCGGTGCTGGCCGGCGAACAGACCATCAATGACATCATCCTGAACACGTCTGAATGGTACGAAGAGAACGGTATCGAACTGGTGACAGGTGACCCTGCGATAGAGATCTCTCGCATTCAAAAATCCGTTATAACCGAGAGTGGTAAGAATATTCATTATGACCGCCTGTTGATTGCTACAGGTTCCACCCCGTTTATTATCCCTGTACCCGGTGCCGACAAAGAGGGTGTACTGGGTTTTCGCGACATCCATGATGTACAAACCATGGTGAAAGCATCCAGGGAATACAAAAAAGCTGTCGTCATCGGTGGCGGTCTGTTAGGCCTCGAAGCTGCTAACGGCCTGATGAAGCAGGGTATGGATGTGACCGTGGTGCACCTGCTGGACTCACTGATGGAGCGACAGTTAGATAAACCGGCATCTGCTCTGTTGAAAGCTTCACTGGAAACACGCGGTATGAAATTCCTCATGGAAGCATCGACTGCTGAGATCGTCGGTGACAAGCGTGTCAGCTCGGTTAAATTTGCAGATGGTTCTGAAGTCGAAGCTGATCTCGTGGTGATGGCTGTCGGAATTCGACCTGATATCGAACTGGCACAGAAAGCCGGTATCCATTGCCAGCGCGGTATCGTTGTCAATGACACCATGCAGACGTTTGACCCGCTGATCTATGCTGTCGGTGAGTGTGTGCAGCACAGGAATGAATGTTACGGCCTGGTCGCACCTCTGTTCGAACAGGCCAGGGTGGCAGCTAACCACCTGGCGCAGGTAGGCAGTACACGTTATATCGGTTCCATGACTTCGACCAAATTAAAAGTAACCGGTATAGACCTTTTCTCTGCCGGTGAATTTAACGAAGAAGAAGGCGACGAAGTTTTACAGATGCAGGATGTCGCCAGTGGTGTTTATAAGAAGCTGGTGCTCAAGGACAATGTGATCAAGGGTGCCGTGATGTTCGGCGACACCATGGACGGTACCTGGTACTTCAGCCTGATGCGAGATGCAACGAATATCGCTGATTTCCGCCGGACCATCCTGTTTGGCCAGCATGACCTTGGCGATGCCGGTCACGGCGAAGCATCAGCGGTCATGTCTCTGCCGGATGATGCAGAGATTTGCGGCTGTAATGGTGTCTCCAAGGGTAACATCGTTCAGGCGATCAGCAAGAACGGTATCTTTACATTGGATGAGGTGCGCGCCCACACCAAGGCATCCTCTTCCTGCGGCTCATGTACCGGGCTGGTCGAATCTATCCTGGCTTCGACGGTCGGTGAAGGTTATGACGCAACGCCGAGTAAGAAAGCCGTGTGTGCCTGTACCGACTGCAGTCATGATGAGGTGATCGATGCGATCAAGGATCATGAATTAAAAACCATGGATGCGGTTCGCCAGTTCCTCGAATGGAAGACACCGGATGGCTGCGCCGCATGCCGTCCTGCGCTGAACTATTATCTGTTGGCGCGTTGGCCTGAAGAGTACCAGGATGATGCGCAGTCACGCTTCATCAATGAGCGTGCACACGGCAATATTCAAAAAGACGGCACCTACTCTGTAGTGCCGCGTATGTTCGGCGGCCTTGTTAAGCCGAACGAGCTGCGCGCTATCGCAGATGTCTGTGACAAATTCGAGGTGCCGGAGATGAAGGTGACCGGTGGCCAGCGTATCGATCTGTTCGGTGTCAAAAAAGAAGATCTGCCAGCGATGTGGAAAGATCTGACCGATGCCGGTTTTGTTTCCGGCCATGCTTACGGTAAAGCCATGCGCACGGTCAAGACTTGTGCTGGTAAGACCTGGTGCCGCTTCGGGACACAGAATTCGACCCGTCTCGGTGTCAAGCTGGAAGAGCTGACATGGGGTTCCTACATGCAGCACAAATTTAAACTTGCCGTATCCGGTTGTCCGCGTAACTGTGCGGAAGCCACCATCAAAGATTTTGGCGTGGTCTGTGTCGACTCAGGTTATGAGTTGCATATCGGTGGAAACGGTGGCATCAAGGTCCGCGTCACCGACCTGTTATGTAAAGTAGAGACAGAGGAAGAAGTGCTGGAATACTGTGCGGCCTTCACACAGAAGTATCGTGAAGAAGCGCATTACCTGGAGCGTACCGCGCCATGGGTGGAGCGTGTCGGCCTGACCTACGTCAAGGAGTGCATACTCGACGATGAGGCCGAACGTAAAGCGCTGGCCGAGCGATTCAAGATAAGCCAGAAAGTCGCACAGGTCGACCCCTGGAAAGAACGTGCTGACGGCCAGGCTTCACATGAATTCACACCATTAAAAATTGCGGGATAGATCATGAATATGAATGCATTGAAAGAAGAGTTAGACGGAGACAGCGGTATGGATGTCTGGACTGAAGTTGTTGCCCTGGATCAGATACCGCAACTGGGTTCACGCGTGATCGCAACAGATACCATGAACATCGCAGTCTTTCGCACCGCAAGTGATGAAGTGTTCGCCATGAAAGATGAGTGTCCGCACAAGAAGGGCCCGCTGTCGCAGGGTATCGTTCATGGCACATCAGTAACCTGTCCACTGCATAACTGGAAGATCGACCTGGCCAGCGGTGAAGCGCTTGGGCCTGATGAAGGCTGTACGAATGTGTTCTCTGCAAAAGTTGAGAATGGCACAGTCTATATCGCCTTCAGGTAAAGCTTTTGAATGAGTGCGGTCTACACACTATGCCGGCAATAATTTTTGATGAGATATTAACCGTACAGATGTTCTGCGATCTCGAGCATCGGGGAGAATCTTGTAATGCAGTGGATCAAGATCTCTCACCTTATTTCGAGATGACAGTCTTGTAAATTAAGGCTTCAGCGGCTCTGTGCCGAGATAAAAAAACTATGTTATTTGGACGTAAGCAAAAGAACCCGATAAAGATCGTCGACAAGGGAATCGTAGAGTGGAAGTATGCTACCTGTGGTTACTGTTCGACAGGTTGCGCCATCGAAGTGGGTTTGAATGAAGATGGCAAGCCGGTTTCTTCACGTGGTGTTGCGGAAGCGGATGTCAACCGGGGCAAGTTATGTCTGAAAGGCATCTATGAACATGAGCTGTTTGACTCGGCAGGACGCGGCACGGTGCCGAGGAAGCGCGAGCACTGGCATGAAGAATGGCAGGATACCGACTGGGATACAGCGCTTGATGTTAGCCACGATGAGATCCGCCGCATCCAGGAAAAATATGGTCGTGATTCTTTCGCCATTATATCGACCGGCCAGATGCTGACCGAAGAGTTTTATACCCTGGGCAAGTTGACGCGTGGACTGATCGGCACCAATAACTATGATGGTAATACGACCCTGTGCATGGCTTCGGCCGTATCAGGTTATAAACGTTCATTTGGATCGGATGGCCCGCCAGGCTGCTATGAGGACTTCGAGCATACCGATTGCCTGATCGCATGGGGTTCTAATCTTCCCGAGCAGCACCCCATCATCTACTGGCGCATGAAAGAGGCCCAGGAGAAGCGAAACTTTCCATTGATCGTGGTCGACCCGCGCGTCACCATGCTGGCACAGTTTGCTGACATACACCTGCCGATAACGCCAGGCACCGATGTCGTGCTGCAAAATGCCTTAATGCATGTCATCTTCGATGAGAACCTAGAGGACAGCGCATACATCGCTGCCAATACCAATGGTATCGAAGAACTGCGTGAAGAAGTAGCGAAATATGATCCGACCACTGCCGCAAAGATATGTGGTATCGATGAGGACACGATCCGAAGTGTCGCCCGTGTATTTGCCAAAGCGGATGCAGCCATGTCTATCTGGACCATGGGTATCAACCAGTCGACGCACGGATCTGATGGTGTTGTCGGTATCAACAACCTGTCGCTGATCACCGGTAACATCGGCAAGCCCGGCGGCACCTCGCTCTCTATCACCGGGCAGTGTAATGCCATGGGTACCAGGGAGTGGTCTTCGTGTTCCGGCCTGCCAAACTACCGTGCGCTGGAAAATGAACAGGATCGTAAAGAGATCGCCGAGTTCTGGAATATCGAGGAATCGTTTCTGCCAGAGAAACGCGGCATGTTCCAGACAGATATTTACCATGCCATCGAAGCTGGCCACATCAAGGGCCTGTGGCTGATCGCTACCAACCCGTTGAGTTCGTTGCCCAATTCAGAACGTGTCCGGCGTGCCATGCAGAAGCTGGAATTCTGTGTGGTGCAGGACTGTTACCAAGATACCGAGAGTGCACAGTATGCGCACGTCTATCTGCCGGCCGGCACCTGGGCCGAAAAAGAAGGCGTGATGACCAATACCGAGCGCCGTGTCAATCTGGTCAAACCGATCGTTGAACCACCGGGTGAGGCGAAACCCGACCTGTGGGTTTTTAACCAGATGGCGAAGCGTTTCAATAAAGACAACAGGGTAAGCTTCCCTGACAAAGCCGCCGATATCTTTATCGAGATGGCTGGTATATCCAGAGGCCGGCTGGCAGATATCTCTGGTATGAGTCACGATCTGATCGAAAAGCACCGTGGTGTGCAATGGCCTTACACTGAAGAGCAACTCGGTAATAATGAGCAGCCGCCACCGGGCGGCAAGCGGTTATATACCGAGACAGCCAGTTTCTGTTATGCAGACGGCAAGGCCAAACTGATTCCACTGCCCTTTATCGATAACAATGAAGTGCCGGACGAAAAGTTTCCGATATGGCTTAACACCGGCCGTCTCGTCGAGCACTGGCATGGCCGCACCAAGACCGGAAAGATTGGTAACAATAATAAATACAGCCCGATACCGTTTATCGAGATAAACCCTGATCTTGCAGCTGAACTGGACCTTCAGCGTGGCGAGTATGTACGCCTGGTCTCGCGCCGTTCTGATGCCGTAGTTATGGCGACGCCGACGCAAAGGGTGCCAAAGAACATGATATTTCTGCCGTTTCATTTCCACGATTGCGCTAATCGACTGACCCTCGGCCTGCTCGATCCGCATTCACGTCAGCCCGCCTATAAACAGTCGGCAGTGCGTATCGAGAAACTCGCAGACCAGGTAGCGGCGGCAAAACTTAGCATGGAAATGCGTGCATTCTAAAAAGGGTGATTAATTACGTGTTAAAAAGAAGAGAAAACGAGCCGGCTTATGCCTTGTTGAATGACCCGAGCAGTCAGGCACAGAACCACTATGGTCATGCTATAGATACCGTGCAGCCGGATGATCCGCTTCGTCAACAGTCATTTGTAATCAATGACGATGAGATCGCTGCTGAGAATCCTAACCGCTATAAGCAGCATGGCTTCTATTTTGATGCGGATAACTGTATCGCCTGCCATGCATGTGAAGCAGCATGCAGCGAAAAGAATGATAACCCGGCTCATATATCATTCCGCTCGGTCGGCTTTGTTGAAGGCGGGACTTATCCTGCGTATCAGCGACTGAATATTTCCATGGCCTGTAATCACTGCGATGATCCGGTCTGTCTCAAGGGTTGTCCGACGCGCGCCTACACCAAGTTTGCTGAATACGGTGCGGTACTGCAGGACCCGGATATCTGTTTTGGCTGCGGCTACTGTACATGGGTATGTCCTTACAATGCACCGCAGCTTGACCCGGTTAAAGGCCAGGTGACCAAATGCAATATGTGTGTCGACCGGCTCGAAGTCGGATTGAAGCCCGCCTGTGTCTCTGCCTGCCTGGGAAATGCGCTTGACTTTGGTGTGGTAGAAAATATCCCCGAAAACCGAAGCCAGGCAAAAACCGAGATCCCGGGTTTTCCGCGTACAGATATAACGCAACCGAATATCCGCTTTCAGCAGACACGTACGCCGCAGCGTGATATGAACCGGGTAGACCAGAGCCCGGTGAAATATCATCGCGATGAACATTCTGAGAGTTTTAAACCTGTCGTCGATAAGGCGCAGGGCAGCGAGCGCAGCTGGAACCTGGCGAAGTTGCTCGGCTCACATGAGAATGCACATATCGCCTTTACCCTCAGTGCCCAGGCCGTGATGGCGGCTTTTCTGATTATGCTCAGTGGCTACGGCTTAGAACCGATGCAGAGTTACCAGTCGAGCAATGCGATGTTACCAGTGCAGCTTTTGATGATCGTATTGATGAGTTTTGGTCTGTTCAAACTGAACATGCATCTCGGTAAACCACATCGTTTCTATCGCGGATTCTATAACCTGAGGCATTCGCCTGTCAGTCGAGAGATCGCCGGTGTCTCTGCATTCTATACGGGGCTTCTCGGTTATAGTCTCTTTGCTCTGTTTGCTGTTTCCGACAACGGCTTCGCGGTCTATGCACAATACCTGCAGATAGTATTTGCCGGCATTGCTGTTCTGGGGGCGATACTCGGAGGCTACTACATGTACAGGCTGTACCGGATAGAAGCACGTCCGTTCTGGAATCACTGGTATACCGCGGCAAGTTTCTGTTCTAGCGGACTGACATTAGGTTCACTGTTACTCGGACTGGTTGCGTTAGCGACATCCAGTATGTCGCAGCAACTCGGTGGGTTCCTGATGGTACTGATGGCGATCGGCCTGCTGCTGGAGATCGTCGGGCTGAGCAGCCATGCGAGAAGTTTACGCTCCAGTGAGAGTGAAGGCGCAGCATCCTTCTACCTGCAGACGACCCGCTTTGGTAATGCATACTGGCTGCGCAACGGCCTGTTGCTGCTGGCACTGGTGCTAACCGCTTATATCGGGTTTGGTGATGAGCATACACTGTTTGCATACAGCCTGTTAACGGCCAGTGTTTTTGCCAGTAACATCATCAGTCGCGCTTTGTTCTATGTCGTCGTGATCCCGACGACGATGCCAGGGGCATTCTTCTGGAAAAATGCCGGCTTTGAAGAACATGCCAGAGAGGTCGGCCTGGCCGACATGCCACAGATGGGTGTGGCGTATGAGGGTCATCATGCATTCAGATTTGACGAGCTCATAGAAACGATCAGAACGACGACGATGAAACAAAAGTACGCACAGCTTCGCAGTATCTTTACTGGTTAGGAATGGTTACATTAAATGCTGGGCTGACCTGATACCGGTGTCAGTCAGTAGTGGGGTGTCTACGGAGTAATCAACCAGTGTCACTATTATGCTAAAGACTATTAGTAGCGAAATGTGCTTCACAAAACCTGTCCTCGGTTTTGCCGCTTATTCAGGTACCGGCAAAACCACTTTACTGGTGAAGTTGCTGCCTCTGCTCAAAGCATATGGTTTGCGTATAGCCATGATCAAGCAGACACATCACGACTTTGAAATCGATAAGCCGGGAAAAGACAGCTTCGAATTACGTAAGGCTGGCGCCGACCAGGTCATGCTGGCGTCTGACCGGCGCTGTGCAGTGATCACCGAGTACCAGAGAGCGAAAGAGCCTGTTCTGGTTGAACTTATAAACAGGCTTGAGCTGGACGCTATCGATCTGGTCATGGTCGAAGGCTTCAAGCATGCGCATTTCGCAAAGATCGAATTGCATCGTTCAGCGCTAGCTAGTCGATTGCTTTTCCCGAAAGATGACTCAGTGATCGCGCTAGCATCTGATGAACAGCTGGATACAGGCAATCTGCCATTACTCGATATCAACGCCCCTGAACAGGTAGCCGAATTTATCAAGCAGTGGCTGGATACATGCTGACCGGATATCAAGATGGAATAGAACAAGTATTCCTATAAAGATACATGCAACTGCGCCGATATCAGGCTTCTCTGACAGACGGACTGATTTTACTCAATATAAGTATTTACTAATATGATATACTGCCTGGTTCTATGCAGCCAGCTTCATCGTTTCATGTCTGCTTTTTGTCGTAACAAAATAATTTGAGCATAAATCTATGAGCCCTGAAAAGATACCTACAGATGAGTCTGTTGCTGAAAGCACAGCCGTCGATACAGAAGCTGCAGACAGCAGCGCATCTAAATTGATAAATTTTGATGAGAACAATACGGTTAATACCGGCAAGGACATCAATACAAAGATCACTGCGCTGGATACAGATCTCGCACAATTGCGTGCAGAACTGGGAGCTATCAACAGCAGTGTGGAAGAAGGCCTGGATCGCCTCGGTGATACCGACACTGACCTGACGGCTAAAGTTTCTGAAACCTATAAACGTCTGGGCGAGATAGATAACGCATACAAAGCCCTGCTCGAGATCTCTTCACGAATCGACAGTGATATCAAAAAGATCAATGGCGATGTCAGCACTGTTGCAGAACAGTCAGCAACGGGTATCAAGACGCTGGAACAGTCTACCATTGCACAATCGAACGAATTTGCACATAAGAATGAGCAGGTGGTGTCACGCGTCAACCAGCTGGTGGAAACTTCAAAACTGACCGGCGATCTGCTGAGTCAGAAGATTCAGACGACGACAGACAAGATGTTGCAGTTCGAGTCAAAAGTCGTCGCCGAAATCGAAAGCCTGGCAAGTGATACCAAAGTAAAAACAGAAGCGATACAGACATCGGTAGAAAGTAATAAAGCCAGGATACTCAAGCTGCAGTCTGTCGATGAGGCCATCATCAAGCGTGCTACCACGCTGGAGATATCATCTGCAGAACTAACAGTTAAGAGCCAGGATATACAGTCATCTGTCGAACAGCTGAAATCGAGTGCCAACTATCTAGCCACTGGCCTTGATGAACTGAGAGACAAGACACGCGCGCTGGAAGATATAACACAGAACCATAGTTCATTGATAACCGGTCTGCAGAGAGCGGGTGCAGAACTTGGCGATAAACTCGCACTGCTCGCCAGCCGTGAAAGTAGGCACTTTAATATATTTACCGCGGGCTTCTTGTTACTGTTGCTGGTTACTGCCGTCATCTATATCTCTCAACAGAATCAGTTTGAGATTGCCGATGCGATAATCGCCGGTAACAGTGAGAAAGTGGATGCACAGATAGCAACTCTGCAACAGGCTCAGACTGATACCTCATTGGCCACCAGTGATTCATTAACTGCACTGCAGGACAGGATCGAGCAGCTCAATACCAATATGCAGTTGGAGATGGATAAAGAGGTCGCCGAGATCGACGACAGGTTGAAGAATATTCAGGATGAAGTGAAAAGTGTCGAAGCACGCTTCAGTAATGATTCACCATTCAGTCAGATCGGCGATGACAACATCATCCATGGTGCACAATGGATCAATGCCCTGCCTGCGCAGAACTTTGCTGTCCAGGTCGCTTATGTCGATAGCAAAGATGCCATGTATGAAATCGCCGGATATTATAATACCTACCTGAGAGATTCATTATCCTATTTCGAGGTCACAGATAAGGGAGTATCGAAGTATGTGCTGTTATCCGGTAACTATATGACACAGCAGCAGGCATCTGCAAAGCTGCAGTCGATGCCACGTTATATCGATGAGCAGAAGCCAGTGCTAAGAAACCTGGGTGATATACAGCGCTTTATCTCACAGGATTAAGTAACACAGATCCGATACCTTCATGGTATCGGATCTGCTGGCTGTTTCAAGGCTGGTATTTTTGTATGACAGAATCATATCTGTTACAGTATCGGAAAGTTTTAACAGGGAAATAAAGGAATAGGTTATGACAATTCTAGAGCAACTGGAATGTGGTCTGCTTGCAAACGTTTTAGAGCAGGGTGCGAAAGCAAGGATCAAGAATACCGGCCAGATCGTCGAATTAAAACGTGTCAGCGAACATGGGATTTCGGTAGTGTCTTTTCGAACCGGCGGTGAATATTTTATCTCTAATAAATTTCTGGAACCGCTGCATACGGTTCACTAGAAACATCATATGGTAGTTTGTATCAGCAGGCTTTTTACGAAGCAACCTGAACGACGATGACGACTTCGTCATCATTCTCGCGAGTCTCTTTTACCGTGTGGCCATTGATGCGGCACCATGCAGGGATGTCACTGAGTGCGCCGGGATCTGTGCAGGTAACTTCCAATAGATCGCCCGGCTCTAATCCAGCAATTTTATTTTGTGTTTTTATGACCGGCATCGGGCATAAAGTATGACGGGCGTCCAGTTTGTGCAGGCTCATTATCAGGTGTCTATCGGTAAAGTTTTAGTAATATGTATGTCGTTATCTCTCCCGCAGTCGAGATGATTGCTAATAGAGATATTTAGTTTGTAGACTAGATGTACCACTCCTGTTTTACTTCTGACGTTGGCATCGGAGGGATATCAAACTGCTGCTCTCTACCTTCTTTTGTCGTGGTTTTTACTGTCACGACATCAGCATCTCTGCCCTGGCTAAAACGAGCCGCTATACGTGAAGCGAGTTTTAGATCATCATCACTTAGTTCACCATCGATCAATGTCAGTGGCCCGTTATGACTTTTTATTTCTATAAAAGCGAAGTTCTTCTTATAGCCTTGCAGGAACTTGTTCTCACCGTCTTCACGGCTCACGATTAACTTGAAGTGAGGTGCCGGACGAATATGTCTGCCTACTTTGAGCAACATGATATCATCCAGTTCATACTCCTTTTTATTCCTTGCCTTCCATAGGTCGACCAGCTTATCGGAGTAACTCTTATCGGTGAGAAAACAGCAACCACCAGCCGGGGTAGCGTAATCCTCAAATCCATATTCTTTTGCCAGAGCCATCTGCGGTTTACGGTTGCGGCCACTGAAGCCTTTCATCTTGTCACGATCTATCCAGCCTTCTCGCTCGGGAAGCGTGGCTTCAAGGTTCTTGGCACACAGCGGTCTGACCAGCAGGTCATCGGCACCGGACTCTTGGACGACGATGGGAAGCAGGTCCTTACGCTGTGACATCGGCCGTTGCCCGATGACCTCGCCTGTGATGATGAAATCAAAACCGTTTTCTTCCATCCACTGTTTAGCCTTGCTGATCATGAATATCTTACAATCCAGGCAAGGGTTCATATTGGCGCCATAACCATGTTTCGGATTGATCAGCACGTCTTTGTATTCTTCGATGATATCGATGATATGTAACTTGATGCCTAATTGTTCGGCGCTCCACAAGGCATTATTCCTTTTAGGTTTTGCCTTGTCCTTTTTACGGATTGCATGGGTATGGCCCTCTACACAAAAACCGGTATAGAAGTTGATGCCTTCAACATGGATGCCCTGTTCTAGCATGACTTTTGCTGCGAGCAATGAGTCAAGGCCGCCCGAGATCAGGGCGACCGCCCTCTTTTTTTCAGAGTTGGGTTGTGTAGACATAGGGTAAGAAGGAATGGATTAATCTGATCAGCGATTATAACATTTGTCGATATAAGAAAAAAAGCAGCCCTGAAAGCTGCTTTCATTATCTGGCCTGTTGTCGACCCGTACTCTAGGCGGCTTTTCTACGGCCTATCCAGCCAAGTAAAGCCAGTCCTGAGCTGAACAGGATAATTGGTAGAGGCAGGGGAACGACCGCAGTTTGAGTATGGAAAGCACCAGCAAGAGAGATGTTTGCGTTGGCGTTATTGCCACCAGCATTAACATCACCATTGAAGTCATTACCTATAAACAATCGGATGTAGCCCAATTCTATGTCATCAGCTAGCCATGAAGATATGTCTTTGCCGTCTTTATCGACTAGGTTGTCGCGAAGGTTAATCGAGGTAGTGAAAATATTGCCTGAGAACTTAGAACTCGATTTTGGGTAGGTCTCTGAAGCATCAGTTGTTGGATTGACTCGGTACATATAATCGCTGAGTAAAGTGCCATCGCTGAGTAAGGTGCCGTCACTATCAAAAGTAGCGTCATTACCAAAGGCCTGTAGCCCGAAAGTGTAGTCAAATTCAGACCACTGAGAGACTATAACAAGATCAACACCTGTGCCGGTAACAACCTTTTTATCGCCGAAACCAAGGTCAATTGATGACCAGTTTTGAAGGGGGGACGTACCGGTTATGGGATTGTTAAGGCCATATATAGAGGGGATGGAAGTAGGTGAAGGATTAGTTTTTAGCGATGTGATATTACTGTTAAATATCGACTCTATTTCATTATTATTGAGCGCGGTGTCGCCTGGCGTTGAAGAAAAGCTACCATATGTACCTATTACCTGAGTAGCATAAGCATTGACACCAGCTGCCTGTACTGGAGCTGCTAATGTGGCAAGAATGATATTCAGTAACAGCAATTGTTTCATGACTATTCTCATTAAATTTATATTTTTAAAATTTATCATTATCTACATGGATGCCCGTTGAACATTAATTAAAAGTTACGTTTGTCGGTGGTGTTGCACCTGGTGGGGCGAAAGTTGTAGGGGCAACGGGTCTTGGCGGTGTTACCGGTGGCGCTGGCGGTGCCGAGGGCACTACGGGCGGCATGATCGGGGTCTGCACGACAGCAGGTGGTTGACTCGGTGGTGCCAGTGCAGAGATACTGTTGGTGCGTAAGGTAACCCTGCTGTCACGCGCGTTCAATGCACCGGTCGACGGTGGTGTCAGTCCGCCGGCAGCGGGTTCGATATCCAATTCCCATGCACCCCATTTCGTCACCGAATCTACATACGCTACCTCTGACTCACTTTCCTCATCGGAGTCTCTCCACTTTAACTCTCCGGCAGACACGGTTGATGCCATCATCAGCATCATAATTAGCGCAAGTTTCTGTGTAAGCATGCTGATCCCACATGCTTTATATTGTGCGTCGCTCATTTGATTCTCTACTTTTTAATACATTTATATTTGATTGATAGATTATCTGCACAAGTTGTGCCAGATATTTTTAATAATAATAAAATCAATAGGTTATTCAGTAGCTAAAAGGTTTTTACTATCGGCTAATAATAAATGACTCGATTAAAGTGCCTTCGTTCAGCATACTGTAAAAAATAATAATCCCGATATACCTGCGGACCGATGCATGGGGGTTCTATCGTTGTTTGTCGCCTGTTTTATGTAATTACGATTGAGTTTTTCCTATTTGAAAAAAATAAATAATTACATAGGCTTATAGGATATCTCTAATGTTTCTCTTTTTCCATAGTGGGTGTAAAAATATGTGAAGTGCTTAACAAATACTAGATTGTATATAAAACCGACATTTGTCGAATATTTATACACTTAAGGGGCCGACTGCGTAATATTTGTTCAACTTTTTCGCAATTGGTTAAAAAAGCAGCAGATACTCTTGTTGAAATATTTTACATAATAACAATGATTACTGACAGATGCCTGTTGGTGTGTCAGTAAACTGTTCATTAAATATGGATGTATTCTTGAAACTCAGGCGTTAGATGAAATAGCGGGCAAGATTGATGGCAAATATCTTCCTGTCATAATTATAATAATCAATATTTGAATTATTACGGGTATATGAGATGTGGGTGTTTAGTGTCCAGCCCTTCAAATAACCATCACTGAAATCATAATTGTAACCGAGTACATATCGGCTCTCGATCTCGTCTCGGACAGTTGGCGGGTTGCTCGCCAGCTGGTCGGCTGCGTCATATTTATATTGTTCAAAATTAAGGTTTAGATAGACGTTGCTGGTTTTAGCAAAGGTAACAAATCCGCCGAGATATATTTCTTCGCTGCTAAAGCCAAACTGATCGTCATCGGCAGTATGATCGGTGAGCCTGAAGCCAATCTCCAGCCCATTGTCAGCATCTCCGAGTAATGTTGAATACGCGGCCCCGCCCAAAAGGGTGTTGCCGTCGCGCCCTTCATCTTCCGGGCGTTTGAAATCATTATCACTATAGGAAAGCTCGAAGGTGAGGCCGCGGTAGTTTCCCAGGTCAAAAGTCACTAATGGATTAAGTGATATGAAGGTCCCGAGTGTAGATCCTCCGAAATAGGTCTGGTCTACCTGCAGGTTGATCGCGCCATTCCAGCGTCCGGTAGATATGAACGCAGGCCCCGTGCTGGCACTGATTATGTTCAGGCTGAAATCGCTGTTGCGCGTGTAATTATTTCCGGTCCAGGAAACCTGGCTCTGCCATTCGAAATTTGTCGCGGCACCAGCCGCATTGAACGGTTTATTGTCTTTATAGCGGTGTGATGCGCTAAAGAATGTATCGAGGCCTGGTGAGGCCGTATCCTCACCATCGGGGATGATATCTGTGCCACGTAGCGGTGCGAAGTTGATATTGGTGTTATACATCACACCGGCTTTGGTGTAATAAGAAAAACTATGTTCGGTACGAGGCTTGACCTCATCGCTGGTCAACTGGCCGAGATAGGCAAGTATAGCGAGACGCACTTTCTCAGGTGTTTCGGGATTATCGAGTACGGTCTGAAATTCCCGCAGTGCATCATCATACTGGCTGGCGCGGTGATAACTGACGGCGAGTTCGAGGCGGGCGCGGTTCAGCGATGGCCTTCTGCTCAGGATATATTCGAATTTTTCGATCGCATCAAAAACTTTTCCGCTGTCTCGCTCTTCCATGGCAAGTTCAAAAATTTTCTGCGCATGTTCATCCGTCATGGGTTCTTCTTTTTTGCCCTCATCGGCATAGACCGGGTTGAGGTATATAAAAATAAGGAGCAGGGTAGCGAGGCAGGTGGATAATGTATTTGGCTTTATAATATTCATGTAAAACTAAGTAGTGCAGGATGTTGTCAAGTTGAGTATTATACCTGCCGATGGTTAAAAAAACGCAATGTTTGCTTATCTTACTCTTTTTACTGGCAAATTCTAATGTTTGGTCAGCCCGTGCGGTATCTTCCATGCCGTCCGACCTGTTCGGTTACCAGGAAATACAGAAAGATAATTTAATTATTTTTCCACAGTGGCTGTCTGTCCTCGAGCGTCATCTGTTAAATATCAAAGACAACTCTTCCTGCCAGTCGGCAACATTTAACCAGTGCCATCTATCGCAGTGGAAGGCTTTTTTAGAACGAATAAAGCATCTTCCTCTCAAGCAGCAGATTAAAAGTGTCAACAGATATGCCAATGAAAAAGATTATGTGCTGGATATCGAGAATTACGGAGTGGCTGATTACTGGGCAACACCAAAAGAGTTTTTACTGAATAATGGCGATTGTGAGGATTATGCCATCATCAAGATGCTGTCGATGAAATGGCTGGGTCATGATGTTGCTACGATGCGGGTCGTCGTGGTGCAGGATACTAACCTCAGGATACCACATGCGGTGATGGCGATCAGATACGGTAACGATATCCTGATACTTGATAACCAGATAGAAGAGGTGATATCGCATGCGGATATCTTTCATTATGTACCGGTCTATTCGGTGAATGAGAATAACTGGTGGATGCATGTGCCGAATTAGTGTCTCATCTAGTCAATGGCCAGGCAGATATGGATGTGAAGGTGAATGGTGAATAATAAACCTGCAACGATAGCTCTCATTTTATTGCTGCTTTTTATAAGTGGCAGTATATGGCTGGTGTTTAAGTATGTGTCTGCTGAAGAGCAAAGAGACCTCGATGCCTGGCAGTCGCGGCTGAGTATCATGGCCGAATCACAGCAGTATGCGGTAGAGGCCTGGTTTGATGAGCAGCTGGAAAATATGGATGCACTGGCAAATAATCCTTTATTACAGCTATACGTCACACAGCAGGATTTGCCCGTGACAGAGGATGACGAAACGGGGCGCGGTCAGCTGCACCATTTAAAAAATCTCATCAATGCAACGGCAGATCATGCTGATGTGTTTACCCCGATCAAAAAAATTAATAGTAATGTAGAGAATGAAGTGAATGATGGCATCGCCATCGTAAATCGTTCTGGAGTCTTGCTGGCGACACGTTATTTTCCACTTGGTGACGCCGAGGTCGCTGCGAGTTTTCAGACTGCGATCGATAGTAAGTCATTCTATATCTCGACAATTTATGATTCAGCAGAGAGGCATCCGCGTTTCATCATCGTGGTCCCGGTGCGCTCTGTGCAGTCGCTAAGCCCGGACGATATCAAGGCGGCTGTGGTCGCAGTCATCAATCCAGAAGATAACCTCTATGAGCTGTTGTTAAAAGACTGGGTGACTATACGTACCGAGGAAACATTGCTGGTGTCGTATGATGATAACAGGGTGAATTATCTGAGCCCGTTAAAAAACGGCTATCAGTTATTCCATAGTCAACCACGAAGAGGTGATGTACCTGCAAAAAATATAGCAGCTAGTACCGTACTGGAGAATATTGGCGAAAATGTGATGGTGCAGGATTATCGTAATGTCGATGTCCTGGCAACGGCGAGAAAGATAAGAAACACATCGATGACCCTGGTGCAGAAGATTGATGTCTCCGAAGCGCTGGCCGAGTCTAATTCACATCAACAGTTCATATTGACCATCTTCCTGCTGGCCGTTTTTGTCATTACCATAAGTTTTATCGCTATCTGGCGGCACTCGACCAGCCTACGCTTGCAGAAAGCAACGAGACGGCTGGAAGCGCGTGCCGCATTGTTAAACGCGGTAGGTGACAGCATCAATGACCATATATTTCTGCTAGACCATAACAATAAGCTGGTATTCATCAATGATGCCCTGGCACGATCATTCTCTATAGATAACGTAGATGTTCGTGGAAAGGCTTTGAATCACATCTTCAGTACGGATATAACGAAGCAGTTGCTAAAGTTAAAGCCGGCTGATGGTGAAGCTGATGTGCGTAACAGGGAGATGCGTCTCGAGCTGAAAGACAGGCGCCGAGATTACCATGTGTCGATCGTTGCCTTGCGTCATCCTGATTACAAGCAGTCGCACCTATATGTGATGCATGATATCACCGAGTTAAAAGATGCACAGGGCAGGCATAATCGCCTGATGGAGGGTATCATCTCTACTCTGGCACAGGTCATCGATAAACACGACCCGCATTGTGCGCATCACTCGGAACGGACGCGGGAAGTCGCTACCGCTATCGCGCGGGCAATGGATCTGCCAAAGGAACGCATCGATATACTGTCGATGGCAGCCCTGCTGGCAAATATCGGCAAGTTATACATACCCGCTGAAGTATTGACCAACATGGAGCCATTGACACAAGCCGAGGAGTTGATGTTGAGAGAGAACATAAACTATAGCGTAGAGATATTGAAAGACCTCGAATTTGACGGGCCGGTCATCGAGTTCGTGCAGCAGAAAAACGAGTGTCTCGATGGCAGCGGCTATCCGAATGGTGTTTCTGGCGACGCTATCTTCCAGGAGTCGAGGATACTGTCAGTAGCTAATGCATTTGTTGCCATGACCAGCTCCAGGGCATATCGTCCTGGTAAGCCAGTCAAAGAGGTGCTGGATATCCTGTTATCTGAAGCTGACAGCCGCTACGACAGACATGTTATCGCCGCCCTGTTTCATGTTGCAGAGAATCATTCTGACTGGGTCAGCTGGCAGCAGGTGAATTAAACAACAGCTGCCTGGCCGTGATCATAGTGATCGCTAAATAAAAAGCCCATCAATTCGCTGAATACTGCAGATAGACGGGGCGACTCAATGGCAAGTATCAGCTGTCAGTAATCAGTGCGTCTTGCTGCCGAGTAACCGCCGCCGGCCAGTTACTTCCACCGCTTCGACCTGTAGATCACCGCACTGAGTTAATCATCAATAACACGAAGGCGATCAGCACGATGGTTATCAATATCAGTGTGCCCCAGTGCTTTTCCTCTGCGTTCTTGCTTTTTTCCATAGTCGCTTTAATGCCGGGGAAGAACATGAATAAAACCAGAAGCCCTAAAGCGCCGGCGAGTAACTGTTGCCATAGTTCCATATCGCTATCCTGTTAGTTATTCGAAGATATAATGTTTTTCGATGGGTTCGATTATCTTCCACACGCACTTCATACCCTGTGGAAAAAACACCATGTCACCTTCCTGTATGGTAACCGGTTCGCCATTCTCCGGTGTGACGATAGCTTTTCCTTCGATGATGTAGCAGGTTTCTTTCTGTTCATAAGTCCAGTCGAATTCTGATACACCTTTTGACCAGACTGGCCAGTCATCGACGTACAGCACATCAAGTTTCGCAGGCGTGACATTGTGTTCTATAGTTATTTCGCTCATTATTTTATCCGATAGAATCTGGCTGCTATTATAACGCGTTGCTGTATGACATTGTATAATCTGCTCTTTAAAGTCACTCGACAGGCGTTACCGTGCTGAATAAAGAAAAATTGATTTTTGATGTTGATTACGAGCAATTCGATGATCTTGTAGTTAAAGCATCAAACACTAAACCCATACTGGTGGACCTGTGGGCTGAGTGGTGTTCTCCTTGCCTGGTGATCGCACCGGTATTGAAGAGGCTTATCGATGAATATGAGGGCGAAATTTTATTAGCCAAGGTCGAGGTAGATGAAGGCGAGAACATGAAGCTGGCCGGTCACTACAAGGTAAGAGGCTTCCCTACCGTGTTGTTGATCATGGATGGTGAGGAAGTAGCGCGCTTTAGCGGCGCCAAGCCGCTATCTTTTCTGCGCGAGTTTATCAATTCTCATATCGCCTGATCAGCTTGCCTGTGATTCAATTTTTCCTGATCATGTTTGTCTTCTTATCTTCAGCTTCCTTATCTTTTTAATATAGTGATTTTCCAGGGTGCTGTTGGAACGGCTTCCATAATGTAGTGAACGGTAAGCTTTGAATATGAACGCCAGCTCATCCCTGGTTCTGCCGGAAAGTGACTGCTCGCTATAGATGCGGTTTTCGAAATTCACCGGGCCCTCACTCAAATTTCGTCGAATGCCGTGTCGTTGCAGTTTAAGACAGAGCAGGTTGTAATAATGTTGCACACGATCTTTATCGATGGTGTTCTTTCTCAGTATTAACCAGTTGATGATGATGGCTGTAACAGTGAGACAGAGCACCAGTAACAGGATGAGGTTTGACGGAGTAGCGTTTTCCAGACCGAGCGATTTTAATAAATCATACTGTTTTTTCTGGTCGTAACCGATGACCCACTGATTCCAGCGGTTCTGAAAGCTGTCGTAGATGAAAGCCAGGTTTTTCAGGACTGAGCTGTCTGAGACCAGTAATAGTGGCAGCTGCTCTCTCTCCAGCCCGGCACCTGAGATGCCGAATTCGATCCGTTCTGGTGATATCACGGCGGTAGGGTCGACACGTTGCCAGACACCATTGACCCAGACTTCTGACCATGCGTGAGCATCAGACTGGCGGACGATCATGTAATCATCGAGCGGGTTCATCCTTCCGCCCTGGTAACCGACGACGACCCGGGCGGGAATACCTGCGGCGCGCATAAGGTAAGTGAATGCACTGGCATAATGTTCACAGAAGCCGCGACGGCTTGAAAAGATAAAATCATCCATGGCGTCATCACCCAGCAGGTCAGGACTCAGTGTGTAGACGAATCCATTATCTCTGAAATAGGACAGTACATTACTGATGTATTGCTGAGCATCGTAAGCTGATAATTGCAGTAGCTGGTTAGCGAGTGTTAATGTCCTCGGGTTCATCCGTGCAGGTAAAAGACGATTCTTGTGGCTCTCCTGTTCAAATAGGGCGAGGTTGCTGGCATCTGCTCGTGATGTGATGCTGTAATTGGTGACATTGTTTATCTTGTCCTTGGTGAGCAGCATCGCTTCACGGTTCAGGTTGTACTGGAGACTTCCGTTCGAAGTATCGTTAGATTCAGGGTATTCAAGACTGAGTAGCCAGTTCAGATTGGTAGGCTCCAGTGTCACCGTATAGCGAAAACTGTTCTCTGCATCGTTGCCGTATGCGATGTTGGGCTCTGCACTCTTTGGCGCGTCATGTCGCCGCCATGTGCGGCCGTCATAATCTGACAGTACTGCACCACGCCAGTAGAGCTGGCTATGTGATGGTACCTGCTGCTCAAATTTTACGCGAAAAGCGATCGCAGATGAGCTGATCAGCCGGTTGATACTACCGGGAGACATCTCCTCGCTCAAACCGGTGCTACTGCTAAAGGCGTCATCCGGTAGCCCCCAGAGCGGGCCAGGTATCCTCGGGAACAGGAAAAATAATACCAGCATCATCGGTATCGCATGGATGATAAATCGGGATGACAGTTTGAATCGGCTCCTCAGTGGCACCGTGTTTAACCGGTCACTGAGGGCGATCAGGATACTGACCAGGGAAGCGACAACAAAAAACACATAGATGATCAGCCAGATAGACTGGGAGTGAAAGAAGTTACTGGCGATGATAAAAAAAGCGCTGTAGATGATGATGTAGCAGTCTCGGTTGCTCCTGGTCTCGAACAGTTTGAGTACGGTCATCAGGGTCACCAGTGCGATACCCGGCTGCTGTCCGAAGATATGGCCGAATGAATACCTCACGGTGATGAAAGATAGCAAGACGATCAAGAGCATGACAATCCTTCCGGGGTTTGGCCGATCCTGCTTGATCAATAATAACTGCCAGACGCTGAGGGCCAGCAGCAACAAGATAACCGGTAGCGGCATGCCGGCATAGAGCGGCAGGGCAGACAGGTGCGTTCCGATAAGCAGGGAGATCAGGATGTCGCGGTTTGGTTTTTGTGTGTTGGTAGTCACTGCAGCGCTTATATCGAGTCGGTTATAGATTAATAAAGTGCTAAAGCTGTCAGGCAGCGATGATAATGTTCGTTACCGCTGTCCGGTGCGATCTCTTTCTCAGGTAGCCTGAGGCCATAGTATTGCTGGTTTCGTTCAGCGTTGATGACAAGTGCAGTCATCCTCGACAGACGTTGCTCGATATCTTTGGCGGCTATCTCATGCCAGTCGATCCAGTGGTTCGTGGGTTTTGCGCCGGTGAACTGTTTGGTGAAAAGCTCATCGGTCTTTGCCGCGGCTTTCCAGGAGATGCGGTTGATATTGTCACCCTGATGGTACTTTCTTAGGTGGCTGAAATTTTCTATGCCATTGCCGTTGGTATCGGCTTCACCGCTCTCGTTATGGTCAAACACAGGTAACTCGATACTGTTATCCGGTTCCGGGTAGACCAGGCAGGTCATAGACAGGTCTGCCCATGTCCAGGCGACAAACAGGCCCGAAGGAAATTCAGTGTGAATGCGAAAGCGTCCGGCATCGAGTTTACCGCGCTGTGTTGTCTTTATTTTGAAGCTGATTAGTCGCTGGCTGCTGGCGGCACAGTCGACTATATCCTGCTCTTCGCCATGCTGGCTGATCACAATAGAATGGCGGTCATAAAGTTGGTGGTTGATAAGCTGAACATTGAAGCAGGCCGGTTCTCCTGAAAATACGGCTGTTGCATCGCTCCCCCTAAGTTCGAGGCCAGCGATGTTACGCCAGGTCGATAACAATAAAATATTTCCTATGCCAGCAAGCAGGAAGGTCAGGATGAAACCCAGGCTTTTCTCATAGTTTATCGAGCCGATAAGCAACGTTATCAGCAGTAGTGAAAATAACAGGCCTGCTTTTGTTGGCATGATATAGACACGGTCACGGGTCAGGGTCACCCTGCCATCAAACGGACCGCTGCGCCTGGATATGAACTTGAATACGGGCCTGCGACTGAAATCGGGCTTCAGCTCAGGCAGGCGAATGATATGGCTGAATTTTTTTAGTGATGCCGATATCACGAGATGCTGGTCGACTCGATGATGTGTTGCGCAGCTGAGGTCAGTTGCTTTGAACCGGTATCTATATGTACCGGCAAGCGATGGTTTACCACAGCCGGTAGTACCCGTTGCACATGCTCCGGCAGCACATATTTCTGTCCGTCGATGAGGGCATACGCCCTGGCTGCATTCAGCAGTGCGAGGCCGCCGCGAGGTGACAGGCCAAACTCAAAAGCACTGCTGTGTCGAGTGAACTCGAGTATGGCCTGTATATAATCAAGTATTGCTGGTGACACATGCATCATCATCGCCAGTTGCTGGGTTTCAAACAGCTGATCTTTTTCGAATACGGCTTCCAGTTTACTGATGATGGTGCGCCGGTCTTCGCCTTCCAGCAGCTTACGCTCGGCATCCTTATCCGGAAAACCAAGATCGATTCGCATCAGGAAACGATCAAGTTGCGATTCCGGCAAAGGGTAGGTGCCTATCTGATGAGTCGGATTCTGTGTTGCGATGACAAAAAAAGGTTCTGGTAATTCACGGGTTTCCCCTTCGACCGTTACCTGGTGTTCTTCCATGGCTTCGAGCAGTGCGCTCTGTGTCTTGGGTGTCGCCCGGTTGATCTCGTCGGCGAGAATAAAGTTGGAAAAGATCGGTCCAGGATGAAACTCAAACTGTGACAGCTCCCGATTGAATACAGATACCCCAAGGACATCGGCAGGCAACAGGTCACTGGTAAACTGGATCCGATGAAAATCCAGGCCCATTACCTGCGCCATGGTGTGCGCGAGTGTGGTTTTACCCACGCCCGGCTGGTCTTCGATCAGGCAGTGCCCTCGAGCCAGTAAGCAGGTCAATGCCAGCCTGATCTGGTCATTTTTACCGAGGATGACCTGCCCGATCCGTTCGATTGCGGTATTTAGCAGTTCTGTCGTGGTTTCGAGCTGGTGTATATCGGTATTTTCCATGTGTTCTTCTTTATTATTAATATTAGATATATGGTAGCTAAAGTTGCTAAATAGTGGCTAATTACGACCGATACTAAGAGATAAAGTTTTGACTCATGTCATTGAAGTGTTTATAGCACTGTCATAGAATGAGGGCGTTTTAAAATGAATCCTGATGACGGAGTAAATAATGAAAGCACTGATGAAATTGTTAATGGTTCTCGGTTTGATGTCCGCTGCTACCAGCAGTTATGCATTTTTCTGGGACGACGATGATGACTGGGAATGTATGGGACCGTTTGGAGAGATTCCAGGCTGTAACCCTTATGATGAGTGGGATCCCAGGTACTGGATGGAAGAAATGGAGCAGGAATTTGATGACGATGATTACTATGGTCCATATGGTGGTTATGGCGGCCCTTATGGTGGCTACGGTGGTCCATATGGTGGTTACGGTGGTCCTTATGGTCCTCCTCCAGGTTATGGTTATGGCCCTGGCCCGGGTTACGGTCCTCCTCCAGGTTATGGTCCTCCTCCAGGCTACGCACCACAGCCTCAGTATGCACCACAACCTGCACCGGCTCCTCAGCAGGCACCACAGCAATATGCGCCTCAACAAGCGCCACAGCAATACGCGCCTCAGTATTAATGGCAGCAGGCTGGATCAGGTGAAAGCCTGATTTGCATTTAATGAAAGCCCTCAAATATGAGGGCTTTTTTTATGTCCATGGATGGACGGTATGCCGCAAGGAGCCAGGGAAGGCGGTGCGGCGATGCCATGGATGGACGGTAATTACAGTGAAAGACCCTATTCTAAAGCTTTATAGCTGATTTCATTAATAATGTACGAGCTTTTTATTGGTCCTTCTCTGGTCTCTACTGTGATGTTGATCTCATCATCAAGTGATTTACCCAGCAAGGCTTTGCCCATCGGTGAGTCCATACTGATATATCCCAGCTTGGGATCAATCTCATCAGGACCAACCACGCGATACGTTTTCTCTGCACCCGTCTCATCTTCTATCATCACCCAGGCACCAAAATAAATCTTGTCTACATCTGATGGTATACGGTCAACGACCACCATATCTTCGAGTCGCTTACGCAGAAAACGGACGCGCGCATCTATCTCACGTAATTCTTTCTTGCGGTAGATGTACTCGGCATTTTCCGAGCGATCACCCTCCGCTGCAGCAGCAGACAGGATACGAGTGACTTCAGGTCGTTTCTTTTTCCAGAGATAATCATGCTCTTCGGTCAGCCGCTTATGGCCTTCAGCAGTGATGTATTTTGAGCCCACAGGCTGCGGGGGGCGGTATCTTCCCATAGTCTTGTATTTTGTTTAATCTCGGTTATTATGAGCGAAAAGTATGATACTGATTGTAGCGAAATTCCGTCCTGGGTGTGCTGGATAGCGCAGGATGCTGATGGCACATGGTGGGGATACGAGGTTGAGCCGAACCTGTCGCATTTAAGCTGGTATGAAAATGAAGTCGGTAGAGCGGTCCGTTTGGGGAAAGGGAGCAAAAAATTAGACTGGGTAACAACATTAAAACGGGTAAAATAATAAAAATCATAAAGTTATGCTATTTATATAAACATTTTGTTAGAAGTGTGCTATAAATAAGCCTGACAATAATAAAAATGATAATAATAAGAAACGGGGAGAGAAAAATGGAAGCTAAACAACTTCAAAAGGGCGCTCAAGCTAAAATTGCTAGTACAGGCCAGATTGTTGAGGTAAAACGCGTCAGCAATCATGGTTTTTCTGTAGTACGTTTTCAGACCGGCGGTGATTATATGATTTTAAATGACCGCCTGGAGACACTAGAGAAAGAAGAAGTACAGCATTAAGTTCGTTAGCTTGATTTAACATTGGCTCAGTATAGGGCCGGCACGAGGCGATTGAAGTATAAAAAACTTCAATCGCCTTTTTCTTGACTTCGACACTATAAAAGCGCCCTATAGTAGAAGCTTTATCCGATACGTCTAATCAAATCAGATGAGGGTGTCTGCGATGCAAAAAAAAGAAGATACAGGAAATGTCGAAATCGTCGAGCGTCGAAAACATTGGCGAGATCGTCGTTCAGGCAACGATCGACGAAATCCACAGCGCTTACGCCTGGTCAGTTATGATTGCAGGAGCGGGCAGCCCCGTCGCCAGTCAGATGTAACCGGTGCACTAAATGATGGCGATGTCTGGTGGACTAATGGGGGTACCCGTGAAGAGTGATCTGGATTACTAGATCAGGCTTCGCTACTCAATAGGGTTTAAATATTTCGGTCACCGCATATTCGATTCGAGCACGTATGTTTTCGATCGTTTGCTGTTCCTGTACATCACCTTCGGCAAAGCCGACCCATACCGTGTAACCGGTATTTGCATCAATCAGTGCGACGACCAGGGCAGCTTTGGGTACATTGGTTAGGACTTCTTTTTTCGACTCGGGGTCTTCCTTCAGTTCCAGGAAGGTCATATCGATACCAGCGGCAAAAGCTACCAGCAGGTCAGGGTTGCTATTGACTTCGATCAGTCCCTTGTTGCGCAATTCACGATTGATATTGAATTTTACTTCTTCATCGGTATCCAGGGTCGGCTGTTCCCACTGACCGACCGGGTCATAGACGATCTGTGCGCTGCCAACCCAGGCATAAGATTTAAATTTGCTGAAATCTACATCCGGATGTACATGGGTTTCGACGTTAATATCCTCGGTCAGGGTGGCGCAGGAGGATGTGAAAATCGCAGTAACAAGGATGCTGCTGATGAATAATAATCTAGCGAGAGTGTTCATTTAAATCCCAGGTTAAGTTGTTTCTTTGATGTTGAAGAAGATAGCATAGAGCACAGGTACTACGATCAGTGTCAGTAAAGAAGCAAATCCTAAACCAAACATGATGACGACCGCCATATCCAAAAAGAATACGTCACTCAATAAAGGCGCCATGCCAAGTATGGTTGTGCTGGCTGCCATCATCACCGGACGCATTCGAGATACTGAAGAATCAAGAATTGCAGAGTAGGATTCCTTACCGCTTCCGATCTGCATATCTATCTCCTCGATCAATACGATAGCATTCTTTATCAGCAGGCCAACCAGGCTGAGTGCGCCCAGCAAGCCCATAAAGCCGAAAGCGACGTTCATGCTCAACAGGCCGGCAGTGATACCGATGATCGCTAGTGGTACTGTCAGCCAGATTATCAGTGGCTGGCGTACTTTTCCGAACAGGATGATCACAATCACAATCATGGTCAGGAAGCCGGCAGGCAGTGATGAATTTATCGCGTTATTTGCATCTTTTGAGTCTTCGTATTCACCACCCCATTCGATAAAGTAGCCGGGCGGAAGTTCCATGGCATCGATCTTTGGTTTTAATCGATCGAGTAATACTGTGGCCAGGCCCTGGCTTGGATCACAGGAAGGTATTATGGTGAATATGCGATTACGTTTTCTGATCTTTGCGTCTGACCACTCTGTTTTAAAATCAGATATCACCTGGCCTGCAGGAACCCTGTCCTGAAGGATAGGGCTGAACACGGGGACATCACGTATGGTGCCAACATCCTCGCGTTCTGCAAGAGGCGGAATCATGACGATGGGTAATAAGCGGATACCATCTTTAAATATGCCAATCTGCTGTCCATCAAACGCATTCAACATGGCGTTGCTGACGTCCTCTCGAGTAATACCCAGGGGACGAGCCGCTTTTTCATTATATATGGGTCTTATGACTTTGACTGGTTGGCGCCAGTCATCACGGATATTGATTGCGCCACCGTCTTGCGCCATGATCTGCTGGACCTGCTTGGATAGTTGCCTGAGTACCACGGGATCTGGGCCACTGAGACGGGCTTCGATCTTAGCGTCGCGACCCGGTCCTATACGTAGTGGTTTTGTTTTCGGTTCAGAGTTAGGAAAATTAGCCGCTGTGTATTCCAGTAGTTTTTGTTCTATGCGGGGGATATCTTCCAGTGTTTTCGTGGTGACGATGATCTGGCCATAGGCGCTGCTGGGAGATTCCGGGTTATAGACCAGGGTGAAACGTGTCGCGCCGCCGCCGATAAAGATGGCCGTATCGACCACGCCATCAAGAGTGTGCAGGTATTCGTCGATCTTGAGCACATCATCGCGGGTCTTGCGTATGTCATCACCCTCGATATTCCACATATCAAAGAAAAACATCGGGGTATTCGAATTCGGAAAAAAGCTGTGTTTGACATAACCGAAACCAAAGATGGCGGAGGCGAATAAAGCGACGACGATGCTGATGGTTACCCAGCGAAAGTGGATTGCGCTACTTAAGAAACTCCGGTACCTGGTAAACAGGAATCCGCCATAAGGGTCCGCCTGTACTTTTCCTGGCTCGTCGGGTTTAAGGAATTGTACGCATAATAATGGTGTCATGGTGACTGCGGTAAACCATGACAGTAGCAGTGAGATCAGAATGACCCAGAATAATGAATTGGCAAATTCTCCGGTCGAGTCTTCAGACAGGCCGATCGCTGCAAATGCGACGATGCCGACGATGGTGCCGCCAAGCAGGGCCCACATCGTGGAACCGACCACTTCTTTGGCTGCTTTTACTCCGTCTTCGCCGCGTTTTATTCTGACCAGCATACCTTCGGCGACGACGATAGCATTATCAACCAGCATGCCGAGTGCAATGATCAATGCGCCCAATGAGATGCGCTGCAGGTCGATAGCGAAGAAATTCATGAACCAGACCGTCGCGGAAACGGTGATCAAGAGGATTGCGCCGATGATCAGCCCGGTACGTAATCCCATGAAGAACAGTAATACCACGATGACGATAACGAGGGCGGCGATGACATTGATGATGAAACCGCTGACAGACTCATCGACGATCACCGGTTGGTTGTAGATCGCATCGAGCTGCATGCCAACTGGTGTGACCGATTGCAGTTCCAGCAGCCGCCTGTCCAGGCGTTCGCCAACGGCGACCACGTTCTCCCCCGGTTGCATAGAGATGCCGACAGTCAATGCTTTGTTGCCATTGAAGTAAGTATACTTGTTGGGTACCTCTTCATAAGCGCGGCGTACCGTAGCGAAATCCTTGATCCGTGCCAGGGTGTCATTCTTGCCCCTGACGAGCAGATCGCCGATCTCCTGTACGGACATCAGCTGACCGGTAGGGTTGATACGGATATATTCATCACCGACACGTACGTTACCTGAATCAGAAACAAGGTTCTGTGATTTTAATACACGATTGAGCTCGAGATTCGATATACCGAGTTGCGCAAGGTTGGCTCGTGAGATCTCCAGGTAGGCAACTTCCTTCTGGTCGCCATCGATAGTGATTTTTCTGACACCCGGAACCAGCAATAACTGCTCTTTTAAGATATCGGCAAAATCCTTTAATTCCCGGTAAGTATAACCTTCGCCGGTGAGCGCATAGAACAGGCCGAAGACATCACCAAAATCATCAAATACTACAGAAGTCTGTGCACCTGGTGGCAACAGGGTCTGGGCATCCGTTATCTTGCGGCGAAGTTCATCCCATATGTTGGGGAAATCCGGTTTCTTATATTTATCTTTTATCTTGACGGTGACTTCTGAAAAACCATTCTGGGAGATCGACTCGACACGTTTTAGTTGCTGCAGCTGCTGCACGGCGTTTTCTATGTGATAGGTGACCTCACGCTCGACTTCCTGGGGGCTTGCGCCGGGGTAGAGCGTATATACCTTGGCTTCCTTGATAGTAAATTCAGGATCTTCCAGTCGGCTGATATCCTGTAACGCTGTGGCACCGCCCGCGAGCATTAAGATGATAAAAAGCCAGGTGGTGACTTTCCTGGTAACAGAATATTCTGCAATGTTCATTTAGATGATCTCGGGGAAAAGTAAGGATTATTTTGCCTGTTCACCTGTTTCGAGCAAGGTGACTTTCATGTCGTCGCGTAGAAATGGCGCGCCGGCAATAACGACACGTTCACCCGGTTGTAATCCCTCAACAGACATGGTGTCACCGATCATGGTGCCAGGGGTGACTTTCCTGGGTTTAACTGTCATCGTGTTTTCGTCGACTACCCAGACGGTCGCTCGCTTCTCATTATCAGAGATAACCGCAGAAACGGGTAGCATCACTGATGCTGCTGGTTGTAATTCACCAGGCAGCACGGCGGCATAGACGGTAGCGGTCATCCCCGGCAGAACGTTGTAGTCCTCAGGCGCGTCCATCCTGAAAGTGACTTTGAATGTTTTTGTATTTGGATCAGCCTTGGTTGTCGACTCCATAAAACTGAGAGGGAACTGCTGATTAGAGATGTTATCGAATAATGCGTAGAGTTTACGGACTCCCGCGCCTTCTCGTTTGATGAGTATCATCAGGTTCTCAGGGATATCGACCTTCAGTTTTAAAGAAGATACGTCTGAGAGTGAAAAGATTGTTTGAGAAGCGATGATCTCTTCAAATTTTTCCACATGGCGTTTTGCGATATAGCCATTGAAATTTGCTTTCAGTTTTGTATATAAAAGATCTTGCTCGGCAGCATCCAGGTTAGCTTTTGCAGTAAAGTACTTGGCGCGGATCTCATCATGATCGACTCTTGAGATGGCGCCTTTCTCTACCAGGTCCTTTGCACGGTCATAATTAGCTTTTGCAGTCTTATAACTTGCCTGTCGGTCTTTTAACCGTATATCAAAATCAACCGGATCCAGTTCGGCCAGGATCTGTCCTTTCCTGACTTCATCGCCTTCCTTGACGCTTATCTTTTGTACTTTACCGCTGACACGAAAAGAGATCTCTGCTTTCTGAATGGCGTCTACCACTGCTGGAAATGTTCGAGTATCACCGGTTAAATTATCTCCGATGATGATAGTCTTGACAGGTCTCGAGCTGGCAACATAGGTTTGTGGCGGTTCTTCGCAAGCAGCAAGAAAAAAGGACAGTGCAATTGTTAATGTGGCAAAAGAAATTATTCGTGGTTCCATGAGCTTACCCTGGCTGTATGTGACAAAAAGGTGGATGCAGATGTTTGCTGAGCATTTATAATTTCAACAGTATTACGTGTCCGGTTCGTTAGATTTAGCTGTGCGTAGAATCAGATAACCCACTGCGCCTGCCGTAAACGAGGCTAACAGTACGGCGAGTTTGTCTGCCTGCTGGTAAAGGTTGCCATCGGTAAAAGCCAGAGAGTCGACGAACAGGCTCATGGTGAAACCGATACCGGTCAGTATGGAGACGCCATAGAGCTGCATCCATGTACTGTTATTTGGAATTTTTGCCAGTCCCACCTTGATCGCCAGCCAGCTGAAACCGAATACGCCGATCTGTTTTCCGAGGAACAGCCCTGCCATGATGCCTAGCGGAACACCGGTGGTCATCTGGTCGAGAGAGACATTACGCAGGTCGACACCGGCATTGACGAAGGCGAACAATGGCAGGATAAAAAAGGCTACCCAGAAATGCAGGTCTTGTTCCATGTCTTTTGACATGGAGAATGTCTTATCATCGTCACCGGATGTGCACTTTAAAGGGATGGTGAAGGCGAGGGCAACGCCGGCGAGTGTGGCATGAACCCCTGATTTGAGAACGCTGACCCAGAGTATGACGCCGACAGTGATGTAAGCGGCTTTCTTTGCTACACCCAAACGATTCATGATGATCAACATGGTCAATGCGCTGGCTGCGACAGCGATAGACAGGGTAGATAGCTCAACGGTATAGAATAGCGCGATGATTACGATCGCACCAAGGTCATCGATGATGGCCAGGGCCAGTAAAAAAGCCTTGAGTGACAGCGGTACACGTTTGCCGAGTAATGCCAGGATGCCGAGTGCAAATGCGATATCGGTAGCGGTAGGGATGGCCCAGCCGCGCATCGCGGTTTCATCTCCGAAATTGATATAGGTATAAAACAGAGCGGGGACCAGCATACCGCCGATGGCAGCGATGCCCGGTAAGGCGACCTGAGCAGGTGTCGACAGCTGCCCTTCTATGAATTCACGTTTTACTTCGAGGCCGATCAATAAAAAGAAGATCGCCATCAGACCATCGTTGATCCAAAGTAATAAAGGTTTGGCGATATGCAGATCCGCAAAGCGTACCTCCACCGGTGTCCGTAAAAATGCCGAGTAATACTCGCTGAACATCGAGTTTTTTAATGTCAGCGCAAGTATGGTGGCGATGATCAGTAAGATACCAGATGAGGACTCTTTCTTAATAAACTCTTCTATGAAATTCATGATTTAACTGTCTCGTTTATCAGTTAGTGAATATTGTTGTCATGTTTGTCGGTTACGGGCTGGATCAGTACCCATGGTTTAACCACGTTGGACCAGAACATCGTATTTTCCGTGTGCCATTGTTTTGCCTGCGCATCGCTGACCTTTGCGACTTCCCCCGAGGTTAGCCACTTCCTGACTTTGTCTTTATCATCGAGTGAGAAGGCAACAGCCACATCGAGCAGGTTAGTTTCGCTGCTGACATAGATCAACCAGCCGCCGGCAAAAAAACGCTGTAGTTCGTGCCAGTTTATCTGTGCCGTCTCATTGTTGATATTGGCGCGGAGTAATTCGCTATCAGTCGTGTCATTATTACTTGATTTCGTCATACTTGCAGTCATAGGCCTGCCCATAAAATGTGACAGAAGTTGTAAAGTCTATGTTGTCACTTATGTAAACCACGTTGGCGCCGATCGCATCAGCACTGTTATGCAAATCATTTATCGCGCCCTGTATCAGCTTTCTGTTACTGATGAATAAATATGTATACCAGTGACCCTCGGAACCGATGACTTCACCGAGATAACGGCAATCAGGCGCTTCGCCTGCGGTGAGTACGTTAACTTCATACTTATGTATCAGGCGCACAGGCTTGTTATCAGGGTTCTTTTGCGCAAGGTTACTGCATGACGCAACAATAATAACCAGAAAGGTGATAGTGTAAATTTTTAGCAGTTGTCTCATTCTGTAAACTTCAAAATCGGGTGGCCTGTAAACCAGCCTATACCATCAGCTATCAGTAAGGGGCCCAGTAGATAGAGCGATAAAACGATCAGCTGTTTGCCCCAGTGTGAAAAAAAATCTGTCATCTTGCCAAGCACGATTGTCGCTTTCTCGCCCATCATTATACGCAATAATATAAAACCGATAAGGGGCAGCGCGAAGATCAGATTATAATACACAATTATCCAGATCATCGAGGCCGTTTCCAGGTCGGCTTTTAGTATCTGCGCCATCGCTGCAAAGTACGGCAACGCTCCCCACATACCGATGATGTTTATCGATGCAGACAGGATGAATGCCTGTACAGGCTTGATATCAGTGTCATATGATCGGGTATTACTGTCCTGCGGTGCTTTCCTGGAAAACTGCCAGGCGAAATAGATCATTATAAATCCGATGATTATCTGGATGATGAGCTCGACGCAGTCAGGTTCGGATTTCATGTAAGAGATAAACTGTTCGGCATATTTATCGATCAGGTTGTCCAGTCCTAGCAGGATGAGCAGGCCGAAAATAAAGTAGACGATAAAGCCACCGCTAATGAAACTGATCGCACCTGTCAGCGGTGTTCTGCCATTCAGGATGATGGCCAGCGGGACCAGTGCGATCGGTACCGCGCTCATGCTGTCCAGCAGGCTGATGGTGGTGAGTGTTAACAGGAGCTCAAACATGGAGGAAGTATAAGCATCTGTCGCAGCTATTGCTACAGCTTACCAGCGCGGCTTGCTGTCAATCAGTCATATCATATTTATCACGGTGAAGATTGATGATATAGACAATCGAAAATAATACATTTATAAATAATAAAGCCACCGCTTACTCAAAAGCGGTGGCTTTAATATGGATGCAGGCATGGGCCTGTTCTAAGAAGAGGCTTCTTTCTGCTTCTTGCTATCAGTGGGGAATTTCCTGGCTACCTCGGTTGCGATAGCTGCCTTCGAAACAGCGCGAGGGATGGTATTTATAAGACGCGGATCCAGTGGTTTAGGGATAATGTAATCTGGACCGAACATCATGGTATCTACATCATAGGCATCCAGTACTTCCTGCGGTACGGGTTCGCGGGCCAGCCCGGCCAGAGCGTGTACAGCAGCGATCTTCATTTCCATATTGATACAGCTGGCTCGAACATCAAGGGCGCCTTTGAAGATATAAGGGAAACCCAGAACGTTATTCACCTGGTTCGGGTAATCACTGCGCCCGGTGCCCATGATGAGATCGTCACGTGTCATATGAGCCAGTTCGGGCAGGATCTCCGGGTCCGGATTTGATAATGCGAATACAACCGGGTTGGGTGCCATGGTTTTCAGCATATCGGGTGACAACAGGTCAGGCCCTGACACGCCGATAAAGACATCGGCACCGTCCATCGCATCAGCCAGTGTCCGCCTGTCTGTATGCACGGCAAAGGCCTTTTTATATTTATTCAGGTCGTCACGTTCCGACTGGATAATGCCGTTACGGTCGATCATGAATAGTTTTTCAGGATCCGCGCCCAGTCCCTGCAAAAGTTTCATCGAGGAGATGCCGGCGGCACCCGCACCCAGGCAGACGACACGGACATCTTCGAGCTTCTTATGTTGCAGTTCCAGTGCATTCAGCAGTGATGCTGCGATGATGATCGCTGTTCCATGCTGGTCATCATGAAATACCGGGATATCCAGTTGCTCGATTAGCGCATCTTCGATATCGAAGCAGGCGGGCGCGGCGATATCTTCCAGGTTGATGCCGCCGAATGTCGGCGCAATGTTTTTAACTGTCTTGATGAAATCTTCGGTGGAATCTGCGTTGACCTCGATGTCGAAAACATCGATATCCGCGAATGCTTTAAACAGTACGCCTTTGCCTTCCATCACCGGTTTTCCGGCAATGGCACCGATATCACCCAGGCCCAGAACTGCCGTGCCGTCTGTGATGACGGCGACCAGGTTGCCTTTTGCGGTGTACTCATAAGCAGCGTCTTCATCTCTGTGTATGGCTCGACAGGGCTCTGCTACTCCCGGTGTATATGCCAGCGAAAGATCTTGCTGTGTATCACATGGTTTGGTGATCTCGGTCGCAATTTTTCCGGGTTTTGGCTTGGCGTGATAGTCCAGAGCTTGTTGCTTGAAATGTGTAGGCATGGCGTTTGATTGCAGGTGCATATTAAAGGCCAGCTATATTAGCATTTTTAACTATTGATTTCGAGTTTGATAGTTGTTCGTTCGCGCTGTTATGTCTTAAAATCAGAGGCTTAGACTATCTGAACGCTAGTCACAGGCAAACACTTCTGCAGGCTGAATAGAAGATGGGTGGCGGATCCGCATGTAGTAAGGCGTGTTTTTTTTGCTCTTGTTGAGCCAGCCGCGAACCACGATGTTTTTATCGGACAGCGCAAAAATTGTATCGATATCGAACTGTGGCTGATCGCCAGGCCGAATACCAACGGTCAGCCTGTTGTCGAGCTTGAGCCAGATGCCTTTCCTGTTGATATTGATATGGTTCAACTTGCCCATGACCAGCTGAAAACCGATATCCTTATCAGCGATGTATTTTGCCGAAAGCAGTGGCATATTTTTCCATAAGCCGGCCCTGGCACAGCGAGCATTTCGCTCCTGTTGCTTATAGCAGGCAGAAAATCGTGTGTTCGGCGGAAATGTAACTGCCCTTGCCAGGCCCTGTTTCAATAATTTTGCCTGTATATTCTCGCCATCAGCGGTAAAAGCGTGTGCGAGCAGGCGTTTATAACGATCATATCTTTCATCACCATAGATCAGGGAGATCGTATTATCGTCGCCGAATAATGCTCTCAGGGCATCTCTTGCCTGGTACGAAAATGGCTCTGCGGTCTTCTCGCCATGAGCGACTTCGGGGGTGTTGATACCGATCAACCTGACTTTTCGGCCATCCTTGAGGTGCAGGGTATCACCATCATGGATATATCTGATGCTCGTGGTTTCATCATATCGCTGGCTGGAACAGGCCGTGTCAGCCCATAGTGGCTGGCTTGCAGCTGCCAGGCAGAGTGAGCTGTACAGCCCCAGCTGCAGTGTTACTCTCAGGTATAAAAAAAGACGCGACAGGAGCGAGCCTGAAGCGTCTTTTTTATGATGTAACACAGGGCATGCGACCCTGTAGATACCGGGTACAGACGACTTATTTGTTACCAAATCGTTTGTTGAACTTGTCGATCTGACCAGCAGAGTCAAGAATCTTCTGTTTACCGGTATAGAACGGGTGGCACTCAGAGCATACGTCGATAGTCATATCGTCTCTGCCATATGTAGAACGAGTAGTGAAAGCATTGCCACAGCTACATTTTACGTTTACATCAGTGTATTTAGGATGGATATCAGCTTTCATGTCGAGTTGCTCGTGTGTAATGTTGCTCGTAAATAATATAGTCAACCAGCTGACCATCTAGCGATGGACAAGGCTGAAAAAACAGGGCGTGAATTCTACATGTAACTGCAAGATCAGGCAAGTTCTTATTTGTATCTGAAAATAGCCAGATTTCCCCGAAAATACTGGAAATAGGTGGCCGCTGGTCCATACTTTACTGCAGGCAAATCCAACCGATTCGGGATAAACGCAGGGAAACAGCATGAAACTGAAAATCTTATCAATGTTAATCATTCTAGGGATGTTATCCGTGACACCGATGATCTATATGGGGAAGCTAAACCCTATGGAATTATTAGGCTCGGGATTCAGTGGCGGAGCCTCGGAATTCGAAAAACTTAAGGCCAAAGCCCCCAGGAATATGACGAGTGTCGTAACCGATGAAAAAGTGCAGGTCTATAAGTGGCGAGATAAAAATGGTGTCATGCAGTTTGGCAGTACTCCGCCGCCAGAAGTTAGGAATGCCCAGCAGGTAGAGCTGAATCCGAACAGCAATGTAGTGAAGGCAGTGAAAGTACCTGCCGAGGAAGAAAAACCGGTGGCATCCGCGGACCTTGCTCAACCGAGTCCGTATTCTGTGAAGGGCATGAAGAAAGTGATGGACGATGCTAAAGATATAGAGCAGATGCTGCAGCAGAGCCATGAGCAGCGCAGTAAAGCCCTGAACGATCTTTGATACCTTAGGTTACAGGCGGCTGCGAATATTGTTTGCCGCCTGCTCAACATTATTCAACGATAAGTTTTTCCAGTATCTCGTTTAGAAACAGAAAACCCCTGTCAGTAGTTGATATTCGTTGTTCGTCGATCAGCAACAGCTCAGGGTCGATATCTCTCACCGCTTCTTCCAGCCTGCCTCTGGACAGGCCGGTATGATTCTCGAAGGTGCTGATCTCGCTGCCCGTTTTCAGGCGCAAGGCATTGAGTAGAAACTCGAACACCATGTCCTGCTGGTCGAGTACCTGTTTACCCGATAAGGCGTCAGAGCTCAGGCTCTGTTCGATATACTGCCTGGGCTGACGATGTTTCCACCTACGGCTGATGTTCAGTGAATGCTGCTGTTCCTGAAACCGGCTGATCTTTCCATGTGCCCCTGCGCCGATGCCTATATAGTCGCCGAATGACCAGTAATTGACATTGTGCAGGGACTGCCTGTCTTTCTTTGCATAGGCAGATACCTCGTATTGCTGGTAGCCGTTATCTGCCAGTAGATCCTGGCATCGCAGCTGCATCTCCCACAGCTGGTCGCCTTCCGGCAATACCGGCCTGTGCTTATGAAAGTAGGTATTCTCTTCGATGGTCAGCTGGTAGTGGGAGATGTGCGGCACGCTGAACTTGCAGGCAATTTCAACATCGTTCATCGCCTGCTGTATCGTCTGTTGTGGCAGGCCGAACATCAGGTCCAGGTTGATGTTATCAAAGCCGGCAGCTTTTGCCGTCTCTATTGCTGATAACGACTGCCTGCTATCGTGGATGCGGCCAAGGCTTTCCAGGTGCTGCTGCGAAAAACTCTGGATACCGATAGACAGCCGGTTTACACCTGCCTGTCTGAACTCATCGAATTTCTGCTGTTCAAAAGTACCCGGATTTGCTTCCAGGGTTATCTCTATGTCTTCGTATTTGAACAGGCGCCTGGCGTGACTCAAGATCCTGTGTATCGAATCCGGGGAGAATAGACTCGGTGTGCCACCACCAAAGAATATACTGTTTAGCGTGCGCTGCTGACAGTGCTGGTGTTCTTCATCTAGATCGGCCAGAAGTGCATCGACATACCTGGCCTCATCATAAGAACCGTCTTTTGTGTGCGAGTTAAAGTCACAATAAGGGCACTTTTTCACGCACCATGGAATATGTACATAAAGACTTAACGGGATGTTGTTGTGCACGTGAATGAAGGTGGTGAAAAAATGGGGGTATAACCTTAGCAGTTATACCCCCTACAATGTAGTCCGAAAATAGCCAGGCAATTGCTAGACCTGATGAGGGAGTGCTATCCCCAGACTATACTGCAACTTACTCCTGTCGGCAGGATCGATCTCTCTGTATCAGCCTGTAAATGATAATGCTGTAAGTTTTCTTTACTGCGCGAAATTCAGTCATGATCTTACTGTTCGCAGTCATCACTACTCTTTTCAGCTGAATGAGTGCGAGCCAGGCGTACCACCACGAACGACATAATCGCTACCACAGCTATAATCGAGTAGGTCATTGCATCTAAAATCATCGCAATTCTCCATAAAGTCTAAGGTTATATATTAGTATAGTTGAATATTATAAAGTTCAAAGAAAATAGCCAATGATTATTGTCATTTTGCGTGATTAATTTGAAAAAACTATTAATAACAGTGACTTACAGAATTGTATAATATCTAGCTAAATAAAATCAACAGGTTAGGAGGCTGAAATATAGATGAGGCTGAGAAAATTTCAATAATTTTCTGATTTTTAATTATTTTCTTGCGTAATGTTGACCGGGTGTCGCATCAGGTAGATGATCAGCATGATCGCTGGAAGTCCGAGAAGTGCGGTATAAATGAAGAAATGCACAAAGCCAAATGCATCGACGATATCGCCGGAGAAGCCGCCGATAAACTTGGCGGGTAACAGCATCAATGAACTGAACAGTGCATACTGTGTGGCGGTATAGGCGCGATTGGTCAGGCTTGATAGATAGGCGATAAAAGCTGAGCCGGCCAGACCGCCGCTCAGATTGTCTGCACCGATCACCATAGACAGGTAAAGCGTGTTTGCCGGCAGTATTGCAAGAAGAACAAACAACAGGTTAGTCGCTACTACCAGGAATGCACCAAGCAATAAAATAGGCATCATTCCATAACGGATCACCAGTATTCCACCGATGATGGCACCCAGGATCGTGATTACGGGCCCGATTGTCTTGGTGACCAGCCCGATCTGCAGGTCACTGTATCCGATATCCACGTAAAGCGGGTTAGCCATGATGCCCATGGTGATATCGCTGATTCGGAACAGCCCTATAAATAGCAGGATGATCAATGCATATTTGCCATTACGTATGAAGAAGTCGGTGAATGGGCAGATCACTGCGCCGATGAACCATGCGTATACATCACGCTGGCCTTTTGGAAGATGGGCTGAGCCCTCAAGAAACGTGATCACCTTTTCTTCCTGCTTCCAGGTATTGCGTGATATTACATGTTCGGGCTCAGCGATAACCAAAGTTGTGATGATGCCCAGCAGCATGCATATGGCGAGTGAGCTATAAGCGACCGGCCAGGAATAATAGTGTGCGATGGTGAAAGCGCCGCCTCCGGCCAGCAACATGCCCAGCCGATAACCGGTCTGGTATGTGGCGGCCATCGCACCCTGTGTTTCCACCGGCATCGCTTCGATGCGCCAGGCATCGATGGCGATATCCTGTGTCGCAGAAGAAAAAGCGACCAGCAGCGCTGAGTAGACCAGGATGATCAGTTGACTCTGAGGGTCGGTGGCTGCCATCAATAACAACCCTGAGACAATGCCTACCTGGGCCAGCAGCATCCAGCTTCTTCGTTGTCCAAATACCCGGTTGAGCAGAGGCAGCTTGAGGTGGTCAACCAGGGGTGACCAGACAAATTTAAGGCCATATAGTAAAGCGACCCAGCTGATATGGCCGATGGTGCTCTTGTCGACGCCTTCGCGTGCAAGCCAGCCTGATAAAGTGCCGAACACGAGCAATAACGGCAGGCCGGCAGAAAAACCCAGGAACAGCATCGCCAGCACACGAGGCTTGAGGTATACCGCTAGCGCCTCAACCCAGCTTTTGTGTTGTTGCACTTTAGTCATTCAGCATGGCTCATTTAAGCGTGTAGTCGTAGTCGATTATCAGCGGAGAGTGGTCGGAAAAGCGCTCGTCTTTGTAGATGTCGGCTGCCTGCACCAGCGGTGCGAGTTTGGGCGTGATCACCTGGTAGTCGATGCGCCAGCCAGTATTATTGGCCCATGCCTGTCCGCGATTTGACCACCACGTGTACTGGTCTGGCAGCTGGTTGACGACACGGAAAGCGTCGACATAGCCGACCTCATCGAACAGCGTGTCCATCCATGCCCGCTCTTCTGGCAGGAAGCCCGAGTTTTTCTGGTTACCTTTCCAGTTCTTGATGTCTATCTTCTTGTGCGCGATGTTCCAGTCGCCGCAGATGATGAATTCACGGCGTTTGCGGCGCAGGCTCTGCAGGTACCCCATGAAACGTTCCATGAAATCGAACTTCACCGCCTGGCGTTCCTCGCTGGCAGAACCGGAGTGCATATAGAGTGAGATGATGCTCAGTTTTTCAAACTGGAATTCGAGGAAACGGCCTTCGATATCGATGTCATGCCAGCCGATACCCTTGGTCACTTTCTTAGGTATCTCCTTGCTGTAGATGGCAACGCCACTGTAGCCTTTTTTTTCAGCATCATGGTACTGGCAGAAATATCCCTCGGGGCAGAACTGCGGATCGGAGAGCTGGTGTTCCTGTGCCTTGGTCTCCTGTATACATATAACATCGGCATCGACTTTCTTGAGCCAGTCAAAAAAACCTTTCCTGGCGGCGGCACGGATGCCGTTGGTATTGGCTGAGATAATACGCATATCTGTTCTTCTTATTATGTGGCTGCATATGATACCTGAAATTTTCAGAGCTGGTGTATGTCATCGCGACTGGCTGGAGAGAACGTTCTATGATGAGAGATTGCAGACCTCTCCCGCTGGTCGCGATGACAGCTGGTTCAGGGGGAGCGGAAAATCACGTATACTTCGCAGTCAAATGACAGGTGTGAATTATGCAAGAGAATAAGAAACGATTTATCGAATTAGCCATCCGCTACCAGGTGCTCCGCTTCGGCGAGTTCACGCTCAAGTCGGGGCGGAATAGTCCGTATTTTTTTAATGCCGGACTGTTCAATAGTGGTTATGCACTCGCTGAACTCGGAAGCTGTTATGCGCAGACCATCATCGATGAGGATATAGATTATGATGTACTGTTCGGCCCTGCTTATAAAGGCATCCCGCTGGTCTCTGCCATCGCATATGCATTATCAGTCAATCATGGTATCGATAAGCCCTACGCATTCAACCGCAAAGAAGCCAAGGATCATGGCGAGGGGGGTCTCATCGTCGGTGCTGAATTGAATGGCAAGGTGTTGATCGTGGATGACGTGATCACTGCTGGTACTGCTATCAGGGAAGCGGTAGATATAATCCAGGCGGAAGGGGCGACTACCTCTGCGGTACTGATCGCCCTCGACAGGCAGGAGAGAGGGAAGTCCGAGCTGTCAGCGATACAGGAAGTCAATCGAGATTATGCTATCGATGTGTTCAGCATCATCACCATGGCGGATCTGATCGATTACCTGGAAGGGGATGCTTCTTATGGTCAGCACCTGGAGGCGATGCGGGCGTATCGTAGTCAGTATGGGATTTGATTTTTCGTTAGGTATCGTGCTCCTCGTGCTGCGATGTAGCCTGTAGGAGCGGATTGTAATACGTGATTTCCCTTAGACGCTACTTAGTGCGTGCATTGCACCCCTAAATATGTAGTTTTTGCTTGGTTTTGGTGTTTAGCATTTACTTGTTTCTTTTATTTGGGCCTTGCGGTTTTCGCACCGCGGGCGAGGTACTCTTTTGCAACAGCCCAAAAGAGTCACTCGCCGTAAAAGGCGAAACTCGTGATACAATTCACGTACCTAGGCAACGTCAAAAAGAGAAATGATCAAACGAAGAGACGAGTAC
>JABDRN010000035.1 GCA_013041745.1 Gammaproteobacteria bacterium
GGCGAGTTACTCTTTTGCTACAGCCCAAAAGAGTAACCAGACTAATTTAGCCGGGAGCAAAATTGAACAGCTGGTTTTTAGCTGGCCCGAAGGGCAAAAAACAGGACGTTTTTTGTAACAGGCCGCCACGTCAGCTGCGCCCCTGTAAAAGGCACAGGGGTACCCATTGAGGCAATGCTATTATCATGCTGTGCCAGAACTCGCAAAGAACGCTCAGACAGCTGGCACAGAAAGCCCATGATAATGGTGCTGCCTCAATGGCTTGCTGAGGTGGACTGAAGGTCAAGAGCAAAAACAGTGTCTGCATTTAGTGTTGCGCTACTTCTTTGTTTATTTGTTTCTGGATTCTGGTTTTTGTTTTTTTGACTTTCTCTCGCATCAGCCAAGCCATTGTTGTGCTGCCGGTATCATGAGCTTTCTGTGAAAACTGTCTGAGCGTTCTTTGCGAGTTTTTTCACAGCATGATGCCGGCAGCACAGCAATGGGAACCCCGTGCCTTTCACGGGGCGCCAGGCGTAGCGACGGCCTTTTCTGGGTACTCTTTTGGGCTGTTGCAAAAGAGTGCCTTGCCGTAAAAGGCGAAACTCACGGGTACAATATAAGTACCTAGGTAGCGTCAGAAAGAGAAGTATCGAAAACGTGAATGAGTACCTCGCCCGCGGTGCGAGCACCGCAAGGCCAAACAAAAAGAACCCGGTAAATGCCAAACACCAGGCATTCAAATCAGGCGAAACTCACAGTACAAATCCACATACCTAATCAGCACCAATAAAAGAAAACTAAAAATTGCAACAAGACCTGCCAGACCAGAACAAAACAATACTAAACAGACTCAACCTTAATCATCCAACCATCCTCTCCCTCAGCAACCGAATACTCCTTACTGACCCAGAGTCCGGCAACAGCGATCAACTCATCACCAAGATATACCAGCGGTATAACATCCCTCTCCCAGGGCGGGATAGTCGCTTCCTGTAATAACTTTTTCAAACTCTGTGAGTGTCGTCGACCCGACGGGTGAAATTTCTCACCACCTTTGCGAGAGCGAATTGTAAAAGTTTTATCTAATAGATCTCTCTTTAAGCCACCGCCTTTTGAGTCGACAACTTGCAGCCGTATATCTGGCCTTTCTATGCTGATTGGTGAACCAGGATTCCACTCGATTTCGTACTGAAGTTCCCTGGCATTACTTTTTCTCAACAGATAGATATCTCCCTGGAATCGCCTGAACACAAAGTCATAAAAAGCAACTTCAGGATTGGCATCACGCTGTGAATTGATCAACGTCCTTTCGATCTCGTGCAGCAGATTCCTTGTCGGCTGCTGATCCAGCGTCGAGATAATCCAGTAACGTAGAAGATTGAGCAGACGTGAGGATGACAGCTGACGCAGCCTGCTGATAGACAGGCTGGAGATAAGGTCATAAACAAACGCTTTTGATTGAGTCTGCGCTGTTGAAATAGTATTCGCCAGGTCGATCGCCGCCATATCTTCCAGCACTCGCAAGTTATTCGATTGCAATTCTGCCACCATTGCCAGCTGTGAACTGACTCCTGGCCAACGCCGTTGCAGCAATGGCAGGATATCTTTTCTTAAAAAGTTACGGTCATAAGAAGTATCCTGATTACTCGGATCCTCGACCCACTGCAGACTGTTCTCTCTGGCATAGACTTCGATCTCCTGCCTGGAAAATGATAGCAGTGGTCTGATATGCATATGGTCGCCAAATGTTTTATTAGCAGGCATCGCTGACAAGCCTGCCGTACTGGCGGTACGGAAAAGTTGCAGCAACAGGGTTTCTGCCTGATCATCTTTATGCTGAGCTGTTACCAGGCATTCACCTTTTTTCAGGTTCTCATGCAACGCTTGATATCTTGCATTCCTGGCCGCTTCTTCAGGGCTAGTGCCTGCTTTTGCTTGTGCATCGACATACAGTGTATCGAGCTGGACACCCAGTTGGTTACAGGTTTGTTGACAGTGCTCTACCCAGTCATCAGCGATTACCTGCAGTCCATGATGCACATGGACTGCACGCATAGCGACATTGAGTTGCTTAAAACAGTGCAGCAGGACATGTGAATCGAGGCCGCCACTATATGCGACAACATATTGAGAATTTTCTGCGGGTGAATACAACGATCCCAGTGAATCTTGGAACCGTTTAGCAAAGGACATGGTTATATCAGAAAAATATCATCGACCGGGTGATACCAGGCAGCACTAACCTGTTGACTCTTCGAGAAACTCACCATACGAAGTCAGGCGGCGGTAGCGTTCTTCCAGCAGTTTTTCCAGGCCCATGGTTTCAAACTTTTGCAGGCTATCGATCAGGGCCTGCTTGATATTCCGTGCTGTTTCATCGACATCACGGTGTGCACTGCCCAGGGGTTCACGAATGACCTGGTCGATCAATCCGGCATCTTTAAGTTTTGCTGCGGTAATACCCATCGCTTCAGCAGCGTCAGCCGCCTTGTCGGCACTCTTCCACAGAATGGAAGCACAGCCTTCCGGAGAGATAACCGAGTAAGTGCTGTACTCGAGCATCATGACTCGGTCACCGACACCGATCGCCAGCGCACCGCCTGAACCGCCTTCGCCGATCACTGTGCAGATGATCGGAGTTTTCAGATCAGCCATCTCGAACAGGTTACGTGCTATCGCTTCCGACTGGTTTCTCTCTTCTGCGCCGATGCCTGGATACGCCCCGGGAGTATCGATAAACGTGATCAGCGGAATACGAAAACGTTCCGCCAGCTTCATCAGGCGCAATGCCTTGCGGTAACCTTCCGGCCTGGGCATACCGAAATTACGACGGATATTCTCTTTCGTATCACGGCCTTTCTGTTGGCCGAGTACCATCACCGGCATACCATCAATTCGTGCCAGGCCACCGACCAGGGCGGCATCGTCGGCATAGGCACGATCACCATGTAATTCCTGGAAGTCGGTAAAGATACGATCGATATAGTCGAGTGTGTAGGGCCGCATCGGGTGACGTGCCAGCTTGGAAGTCTGCCACGCATCGAGTTTGTTGAAGATAGTCTTTGTCAGTGAACGGGATTTTTCTTCAAGTTTACTTATCTCGTCACCGATATTGACCTCGGTATCGTCACCGACGTAACGCAGTTCTTCAATCTTGGCTTCGAGTTCAGCGATGGGTTGTTCAAAATCGAGATAATTAGGATTCATGCGGTAAACCTGATTTTATTTATTTGTTTTATATAGATTTTTTAACTTTAGTTATTAGCTAGATTTTAGCATGTTTTATCCTGTTTTTGCCCTGGCGGAATTATTATCATTAGATTCATCTAACTCGAAAAAAATCTCTGCCAGAACCATGGTTGCATAACTGCCTGTGGGCAATGTGAAAGATATGACAAAATCATCACCCAGCCGGGAACATGCCAGCTGCTCAGGTATGACACGGCATGACCGCCTCTGTGCCTGTAATCTGGCCACGATCAGGCCATCTCGAAAAACCGGGAACTGATCGACCACTGCCCGTTCCAGATCAGCCGCCTGTGAGGTGACCATAATATCCCCCTGTCCCCACATTATTGCCGTCGGGTTGATCTCCTTATTCATCAATCTCTGGTCGATTTCGTCAGCGTTGTCTGCATCATCCTTAAAACAGGCCGATCTGCCATTCAGCATGAAGACATCTCCGGCTAAGCGGCTGTTCCATATACCCTGCTTAACTCGCTCAGACAGGATACGGTTGAACAACCATGAGCGTGCAGCAGACAGGTACAGGCTGCGCTTATGTTTTGCTAACTTGTAACGTGGCCTGGCGAATAGTTTCTCGGCCTGATCCAGGTTGTTATAGTTTCTGCCGAATCGTTGCGCACCGAAGTAGTTAGGCACACCACACTTCGCTATCTGATGACAGCGCAACTCTAAAGAATCGAACGTTGCCTCACTGTTATCGCTCAACTCGCGAAGTGTGATGCGGAAAGTATTACTCTTCAGCGCGCCACGCTGTAATTTTTTATTATGACGAAAACACTTTAACACCTCCACGCGCTCCTCTGATTCGAGGCGTCTGAACGATGCTTCAAATTCACACCATTCTGGCGTCGGCCTGCCGGGTAACTGCACACTGAACCATTGAGAAGTAACTGCGTGCCTGTCTTTTAAGCCAGCATATGATACCGCCATCTTTTTTACACCACAGTATGCTGCCAGCTGCTGTGCTATCCAGTCGGTATTGCAGCCACGCTTCCTGATATATAACCAGCAATGTTCACCTTCACCGCTAAATTCGATAGAAATATTTTCTTTGACGATGAAATCATCCGCCACTGATTTTAATTTAGCGGATATATCCAGTGCTTGATAAACTCTCTGCAGAGAATGACCTCTGTCCAAATAACCGCTAGCGGCAACCGTGGTGTCGTAACTATGATTCGTCATATTATTAATATTATTTTGCTCTTTATCTTCATCTTCGCGGGCTTATTGGCTAGCTGCAGTGATGATACAAAATTACCCGCACTCTCGAAGGATGCAACGATACTCGCATTTGGCGATAGTTTAACGTATGGCACAGGAACCAGTAGTAATAATGCGTATCCGGCAGCACTGCAAAGGTTGCTGCAACGCACAGTCATCAATGCTGGCATACCTGGTGAGATAAGTTCAAAAGGCCTTGCTCGCTTACCTGCATTGATCGAAAAATATCAGCCAGCACTGATCATTATCTGTCATGGTGGAAACGATATACTTCGAAAACTGAACCTGTCTGAAACCAGCGATAATATCCAGCGAATGATCGATCTCGCAAAAAGCAATAATAGTGCCGTCATACTGATCGGCGTGCCGCAGTTTGGCCTGTTTTTTAATTCTGCTGCCTTTTACGAGGAACTCGCTGAAAAAAATAATATACCGATATCAAACGATATCCTGGGCGATATTATATCTAATAACTCGCTGAAATCCGATCGTATCCATCCAAATAGTCAAGGTTATCAACTGCTTGCAGAAGATATCAGTTCACTGCTGCAACGCCACGGTGCCATTCCAGGTAGGTGAAATATAACTTAGACAATTGTCCAACTAATAAACATATTGACATTTTTTGACGGTTCGTCATATTATTGTGCGCCATGTCGTCACTTACACGAAAACAGCGAGAAATCAACGAGCGTGAAAAACTGATACTTTCTGCAGCACAAACCATGCTTCACCAGCATGGCTACAACTACCTGACCATGGACCGGGTGGCAGAAACCGTCGAATACTCCAAAGGCACCATCTATAATCATTTTGCCAGTAAAGAAGACCTGGTCTGCTCGCTGTGCTGTCGTTGTGTTAGCAACCTTATCGACGTATTCGAGCGTGCCTATCATTACCCGGGAACAACACGTGAACGTTATTCAGCGATCGGTATCGGCTACTCTCTCTACCACCAGTTACATCCACTGGATAGCCAAATCCTGCAGACTGTTAAAAATAACGCCGTCAGAGAAAAGATAAGTGAATATAAACTGGCGGAGATGGAATCACTGGAACAGAAGATTACAAAGATAACCAGCAGTATCGTGCAGCAAGCCATCGATTGTGGCGACCTGGATAAACGTCACCAGGACAACGTGAGTACCATCGTATTTGGTTGCTGGTCTATGCACTACGGTGCTCTGATGCTGGACCAGTCAGATATTCCGTTATATGAACTTGGTTTTAACCCGGTCGTTAAGATGTTGTGGAAAAATGCCAATATCTATCTCGATGGTTACCAGTGGCAACCACTGAGCAGTTCGATCGACACGGACCAGCTGTTCGAAAAAATTTCAACCGCACTGTTTGACGGTGAGATCAATATGCTAAAACAGGCGGTGTAGGACATGGCCTGTTGTTGAATATAAATTAAAATATAACTAACAATAAAAATCGAGAAAAAACTATGATCGAGTCATATACGCGTTGGATAATACGCTGGAGATACCTTGTTGTCCTCGTCACCATCGCGCTGACATTCGCGCTTGCTTCTGGCGGCCGTTTCCTGGGCTTCAGCAATGATTACAGGATGTTCTTTGGTGATGATAATCCCCAGTTACTGGCATTCGAGAAGATGCAGGCGACATTCAACAAGAACGATAATGTCCTGTTCGTGGTGACACCGAAATCAGGCAAGGTCTTCACCAGGGAGACACTGGCGGTAATAAAAGAATTAACCGAAGAGGCCTGGCAGACACCCTATTCCATACGTGTCGACTCGATCACCAACCATCAGCATACAACCGCTGAAGACGATGACCTTATCGTCGATGATCTGGTAGTGGATCCGTACAGTTTGAGCGATAGTGACCTGCTGAAGGTGCAGTCCATCGCAATCAATGAGCCGATGCTGGTTCATCGGCTGGTATCACCTGACAGCCGCTTTGCCGGTGTCAATGTGACCGTACAACTTCCCGGTAAAGCACTCGACGAAGTACCGAAACCGATCGCCTTCGCACGTGAATTAAAACAGTCGATGCTAGAGAAACATCCTGAAGTGGAAATTCGCCTGGTCGGTATGGCGGTAATGAATAATGCTTTCCCTGAAGCCAGCCAGGATGATGTCGCTAACCTGTATCCGTTAGCACTGGGTTTTATCGTACTCACTTTGTTTATCCTACTGAGAGGCTTAAGCGGCACCATAGCGACATTCATCATGATCATCATGTCTATTATGACCGCGATGGGCCTTGCCGGCTGGTCAGGCATCATGTTATCACCGCCGGTGATGTCAGCGCCTATAATGATACTGACCATGGCGGTCGCAGATGCCGTCCACCTGCTGGTCACCATGCGGCATGAGCTCGCCATCGGCGTGGATAAAAACAAAGCCATCATCGAGAGCATGCGCATCAACTTCCGCCCGATATTCGTAACCACGCTGACCACTGTCCTCGGTTTTTTAAGCCTTAATTTCAGCGATGCGCCGCCGTTTCATGATCTCGGTAATATCGCCGCTATGGGTGTAGGCGCTGCATTCATATTCACTATCACTTTCCTGCCGGCGATCGTCAGTATACTGCCAGCAACGGGCAAACGTGAAGTTGCCGGCAAACAGATGATGACGAAAATTGGTGAATTCGTGATAGCAAAACAGAAGCCACTGCTTTACGGCAATGCCTTCATCATCATATTACTTGCTACGATGGTTCCGCTGAATGAACTGAACGATCAGTTCGTCAATTATTTCGATGAGAGCATCGAATTTCGACGCGATTCGGATTACTCAGCAGAAAACCTGACCGGTGTGTATTACATCGATTATGCCCTGGGCACCGAAGAATCGGGTGGCATCAGCGATCCGCAATATCTCGCCGATGTAGCAGAGTTTTCACAATACCTGCGCTCACAACCGGAAGTCATCCATGTGCAGACCATCTCGGACACTTTCAAACGTCTGAATAAAAACATGCATGGTGATGATCCGGCCTGGCAGCGCCTGCCGGAAGAACGCAACCTGGCCGCACAGTATCTATTGTTATACGAGATGTCACTGCCTTATGGCCTGGATCTCAACAACCAGATCGATGTAGACAAGTCTGCGACCAAGATTTCTGTCACCTTACAGACACTGTCTTCCAATGAAGTGATCGCCTTCGATAATGCGGTCATGCAGTGGCTGGACGAGAACATGCCATCGATCAAACCCTATAATGGCAGCCCTACCATCATGTTTGCACACCTGGGCAAACGTAATATCACCAGCATGCTGACCGGTACCACGATAGCGCTCATCCTGATATCAGCGGTATTGATATTTTTCCTGGGCTCACTGAAGTATGGCGTTATCAGCTTATTGCCAAACCTGACTCCTGCCCTGGCAGCCTTTGGTCTATGGGGGATCATGGTGGGTGAAGTCGGCATCGGATTATCGATCGTCACAGGCATGACACTGGGTATCGTGGTCGATGATACCGTGCATTTTCTCAGTAAATATCTTCGAGCACGCCGCGAAAAAGGCCTGAATGCGGAAGATGCAGTACGCTATGCATTCAACAATGTCGGCCTCGCCCTGCTGGTCACATCGGTGGTACTGGTCGCCGGCTTCATGATCTTGGCACAGTCGCATTTTTACCTGAACTCTAGTATGGGCCTGTTGACCAGTGTGGTCATCATGCTCGCGCTCATTATCGACCTGACATTATTACCTGCCCTGCTGATGAAATTTGCCAGCAGCAAAAAAGGAGAGAAACTATGAAGCAAAACAATATCGCCCGCATCCTGACCCTCAGCACACTGTTATTGGCGCCATTACTGCTACAGGCTGAAACAACAGAGGCCAGCGCTACAGAGCGGGGTTTAGCTATCGCCGTAGAGGCCGACAGAAGAGATGCCGGTTTTGAGGACTTCACCTCGAACATGGTCATGGAACTGCGCAATAAACAGGGTGATGTAAGCACGCGCACCATCCGTTTAAAAACGCTGGAAGTGGAAGGTGACGGCGACAAATCGATGTCGATATTCGATAAGCCTGCAGATGTAAAAGGTACCGCATTCCTGACTTTTTCTCATGCGATAAAACCCGACGAGCAATGGCTATACCTGCCAGCACTGAAACGGGTAAAACGCATCAACTCGAAAAACAAATCCGGTCCATTCATGGGCAGTGAATTTGCTTACGAAGACCTTGCATCGCAGGAGGTCGAAAAATACAGCTACAAATATATTCGGGATGAAAAGATCAAAACCGCTGAATTTCCCGATGGTGTCGATACTTTCGTAATAGAACGTTACCCGGCTTATGAACATTCAGGCTACACACGACAGCTGGCGTGGATCAACAAAGACCGCTATGTCGCAGAGAAGATCGAGTTCTATGACAGGAAAAATGACCTGCTGAAGACCTTGATCAGCAGCGGCTATAAACAGTATCTCCAGCAGTACTGGCGTCCGAGCGAGATGCTTATGGAAAACCACCAGACCGGAAAAAGTACGCTATTAAAATGGGAAGATTACAAATTTAAAACCGGTTTAACTGATAAAGATTTCAGTCGTAACAGCCTGAAGCGTGCAAGATAGAGAAACAGCCGTTTTATACAGTGTAATTTGCAACATCAATAGGCCATGAAACAACACTGTCATCCAATATTTGCTGCGACGATTGTAACTGCATCTGTTTTAACTGTTGTCTCTGCAAGTAATTTACATGCGGGTGAGTTCTCAGGTTATATCGGCGGACAGGCCCGCGTTTTTTTTGAAGACCCGCTAAGCCCGGCACAGCACAACAGTTACCTATCGGCTGTTGCCGAACCCGAGTATACTCAGCAATGGGATGATGGCGCACAGAGCTTCAATGCCATACTGTTCTATCGTGTCGATCAATATGATGAGCAGCGAACGCATGGCGATATCCGGGAACTGTCATGGACCGGGGTCTATCAGGACTGGGAACTGCTGGCAGGTATCAGCAAGGTTTTCTGGGGCGTTACCGAAACACAGCACCTGGTCGATATCGTCAACCAGACAGACCTGGTTGAAAACCTCGATGGTGAAGACAAGCTTGGTCAGCCGATGATCAGGGCGAGTACCGAGCGTGACTGGGGCACCATCGATCTGTTTATCCTGCCGGGTTTTCGAGAACGTACTTTTCCCGGCGAGGAAGGCCGCCCTCGCCCCAATATCGTAATAGATACCGAGCAGGATGCGGTCTATGATTTCAGCAGTGGTAAGGATCATATCGACCTGGCTGCGCGCTACTCGCATTATATAGACGAGTGGGAATTCGGCCTGTCATTGTTCAGTGGCACCACCCGCGAACCGACCGACTTCAGCCCGGTGGGTATCAGTGCCAATGGCGAAGCCATCGTCGTTCCAGTTTATTCGCTGATCAACCAGTTCGGCATCGATGGCCAGGCATTTTTTGGTGACTGGACCTGGAAACTCGAAGCGATCAATACCGAAGCCCGCAGTGGAAACAAAAAAGGCATCAACAGCATCCAGTCCGTAGTCGGTTTTGAGTATACCCTGGTCGGTATAGCAGACAGCGTTATGGACCTGGGCTTCGTCGTCGAATACCACTTCAGCGACAAACGCATCTATGAGAACACCATTTTTGATAACGACCTGGCCACCGCATTGCGTTTTGTCTTCAATGACATACAGTCCACAGAGATACTGGCTGGCTTAACCACCGATGCAGACACCCAGTCTATCGGCAGCTTTATCGAAGCCTCCCGCCGCCTGGGTGAAAGCTGGACACTGGAGGCGCAGGTCAGGACATTCCATGGCACCAAGGAAAATCGACCACTGTACAGTTTCAGGTTTGATAACTACGCCCAGCTGGATCTAAATTATAACTTCTAGCTTTTTCTGCTCAGATTAATTCTGAGAGAATAAGATGCCGGGATAAATTAAAAGTGTATACCAACACCCAGGTAGACGCCCTTGAGATTGACATCATATAGAAAATCATCCTCTTTGAAGTCTATCTGCAAATAGCGATAGCCGACTGTAAATGAGACAGTGTCATTAAACAGGTATTGCAGATCGGCAGTAGTATTTATCATGCGCTGGGTTGAAACATCGAATCCGCCGATGTCTCCTCTGAGCCACAGTTGCCAGTTGTCTGTAAGCGGATGACTATAACGTAAGCCGATCACCGGGTCCGTCCAGCTGAAAGAACGATTGGTTTCAGGCCTGTTTGAAAACTGCATATCGACATCGAGAAATGAATAACGTACACCGCCGAGCAGTTCCAGACTATGTCTGTCAGAAAGACGATAAGCAGCCACCAGTTCGGCAAAACCGAGCTCAGTAGCAAGACTAAGATTGACGATATTTCTTTCTGTCTCGTCAGAATATCTTGCCCGTAAACTGTCGAAGAGAAGACTGAACCTGCTGTGTCGAGCTTCAAACTTCAACGCCAGGTAATCATCAAGATTATCCAGCGTAAAAAAACGGTAGTCCGGATTTATCGGCTGATCGCCGCCGCTGTTATCATCCGACAGGCTTGCGCTGACCGAGGCGTTCCATAGCACCGGTGTCACGATAAATTGCCACTGATCCTCGGTTTGTGCCGATACATCACTCCAGGCCGTTAACATCAGCGTGAAAATGAACGACCGGATTACATGTTGATCATAACGGTTACTCATAGAGCAATACCTTTAACCGACCATTGCCAACTGCTTGATACGTTCTATCTCATCACGCATATGCGCTGCTTCTTCAAATTCCAGGTTACGCGAATGTTCGTACATCTGCTTTTCGAGTTTTTCGATGGTTTTGCTTAACTGGCCCGGAGTCATCGCCTGGTATGTCGCTTTCTCTTCAGCCACCTTCTGCAACTCGACCGTTTTCCTTGAGTGCTTATCACCATAACCGGATTCGAGAACATCATGAATATTTTTTATGATGCCCTGCGGCGTGATACCATGTTCTTCGTTATAGGCGATCTGTATCTCACGGCGCTGTTCTGTTATATCGATCGCCTTCTGCATCGAGCCGGTAATCTTATCCGCATAGAGTATCGCTTTACCATTAACATTACGAGCCGCACGTCCGATACTCTGGATCATCGAACGTTCCGAACGCAGGAAGCCTTCCTTATCAGCATCCAGTATCGCGATCAGTGATACCTCTGGCATATCCAGGCCCTCGCGCAACAGATTGATACCGACCAGTACATCGAATTCACCCAGGCGCAGATCACGGATGATCTCGACACGCTCGACTGTATCTATATCTGAATGCAGGTAACGCACACGTACGCCATGCTCATTCAGATACTCGGTCAGATCCTCAGACATGCGCTTGGTCAGTGTCAGTATGAGCACACGCTCATTTTTCGATACACGCAGGTTGATCTCAGACAGTACATCATCGACCTGTGTGGCTACCGGGCGCACTTCGATGACCGGGTCGAGCAGACCTGTCGGTCGCACCACCTGCCTTGCGATGGCATCGGAATGCTCTTCTTCATAAGGGCCCGGGGTGGCAGATACATACAGAGTCTGCGGTGACATCCTTTCGAACTCTTCCCAGCGTAATGGCCGGTTATCAAGTGCCGAGGGCAGACGAAAACCAAAATTTACCAGGTTCTCTTTCCGTGAGCGGTCGCCTTTGTACATGGCACCTATCTGCGGCACTGAGACATGGCTCTCATCGATCACCAACAGGGCATCTTTTGGCAGGTAATCGAACAGGCATGGCGGTGGTTCACCAGGTGCTCGGTTTGACAGGTAGCGTGAATAGTTCTCGATGCCGCTGCAATAGCCCAGCTCACGCATCATCTCGATATCGAACTGGGTGCGTTGTTCCAGCCGCTGCGCTTCCACCAGTTTATTGTTGTCACGTAACTCCTGCAGGCGTTCGCGCAGTTCTAGCTTGATATTCTCGATCGCTGCCAGTATCACTTCTCGGGGTGTCGCATAGTGTGTTTTCGGATATATGGTTATACGCGCGACTTTCTTGATGATCTCCCCGGTCAACGGGTCGAAGATGCTGATATTTTCGATCTCTTCATCGAACAGTTCGACACGGATGGCTTCCCGCTCGGAGTCAGCCGGATGGATATCGATCACCTCGCCTCGCACCCGGTACGTACCGCGGCGTAGCTCGAGGTCATTTCTCGTGTACTGCAATTCCGCGAGCCGCCGCAAGATGTGGCGCTGATCGACCATGTCGCCACGCACCAGGTGCAGGATCATGGCAAAATATGACTCAGGATCACCGAGTCCGTAGATCGCGGAAACAGTGGCGACGATGATCGTATCTTCTCGTTCCATCAGGGCCTTGGTGGCCGACAATCGCATCTGCTCGATATGCTCGTTGACCGATGCATCTTTTTCTATGAAGGTATCACTTGCCGGCACATATGCTTCAGGCTGGTAATAATCGTAATAGGAGACAAAATACTCTACTGCGTTATTGGGAAAGAATTCTTTCATCTCGCCGTAAAGCTGTGCTGCCAGCGTTTTATTCGGCGCCATGATAATGGTCGGACGTTCGAGCTGCTTGATGACATTGGCTACAGTGAAGGTCTTACCGGAACCGGTTACACCCAGCAGCGTCTCCCTGGCGAGGCCATTCTCAAACCCGTCTACCAGCGTCTTGATCGCAACCGGTTGATCGCCGGTTGGCTCATATTCGGTTTGAAGTTCAAATTTTTTCGACATAGTTACTCTGGCTACTACTTTCCGCTGTAAAAATAAATTAAACTTGTTCGGAAATGAATCATTAAAATAATCGGCTGAATTCCTGGTGGACACTGCATTGAAAATATCACTTTCAGATCGTATACAAAGAGTAAAACCATCACCTACCCTGGCAGTCTCAGCTCTAGCCGGCCAGCTGCGCGCTGAAGGCCGCGATATCATCGGCCTGGCCACCGGCGAACCGGACTTTGATACCCCAGACTCAATCAAACAGGCAGCCATCGATGCGATTAACAAGGGGTATACAAAGTATACCGCGGTCGATGGTACAGCCAGCCTCAAACAGGCCATTATAAACAAGTTCAAACGGGAAAATGACTTTGATTTCAACGATGATCAGATCCTGGTATCAGTCGGTGGCAAACAGGCATTCTATAACCTGTGCCAGACCCTTTTGGATGAAGGTGATGAAGTCATCATCCCGGCACCTTACTGGGTCTCTTACCCCGATATCGTGAAACTGGCGGATGCGACACCGGTAATAGTCGAAGGTGATATTTCACAGTCGTTCAAGATCACCCCGGAACAGCTGAAGCAGGCGATCACTGACAGAACAAAACTGTTCGTCATCAACAGCCCCTCTAATCCGTCGGGTAAGGCTTATAGCCGTGCTGAGCTCAAAGCACTGGCTGAAGTGCTGCTGCAACACCCCGATATCGTGGTGATGACCGACGATATCTATGAACATATCATCTGGACCGATGAAGGCTTCGTCAATATATTAAATGCCTGCCCTGAGCTTTATGAGCGGACCGTTGTCATCAACGGTGTATCGAAAGCCTACTCTATGACGGGCTGGCGTATCGGCTACAGTGGCGGTCCGGCAGATATCATCAAGGGCATGAAAAAAAATCAGTCACAGAGCACCTCGAACCCTTGTTCGATAGCGCAATATGCTGCCGAGGCAGCGCTTGAAGGCGACCAGAGTTTCCTGCAGGAGATGTGTGATGCTTTCAAGCAGCGCCATGATTTCGTCTACCAGACGCTCGATGCGATGGACGGTGTCAAATGCCCTGCCAGTGACGGTACGTTCTACAGTTTTCCGTCTTTCCAGGGGGTTATCGAGCGTACACCGGGGGTAGATGATGATGTTCAGCTGGCACAATTGATTCTGGAAAAAGCGGAAGTTGCACTGGTACCCGGTTCCGCATTCGGCCTATCTGGCCATTTGAGACTGTCATATGCCACAGATATGGAGAGTCTTGAAAAAGCGTTGACGAGAATCAGGCAATTTATTGAATAATCACCTTTTTTCTATGCCAAGCCCCATTAAATGGAGCATTTGGTATTGACCGATGCAAGTCAAATCGGTAGCATACCGCCTTCCAATTAGGACGCCAGTTCTAGCAGTTATTCCCCGATAGCTCAGTTGGTAGAGCAACGGACTGTTAATCCGTTTGTCGCTGGTTCGAGCCCAGCTCGGGGAGCCATAAAAAACAAAGAGTTGTAGATAAAAATCTATAGCTCTTTTTTTTTGAATCAAAGTTTGCTTATCATCAGCAGGCTAAATATCTATTTTGTAGCACCTTTAGAAATCACAGGCACTCACCTGGTTCTTCCTGGAACATGCCTGTTTACTATCCACGTTATTACAAACCCATCCAAGATATTTCGATATAAATCATACAATAAGCGGCATCACATCATATTTTCTCTATACTCCAGTGAAGACCATGATATTCAGAGAGCCTCGAGGTAACAATACATGTCAAAACCTAATCAGCCAATGACGGGTAAAAGAACGGCAAAAATGAAGTTGATAACCAAGGTGGCCACGCTTGTTGTCATGATGTTAGCTATATCTATATTACTTGTCTCGCTCGGTGTCTTCAGTATGAAAAAGACCGGTGACGATCTGCGTGACATCTCACAGACAGACATACCCCTGCTCACCGCGATCACACAGATAACACTGACACAGCTCAAGCAATCAATATGGTTTGAGCGCAGTTTGATGGCTGCTGAAACAAGAAATGAGATAGAGTTTGAAAAAGCTGAATCTGAACTGGTAAGTCTTATAGAGACTGTTTTTGAGCAATTTAACACCGCTGACATCCTGGTCAGCAATTTACTTGCTACTAAAACTGATGATAAAGAAATACGAGATAAATACCTCACGCTGCAGACAGAAATAAGCATCAACGAATCCAACTACAGGGATTTCAGTGAGGGTACTACTGAACTGCTTACATTAATACTTAATGAAGAAATCATACTTGATGACATCGATCTTCCTGTAGTCAAACAACAGGTTGAAGACCTGAGCCTCGCATTACAGCAGTTAACTGATAAAATAAACACTTCGACCACGTCGACGGCACATGCAGCTACCTCTAGAGAAGCTTCTGCGACAGACACCATGATAATTGTGACCATCGTCGCTTTGATCATTGTATTGTCATTGGCAATCTGGATATTGCGCAGTATCGGTACACAGCTCGGCGGTGACCCGGCTGCCCTGGCACAGGTGGCAGAATCACTGGCGCATGGTGATCTTTCTTCTAATAAGGATGTATCCAAGGTTGGCGTCTATGGTTCTATCAATGCGACTGTTAGCAAGTTAAAAGAAATTATCAGTGGTATTAAATACTCAGCAAATGAAGTTCACCTTACCGCTGAGCAGGTCTCACAGGGGAACATCAACCTTAGTCAACGAACACAGGAGCAGGCATCAAGCCTGGAAGAAGTCGCATCAAGCATGGAGCAGATGACAGGCACTATCAATCAGAATGCGCAAAATGCTGAACTCACCAATGAGTTGGCACAGGCCGCGTCTGAACGGGCCAAAGACGGTACAAAAGTCGTCAAAAATACCGTTGAAGCGATGCAGAAGATCGACGATTCCAGTAAAAAAATTGCTGAGATCATCCATGTAATCGATGATATTGCCTTTCAGACCAACCTGCTGGCACTGAACGCAGCTGTAGAAGCCGCCCGTGCTGGTGAACATGGCAGAGGATTTGCCGTGGTAGCCACCGAGGTACGAAACCTTGCAGGCAAAAGCGCTACCGCTGCAACAGAAATTAAGGAATTAATTACAGATAGCCTGGTAAAGGTGAAAGAAGGCGTCAAACTAGCAGATGAATCAGGTAGTACATTGAGTGAAATTGTAGAGTCTGTGCAAAAAGCAAGCATGATGGCAACTGAGATTGCATCTGCCAGTCATGAACAGTCAGAAGGTATCGCACAGGTCAATAAAGCATTAATGCAGATGGATGAGATGACGCAACAAAATGCATCACTGGTAGAAGAAGCCGCTGCTGCCAGCGAAGCGATGGGCGCACAGGCACAGGAATTAAACGACCTGGTAAGCTACTTCAACCTGGGAACTGATGATATAACTCAACATGTAAATCAGATACAGCAGTTGCCAACTGAACCAGAGGTGTATAAGCAACCTGGCCTGGAAGATAGAACGACACCGACAACCGGAACACTGACGACTGAAGATGATGAATGGAAGGAATTCTAAGCTGAAAGAGCTCTGCGTATAAGTCTGACGTACAGCAAAGTCCTTTACTCAGTATATTAAGCTAGATACTGTCACACAGAATTCCAGCTCTCGGGAAGTAGCTGTCAGAAGTCTTTCCAGTCACCATCCTCATCAGCATCACCCGTTCGCTTATGGCCCGTCTGTCCATTCGTGGGCAATGCAGCCTGTACCGGTGCCTGCTCTATCTCTGAAACCTCATTTGTTCTTTCTTCATTGTTTGCTATCTCACCAGTTATCGATTCATTGAGCTTGAAGTATGATACCAGTGAAGTAAGCTCTTCTGCCTGTGCGCCCATCGCTTCGCTGGCAGCAGCGGCCTCCTCGACAAGGGATGCATTAGACTGAGTCATCTCATCCATCTGCATTAATGCTTTATTGACCTGGTTGATACCTTCAGACTGCTCTTTGCTTGCGGCCGCTATCTCGGTGATTAACTCAGCAACATTTTCTGCAGATGTATTTATTTCACTCAATGAAATGGCAGTTTCTTCGATGAGGTCAGATCCATCCTCGGTTTTGGCAACACTGTCTTCGATTAGTTCTTTGATCTCTTTCGCAGCCTTTGCGCTTCGTCCAGCGAGTTCTCTGACTTCACTTGCCACCACCGCAAAGCCACGCCCCTGTTCACCGGCGCGGGCGGCTTCTACAGCTGCGTTCAGTGCCAGCAGGTTTGTCTGAAATGCGATATTTTCGATAACCCTTATAATGTCAGCAATTTCCTTGCTGGATTTCTCAATTTTTGCCATCGCGCCTATAGTGGTGCTGACGACGACCAGGCTTTTCTTTGCACTTTCATTTGCTTCGATAGCAAGCTCTTTTGCTTTTAATGAATTTTCAGCATTATGGTTAACTGTTTCAGTCATCTCTTCCATGGTGGATGCTATTTCCTCGAGGCTTGATGCCTGCTCCTGAGTACGCTGACTCAGGTTGGTGTTTCCATGGGACACCTGCTCGGCTGCTTCACTGACCCCATTCGCACCTGAGCGAATACTATTAATCACGACAGCCAGTCTGATCTTCATCATTCTCAAAGATTTTCTGAGCTTGCCTATCTCATCACTCGAAAGTTTGCTGGCATGTGTTACCAGGTCACCTTCAGATATCGAGTTTGCGATATCAGTAGCAGTAGCTAAGCGAGCAACGAACTTTCTTTTGAATACCCAGGATGTTATCAGCAATAAGGCGACGATCATGATCGATAGTATCATGAATATCTGGACACTAAGGACACCAACATTTAGTACTTGTTCTGCAGAACCGATGGAGTCATCAATAATATTTTTTTCTATCAATACTGGTATGATAAAGTACAGGAGAAAGGCACCCAGCAGAAAAACGATAAGCATCGGAGCGAACAGGCTAAAGAACAGACTGCTAGTATCCTTTCTTTGTCTTAGACGATTTTTAATTGTAGAAAAAGCACCAATCATAGTTTTTACCTAAAGTGTTAGAACATGCTACTTTCCTTTGTTCAAACCACCAGCTCCTTTTGCAAAGCTGTTCAATATATGCCGTCTGTATCAGTTATATACTTATTTATAGCAGATACGGTTATCTATAGTTAGCATATACCCTGTTTGTCATAAATCTGACAATGGGGCCAGCTATATATTAAGCCTTGTCCCTGTCTTCTATAAACTTGATATATCTTTTCATTATGGTCAGCAGTTCTAATTCATACTGCTTAGGGATTGCTTCAAAATCGCCACTTATTACAGACTTAAGAAAGAACCATAAACCGAGTTTCTTACCACGAGATTTAAATTCTCCAAAGATGCTCTCACCAAATCTCCTTGCTTCCTTACGGATATCTACAAGATCGGTATCATCATTGTTTGCATGCAGGTTTGAATCAGCATGCATACATATTTCGCTGAAAGTTACATCCTTATCATGATGCTTGGAATTTTCATAACCATGTAATATATCTACCTTGATGGGCTTGCCTTCAAACTCGAACTCGATATCATCGAGGTGGTTAATCAGGCGGCTTACTACCGTACTCGAAGTCGAGCCAACCAGGCTATACATAACAGCAAGTTTATTTACCCCTAGTCGCGTTGTTATATCTTCATCACGAACCGTCTCGTTGATTCTCTTGGCGACTGTCAGCATCACAGCCTTGGCATTCTGATTTCCAACTATTTCCTCTATCTCTTCATAGTTGCCTAACTCTATATAGACGACTGAAATACTCGTATCATTTTCCCTGGAAAACTCAAGCGCCTGACAGCCTACGCTATGAAACGAACTTGCACTTGCGATGATCTCACGTTCTTCGAGCGCAATATCAGACACTCTCTTCCTGTGTGAATTCTTTGGATTCACATATGCCCTGGCCCTGGATATCAGGTCGAGCGTGTCGAATGGTTTACCGATAAAATCTGAAGCACCTATATCAAATACAGCCTGCTTGCCTGCATCTGTATCTGATTTACCAGTAATCATGACGACTGGTAATTTTGATAAACGTAAGTCTTCAGAATTGCGGATTTTCAACAATAGTTCGAGGCCGTTCATTATGGGCATCTGCATATCTGAGAAAACCAGTGTGATCGCCTTGTTTTGATTTAATATATCCCATGCTTCGAGACCATTGGCTGCAGTAACTACCACATACCTCTCTTCAAGCATCTTAGATGCAACCGCAAGTACTGTTGGAGAATCGTCAACAAGAAGAATTTCATCGACCGGTTTATGTTCAGTCTTTGATCTGATTTGTATTTGAGATTCAGACACAATACCCTCTGGGATTATTATTATTTGTACTGCAGATCAACGTATACGCTTCATCTATGTAAAGCTGTAATAGAACATAGCCCGATTGATGAGCACTAAATATGCTCTTTCTTATTTACGACTAAATATAGCTCACTATCGAGAGATAGCCAGCCAAACCAATGAATAGTAAGGGTATTTGAAATACTTAGTTTGAGTGCCTGTTAACCAGCAAGGCGAGACGTTTCTCAGGCAGGAACAATCTGCTTCAGGATATTAACCACATTCACTGGCTGAATTGGTTTATTTATCCAGGCATCGATAGAGATGGATTCACCGTCTGCCAGCTTGGCCTGCTCAGATTCAGTGGTCAGCATACAAATAGGAGTAAACATATGCTGCGGGAGTTTTCGAATCTCCCAGATGAAAGTAATGCCATCCATATTCGGCATGTTTAAATCGGTAATAATGATATCGACCTGTCTGTCAGAAGTAAGCACCTGCAAACCTTCGTCACCTGAAGAAGCCGTCATCACATTATAACCAGCAACATCGAGAACTTTTCGCATCAATGAAAGTATGGACTTGGAATCATCAACGACAAGTGCTGTTTTAGGCATAGCCCCGATCTCTAAAAGAAGTACCCATGTACGAAAGATTAGCACCCCAACTAATAAGGCGCAATGAAATCAGTATTTTATTTACTATAAATAATAAGTGTCTCATTACTTCTGCGCAACATGACAGGTAACAATACTACTAGCCTGCACCGTTGTTGCAAGCACAGGTTACAGATAACCGCATACAAATTGAATATAATTCTTGTCAGCATGAATTTCCAGCATAACAACTCAATCTTCAAAATGGGCAGATAGCCATACACAACTGGAATGGTTTCAATAAATGAAACCCTTTTAGAGATCAAACTTGTCAAACTATGCTATATACAAAGTATCAAGCTTAAATAATAAATATATTACCTGTCAGCCAAGCAAAAGTGCTACCAATAATACAGGCTCTCATATGAAAGAAATCGATAATTCCTTTATGCATGAACAGGAAATTGGTACAGAGCAATACCTGACCTTCATTCTCGGTAATGAAGAATATGGCGTAGATATCCTTAAGGTACAGGAGATCAGAGGATGGGATTCAGCAACTGCTATTCCGAACACACCTGATTATGTACTTGGCGTAGTCAACCTTCGTGGCGTTGTGGTACCGATCATCGACCTGAGAAAGCGTTTTAAGCTAGAAGATGCTGACTTTGGCCCCACTACTGTTGTCGTCATCGTCAAGACCACACAATCAGGAAAAGAACGTACCGTGGGCATGGTCGTTGATGCTATATCAGATGTATATAATATAAACGCTGAAGAAATTGGTGATGCACCTGACCTGGGAAGCATTGTGACCACTGAGTTTATCACTGGACTTACCACAGTCGATGATAAAATGGTCATCCTTCTTAATATAGATCTACTGATCAACAGTGGTGTACTGGAAGTGGCTGCAGGCGAAAACGAGCCCGAAACGATATCTTAGTAAACTGAAGCTTATCGTTATAAGCAAGACCATCATAAGTATTTTCACATGGAGTAATACCGTGCAAACAGGTCTCCATGATCAATAATACCTGTCCGTCTATCATTCCCATATCTCCTAAATATCCTCTCACTCGATTAATTAGTCAGCTATTTTTTGATATCGAGAAACACAATAATATTGACTCTTAAATCTCTGATATCTCTATCGTAATGCATTTTTGCCTGCTCTGTAGCCATATCCACAGCAACGTCTATACTAATTTCTAATACAGGAGAGAAAGATGATAAACATATTATTGGTAGATGATTCTGTCTCGATGCGAGAGATGGTTTCATTTACACTGAACCAGGCTGGGCACAATATAACTGAAGCTGAAGATGGTGTTCAGGCGCTAGAGATCGCACAGAGCAATACTTTCGATCTGGTAATAACAGACATAAATATGCCAAGAATGGATGGTATCACTCTTACCGCACAACTGAGAGGCCTGGACGATTTCACATTCACTCCTATCCTGATCCTGACCACCGAGACGAGCGAACCGCGCAAGATAGAAGCAAAACAGGCAGGCGCTACAGGTTGGATTGAAAAGCCATTCGATCCCGACCACCTTCTCGCCACAATAAACAAGGTCATATAGAACTCACCGCTATGAATAAGAAACCCTACAACGGATAGGTCTACATCATATGGAAATCGATATAGATATGTCACAGTTCCACGATATCTTCTTTGAAGAAGCTATCGAAGGAATTGAAATAATGGAAAAAGAGCTGCTCAACCTGAAACCAGGTACAGACGATAGCGACATCATCAACACGATTTTTAGAGCCGCACATTCGATCAAAGGAAGCGCAAGCACATTTGGTTTTGAAGAAATAGGCAAGTTCACTCATAGCATCGAGAGCAAGCTCGACAGTTTACGCAACGATGAACTCGAAATAACCCAGGAGCTGATCACACTTTTGTTATCTTCTGTTGATTGTCTGAACAATATGCTTTCCTCTGAAAGGTCAGGCAAAGAACATGATACATCCAGCATCGATACGATCACCACAAAACTTGATGAATATTATTCGCCTGCATCAGCAGCTGAAAAGAATAGAGAGATAAGGCAAGACGAACCTGAGCCTCAAATTACGACTGCAGATGCTGCTGATAGCGCTGTCAGAAAGTGGAAGATAAATTTTTTTCCTGACGAAAAGCTCTTTTACACCGGAAATGACCCACTCCGCCTGATACGCGAGTTAAAAACACTAGGGAAACTGACCGTCGAGGCTAGCATCGACAAGTTACCAGACTATAGTGAATTAGATGTACATAATAGCTATCTAGGCTGGGTCATCGATCTAGAGGGAACGGTCAACCAGGAACAGATTGAAGAAGTTTTTGCCTGGGTGGAAGGCGACTGTAAACTTTCCATACGAAACGAGACAGAACACAGGGTCATACCTGACAGGAGAGATAATACTAACCCGGCAGGACGCAGAAAAACAGATAATGAGCATCGCTCTATCCGCGTCAGTACTGATAAGGTTGATGAGTTGCTTAACCTGGTCGGTGAACTTGTCATCACCCAGTCTATATTGAACAGCGTATGCAATACACAAGGCCCGGGAACATCTGAGCGACTGCATCAGTGCCTGGAACAGCTCGAACGCAATACCCGTGACCTGCAGCAACAGACAATGAGCATCAGAATGCTGCCTATCGATAATGCCTTTCAGCGGATACCAAGAATTGTTCATGATCTGAGTATCGCACAGGGCAAAAACGTTACTTTGAAACTCATCGGCGAATCGACCGAGCTTGATAAGACGGTATTGGAAAAGATCGGTGACCCACTGGTACACCTGGTGAGAAACGCCATCGATCATGGTATCGAAATGCCAGCAGAACGTGCCTCAGCTGGTAAACCTGAGAATGGTGTAATCACGATTAAAGCCGAGCATGAAGGCGGCCACATCGTACTGAGGATCTCGGATGACGGCAAAGGAATCGACACAGATACACTGCTAGCAAAAGCAATTGAAAAAAACATAATCAATGACAATCATGATCTAACAGAGACCCAGATCATGAACCTGATATTTCAGCCAGGCTTCTCGACAGCGGCTGTTATAAGCGATATATCAGGTCGTGGTGTGGGCATGGATGTTGTCAGACAGAACATCACTGATCTTGGCGGTAGTGTTGAAATCTCCTCTGAGAAAGGTATTGGCAGCACCTTTACTATCAAGCTTCCGCTAACACTGGCTATACTCGATGGCCAGATTGTTAAAGTTGGTGATCAGACATTCATAATCCCGCTTCACTCTATTGCAGAAACGTTGATGTTTGATAAAGAACAGACAAATACTATTGCAGAAAAGAAGGAACTATACCAATACCGGGACAAATATATACCTGTTATCAGGCTCTATGAGTCATTTGATATAAAGGCGAGCACAAGTTCAGATACGGATAAATTAATCAGCTCGACTAAAAGACAGAAAGATCTGCTCGTGGTCTTTGAAACAGGTGACAGGCATGCCGGTATCCTTGTAGATGATGTTATCGGACAACAACAGGTAGTCATAAAAAGCCTCGAAAAGAACTATGACAATGTTCCAGGCGTAACGGGTGCAACAATTCTTGGCGATGGATCTGTAGCCTTAATACTCGATGTTACAACCCTAAGTACACAACAGTACGAACCAGCTGTCTCTTTGAATACAGTTTAACGATACAGTTATATTGAACCCGGGAAAGCGTCATGACTACAAGTAAAAAAACACTAAAGAAGAGATCACGGCCATCTGTTAAAAAAACTGCTTCGACAGTAAAAAAGAAAAGGGTTATAAAAAAGAAAGCCAAAGCTGTCAAATCTTCCCCGGTAAAAAAATCTATAAAGAAAAAGGGCACAGCGTCAGGCAGTATCAAAGAGAACACTGATAACCGAATGACACTCGATCCGGTACTCGTGATTAATAATGCGAAGTCCATGTTAGATAGCATAGACAAGCTTGTAAATACTGACGATGATGTCTACATTGACGCCTCAGGTGTAGAAATGGTTGATACTGCAATATTACAGTTACTACTAGCAGCCAGCATCAAGATAAGATCGAAAAACCACAAAGTCGTATGGACTAAACCGTCAGATATATTCTTATCCAATGCCACCCTGCTCGGTTTATCAGAAGCACTAGGTGTAGAGTAAGTAGATCATGAAACCATTCGTGCATAACATCGATAAAGAATTTATTTTTACTGATGAAGATTTCATTTTTCTTAGCCAGTTAGCTGCACAACATGCAGGGATAAATCTGACTGAAGACAAACGAGAACTCGTGTACGGACGTGTCGCAAAACGCTTACGGATCCTTAACATCGATAATTTCAAAGAGTATTGTTCTCTGCTGAGACAGGAAGGTAACGAAGAATCCGGACATTTCATCAACTCGATAACGACAAATGTGACTTCTTTCTTCAGAGAGAATCATCATTTTGAACACCTGGCCAATAATGTGATACCTGAGATAATAAGAAAGAATGCCAACGCCAAACTGCCACGATTACGCATCTGGTCAGCCGGTTGCTCGACAGGAAAAGAGCCTTATTCAATAGCCATGGTGCTAAGAGAGAAAATCGATAACATAGATTGCTGGGATGCAAAAATCCTCGCCACAGATCTCGACTCAGACGTGCTCCATACTGCAGAACAGGCTATCTACCCGATAGACGGTGTAGATCAGGTATCCGATGAACGCAAGAAGAAGTGGATGTTAATGGGTACCGGAGACAATGCGAGTAGCGTCAAAATAAAAAAAGAGATACGTGATCTGGTTTACTTCAAACAGTTAAACCTGACAGAACAATGGCCTATCCATGGAACTTTCGACTGCATCTTTTTCCGTAATGTTGCCATATATTTTAAGAGGCCAACCCAGGTCAATATACTTAACCGTTTTGCCGATTGCCTTGATAGTAACGGCACCCTTTTTGTCGGCCACTCTGAGAGCCTGATCGGCCTGTCAGAAAGATATATAAATACAGGACAGACGATCCATCAAAAAATTGCCTAATGAAGATCCAATATAACAATTCACCATCAGGCTTACCAGTTACACTCACAGGATTTGAGTCGATCAATCGATACTGGGATGAAAAGCATGACATTTATGCTGCCAAGATCCTACCAGGTGAATTTTATGTTTCTGTGAGCGGAGAATTGATAACGACGGTACTCGGTTCATGCATATCAGCCTGTATCCGTGACAGAAAAACAGGTATCGGAGGCATGAATCATTTCATGCTGCCGACAGATATACGGCGAAATCCTAACTCATGGAATGATACACCTGTGAACATGCAAACTCGATATGGCAACATAGCTATGGAAAGGCTTATCAATGTCATATTAGCTAGTGGTGGAAAACGGAGTAACCTCGAAATAAAACTGTTTGGCGGCGGAAAGGTATTGCAGATAGATACTGATATTGGTGGAAAGAACATCAGCTTCGTAAAGCAGTATCTCATGACAGAGGGTCTAAAGGTCGCTGCAGAGGATGTCGGCGGAATATATCCAAGAAAAGTACTATATTTTCCGAAAAGCGGCAGGGTCAGAGTAAAAAAGCTCATCAACGAACACAATGATACCGTTAAGCAGCGTGAGAAAAAATATATTAAATCACTCGACACTTCACCTATAGAAGGCAGAATCGACCTGTTTTGAAAATGACTACCAAGAGAAAAATTCGCGTCCTGATAGTCGATGACTCTGCAGTGATAAGAAAGATACTTAGCGAGATACTCTCTTCAGATGATGAGATTGAAGTTGTCGGCACCGCGATAGATCCCTATATAGCCAGGGATAAAATAAAACGCCTGCATCCTGACGTATTAACGCTCGATGTCGAAATGCCAAAAATGAACGGCATCAGTTTTCTAAAGAACCTGATGCGCCTGCGGCCTATGCCAGTCATCATGGTTTCATCTTTAACACAGAAAGGTGCTGATGTAGCACTGGAAGCTCTCGGTCTGGGTGCGATCGACTACGTTGGTAAACCAGATGCAAAAAGTAAGAACAAACTTTCAGATTACGCAGAAGAGATAATCAGTAAGGTAAAGATTGCGGCCTCAACAAGCAAAGACCTAGAAATAGGCGGTGGTATACAGCGGAATTTTAAGCCGTCAACAGGGACGCCATCAACAATCAAATCACTAACCACTGATTGCTCACAGGAAATTATTGCTATAGGTGCTTCAACAGGCGGTACCGAAGCCATTAAAGACATACTAATCAACCTGCAACCTGCTTCCTTCAGTATGGTCATCGTACAACACATCCCAAAAGCATTTAGCAAAGCATTCGCTGATCGTGTGAATAACTTAACAACACTAGAGGTAGAAGAAGCTATAGACAAACAGAAAATACTTCCTGGACATGTATATGTCGCACCGGGAGATCAGCATCTGACAATTGTAAAGAGAAAAGATAGCTATTACTGTCGGTTAGAAGACAGTGAACCATACAACAGGCATAAACCATCTGTCGATGTATTATTTAGATCTGTTTGCAAACACGCAGGAAACAATGCTATTGGAGTTCTATTGACCGGCATGGGTTCAGATGGCGCTCGAGGCCTAAAGGAGCTACAGGATTCAGGTGCAATTACAATAGCACAGGACGAGCATAGCAGCATCGTCTGGGGCATGCCTGGTGAAGCGGTAAAACTTCAGGCCGCGGATTATGTTCTGCCATTAGATATAATCCCAGATAAACTGACTACACTCATCAGTAGAAACAATAAGAACAGTAATAAATCATAGCTCTTGGTATTATGAACGAATCAAATACAGACGATACAGAAGCAAATGAGATGCTGGCAAGTCTGGCAAACGATATAGTTAACTTAATGCTTAGAGAGCATCAAAGTATTCATCAGGAACTAGATCATGTCAGCAACCTGATCAGTGATGCCAGCAAATCATTGAGCAGCAGTTTCGATGAAATAAATACTATTGCAATCAAACAGAATTCATTGCTCAACACAGACAGTAAAGTGTCAAAAGAAACAAGCGACGATCTAGCGACTCAACTAAAAAAGAACCAGCTCAATGTTGTCACCGCACTTCAATTTGATGACATCGTACAACAGTTAACAAAGCATTCACAGAGCAGAACCAGCCACATCCAGATGATGTTCAATAAACTGGCAACATACCTGGATGAGATTAAAGAATTAGAATACAAATCTGCCCCGGCGATCAATGACAGGATTCATGACTTAAGGCATGATGTCGCGAAGCTGCGTATAGAGCTTGAGAAAGAGAATCCAGTCAAGCAAACTTCTCTCAGTACAGGAAAAACTGAACTGTTTTGATACTACTTTCTATAAAGCACTACTCAGCAATTATCTGTATTTAAGTAATATCGAGTATTGTGCTCAGCAGCAAGCTATATATGTCGCATTTTTAAAAGACGTTGATAAGAGCAGAGCCCAGGGATGTCAGGTGGCATTGTGCATGACGAGCTTGACAACGCCGATGACGATCAAGATGAACACTACCGCAAATACGATACCGCCGATGATGAAATGGTGAAATTTGCCATGTTCAAAATCACGCTCTCTATTCTTCTTTGATTGCACACCAAATGCAGCAGCGATGATACTGCTGATGAACGAGAGTGGCGTGATCTTTTTTGGCGTATCCTGTTTTTCAGTATTCATGTAACTTATCAACCAGGGGTGAAATTAGATTTATTCTATATAATTATACCCTAATGTATTAATCGAGTTTCAGATTTCTCAGGTATTCCTTAAATTCCTCTGCCATCTCATCATGTTGAAGCGCGATTTCGACATTGGCTTCCAGGTATCCGTTTTTACTGCCACAGTCATATCGGCGGCCTTCGAAGCTGTAGGCATAGATCTCTTCTTTTTTTCTTAGCTCTGCTATAGCGTCTGTCAGCTGGATCTCGTTACCCGCTCCTCGCTGTGTCGTCCGGAGCACGTCGAGAATGGCGGGTGTCAGTATATAACGACCGACTACCGCCTGGTCAGATGGCGACTCTTCGGCTGATGGCTTCTCGATGAGATCGTCGACACGGGCGAGCCTGTCCTCCAGCTTCGGTCCCGCGACCATACCATACTTGTGGCTTTCAGCGATCGGCACTGTCTGGGTACCTATGACACTGCCCTGTTTTTTCTCATAGACATCGACCATCTGCTGGATACAGCTAGGGCCATCCTTGTTATAGATCAGGTCATCGGGCAATAACACGGCAAACGGTTTATTACCTATCGCTGGCTCGGCACATAGTACCGCATGACCGAGACCCAGGGCCTCAGACTGGCGTATGAATACACAGTGGATGTGTGAAGGAACCACCTGTTGAACCACTTCCAGCAGCGCGTCTTTTTTTCTCAGTGCCAGCTCGGTTTCCAGTTCATACGCCTTATCATAATGGTCGATAATAGCGTTTTTTGTACGACCGACGACAAAGACCAGGTTCTCCATACCTGCGGCGACAGCCTCTTCGGATGCGTACTGTATCAATGGTTTATCCACCACTGTCAGCATCTCTTTTGCTATGGCTTTTGTGGCCGGTAAAAAGCGTGTTCCCAGGCCGGCAACGGGGAAAACGGCCGTACGAATTGAACTCATGACAGGATCCTTAAATTGTTTCAAATAAACATCGATTTTAAACCATGTTGGCATGCATATCAGGATGACTATGGTAAAATTTCAGGGTTTTTTTCAAAAGTAGAATTGTTATGACCTATGTAGTTGTTGAAGATTGTATCAAATGCAAGCACACCGACTGTGTCGATGTATGCCCGGTTGACTGTTTCCATGAAGGTCCCAATTTCCTGGTGATCGATCCTGAAGAATGTATCGACTGCACCTTGTGTGAGCCTGAGTGCCCCATCGGCGCAATTTTTGCCGATGACGATGTCCCCGAAGGTCAGGAAAATTTCATCGCCCTCAATGCGGAATTAAGCCTGGAATGGCCGGTTATCAATGTCAGTAAAGAATCTCTACCTGATGCTGCTGAATGGGAAGGCGTACCGGACAAGTTAAAATTACTGGAAAGATAACACCGCTAGCCTTAACCTGTGACAACACCAACCATTATTGAATTAGCTCCCCATAAAAACATACTTCAATTCACCGCTGAGTTCATTTTTGATAAATTTAGCGGTGAAATACCCGATTTTTCTGACCTCTATGTCTTGTTACCGCAGACACAGGTAATAAGGCCATTTAATGAAACGCTGTGTCGCGCTCTTCCTGAAGACGTGCCTGCCATCATCCCTCCCTGGTCGGGCACATTAAGGAACTGGATACACGAATATTCCAGCATCGAGCATGCCGAATACCAGGTCATCAGCTCACATGCACGTCAGTTACTGTTTATCGAGGCACTGCAACAACACCCTGATCTGTTCAAAGAAGAAAACAAGTGGCAGGTCACTCAGGCACTACTGGAGCTGTTTGACGAACTTAGCCTGAACCAGGCTGAATTATTTACCACTGCCGAAGGCTGGCATGAACAATTACGTCAGGCTTATGGTATCGCACAGCAGGACCTGGATCACCTGCATTACGAGAGCAGGCTGGTTTACACGCTATGGCATGCCTGGCAGACACAACTCAGTGAGAATGAGCTATACGATGAAACCACTGAGTACATCTCCCGCCTGAGCAATGCGCCCACAGCCATCGATAATAAATATTTCATCTGCCTCGGCCTCGCTAACTACAGCGGGACCGAACAGGAATTCATCAACCTTCTCGTCAGCAGACAGCAATGCCAGATAATAGAATATAGCGATACTATGGATGTTGATGAAAGCACACTCGACGGCAATAGCTTCTCGGCATTCATCAGTAACGCCTTCGCGCAGTCACCAGTCACGATAAAACAACGCGCTGAGAGCTTCTCGAAACACTACGGCGCTGACTTTTCTGGCAGCCCGCCATTTAGCACTTACATGGCGAGTGATGATGAACAGCAGATACGCGCTATTGACTATTTCATTCGCAAAAACATCATCAACGGCGTCGATAATATTGCTGTTATCAGTGAAGACCGAAAACTGTCAAGACGTCTACGCGCCCTGCTGGAGCGAGCTGATATTCAATTGCAGGACAGGGCCGGATGGTCTCTGGCGACGACACAGGCATCGACTATCATCGAACGCTGGTTGCAATGTATCGAAGAAGATTTCAGCGCCTATCCCTTGCTAGACTGTTTGAAATCGCCATTTTTGGAAATTTCAGCCTCCGTATCCGACTTCAAGCACAATATCTACCGTTTTGAGCATGACCTGATCTTCCACGAAAATGTCAGTAGTAATATCAGAGAATATAAGAAGAAACTGAAAGAGCGCCTGGAACGCTTGAGCCACTGGCCACAGGACGCTTACAAATCATTGACAGATACGCTGGACTATATCGCTGACATCGCAGAGCCATTATCGGTAATTCACCGCAAAAACAAGTCGATACACCTGTCTGTTTTTCTGGATGAGCTGTTAGCCTGCCTTGAACAGCTCGGTGTATTGAAGAATTATAAGAATGATGAGGCCGGGCTGCTGTTACTACAGGCCTTCGACTCTTTGAAACAGAGCATCGCTCATTCAGACCCCGCACTGAGTTGGCAGGATTGCCGTCAGTGGCTGGGCATGGCCCTGGAATCACAACACTTCACGCCGATCAGCAACGACTCCAGGGTACAGCTGATGACTCTCGAACAGGCATCCTTTCAGCATTTTGATTGCATCATAATCGCAGCGACAGAATCACAGCATTTCCCCGGCAACGCAAGAACCTCGCCGTTCTTCAACCAGTCAGTGCGTGACTCACTGGGACTGGATACCTGGGAGAAGCAGCATAAACGACGCCATGAACAGTTTAACCGCGCCTTATTATCCTCACCAGAAATATTACTTACCGCATGCAATGAAGACAAAGGTGAGGACAAACCAGTCTCCCCCTGGTTAGAGTTACTGGCCAGCTTTTACCAGCTGTGCTTTGACAAATCAGTCGAAGACCAGCACCTGCAAGAGCTGGTGCTATCGAACAACGAGGTATTCAGATGTGATGAAGCATCCCTGCCAGAGGTTTCTCAGCAGCCGATGCCGGTTATACCTCTAGACCTGATAGCTGAAAAATTATCTGCAAGTTCTTATCAGCGTATCATCAACTGCCCTTACCAGTATTTCGCTGCGGATGGACTGGGTCTCAAACCACTTGAAGAACTCAGCGAAGAGTTAAAAAAGTCTGACTATGGCAAACGCATCCATCTGATCCTGCAAGTATTTCACAGTGGCCATAAAAAACATGGTAAAGCTTTCGGTAAACCGTTAACTGAAGATAACAGGTCAGCAGCAGAAACATTCCTCAACAGACTTTCAGAAAAAATATTTCTGCAAGACCTGGATGATAATGTTTTACACCGCAGTTGGTTATTTCGCTGGAAAAAACACATACCGTCCTATATCGACTGGCAACTCCGCCACCAGGCCGACTGGGAGATCTTTGAGAGTGAAAAGATGCTTGAAAGTGAACTGGAAGGATCTGTAAAAATCTATGGCTTCCTCGATCGCATCGACCGCAACAAGGAAAACAGCACTCATGCCATCATCGATTACAAGACAGGGATGACAGCCATGCAGGAGGATGTTGATAGCGGGGAAAATGTCCAGCTATCCACATATGCACTGCTCGATGACGAAGCCAGTGAAGTGAGCTATCTGTCGGTTGATTCTTCTCATCAGAAAGTTGAGAGCAAATCGTGTTTATCTGCAGAAGAGCTGGAGATTAATCGCCAGCACAACAAGCAGCGTATCGTGGAAATATTTGATCAGATGAAAAGCGGCACATCGCTTAGCGCCTGGGGCGATGACGACGTTTGCCGTTACTGTAATTTTTCCGGCTTATGCCGAAGAGACGAATGGAATGACTGATATCACGGTAAAAATCAACGTCGCCAGTAGGATCATGTTTATCAAACCTGCTGCAACACTAGGAGTGATATACATTACCCTACAGGACTGACCTACCGAGACCGGTCAGTACTTATTTCACAGCAAATAATGACCCTTTGACACTGTTGAAATAGACATGTCCGTCATCGACAACTGGCGCCGAGTATATGTGGCCATCGACTTTATACTTCCAGCGCAAGGTGCCTTCATCTGCGTCTATAGCATATAGATAGCTGTCGGTACTACCGACATAGACTGTATCAGATGCGATACTGACCGGTGCGAAGACAGCACCTTCAGTGCGAAACTCCCACTCACGGGTTCCATCTTCAGTATCGTATGCATAGATATAACCGTCTTTACTGCCAATGAAAACATAGCCATCATAGATAGCTGGTGATGACAGTACCGGGCCGGCAGTTTTCTTTACCCATGTTTGCTGACCGGTATAAATATTAACCGCATATACACGTTTGTCATCACTTCCAAAATAAACATTGTTAGCATCAACTGCAGGTGATGAATGTATTTTTCCAGTCGCCTTGAAGCGCCAGTATTCCTGACCGGTGTTCTTATTCACTGCAAACATATGACCACCGAGGGTTCCAAAAAAGATATAATTTCCCGAGATCGCCGGTGAACTGTAGATGGCCGCACCTGCGTCAAAACTCCACTTTCGATAACCGTTGCTGGCATCAGCTGCATAAAGACTTCCGTCTTCACTGGCGAAATAGACGATACCTTCAGAGATGATGGGCGATGAGGAAATGGGTCCATCTGTTTTCTGCTTCCACACCAGGGCCTGGGTGTCGTCCTTAATCGCATAAAGGTTTTTATCCCAACTGCCGATATAGACTATACCGTCGGAAACAGCCGGTGTTGCCTCTATGTTGCCGCCTGTTTTGAAGCGCCATTTCATCTGCCCAGTTTGTTGATCGATGGCATACATATGCTTGTCATTGCTGCCAAGATAGACCTTGCCATTGGCAACAGTCGGCGAAGAATAGGTTTTATCAGGAGCACTGTATTTCCAGTCTAATGAGTCCAGACTGGTGGGACCAGCTTCAGGGTAAACCGCCGAGTGGCTGGAATCTGAGCGGAACATACTTGTCTTACCAGTGCCACACGATGTCAGTGTCAAGGTTAATGCCGTAATGCCGGCCAGTAACAGTTTATTGTTGAATATTTTATTATCGATCATGAATTACTCCATCATTCCCCATACTTTCTTATTATGTTCAGTCTCTCAATCTGAGGCGTATATCTGACTATCGAAGATTAATTTATACTTGATTTAGCGCTAATTTACCTAATAAGTAGAATAGACCAATTTGGCTATATTTCGCGTAATTCAGGCTATTATCGAATAGAAAAATAAGCAGCCCCGGCATTACACATCAGCTCATAGGCGATGCTCTCACTCGCTGCTGCAATCTCGTCGATACCCAACTCCCTGCCCCAGAGAACTACCCTGTCACCTACAGAAGCTTTAACACCGGTGAGATCGATACTGATGCTATCCATCGAGACTCGACCGATGAGCTGACAGCGATGACCGTTGATCCATACCGGCGTGCCATTTTTAGCATGCCTCGGATAACCGTCACCGTAGCCCGCAGCAACAATGCCCATGGTCATATCCCTGTCAGCTACGAAGGTACTACCATAGCCGACGGCATCTCCCGCTTTTAGCTGTTTGATGGCGAGCAGTTCTGCCTCAAACTGCATGGCTGCCTGTAAGCCGAGTTCTTCAGCTGTGACGCCAGCAAAAGGTGAAGAGCCGTATAGCATGATGCCTGGACGCACCATCTCGAAATGACTTTTCGGCATACTGATAATGGCCGCGGAATTGGCCATACTGCATTCGACATCAATATCATTAGTTACTTTAATAAACCTATCTAACTGTTTGTTATTTAATTCATTATTTCTTTCATCAGCATTGGCAAAGTGACTCATGATGTAAATCTTCGCGACGTTAGAGGAATTTCGTAACAGTGCAAAATAGTGTTCAGCATCATTCTCTGATATACCCAGTCGATGCATACCGGTATCGACCTTCAGCCATGCATCAACAGGTAAAGTCAGATTACTATCTATCAGCATATCGAGCTGCTTCGACTGATGGATGACAGCTGAAATATTCAACGCAGAAAACTTCTCAAGCTCGTCGACATGATTAAAACCATGCAATACCAGCAGCGGTTTTGTACAGCCGGATGCACGCAAGGCAAAAGCCTCCTGCGGCATCGCCACAGCAAACATGTCCGCCGAATCGAGCACAGTTGCTGCATGCAGCATACCATGACCATAGGCATTGGCCTTTATTACCGCCATCACCTGGGCATTGGGTGAATAGTCTCTAACCCGTTTCAGGTTATTTAATAGCGCGTCTGAATTGATGAGCACCCTGGCTCGGCGCCAGTGCTGTGAGGACGTATCTTCACTCATTCAAAACCGTCAGTATTGTACATTTCAGGGATATAGTTTTCGAACTTGGTATATTTGCCTAAGAATGTAAGCAATGATTTACCGATCGGACCATTACGTTGTTTGGCGATAATTATCTCAGCAACACCTTTTTGCGGGCTGTCCTCATTGTAGACTTCATCGCGATAGATGAAGACGATCAGGTCGGCATCCTGCTCGATAGCACCCGATTCACGTAGATCTGACATCACCGGCCTCTTGTCGGGACGCTGCTCCAGACTGCGGTTAAGCTGGGACAATGCGATGACCGGTACCTTTAGCTCTTTTGCCATGGCTTTCAGGCTGCGTGAGATCTCGGATATCTCTGTGGCACGGTTTTCGCTGCCACCATGGACCTGCATCAGCTGCAGGTAATCGATCACGATAAGGCCAAGGCCATGCTGACGCTTCAAGCGACGAGCTCTCGCCCTCACCTCGTTCGGTGACATCGCAGGCGTGTCATCGATATAAATATTTGCTTCAGACAGGATATGGATCGCAGAAGTGATACGAGCCCAATCTTCATCAGTCAGGTTGCCGGTTCTTATATGATGCTGATCAACACGACCGAGCGAGGAGATCATACGCATCGCCAGTGCATCGCCGGGCATCTCCATACTGAACACGGCGACCGGTATCTTATCGCCTATGGCGGCATTTTCGGCGATATTCATGGCGAAAGTTGTTTTACCCATCGATGGACGGCCGGCGACGATCACCAGGTCTGCCTCTTGCAGACCGGTAGTCATCTCGTCAAATTTATCAAAGCCGGTAGAAACACCGGTAATACCGCCATCACTGTTAAACAGGTGGTCGATCTTATCGACGGTTTTTGACAGCAGCGATTTCATGTCCTGAAAACCGCCCTGACCGCGTGCTCCCTGTTCAGCGATCTGAAAAACCTTTTTCTCAGCATCATCCAGCAGTTCCTTGCTGTCACGGCCTTCAGGCTGAAAGCCGCTGCCACTGATGTCCGTGCCGATAGCAATAAGTTGTCGCAGTACTGATTTCTCACGCACGATATTGGCGTAAGCCACTATATTCGACGCACTGGGGGTATCTTTAGCCAGGCGTCCGAGATATAAGAGACCGCCAGCCTGGTCAAGCTGTCCATTGTTCTCCAGGCACTGCGATAAGGTCACTGCATCAAACGGCTCATTTCGCGATTCCAGCTCGCGTATGGCAGAGAACAGCAAACGGTGGTCATTGCGATAAAAATCTTCCTCGACCAGCTTGTCGGCGATCTGTTCCCAGGCGCGATTATCCAGTAGCAAACCACCGATAACTGCCTGCTCGGCCTCGACCGAATGCGGCGGTACACGCAGATTACTGGTCTGCTCATCGGGCATGATATCGGACGATGGGAATGTAACTGTTTCTGACATAACCTAACCTTATTAATATGTCATCGATTATAAAGACTGAAAACTGAGAGCGAAAGTTATTTTTCTGATTAATGCGTTTTGAGCTACAGAGGTCAGAGGGCACAGCGGTCACTGATAAAAGAATTATACTATTCCGTCATTGCGAGCGGAGCGCGGCAATGACAGCAACAGAAAAGGTCTCTGTACCTTTGACCTGATTGTTTCCATAAAAAAGGCCCGCATGGTGCGGGCCTTTGAGCATCAGTGCCAGAAGTGGCTTTAGGCTTCTTCCTGGCCGATGATGGTGATCTTTGCTATCGCGTCGACATCCGTGTGCAGATGCAGCGTGATCTCGTACTCACCTGCCTGACGTATCGGGCCCTCAGGAAGACGTACCTCACGTTTTTCAACCTCGACACCTCCTTCTGTGATTGCAGCAGCGATATCAATATTGCCGACCGAACCGAATAATTTACCTTCGGTACCCGATTTGGCTGTGATGCTGATACTCAATGCCTCGATCTGGTCACGGCGTTTCTCAGCAGCTGCTAGTGCTTCAGCGGCCATTTTTTCAAATTCAGCACGGCGTGATTCGATCTCGGCCTTGTTAGCCTCGGTAGCAACTTTAGCCTTGCCCTGAGGTAACAGATAGTTACGTGCAAAACCGGCTTTTACATTAACCAGATCTCCAATACCGCCTAGACGATCAATTTTTTCAAATAAGATGACTTCCATCTTTCTAACCTCAGTTCAAATTCGTTATGTTCAAATATTTTAATAAATCATGTTTTATCAGCCACTTGACCGATACGTTGCCGTAAATCCAGCCACGGGTCTGCAAAGCCTGCAAGCATCAGCAACAACAGCACATGCGGTACAAAAAACATGATCAGGTAGATCAAGAATAACCATGCCGCATTAACTTGCCGTATATTTATTGCCGCATGCAATAACGACAATGCCTGTATTCCATACAGTACAAATACCACTGTCACCATCGCAAGTGCAAACACAGTGTCTACAATCGCTGCTATGAGCATTAATGCCATCGCGCACAGTGCAGAAACCTTTCCCAGGTTCAAGCTTCGAAACTCTTTACCAAATCCGCCAGGATTATAAAACACCGCCTGCCACCATCGTCCCAGAAACAGGCTTAGCATCGTACCGAACATGATGCTACTGGCAAACAGACCCGGCAAAAAGGCAATTATCCAGTCCTCGGTCTGTTTCAGTTCTGCCAGAGTAAAATCCGTGGACTGCTCTGCCAGCTGTTTGACCATTATATCCAGCGGTTCCCGCCAGAGTTCTCCCATATTAGGGTACAGCACATAGAGCATCACCACTGCCAACAGACTCATCAATGTCAGTACCTGCAGGCTAAAAGCCAATGATACTGTCTGCCTTAATATCGAGGCGATCAACCAGGCCGGCAACCAGGCGATGAGTACAAATATCACTGCCACTTCTGGCGCTGAAAAGATCAGGAACGCAAAGAGTGCAGCTCCAAGCAGCGACAAAGCCGTGGTGATCAGGCCGCTCTTAGGGCCATTAACCAGTGTCACCAGTACTATCGCAGCTGCGCTAATCCATGCTGCCGGTGGTACGACCAGGCCTAAAATTGCCATCGACGCTGTCACCAGCGCCGCCTGACTTTGACCTTTTAAAATAAATCTTGCCAGAAATAACACTCACGCACCTCGATAAAGTGTCAGTTCTTTCTCACCCGTATTATAAAACAAGATCAGGCAAGAACAGACAACCTTACAACTATCTGCAGACAGGCTTATTGATGACTATCTGTGTAAGGCATAAGCGCAAGATAACGCGAAACTTTTATCGCTTTAGTCAATTTACGCTGATATTTTGCTTTTGTGCCGGTGATACGTGCTGGCACGATCTTGCCACTTTCAGATACGAAAGATTTAAGTAGTTCGATATCTTTGTAATCTACGTCTGTAATACCTTCTGCAGTAAAACGACAATAACGTTTACGTCTAAAATTTGCTGCCATTATCTTCTCCTACTCTGCAGGTGCTGATTCTTCAGCATCGGTACTTTCATTACTTTTTTCAGCGGCAGCTTCAGGAGCTGGACGTGAAGCGCGTTCTGCTGCTGCTTTTTTCTCAGCGGCATCTTCTTCATTCTTCGCTTTGGCCAGTGCAGACATGTCTGTAATCGCTTCGTCACGCTTCATGATCAGGTTACGGATAACAGCATCATTGAATCTGAAAGCTGTCTCGATCTCGTCACGCACGCTCTGATCACACTCAACGTTCATCAGCACGTAATGAGCTTTGTGAATCTTGTTTATCGGGTAAGCAAGCTGACGACGGCCCCAGTCTTCCAGACGGTGTACTTTACCGCCATTTGATTCGACTGATGATTTATAACGCTCGATCATCGCTGGCACTTGTTCGCTCTGGTCTGGATGCACCAGAAATACGATTTCGTAGTGACGCATAGTGTTCCTCTCGGTTAAAGCCCCCCATCGTTTCTCTGTTTCTGACAGACAAGGCGTGGTGGAGCAAGGGATATTCAAATTGTAGGGCGCGAATTATAGACTTAAGCAGAGCTTAAGTCTATAACAATGAAAAACGAAAAATGAAAAATGAAAAACATATGAAAAACAATTAGTTACACTAGCCAAACCAATTAAACTGCTTTCATTTTTCAGTTTTCATTATTCATTTTTCATTAAGACCGTCTCCAGACGGTCTTCCCGTCCTTGTCTTCCAGCACGATGCCCATGGCATCGAGCTCATCACGGATACGGTCGGCTTCCGCCCAGTCCTTGTTCTCCCGTGCCGTATTCCTGGCCTCGATCAGCGCATCGATATCGACGTCACTGTCGGTTTCAGCGGCAGCGGCATGCAAAAACTGCTCTGGATCCTGCTCCAGCAGACCCAGCACATTGGCCAGTTTTTTCAGTACCGCGGCTTTCTTCACCGCTGCATCCACGTCCGTGTCACGTAATTTATTGACCTGGTTGGCCAGATCAAATATCACCGCCAGCGCTTCCGGGGTATTAAAGTCATCATCCATGGCCTGTTTGAACCTGGTCACGGCCCCATCATTTTCGTCGTAATCTGCGGGCACATCCAGATCACGCAGGGTATTGTAAAGACGCGACAGCGCAGTTCGTGCCGTGTCCAGCAGCTGGTCGGAATAATTCAGCGGGCTGCGGTACTGGCTGGCCAGCACGAAATAGCGGATCTCTTCTCCTTTGTATAACTTCAAGATCTCCCTCACGGTAAAGAAATTACCCAGAGACTTGGACATCTTTTCATCGTCGATACGGACGAAACCATTGTGCATCCACAGGTTGACGAATGTCTCACCGGTGGCCGCTTCTGACTGAGCGATCTCATTCTCATGATGTGGGAACTGCAGATCCTGGCCGCCACCATGGATATCGAAATGATTACCCAGGCAGCAGGTCGACATCGCCGAACACTCGATATGCCAGCCTGGACGACCTTTACCCCACGGAGAATCCCATGAAGGCTCACCGGGTTTGGCGGCTTTCCACAACACGAAGTCCAGCGGATCATCCTTGTTTTCATCGACGGCTACGCGTTCGCCGGCACGCAGGTCTTCCAGCTTTTTACCCGACAGCTTGCCGTAATCCTCAAAGGTGCTGACATCAAAATAAACATCGCCGTTACCGGCTTCTGTTTTAGCAGCATAAGCATGACCCTTATCGACCAGGGTCTGCACCATGTCGATAATGTCTTTCATCGAAGACGTGGCACGAGGCTCCTCATCGGGCGACAGAACACCTAGTTCCGCAGCATCCTCATGCATCGCCTGTATAAAACGCTCTGTTAGGGCAGAAAATTCTTCGCCATTCTCATTGGCACGATTGATGATCTTGTCATCGATATCAGTAATATTTCGAACATAAGTCACATCGTAACCGCTGAAGCGCAGGTAACGCGTCACCGCATCGAACACGACCAGTACACGGGCATGCCCCAGGTGACACAGATCGTAAACCGTCATGCCACAGACATACATCCTCACCTTGCCGGGCTCGATTGGTGTAAAAACTTCCTTCTTCCTGGTCTGACTGTTGTGTATCTTTAACATAGGCTCGATTAATGAAAAAAAAGATGCGGAATATTAACGGATATACAGCTGGAGCGCTAACCAATAACATATCAACTAATATACGACAGGCGAAGCGTTCAACTCATTTCAAATCCGTTGCTACGTTACAACACCGCGTTTGCCAGACCAGCACCAGCTACTTTGGTACTTTAAGAATGTCCCTTAATGTGTCATCACTAAGTAGTGTATCTCGAGTCTCACGCTTGTCATTAGTGAAATGACCATTGTCTATTGCCCATTGGTTAGCCTTACGACGAAGCTCACCGATAACACCATAGGCATGAGGGTTCTCATGTTCTTTCCATAGCGTGAGAAAGTATTCGCGCATAGCCTTGTTTCTTATCTTAACCCTGGTCTTATTCGATAATTCACGGGAGCGACGAATTACGACTTCTTTGTTTCTCAAACTGGCAAAGTCTAAAAATGCCTTACTGTTACGTTCAGCAATTTCTCTCCATTCATCTGCACGGACTATTTCAGCTTCGAGCATTTCTTTCAGTAGAGTAATCTCTGCTTCTAGTTCTGATTTAGTCGGCATTATTAACTCCTGGTTGAGCAACATTAGACTGAGAGTTGGCGTCTAACTGGACAGCCAAAACCGTACCAGAGCATATCAGCAGCAAATATAAGACGAGTAGTTTCTTCATATTGATTCTTTATGAACTGGTCTGAAAAGTATAACAGTTACAGTAGCGGATAGAAAAATTCTGAACCTCCGCTAACGCCCCTAAAGCAGACAGTTAGTCTCACCTGCTTTAAACCGATGCCAGGATATTCAGCAATCGTCGTTACAATAACCATTCCATCGTGTTTTTTGCGTATAATCCACTTCCTGGGACCACCTGTCGAAGCCTTAGATTTAGCGCATTGCTAACATTTAACATCTGACCCTGAATTTCAGGTTTGGCAGCTTGAACTTTGGCTTCAGTTAGTTTCCATATGCCTGATATCTTACACTAACCGGGTACACCGCATGTTTGCTTACCCCCTGAATACTGGTAAATACAGGTGTAAACATAGTGACATATATTACAAAGATTTAAGAGATATAATCCAATGATAAAAGTATTATTCGTCTGTATGGGCAATATCTGCCGCTCACCGACAGCTGAAGGCGTTTTCCGGCACATGGTCGAACAGCTGGACACAGGACGCCAGATTTCCATCGATTCTGCCGGTACCCACGCATACCATGTTGGCAATTCACCAGACCCCCGTGCACAGGATGCCGCACGCAAGCGCAACATTGACTTGAGCAGCCAGCGTGCGAGGCGCGTCAGTGCAGATGATTTTATTGAGTTTGATTATGTCATCGCCATGGATGAGAGCAATAAATACGACCTCTTATCTATCTGCCCTTCTGGTTATGAAGAACGCGTTCACCTGTTCCTCGATTTTGCAGAGGTTAATGAGTCAGAAGTACCAGATCCATATTATGGCCAGGGACGTGGTTTTGAAATCGTTCTGGACCTGGTAGAAAATGCATCTGCTGGATTACTCGAGCATATCAACAAAAATCATTGAGCTGTCACTCATTCAAAAACAGCTACGCATGGTAGCTTCGCTGCCATTCCCCAGTAGATAGAGGTAAATAAAGACGTTAGTAAGTGCCGGCTACAGCTGGAACTCCTTATTAAGTAATACCACCATACATACTAATGCGATCCTGCAACCCGCAACTTTAAGCGATATCCCTAGTCATCAATAACTGAAGTCGCCGGCCTGTTCTCATTTGAGGACGGCTGTTTTTCTACATCTTTCTTTACCGCTTTTTCTGTCATCTTCGTTTGGTCTTGCTTTGGCTTGTTTTCTGCAACGGCTTTTGTAGAAGTATTTTTATCTGCTGACGGTTTGTCGGCAGCGGCTTTACTCTTGGCTGAAGAATCCCTTGTCGATGTTTTCTTCTCCTCAGTAGCAGTAGACTGTCGAGCTTCAGCAGGTGTCGACTTTACTTCTTTAGCCGGCTGCTGTTTCACCGATGATGAGTCAGCGGCATTTTTTTTATTTGTCTCAGTAGTCTTTGCTTCAGTCAGCTTCGAATCAGTATTTTTCGAACGGTTACTCGGCCGGCGACGACGGTTACGGCTGGACTTTTTTGCCGGCGGCTGGCCACTGGTTTGCGCTGAATCTTTTGACTGATCAGTAGCGTCTTTCGATTGCCTGGATGCGGTAGATTTAGATGTGCCCTGTTTACCAGCCTGCTTTTTAGCCTGACCGGATGCACCCTTTCCTGAGCCACGACTCGCATCAGATTGACGGTTACGGCTGCGGCCTCGTCCACGATTACTGCGACTACGGTTTTGACCACCACTACTGCGCTGATTGCGATTGCGACTTGACCTGGCCTGTTGCGCGGTTTTCTTTGGCTCTTCTTTTTCTTCCTTGTCGCCACTGAAGATAGAAACGATTTTTCCCAGCAATCCCGTACTGCTGGCTTTAGGTTCAACGACGGTCGGGGTAGCAGCAGGACGCTGCCCCGGCGAAATTGAAGAAACAGCAGCCTTTTCCAGCTGTATCGGTTTTTCCTGTGTTACATCCACAGTGTACTGTTCATCTTTTTCTGCGCGCTGGTAACTGGCAGTTTCATCATTTTCGTCGTGTTCACTCTTACGCACCCGCTCAACTTTATACTGTGGTGTTTCCAGTGTCGGATTAGCCACGATCAGAACGTGTACACCCGTCTGTTTTTCAGTATCGAGTATCGCCTGTCGCTTCTCATTGAGGATATAGGTGGCCACATCGACAGGTACCTGAATATCGACACGGGCAGTTCCCGCTTTCAATGCTTCTTCCTCGATAATCCTAACAAGTGATAGTGATAATGATTCGACCGTGCGAATGGTACCCTGGCCTGTACAGCGAGGACATACGATCTGGGTCGATTCTCCCAGGGAAGGCTTCAATCTTTGACGTGACATCTCAAGCAGTCCAAAACGTGAGATACGACCAATCTGGACTCGTGCCCGATCCACCTGAACCGCCGCATTCAGCCGGTTTTCCACCTCGCGCTGGTTCCGATTATTCATCATGTCGATGAAGTCGATCACGACAAGACCGCCCAGGTCACGCAGACGTAACTGCCTGGCGATCTCATCAGCGGCTTCGAGGTTAGTATTGGTCGCGGTCTCTTCGATGTCGCCACCTTTGGTAGCGCGAGCCGAGTTGATATCGATCGAGATCAGTGCCTCGGTATGGTCGATCACGATGGCACCCCCGGAAGGTAGCGTCACCTCACGCCGATACGCCGATTCGATCTGGTTCTCGACCTGGAAACGGTTGAACAAAGGCACCGTATCATCATAATATTTGATCTTGTTGACACTGTTCGGCATCACCTGTTCGACAAAGTCCATCGCCTGCTCATAAACTTCTTTCGAGTCGATCAGCACCTCGGCGATTTCACTCCTGAAATAATCTCGCAGCGCACGTGTAGTAACGTCACTTTCCTGATAGATCAGGAACGGCGCAGGCCTGGCGGCAGCAGCTTTTTCAAACGCTGTCCATAGCTGCAGCAGGTAATCCAGGTCCCACTGCAGTTCTTCTGTATTTCGTCCGACACCAGCAGTGCGAACGATCAAGCCCATACCATTTGGCACTTCCAGCTTACTCAGCGCTTCGCGTATCAGATTGCGATCCTCTCCCTCTATTCGACGAGAGACGCCGCCGGCACGAGGATTATTTGGCATCAGCACGAGATAACGCCCGGCCAGGCTGATGAAGGTCGTTAACGCAGCACCTTTATTGCCACGCTCTTCTTTTTCCACCTGGATGACGATTTCCTGGCCTTCTTTGATAGCAGTACGTATATCAGGACGGCCGGAAGACTTCTGTGCTTCCTCGGTGAAATACATGCGTGAGACTTCCTTGAAAGGCAGGAAGCCATGGCGCTCAGCACCATAATCGACAAAACAAGCCTCTAGACTGGGCTCGACGCGGGTAATTTTACCCTTATAAACGTTGGATTTTTTCTGTTCTCGAGATGGGACTTCGACGTCCAGATCGTAAAGTTGCTGACCATCGACCATGGCCACACGTACTTCTTCTTTCTGGACTGCATTGATAAGTATTCTTTTCATGTGCAGTTAAACCTGTTATTGCTTCCGCTTTCATAGCACCTTTAACATCTTGTGACAGGATGTCTTGTAACAAGCGACCTGTATACTGCAATGCGCAAAGAGCAACAAGTATCAGCCCTATCATCAAGACAGGGGCAAACGATACTGACTCTGGCAGAGTAATGGCGTCAGAAGGGTAGAAAATCGGAAAAATCATTAATCGTATATAGTTTTTTGTACTAGTTAGTCTGTAGCTGCAAGCTGTATTGAATGGATATAAAAAACAGTGCGAGCAGATACATAAAATCAGTTTTTACCGACAGCAGCCTCATTTAAAATTAACACTTCTGCTTAGAAATGCTTCGAACTGGCTGGCATCATCGGTATATTTGTAGCGAAAATGCTACCTCGACGACCTTTCATCGAGCATCTATTCCATTAGTTGGCCTTTTATTTTTTTGTGTCTGGCAAAATTCCTTGCAAATGCAACAGCTTATAAAAATAACATCTTTGCTGGCATCTGACCGCACAAGTCTGTCAAAATGCGAGCCTCCGGTCAACTAAAATTAGTCATTCGTCAAAATCGCTACCTGCAGATACTCTATATTCGAGCCAGGTCACCCCGAAAATAAATTATGGATACAAATAAAAAAGGTGTCAGCCAGATCACTGTCAGTGACGCCCAGGCCGGACAGCGCATCGATAATTTTTTAATGAAACACCTAAAAGGTGTACCGAAAAACCATATCTACCGTTTATTACGTAGCGGTCAGGTCCGGGTAAACAGTGGCAGAAAGAAAGCACACTACAAACTTCAGCCTGGCGATACACTGAGAATACCGCCTGTTCACACCAGTGAAACTCAGATAGATACCGTTCCAGAGAGCGTCATAAACCTTTTAAAAGAGTCTGTAATCTTTGAAAATGACGACCTCATCGCGATCAATAAACCATCCGGCATAGCAGTACACAAAGGCAGTGGCTTAAAATTTGGCGTGATCGAGGCATTCAGACAGATCGATCCGGAGCAGCCGCTAGAGCTGGTTCATCGCCTCGATCGTGAGACCAGCGGCTGTTTATTACTGGCGAAAAACAGGCAGATCCTTGCCCAGTTGCACCAGATGCTACGTCACGAAAAAACGGTTCATATCGAAAAAAGCTATATCGCATTACTCGATGGTTGCTGGTCGAGCGGTAAAGCGACTGTCGACATCGGCATCAGCAAGGTTAAGCGTGGCGGCGAACATATGATGCAGGCTGATGATTCAGGAGACCGTGCTATCAGTCATTTCGATCCTTTGCAGATATTTGACAGCGGCATAACTCGACCATGTAGTCTGATGAAAGTAACAATCGAGACCGGTCGCACACATCAGATACGTGTCCATGCTCAGCATAGCGGCCATGCTATTATCGGTGATACCAAGTATGGCGACAAAGAGTGCAACAGGTATTTTCGTGAACTGGGATTAAAAAGGCTGTTTCTTCATGCTCAGCAGTTGTATTTACCGCTGGCAGACCCTATTCTGATAGAAGCGCCGTTGAGTGATGAGCTCGACAGTTTTCTACAGCAATTACGTAACCAGTCACCGAGACAATGAATAAAACAAACCACTTCCCGCTTTTAGTTTTTGACTGGGACGGCACGCTGGTCGACTCTATCGAACGCATCGTTACCAGTTTGCAGTTTGCCAGCAAACAGGCTGTTGATATCGATCTCGGTGAAAAACAGGCAAGAGATGTTATCGGACTTGGACTGATAGAAGCTGTCTCAAAACTTCATCCAGAACTGGACACAGTACAGCATGCTGACAGACTGAAAAAAATAGCTGATGCTTATCGACAGCATTATCTCTATGAAAACACTGTACCCGCTCCCCTGTTCGATGGCGTTCATGAATTGCTCAGTGAACTTCGTAACGACGGTTACACGCTGGCGATCTCGACCGGCAAGAGCCGTACCGGACTCGATCGCTCGATCAACGAACACCAGGTCGCTGATTTTTTTGCGACCACCCGCTGTGCTGGAGAGAGCCGCTCCAAGCCGCATCCGGAAATGCTGCATGAGATACTGCAAGAACTAAATTTCACCGCTTCACAGACACTGATGATCGGCGACAGTGAACACGATTTGAAAATGGCAAACAATGCCAATATGCAATCTATAGCCGTCACCCATGGTGTTCATGATGCGGCAACATTGAAACGGCACAAACCAATAACCTGTTTGGCAGATATCACAGATTTATATTCTTACTTAAGCCATAATCATGCAACCGCATAGAAACTTTTTCTTCAGTTTCAGGTTCTTATCCAGGTGAGAATGCAACTATTAGGAATAATATTATGAATGACAATAACACTTCCTGGGAAAGAGAAGTCGTTACTGAACTGGCCGAGTCCAGTTTACGAGAGCAGCGTCGTGCACGTCGCTGGGGCATATTTTTCAAATCACTGACCTTTGCATACATCGCTGCAATCATCTTCATGTATGGCGACGCAGACATCTCGAACGTAAAGCTCAACGAAAAACATACAGCATTGGTAGAGATAAACGGTGTCATATCGGATAAAGATGAGGCAAATGCCGACAGTGTCGTTACCGCCCTGCGCGATGCATTCGATAATGAAAACAGTGCTGGAGTCATAGTAAGGATCAATAGTCCCGGAGGCTCTCCGGTACAATCAGGTTATATCTATGACGAGATGCAGCGATTACGTGAAAAGCATCCTGATATGCCTCTATATGCGGTAGTGACAGATGTATGTGCTTCTGGCGGTTACTACATCGCTTCAGCAGCAGACAAGATTTATGCAGACAAGGCAAGCATCATCGGTTCTATTGGGGTACGTATGGATAACTTTGGCTTTGTCGAAGCTATCGACAAGCTTGGTGTCGAACGGCGCACCTTAACCGCCGGTGAAAACAAGGCCTTACTCGACCCCTTCCTGCCTGAAGATGAAAAAGCTAAAGCACATATGCAGACCATGCTGGATGAGATACATCAGCAATTTATCAACTCAGTTAAAAAAGGACGTGGTGACCGTCTCGATACTACTGTTGAAGGCATCTTCTCAGGACTTATCTGGACTGGTGAAGCCGCTGTAGATATTGGCCTTGTCGATGAACTTGGCAGCTCCAGCCATGTTGCGCGAGAAGTGATCGGTGAAGAGACTATCGTCAACTATACCGTTAAACAGGACATCTTCGAACGTTTCGCCGAGCGCCTGGGTTCCTCGGTGGCACAGGTCATTAGCACACAATGGCTCAATCCCTCGCTAAGATAAAACCATCAAAATATGAGCAATCCGCTAGCATTCATACCAGGCGGGTTGCTCATAGTTTGTTATCCAGTCTTCAAATCAGCACTCATCCATCTATCCATCAAAATCCTGTTCTAAAAAACAGCGATTGTTTTGCCGCGCATCAATCTGAAACTGGTCGATAACAAGCCTCCATATAGTATCACTCTCCAGAACAGCTTGTTTCTATTATTATTTTTAGCTGCATTTGCAGGTATTATGATTTTTTTGTGTCTAAAATCATCTTATCCCGGATTTAACAAATTAAATCTATAATAAAAAAAATAATTGACCTTGAGTAGCTGACAGGACGTTATTTGCTTGTGGTGAAGAAAAAAGAATAAAGCCAAAGGGGCTCTACGATGAAAAACGGAGTTTTTAAAAGCGACTGGTTTACCGGTCTCGTAATAGTTTTTATCTTCCTGATTTTTGCCAGCTCCGATTTTATCGCCAGCATCGAACGTAGCGCTTATGATTTTGGTGTGCGTTCATCATCACGCATCCCCAGTGACAAGATAGCCATCATCGCCATCGATGACCAGAGCATCGATAACATCGGGCGCTGGCCATGGTCTAGAGATATCCATGCACAGATGCATGACATCCTTGCCGAAGGCGGCGCTAAAGCTGTGGGTCAGACTGTTTTCTTTTCAGAGCCTCAGCTCGATCCGGGGCTGCAGTTTATCCGCGAACTGAAACAGGCATTCGAAGAGAGCAGTATTTCTGCCGTTCCTATGTATGTCGAAGAACTGGCACTAAACATCGAAGACAGTCGCGCCCTGGTAAAAAACAAGCGTGATGCCAATGGCCGAGCCGCCGTTAAAAAAATTTCTGATGTTCTCGAGAAATCGCCATTACGAAGACAGGTGGCCGAAGAACTCACAGCCTACCTGGAGTACATCAACTCGGCAGAAGTTATCCTCGATACCGATAACACCCTGGCAAAGAGCATGAAAAACGCGGGGAATGTGATTTTTTATATGCCGGTAGTACAGGGACAGCCATATGGCCAGCCCGATGAACCCCTGCCGGAATATGTGGTAAAGAACAGGCTGCCTGAAGACAATATCATCGACAGTGCCGTAACCAATCCTGAAGGTTTTACCCCGTTACCGGTCATCGATGCGTATCCACCGATCGCGATACTGGGTGAGCAGAGCGAGGCCATCGGCGCATCGGTACCGTTACCCGATGTCGATGGCGGTATTCGGACGGAGCCGCTGGTGATCGACTACTATGGTGATTTTTACCCATCGATGGCACTGATGCTAGCTGCCAAGAGTCTGAACCTTGGAATCGAAGACATCCAGATCACTGTCGGTAGCGATGTACAGCTAGGTCGCCTCAACATCAAAACCGATGGTTATTCGCTGATGAACACTTTCTTCTATCATGACGAAGACTATAACGCGGCCTTCCCGGTTGATTCTTTTTATGACGTCCTCAAGGGTAAGATACCTGCCGACAAGTACAGGGACAAGATCGTGCTGATCGGTGCCACTGCTCTTGGTGTCGGTGACACCTTCGTAACGCCTATAAATCCGACGATGTCACCGGTAGTCACAATGGCACACTCGGTTTCCAGCATCCTCAACGAAGATTTCTTCATCGAACCGGAATGGGGATTTTATGCACGCATGGGTGCATTGCTGCTAGTCGCTCTATATATCATGTTAGTACTGCCTAAACTGGGTGCTGTGGTCGGTTTCATCATCACCAGTATATTACTGCTGTCCCTTTTCATCACTCACTACATCATGATGACGACACAGGGCATGTGGCTACAGTTGATGATGCCCTCGCTGCTGCTCATCGGCGGCCATGTCCTGCTGACGACAAAACGTTTCTTCCTGTCCGAGAAAGGCAAAGCCCGCCTCGATGTCGAGTCTGCAGAGAGTAACCGCATGCTCGGCCTGTCGCTACAGGGCCAGGGACAGCTGGATATGGCATTCGAAAAATTTCGTAAATTACCTCTCGACAAGTCACTGCTCGAGGTGCTCTACAACCTGGCACTCGACTACGAGCGAAAACGTCAGTTTAATAAAGCCAAGTCGGTGTATGACTATATGGCCGAGTACGATACCAAGTTTCGCGATATCAAAGACCGCTCTAGCCGTGCTCAGTCGCTCGAAGAGACGGTTATCCTCGGCGGCGGAGGCAATGCCTCACCCGGCGGCACCCTGATGCTCGACGGCAGCGGCGTAGAGAAACCTATGCTGGGTCGCTACGAGATCGAACGCGAACTCGGCAAAGGTGCTATGGGAGCTGTATACCTGGGTAAAGATCCAAAGATATCACGTACCGTCGCTATCAAGACCATGGCGCTGTCACAGGAATTCGAAGAAGATGAACTGGAAGAAGTCAAAGAGCGCTTCTTCCGTGAAGCAGAAACTGCCGGTCGTCTCAATCATCCGAATATCGTCACTATCTTCGATGCTGGTGACGAACATGACCTGGCATATATCGCGATGGAGTTTCTCAAAGGAGACGACCTGAGCAAGTTCGTTAAAAAAGATTCGTTACTACCACTTGAACAGGTACTTTCCCTGATCAAGCGTTCTGCTGACGGCATCGACTATGCCCATAAGCACAATGTCGTTCACCGTGATATCAAACCGGCCAACATCATGTGGGACTCAAACAGTGACACGGTAAAGATTACCGATTTTGGCATCGCGCGCATAACCGATTCCAGCAAGACCAAGACCGGCTTGGTGCTGGGCACACCTTCATATATGTCCCCCGAGCAACTGGCTGGAAAAAAAGTAACCGGCCAGTCTGACATCTTCTCACTCGGTGTCATGTTATTCCAGATGGTCACAGGCAAGTTACCGTTCACCGGTGACTCGATGGCATCACTGATGTTCAAGATTGCCAATGAGAAACACCCAAGTCCTGAATCCATCAATCCTGAGGTGCCCCGATGTGTCACTGTCATCATCAATCGCGCAATGGAAAAAGATGTCGAGAAACGTTATCAGCGCGGCAGCGATATGGTGGCTGATATCAACAAATGCCTGAAGATTATAGCAGTCGAGAAAAAGGTTTGAGCGATGAGCCTTAAAGGAAAAATATTACTGCATGGCAAGACCGACGTCGGCCTGGTGCGTGACCACAATGAAGATGCCATCGGTAGCGATGAGAATATCGGACTCGCTGTACTTGCCGACGGTATGGGTGGCCACCGTGGCGGTGAAATGGCGAGCGCTATTACGGTCAGCACGATACTCGAAACTGTTACCGAGAAACTAAAAAAAATCAGTTCCAGCAACACCGACGAAGAAACCGGTTACAGCCTGGAGAGCCTCGCAGTCCATGAGGCAGTAGCCCTGGCAAACAAAAATGTGCATGAGTCGTCTGAAGCGAATGCTCAATACCGCGGAATGGGTACCACTGTCGTGGTCACGCTTTTCTATGATGACCGTTTCACCGTTGCACATGTCGGAGATTCTCGCCTGTATCGTCTGCGAGACATGGAGCTGGAACAGATCACGCGTGACCACAGCCTGATGCAGGAACTGATCGATCGTGGTTTCTATACGCCAGAACAGGCCAGGAACTCGTTGAACAAGAACCTGGTAACCCGTGCTATTGGTATCGATGAAAATGTTCAGATCGATATACAGGAAGATATCGCGATGACGGATGATATCTATCTGCTATGTTCGGATGGTGTCACAGATATGATCGAAGATCATCTGATCAAGTCAATGATACTGGATAATGAAAATGACCTGGAAAAAGCAGCAACCGAGATCATCCGTCTGGCTAACGAGCATGGCGGAAAAGATAATATCTCCGCCCTGTTAGTGAAACCAATTAAATCGTTTCCTGCTAAAAATAGCTTGTTTTCTCGACTTTTTGACTTATTCTCTTAGTATCTATACATAAATATAATAAAAAAATGCATATACAATGTATTGTAAGGAACCACCATGGCCAAACTAGTACTCCGCTTTGACGGCGAATTTGTAAAACAATATGAGCTCGAAAAAGAGGTTGTAACAATCGGACGCAAACCTGATAATGACATCCATATCGACAATCTCGCAGTCAGTGGTAACCACGCAAAGATACTTACCATCCTCAATGACTCTTTCATCGAGGATCTCGATAGTACCAATGGCACATATATCAATGGCGAAAAGATAAGCAAACATCCACTAAAGGGTGGCGAGACCATCGTCATCGGCAAGCATGAACTGAAGTATGAGAATGCGAATGCAGATGATGGTGAAAGTGAGTTTGAAAAAACCATGATCATCCGTCCTGATACCGAGGGTATGCCTGAGACCGAGGAAGCTAACAAGGGTATAGAGAGATCGATTGGCAAGATCGCGGCAGACCTCGCCTCGGCAGGCAGCAACACGACTGGCCCCGGACCGGCAAAACTGAAACTGTTGTCTGGCGCTAATTCAGGAAAAGAGCTGCAACTAACCAAGATATTGACCACTCTGGGAAAGCCTGGGGTGCAGGTAGCGGCTATCACACGCCGTCCAAAAGGTTATTTCCTCATAGTCGTCGAGGCTGGCAAAGACAACAAGATGCCATTGGTAAATGATACCGAGATAGGCAAACAACATCCGTTAACTGATGGCGATGTGATCGAGGTAGCTGGCGTCAAGATGGGTTTCTACCTGACCTGATCAGGCCAAAGCCTCAATGTGACCGGCCCGGCTTACACTCACAATCCTACTTTTCAAATACAGCGATGGATTCGACGTGACCCGTGTGCGGGAACATGTTCATGATACCGGCGCTTTTAAGCTTATAAGACAACTCATTTACCAGCACTGCTGCATCACGCGCAAGTGTTGCCGGGTGACAGGAAACATAGACAATTGTTGAAGCCTGCATCTTTCTTAGAACAGGCAGCACCTGTACAGCCCCGGAACGTGGCGGATCGAGCAGTATCTTGTCATATCGCTGTTTCGTCCAGTTCTCGGCCAAAGCATCGTCATTGTAGAGATCTGCGTAGATAAACTCTGTATTACTTATATTATTAAGCTCGGCATTATGACGGGCTTTTTTCACCATCACCAGGGATCCTTCTACCGCAGTGACATGCTGACAGTGCTTTGCCATTGCCAGTGAAAAGTTGCCCAGGCCGCTGAACAAATCAAGTACCGTATCTGTTTCTTTCAACGCCAGATAGCTGATGGTATCGAGCACCATCCGTTTATTGATGTCCGGGTTCACCTGAGTAAAGTCTGATGGCTGAAATTCTATCTTTATCGAAGACTCTTGATCATCATCGACTGGTAATCGGTAGTACAGTGCCTCTGCCTGCTCAGGCACCAGTAACTCGAGGTCATCCGGCTTACCAGCCTGCAGGTAACATACCAGTGACTTCGAAGTACAGAAATCAGCCAGCATCGCTCTATCTGTGTCAGGCAATACTTCCAGATGCCTGAATACCAGAACCGTCTGGTTATCGCCTACTGCTACTTCGATCTGCGGGATGTTACGTTTCGCTTCGAGCCGATTGATGCAGTCTGCAAGATCATCAATTATTTCACCGACAGACGGATGCAGCACCTCGCAGCGCCTGGTCTCGGTTATGAACGATGAATTTCGTTCACGGAAACCCACCAATACCCTCTCTTTCTTGTGAACATAGCGTACGCCGAGACGGGCTTTATGGCGATAACCATACTCAGGACCCAGCAATGGATCAAGCACCTGTTGTGGAATAACAGCATTGTGTTTTAGTTGATCAAGCAGCATAGTCTGTTTCAGTTGTATCTGTGTAGCTGAAGACATATGTTGCAGACTACAGCCGCCGCACATATCAAATGCTTCGCACCTTGGTTCGACACGTTGTTCAGATGCCTGCAGGATATCGACTGCACGGCCTTCGGCTATCTTCTTATTCAAACGAGTATATTTAAACAAGACACGTTCACCCTGTAGGGCCTGATCGATAAATACGGTACGATCTTCGATATGGGCTATACCTCTACCCTCACTTGAGAGGGCAGAAATTTCGGCTTCGACAGCTTCTTCAGGCAAGCGCTGTTTACGCCGCCTTCTTTTTTTCGTAGACATAAATGAGATACTTAAGCGGGAAATACACCTGTTGAAAGATAACGGTCGCCGCGATCGCAGACGATAGAGACGATGACAGCATCTTCGACCTGCTGGCTGAGTTGCATCGCGGCGGCACAGGCACCCCCAGAAGAAACACCGCAGAACAAGCCTTCTTTTGCAGCCAGTTGCCGGGTCATTTCCTCTGCTTCCTGCTGGCCGACATCGAGAGTCAGATCAACACTGGCTGCATCAAAGATACCGGGCAGATACTCTTCGGGCCAGCGACGGATACCCGGAATGCGTGCCCCTTCTTCTGGCTGCACGCCGACAATCTGGACATCAGGGTTTTGCTCTTTCAGGTATCGAGATACACCCATGATGGTACCCGTGGTTCCCATGGCACTGACGAAATGCGTGACTTTGCCTTCGGTCTGCTGCCAGATCTCTGGGCCGGTACTGATATAATGAGCCGCTGGATTATCAGGATTATTGAACTGATCGAGTACGATACCCTTACCGTCATCCTGCATCTGCAGCGCCAGGTCGCGTGCTCCTTCCATGCTCTGCTGCTGACTGACAGAGATCAGTTCGGCACCATAGGCCTTCATCGCCGCCCTGCGCTCTTCGCTCATATTATCCGGCATGATCAATATCATCCGGTAGCCCATGACTGCAGCGGCCATGGCCAATGCGATACCGGTATTTCCGCTGGTCGCTTCGATCAGGGTATCTCCAGGCTGAATATCACCGCGCTTTTGTGCCTGGGTAATCATATTTAGTGCCGGGCGATCTTTTACAGAGCCCGCCGGATTATTACCTTCAAGTTTTAGCAAGATGGTGTTTGAACCATCTGTCAGCAGTCGTTGCAGGCGAACCAGTGGTGTATTACCTATGGTATCGGCGAGAGTTAAGAACTTCATTTCATTCATTATTTGTTATAATTTTTTGTAATCAAACCAGGTGATTATGCTACTGTTATGCAAAATGGTATTTTACATTAAAAACCTGCCTATCCCTTTAATATAAATAATAATTATTGTGAAATTCAGAACATTAGACGATTACAGATCATTCAGTTACCCGCTCAGCGTCCTATTATTACTTAACTCTGCATCACTAGATGCCGCTATCGAAGATGAGCTTTTCTTCGATATGCCGATAGTGTTGTCCGCCAATCGGCTGGAGCAGCGGGTATCAGAAGCGGCGGTCAGCATATCTGTCATTGACCGTGAGACCATCGAAGCATCAGGCGCAAGAACCATCCCTGAGGTATTAAGGCTTATCCCGGGAATGCAGGTTGGTTATAGCGGCAATGAGTTTGGCGATGAACCAAAATATGTCGTCGCTTACCATGGACAGAGTGACCAGTACTCCAAGCAGATGCAGGTGCTGGTCGATGGTAGATCGATATACGAACCATTCTTTGGCGGTATCAACTGGAAATCAGTCCCTGTCAATATCGATGACATAGAAAGGATCGAAGTTTCACGTGGACCGAACCTGGCGACATATGGTTCCAACTCCTTCCAGGCAGCGATAAATATCATCACTCGCACTGCTGCCGAAGACCAGGGCTCATACCTGCGGGCCAATGCGGGCAACCATGACATAGCAGATCTGACATACCGCTATGGTAACAGCAACGGCAATCTGGATTACAGAGTCACTGCGTCCACTCTCAACGATGACGGACTGGACAGCGGAAACCAGTTCGATCATCCCGACGACACGCAGAGCAACAATATCGATTACCGTCTCGACTACCAGATAAACAACAGCAACAGCATCAGCTACCAGGGCGGCTATGGCACCAACAGCCAGCAGGCAGACAGGAACCATGAAGACCTGATACCAACCGCGAGGACCATCGAAAACACACAGCTGTTCCAGTTCATTAAATGGGAAAGTGTGATCAACACAGAAAACACCTTGCTAATGCAATATTATTACAACCTGTCTGATAAAGAAGACAGGTACTCCTCCGAACCCATACCTGCTGCCCCGTTTGATACATTCGTCCTGGATGTCGATGCCGATATAAAATCCGAGAGACATAACCTGGAACTGACTCATTTCATTACCCCCAATGAAAGTCTCAAGCTATGGTGGGGATTGAGCGCACAGGCAGACCAGGTCAAGTCACCGCTTTACCTGGTCTCTGATGAAAAGATTACACATGAACAGTATCGTGTCTTTGCCAATATCGAATGGTTCATGAACCGGAAAAATATGCTAAATGTGGGCGGACTGTTGGAAAAAAATGACTTCAGTAAAACCGAATTCTCACCCCGAATCTCATTGACCCATGCTTTTAACAGGAAACATAAAGTCAGAGTCGGTATCAGCCAGGCAATCCGCAACCCATTTATATATGAAGCACTGGGTGAACTCAGTTATTCACAGGACTTGACTGTCGGTGGCGCACCGAGCGGATTAACGCTGCTCGAGAACGTCATCAGAGGCAATATCGAGCTTGAAAATGAGAAGATCATAAGCCATGAAATTGCTTATTTCGGTGAATTTATGGATGCTTCATTACTATTCAATGCCAGGTTATTTTATGACAAGGTGAGTAATTATATCGATACTCTGAGAGAGACTGATGCGCCACCTGGCGACCCGTCTGTCATCTTATATGATGATGTAGTGCTCGTTTTCAGAAACCCGATCGACAATGCCACTCAAGGCCTGGAACTGGAGCTGGATTATCATATCGACAACACCCTGAGGCTTATCGCCAGCGGCGCAATAATAAACATAAACAGTAATTCACTGGCGATGTCGCTTTCAGCACCGCAACATAGCTTCTCGCTGTTCCTGACTAAAGACTTCAATGAGAAATACAACGGAAGCCTCGGTTATTACTATGTGGAAGACTTTACCTGGACAGATTCCAGGGGAACCGGCGATTACAACATACTGGATATCCGTGCTTCCAGAAACTTTCGTTTTGATAAAACACATGGCAGCCTGTCGATCGTCCTGAAGAACCTACTGGACGACTACAGTGACTACAACGCCAACCCACGTAACAGCACTTCGCCACTAGTCATTCAAAATACCGTGGCGTATCTAGACTTCAGATTGAGTTTCTAACACCACATCGACAGAATGAACAGGAACCAACAACATGGAGTAATACGAAATAGCAGCTTACTGCTGCTATGCATGTTATTGATCTTGACATTCTACCCTGCTTCACCTGCTGCTTCACCGAAAGTGAGCGAGCGATCACCTCATGTCTATATCGTTTTTTCGCCTGATAATCAGCTGCATTCAAACATCGTCAAAAAATTCTCGAAAGACTTACAACGCAGACGTCCATCTATAGTCATCGTAAATGTCACACCCGGGGAAAAGATAAAAACAATAGATAGCGATACAGATATCATCATCGGTATCGGAGGTGAAGGTATGAAAAGTGCAGACACACACTATCCGAAGATTAAAAAACTCTTCATCTCTACCGATCCTAACAAATATAAACTTGATAGAGATAGAAACAGTAATGATTCAATCCTGTACATGACCCAGGCTTATTGCAGGCAGGTACGCTTAATACGACAGCTCAACAGGCAATGGAAGATCATAGGTATACTAAACAGCCGTGAAAAACCGATAGACAGTACAGAGATACGGCGATGCGCGAACGAGCATAATTTAAAAGTATATATAGTGAGCACTACTGTTGAAGACAATATAACAGATAAAATAAGACATGCGCTTCATCACTCCGATGTATTGCTTGCCCTGCCGGACAAAAATATTTATAACAGCAGGACAGTGAAGAATATACTGCTGACTAGTTATCGGTACAGAAAACCGGTCATCGCTTTTTCAAAAAATTTCGTCAATGCCGGCGCACTCGCGGCAATCTACAGCGATACAGACAAGATCGCCATCAGCGCGAGCAAAATCATAGAACAATATTTTTATTCAACGACACCTATCGAGCAGGTTAATTACCCTGATGCGTTTGATATAAGTATCAATAAACAGGTATTCAGAGCTCTTGATATTCAGATACCCGATATCGAGACAATCAAGATGAGCCTTCAGCAGATAGAAACAGATGCTTCAGGTAGCTTGAGATGAGACAACTAGGCATAAACAAACAGATCCTGGTCATTGCAATCTTTCCCGCACTGGCTGTTTCCGCCATCCTGTCGTCATACTACATCTGGGACCAGCTGGAATACATCTCTGAATCACTGAACAGCAGTGGTAACCTCATTGTAAAACAGCTTGCTCCAGCTGCCGAGTATGCTGTTTACTCCGGAAACATCGAACTCATCGAGCCCCTGGTCAACAGTACGATAGATAACAATCCTGTCCTTCGCATACAGATTCTTGATAAATATGATAATAATATCCTCGATATCGATGCCCCTGAAAAAGAAGTGAAACACAGCTTCTTATTCGAAAAAGTGTTTGAAGATGAAAGGTATTTCATATTCAGTGAACCTATCTATTCACAACAGATATCGATTGATGACGATGAGAGTAGACCAGCGAAGATAGACACGGACGCAAAAAACATAATCGGCAGGGTGATAGTAACGATAACCAACAAGTTTGCCATTCAGCAAAAAGTCAAACAGGTGAATCATGGGGTCATTATCACCCTTATTATTTTACTTATTACCATGCTGGCGATTATCAAGGCCAGTAAGGTGATAACACAACCGATAAAATCGCTAACTCATACAGTCAGAAATATAACTGCCGGAGACCTGGATTCTCCGATCGAACTGAGCTCGACAGGTGAACTAGGCGTCCTCGAATCCTGTATCAATCATATGAAGAACGAGCTGAAAGATTCCAGGACTGATCTGGAGATACAGCTCAATGTATACACGGATGAGCTCCAGCAGACACTGGAAGAGCTGGAGATTAGAAATGCAGAACTTGATATAACACGCTCTAAAGCGATTTATGCCAATAATGCGAAGTCAGAATTTCTTGCCAACATGAGCCATGAGATAAGAACACCGTTGAGCGGAATTATCGGCTTTACTGAATTATTGCAGGGTACACAGCTGACCGCACAGCAAAAAGACTATGCGAACACTATCTTCAAATCATCTAAACATCTACTCGAGATAATCAATGATGTTCTCGACTTATCAAAGATCGAGTCTGGTAAAACAGAGATCAACACCAGTGAATTCAACCTGGTCGACATCATCGAAGACATTATCAATCTGCTGAGTACCAGCGCGCTGGAAAGGAATGTTGAACTTTTATACAGGATCGAAAAAGATGTACCAACAGTCATCCAATCTGACCCATTCCGAATACACCAGATACTCACCAACCTGATCGGTAACGCCATCAAGTTCACAGAAAAGGGATATGTCTACCTGCAAGTAACACTCGGTGAGATCAAAAATACTGAAACCAGTATCAAATTCACTGTTTCAGATACTGGAATAGGCATGAGCACTGCTGACAAGAAAAAATTATTTAAAGCTTTCACCCAGGCAGATACCAGTATCACACGTCGATTCGGTGGTACCGGCCTGGGGCTGGTGATCTCACGAAAACTAACGATGTTGATGAAAGGTGAGATGGGCTTTGACAGTACCGAAGGTGAAGGTTCTACATTCTGGTTCAGCGTGCCGGTAATGCCTGTTGCAGTCGAGTTCGAATCATCAGATTTAGACGACGCGAGAATCGCTTTAATATGCAATCACTTCATAGCTCGACAGGCATTTAAAACGATATTTGAAAACTGGCACTGCCAGGTCAATGACTATTCAACAGAAAGTATAGACAGGCTTTCAGAGATCGAAGAGAACAACGATATCATCGTATTCTTCCTTAGCCGCAAAGAGATTATCAATGACATCCTTTCTGAGAACACGAGTAAGCTTGTTTTTTCCATACCATCGTTACTTATCGCCAGTACACGCTCTCACACAGACCTGAGGAACCTGCAGCAGCATGGATTTGACAACGCGGTATTCACCTCAGAAAAAATTGAGATAATCAAACAGAAGCTGATAACGTCTGTAAACAAGAAGACCCAGGAGTATGATACAGACAGGATCGAACATGCGGCAAAGTCGACGGTTGACTGGTCGAACATAAACATCATGGTGGTTGATGATAATGATGTTAATTTACGTCTTGCTGAAATCATCCTGCACAAACACAAAGCACGTGTCACCACTGCCCTGTCTGGCGCCCAGGCTCTAGACTATGCCGGCATGAACTCTTACGACATCATTTTCATGGACCTGCATATGCCAGGACTTGACGGCTATGAAACAACACAGAAGATCCGAGAGATAACGCCAGGCAGACAACCTGTGATAATCGCACTTACGGCGAATGCGATGCCAGGGGAAAAAGAAAAAGTCATGCAAGCTGGCATGAACGGGATATTGATCAAACCTGTCAGTGATAGCATATTACAGAAAGTGATCAATCAGTGGGTACTTAAAGAGCCAATAAAAACTTCTGATATCAGTGATACCGACAATACTCTGAAGCATGATGAAGACGATACCGACTCGGTATTCTCTATCCAGCTTGCTAAAGAGTTCACCGGCAACAATGAAGAACTGGCCTATGAACTTTTCGATATGCTGCGTGCAGAACTTGACAGCTACAGAGGAGCGATCTTACTGGCGGTTGAGAACAGCGACCTTGATAAATTACGCGAGACAGTACACAAACTGCATGGTGCCAGTCGCTGCTGTGGTACCACCGAGCTGAAACTGAGCAGTAGCCACATAGAAGCCATGATCACGCAAAACATCAAGTTCGATATCAAGAAAGAAGCAGACGTCTTATTAAAGGCGATCAATAAAGTTGCTGATTACAAAGTAAAAGCTAATAGTTAGTATGCATTAAATATCACACCCTTGCCTCTCGCATCAACCGCTTATATTCAGATATTGCTTTTTCAAGCCCGGTAAAAATACTGTCGGCGATGATCGCATGCCCGATATTCAATTCTCTAAGCTGCGGCAAAGCCGCTATTTCTTGTATGTTTTGCCGGTTTAAACCATGACCAGCATTGACCTGTAGACCAATTTTATCGGCGTGTTCACAGGCAATTTTTATTTCATTAAACAACCTGTTTCGTTCTGATCTGTTTTCTGCGTCAGCAAAGTGCCCAGTATGTATTTCTATCACCGGTGCCCCCGTTCTTTTTGCCGCATCTATCTGATGCAGATCGGCATCGATAAAAAGTGATACTTTCGTTCCTGCCTCAGCCAACTTCGCACAGGCGTCGGTAATAGCTGCTTCGTAACGGATCACATCGAGACCACCTTCCGTCGTCAGTTCTTCTCTCTTCTCAGGAACCAGGCAACAATCTTCAGGTTTGACATCGCTTGCGATCGTGATCATCTCGTCAGTGACTGCCATCTCCAGGTTCATTCTTGTCAGCATACGCTCTTTTAACAGGTAGACATCACGATCCTGGATATGACGCCGGTCTTCACGCAGATGCAGGGTGATACTGTCTGCACCTGCCTGTTCGACCTGTAAAGCGGCATGTACTGGATCGGGATACCGTGTACCCCTGGCCTGTCTCAAAGTCGCCACATGATCGATGTTCACACCCAGGAGTAATCGGCTGGTATTCACTTGATTTATTCTCGCTAGTTAAATTACATTACAGATATGTTTTCCTGATTTTACAGAAAATGTTCGACATATTCCTTATTCGTAGTATTAAGATGGTTTATTTGCTATTTTCATATGTACTCAAACAACAATAATAATCGGGATTCTTCGTGGATATTCAACGCATTATACGATATGCATTAAGCCTGGTGCTTACCCTGCTATTCCTGCTCCATGTCGGCGAAGTCATCAATATCCCTATTCTGACCAGCCTGGAAAACCAGGCCTATGATGCACGCCTGAAAATAACACTACCTGAGAATGTCGATAAGCAGGTCGTCATCGTAGACATCGATGAAAAAAGCCTCGATGAGATCGGTCAATGGCCATGGAACCGCAACATCCTGGCAACGATTAATGATGTGCTTTTTGACCATTACCAGATAAAAGCTATCGGATACGATATTGTCTTCGCTGAAGAAGATATCGATGAGGGCACGAAACTACTGAATAGCATGGCTACAGGATCATTGCAGAATGATCCTGTGTTCATCGAAGAGTATCAGCGGGTGATACCATCGCTACAGCATGATCAACGTTTTGCTGAAGCACTTAAAGACAGAAAGACCGTGATGGGCTTTGTTATGGATACCGACTCCATCAAGGGTGAGCTACCCAGGGCCATCGCCGAACTGGACAATAATACTTTAAAAAAGTTAGCCATTCATAAAGCAGAGGGCTATACCGCAAACTTGAGAGCACTTCAGAGCAGCGCCTTCAGCGGTGGATTTTTTAATAACCCGCTACTCGATTATGACGGTGTGTTCCGCCGCGTCCCCCTGCTGCAGACACATGAGAACGAACTGCATGAATCACTGGCACTAGCGCTGACACGGGCGGCAACCGGCTCGCCGGCTATAGAGATGGTGGTCGAAACCAGTGAAGAAAGTGACGACCTGTTCCTCGAATGGATCACCATCGGCGAGATCGCCATCCCGGTCGATCATAGCTCGGGGGTATTGGTACCGTATATAGGCAAACGCAAGAGTTTCGAATACATATCGGCAACTGATGTATTAAACAAGCGGGTTGATAAAAATATCCTCGAGGGCAAGATCACGCTATTCGGTACTTCAGCACCCGGCCTGCTCGATCTGAGGACGACCCCACTGGAGCCGGCTTATCCAGGAGTGGAAGTTCATGCCAATATCATTCAGGGTATCCTTGATGGTCGTATACTTCATGCGCCAGGCTATACCAAAGGATTTGAGTTTATACTGATCAGTTTTATCGGTATCGTTCTGACCTTCACATTGCCAATGCTATCTGCGCTCTATTCCACCCTGGTCATACTCGGCAGTATCGTATTACTTATCACGACGAACTTTTATGCATGGACGAATGCACAACTGGTGTTACCCATCGCTGCGCCAGTGTTACTCGTGGTAGTGTTATTTGCCCTGCAGATGACGTATGGCTTCTTCGTTGAGTCCCGCGGTAAACGCCAGCTGGCACATCTCTTTGGTCAATATGTACCTCCCGAGCTGGTCGAGGAGATGAGCCTAAAGATGGAAGACATAAACCTCGATGGCGAAATGCGTGAGATGTCGGTTCTATTCTCAGATGTACGTGGCTTCACCACCATCTCGGAAAGCCTGGAACCAAAAGAGCTGACCGACTACATCAATGCCTTCCTGACACCGATCACCAAAGTTATACATGATCATCGCGGCACTATCGACAAGTATATGGGCGATGCAGTGATGGCATTCTGGGGCGCCCCGCTGGAAGATGACCTGCATGCGCTACATGCGCTAAACGCTGCAACCGGTATCGTAGAACGCATGAAGTCACTACGTAAAGAATTCTCTGAAAAGAACTGGCCGGAGATCTATGTCGGCGTCGGAGTTAATACAGGCAACATGAACGTAGGCAACAAAGGTTCAGAATTCAGGGTCGACTATACGGTTCTCGGAGATGCGGTAAACCTGGGTTCACGCCTGGAAGGACTGACGAAAGTTTATGGGGTAGACATCATCACCAGTGAATTTACCAGACATGCAGTACCAGAATACGAATACCGAGAGCTGGACCGGGTACGCGTCAAGGGTAAAGACAAACCCGTCTCTATCTATGAACCCCTCGGCCTGCTGGAAGATATCAGTAAAGATGAGCGTAAACTTCTGAAGCAGTTTCATATCGGTATAAAGCAGTTTCGCGCGCAGAACTGGGATGCCGCTGAACGCGAAATTTTCGCACTCAGCCAGTTAGAACCTGATCGTAAGATTTATAAGATATATCTCGATCGCATCATGTTCTACCGTGAACACCCGCCCGCTGAAGACTGGGATGGCAGCTTCACGCACACATCGAAATAACCTGATAGTAAGACACTGTTTTTAGAATGGAAATCATTTTAAATCAGATTATTCGAAGCTCGCATGAAAATACGAGCCAGTTCATAAGAACTATGGATAAGGCTGTGCAATCCTGGCATTTTCGTCTATAACTATTAAAACCAGTACTACCTTTGATAACCTGCAGCGGTCATTCTGTATGCGAGATAGAAGATCAACCTATGACATCACGGATGCCGTTCAACTTACATACACCGATAGTGTTCTCGAAGCTGTATGCACAGTTTTTCGTAACGTATTTACACAGTTCAATGAAGATGCACTAAAACAGGCATTTGATGATTGCGAGCGGCTGTTCGAAGGCGATTATCCCACATACCTGCCCTGCGACACCCTGTATCACGACAAGCAGCACTCTATGGATATGACACTGGCACTGGCGCGGCTTATCAACGGTCATGAACGCAGTGCAGCCAGGGACGAACGCCTGGGAGCAGACAGAGCAGTCATCGCGATCATCACTGCGCTGTATCATGACTCCGGATATATCCGCCACGAGAATGATCACCGACATTTCAACGGTGCAGAATATACATCGATCCATGTATCACGCAGCGCAGAATTCCTGAAACGCTACCTGCACAAGATCAATCTCGGTGAATACGCTCAGATCACAGCTAATATGGTGCATTACACTGGATACGAAATACCCCCTGCACATATCCGTTTACCTGATGAAAAGTGGCATACCATCGGACAGATGCTCGGTACCGCTGACCTCATCGCTCAGATGTCTGATCGCTGTTACCTGGAGAAATGCCGCGACCGTCTATACCCGGAGTTAGTACTCGCTGGAATGACCGTCAAGTTAGATGAACAGGGAAACGAAACCATTATCTACAAATCTGGTGAAGACCTGCTCAGAAAGACCCCTGCCTTTTATGAAAATGAGGTCGAGCACCGATTGAATGAATTATTCAACAAAGTCTACAGCTATGAGATAGCGCATTTCGAAGGCGAAAACCACTACATCAAAGGTCTCGGAAAAAATCAGGCACGTCTGAAAAAAGTGTTAGATGCGGATGACTTCAGCATGTTACGCAGGCGCCCACCTGAAAACTATGGCACCAGGCACTTTCCAGGGCTTGAAGCATACCTGAATCAGCACCCGCTAAACAAAACGAAACACGTATAATTTAGGCTAATTACTGTTCACCAGGCGCTTCAACATAGTCGCCTCATCGATCACTTCTACACCCAGTTTCTCTGCTTTTGCAAGCTTTGAACCGGCCTTATCACCGGCCAGCAGATAATCGGTTTTCGCAGACACACTACCCGTCACTTTGGCCCCTGATGCAAGAAGCTTTTCTTTTGCTTCGCCACGAGACATGGTCGGCAAGGTTCCTGTAATCACCACTGTCTTACCATAGAAAAAGTTATTAGACTGTGCGGTTGCTTCCTGTTTAACGTCTACTACCTGTACACCGGCTGATAGCAGTTGCTCGATCACTTCAAGATTATGCTGTTGTTGAAAAAAATTAACGATATGTTGCGCAACGATAGGACCTATATCCTGCACTTCGATCAGTTGATCGTAATCGGCGTGCTGAATCGCTGACAGCGTCTTGAATTCATTTGCCAGGTTCATCGCAGTAGTCTCACCGACTTCGCGTATACCCAGGGCAAAAATAAATCGTGATAATGAGGGCTGCTTACTCCTCTCCAGCGCCGCTACCAGTTTGCTGGCAGATTTTTCTGCCATACGTTCCAGTGACGCCAGTGTTTCTATAGAAAGCTGGTACAGGTCAGCGGGCGTGTGTACCAGGTCTTCCTCGACAAGCTGTTCGACCAGCTTGTCACCAAGACCATCTATATCCATTGCTTTTCGTGAAGCAAAGTGTTTGATTGCTTCCGCTCGTTGCGCTCGACAATATAGACCGCCGGTGCAACGGGCGATGGCTTCACCCTCTATCTGTTCGATAGCAGAGTCACAGACGGGACACTTCGTCAGCATCTTTATTTCCGCGAGAGCTTTTTTTCTGGAACCAGGTAACACGCGCACGACTTCCGGGATGACATCACCCGCCCTGCGCACGATCACCTGATCACCGATGCGAATATCCTTACGCCGGATCTCGTCCATATTATGTAAGGTTGCATTACTCACCGTAACACCACCGACAAACACCGGCTCCAGTCTGGCAACCGGTGTCACAGCTCCCGTTCGACCGACCTGAAAATCAATATCGATTATCCTGCTGATCTCTTCCTGCGCCGGAAATTTATGCGCTATAGCCCAGCGCGGAGCGCGGGCGACAAAGCCCAGCCTTTTCTGCAAGTCGATCGAGTTAACCTTGTAGACGATGCCATCGATATCATATGGCAGATCATCGCGCCGGCTTGAGATTTCCTGGTAATACTCGAGACATGCACTGACGCCATGTAACCGTTTTATTTCCTTGCACACTGGCAGACCAAAGTCTCTTAACCGATGAAGTATCTGGTAATGCGTGTCAGCCAGCACAGCTCCTTCGACCACTCCGGTGGAATAACAGTAGATACCCAGTGGGCGTGCGGCAGTAACCTCCGGATCCAGCTGGCGCAGACTACCGGCTGCAGCATTACGTGGGTTAGCAAACTCTTTGCCACCTTTTTCTCTCGCTTGCCTGTTCAGACGCTCGAAACCAGCCTTCGGCATAAAGACTTCACCTCTCACTTCCAGCACATCAGGATAGTCTGAACCAAGTAAACGTAATGGCACTGACTGCATGGTACGCACATTCTGCGTGACATTTTCCCCGGTCGATCCATCACCGCGTGTTGCCGCATAGATCAGCTCACCATGTTCATAACGCAGGCTGACCGCCAGGCCATCAAGTTTTGGTTCTGCGGTAAACTCGATCTCTTCATCCGTTTTCAGTCGGTCCTTGACGCGTTGATTAAATGCCTGCAGGTCGTCTTCATTGAACACGTTGTCCAGTGACAACATCGGCATCTGGTGCTGAATCTGTTCGAACGCTACAAGAGGAGTCGAACCGACCCTTTGCGTCGGCGAATCAGCAGTAACCAGGTGGGGATTCTCTTTTTCAAGTGCGAGCAGCTGGTTATACAGGCGGTCATACTCTGCATCTGGGACATGCGGATCGTCCAGAACATAATATTGATAGGAATGGTAGCGAAGCTTTTCGCGTAATTCCTGGATTTGTTTTTCAACCGGTACAGGCATGTGTTTTTTTATTTTTGATCACTGAGATACTGAAAAAAGTCTTTATGAACACGTCTGTGTGAGCGAAGCGCGGCGATCCTGTCAAGCGGCCAAGCTGCCTGTTGGAGATTGCCGCGCTTCGCTCGCAATGGCGTTAAGACTTCGTCTCTCTGCTGTAAAATAAACCTTCAGGTTTCGCTGGACAATTCAGCTGTCTTACTGCTGATAAATGTACTGACCTGCGTGCGATAATTTTCAGCATCCTGTTCAGTCAGTGGCTCTCGCTTATGATTACATAAGCGCGCATCCAGCAGTCCGGCCAGCTGGTAACTTCTCTGCAGCATTTCGGTTAGATCATCGAGCGGATCATCACCCTGGATCTGCATAAACACAGTCAGCCCTGTAGTCTTTATCTCATGGATAGTACTGGCATCAAAAGACCCCGGTTCTAACATGTTGGCCAGACTGAACACGTTTCGTCCGTCTTTCCTGTAATGAAAGATATTCATCTCACCAAAACTCAAACCCATGGCCTGGGCAGAACTGTTGACCTGTGAACCGGCGAGCTGTTTATTCGGTTTGGCGAGAATATACAAGACGACGATATCGTCAGGTAATGTCGAGGCAGGCCGTTTAACATCAGGGTCTTTTTCATCCTCGGAGGCTGCCTGTTCGAATGATTTATCATCAGAGGTAAATGATGAAAGATCTTCATCACTGATGTCCGGCGCGCCACTGGATATGATCCTGACTTCGCCGACGCCTTCATCGACATCATCGAGACTACGGGCGGTAAACTCTGGCAGATCTGGTTCCAGGTCGTCGACCATAGATCCATTGCGACGTCGGCGTCGGCGGCCGAGTAGATATATAACTATCACGAAGGCAACGCCTGCAGCCAGCAAGATCCAGCGTAATGGTTCCACCCGCTTAAGCTCCTACACCAGCCATGGTTGCAGCTTCGGCGACATCCACTGATACCAGGCGGGAAACACCTGATTCACGCATGGTGACACCGCTGAGATGTTCTGAGATCTCCATGGTGGTCTTATTATGCGTGATGAAGATGAACTGCACACGTGAAGACATCTCTTTAACCAGCTGACAGAAGCGGCCGACATTAGCTTCATCGAGGGGCGCATCGACCTCATCCAGCATACAGAATGGTGCCGGGTTTAGTTCAAATATGGCGAACACCAGGGCAACCGCTGTTAGTGCTTTCTCACCACCAGACATCAGATGGATATTTGAGATACGCTTACCCGGCGGCCTTGCCATGATCGCCACGCCGGTACTCAAGAGATCATCTCCAGTCATCTCAAGATATGCGGTCCCGCCGCCGAACAGACGCGGGAACATATCTTTGATGCGGGAATTAACATGATCATAAGTTTCTTTGAATCGAGTACGTGTCTCTTTATCGATCTTGGCTATCGCCTGCTCCAGAATCTCCAGTGCTGCGGTAACGTCACGATTCTGCTCATCGAGATACTCTTTGCGTTGTAGTTGCTCTTTGTATTCGTCGATAGCTGCCAGATTTATCGGCCCGAGCCGTGAGATCTTCTGCGCGATTTCGGCCAGCTTATTTTCCCAGTCTTTGCTGGTTGCCGGATTCTCTTCCGTGTCAAATTCCTTGAGTGTCTCGAGTACGGTTTCCAGCTCGAACCCGGTCGCCTCAAGCTGCTCCAGCGTGGTCTTGCTTCGGACCCGAGTTTCCTGACTATCGAGTCGTAATTTTTCCAGCTTGCTGCGAACAGACTGAGATTTTTGCTCGAACTCAGTGCGCTGTTGTTCCAGCGTTCGCAGAGTATGGTTAATACCTTCTACCTTACGTCTTGCTTCAGTCAACGCTTCCTCAGCAGCGAGGCGCTGATCGAGCAGCACTTTGAGTTCCGCCTGTAACTTCTCGGTAGGTTCGCTGGACTGCGAGAGTAAAGCCTCAAGTTCCTGCTTACGCTGTAACTGGGCTGTCTGCGCCTGTTCCATACGCTGAATATTATGCTGCAGACCGCTAAGCCGGGTCTTCAGTCCTTCGACACGAATCGCCAGCTGGTGCGCCTGATCCCGGTGCTGCTGCAAGCTGACCCGGTGCTGCTGCAGTTCCTGCTGAAGCTTCTCGCGCTGCTCCTGCAATGACCTTCTGTCGGCCTCCATCTTCTCGGCATTTTCCAGTGCTTCATTTCGATTTTTAGTTGCAGATTCGATATCCGCTTCAGCACTGTTTATCTGGTTCTGAATATCTTCCAGTTCCGCGTCAAGATCTTTACCACGACTGGTAATGTGTTCATGACGTGACTCACGAGCTGTTATCTGAGCCTTGATCTCGTTCAGACGTGAATGAATACTATTCAGTACCGTCTGAAACTCTTCACGCTGCTGCTCCCTATCCTGCAAGTTAGTGCGCAGCGAATTTAACTCTTCATTTATCTTTTCAGCTTTAACTTCCATCTCTGCCAGTTTCTGCTGCAGCTCACGTATACTGTTCTCACGTGCCAGAACACCTGTACTGGCATCCTTATCACGACTGATACGCAGCCAGTTTGAGCCCAGCCAGATACCATCTTTGGTGATAATGCTGTCACCACGGCTAAGAGAATCGCGCAGCTATAGAGCTTCATCCAGCGTCTCGGTACAGCGAATACCGTTGATAAAAGAGCTTAACTCGACGGCAGATGAAACCTGCTGCATCAGCATACCCGCATTCGATTCTGCTGAACCGGCGGATTTGCCTGTTTCGATCAGCGAGATATTACTGTCTTGCAGTGAGTTCAACGCCGATGAAAACTGTTCGATGTCATCGACACAGACAGCTTCCAGCGTATCGCCGAGTACTGTTTCAACTGCCAGCTCCCAACCCTCTTTAACTTCCAGTTGTTCAGCGAAGCGTGCGTTTTTGTTGATACCGCTCTTTTCCAGCCATTGCTGGGCTGCTTTATCGGTTTTACCGAGAGCGGCTTCCTGCAGCGCTTCCATGGATGACAGGCTGCCCTGGTACTGATGGATATTACGGCGCACTTCGGCGGACTGCTGTTCCACAGTCGAGATCTTCTCACGAGTTTCTCGTATCTGACTGATGGCATCACTGAGCTGCTGTTCGTTGCTGTCTTTTTCTTCGCTGGATTTTTTCAGCAGGACATTCAGATCCGAGATCTGCTCTTCCAGGTTCTCACCGCGCAACGCCTGTTTTTCGACGTCGATCTTCTGCTGGCGCTGCTTAAGCTGCTCGGCATTCCGCTCCAGCTGTTCCATGCGTGAGCGCTCGATCTGAGCTTTCTGGCTCTCGGCAGAGTAACGCTGATTGATCTCGTCCCACTGCTGCTGCCATGTCTGCATCGCCTGCTCAGACAGCTGGAACGCTGAGGTACTGTCTTCTTCCTGTGTTTTCAGGACCTCCAGCCGTGGTTCTTCATCTGCCAGGTTTTGCTGAAACTCTTCGATGTCCTTGTTATCAGACTGGATAGCGTTGCTCGCATCAGCCAACGCGGTCTCAACCTGCTCCAGATCCGTCTGCTGGCGCTGCAGAAGATCCTGCTGGTGCTTGATATTCTGTTCTTTTGCCGAGATCTCGGCACCGAGGCGATAATATTCAGCCTGCACATTGTTCAGCACTTCATTTGACTCTTCACCCTGCTGACGGTTTGATTCGATCTCCGACTCGGTTGCACGTTGCTCTGCTATCACCTGCTCCAGCGAGGTCTCAGTACTCTGTATCTGTTTATCACGCTGATTCAGTTCAGAGTTCAATTCACGCCAGTGTAATGTCAGGTGCTCGGCTTTAAGCTCACGCTCATCCTGCTTTAACTCCTTATAACGTTCTGCGCTACGGCTCTGTCGCTGCAGCCGTGCCAGCTGTTTTTCTATCTCTTCACGCAGGTCGGAGAGCCTTTCCAGGTTTTCACGGGTATGCCTGATACGGGTTTCCGTTTCACGGCGACGTTCTTTGTACTTCGAGATACCTGCTGCTTCTTCGAGGAAATTTCGCAACTCTTCCGGTTTCGCTTCGATCAGGCGGGATATCATGCCCTGCTCGATAATAGCGTAACTTCTCGGCCCGAGGCCGGTACCCAGGAAGAGGTCCGCAACATCACGTCGGCGGCAACGGGTGCCGTTCAAGCTGTATTTCGAGCCGCCATCGCGAGTCACCTGGCGTTTTACAGAGATCTCTGCGTAATTGGCGTATTGACCACCTAGTTTTCCTTCACTGTTATCGAATGTCAGCTCAACAGACGCCATGTCAACCGGCTTTCTGGCAGATGAACCGTTAAATATTACGTCATCCATCGACGCACCACGCAGGTGCTTGGCTGAAGACTCCCCCATTACCCAGCGAACTGCATCGATGGTATTAGACTTACCACAACCGTTAGGGCCAACGATACCGGTGAGATTGCTGGGGAAATTAATGGCAGTTGGATCGACGAAGGACTTAAAACCAGCGAGTTTAATCTTGCTTAAACGCATTATAATTATATTCTTTTCAGATTTCGGTTGTGAAAATCAGTTGCTATTCTTCTAATTAGTTCGGCGTAGTTTACATGACTAGCTGCGCATTTTAAGCGCCAATTAAGCATCTTTTTTAGTTAATTTTCACAACGTTTAGCAACTGTCGAAATAGCGAATGTAAGCTGCTGAATTCATTACTAGAGAAACATTAAGCGACCATAATATTAGTCATTAATAATATAAACTATTATGCGTTTTTCTGTATAATGCCGCATTAATTTTTAGCATTGAAAACGAGACTCAGCCATGGCGACCAAGCCTTCAAAAGAACTGGAAATATTTGATAATCCGACACCAGAGCGTGATTACACTATCCGCATACACCTGCCCGAGTTCACCTGCCTGTGCCCGAAAACCGGCCAGCCGGACTTTGCCACGCTGGATCTAGAGTATGTTCCGGAAAAGAGCTGTGTTGAGCTGAAATCACTAAAACTCTATATCTGGTCATTTCGCGACGAAGGCGCTTTTCATGAAGCGGTCACAAATGAGATCCTTTCTGACCTGGTAAAAGCCTGTAATCCAAGATTCATGCGCCTGACGGCGGAATTCAATGTTCGAGGCGGTGTTTACACAACGGTTGTGGCTGAACATAAAGATCCAGCATGGACCACACCAACGGTTGTTTCCCTGCCCTAGACAAGCAGCAGTTAATTCATCGTGGAAAATTCTCTATTTCTCGGTATCGACATCGGTACTTCAGGAATACGAGCAAGCTGCATCGATGCAGAAAAGAATGAACTGAGCAACCATCAAATCGGTTTTCACCGCGCTGCTGTTGACGATAAGGCTGCCGCTGGCAAGAGCGAGCAGGATCCTGAGCAATGGCGACTATTGCTCGACGAACTGCTCTGCAGTATCCGCGAAAAGTTATTCGCTCTGAACAGCTCACATCGAATAACCGCTATCACGATCGACGGCACCTCAAGTACGGTTCTAGCCTGTAGCCAGGATGGCACCGCGCTGTCTCCCGCGCTGATGTACAATGATTCGCGCTGCCATAAGCAGGCAGAGATGATCAGCCGTTTTGCGCCGAGTGAAAGCGCCGTCCACGGTACCAGCTCTTCACTGGCAAAAGCACTCTATCTGCTGGATACATACCCGCAAACAGAACGTCTATGCCATCAGGCTGACTGGCTGTCAGCTTCTCTCACCGGCAAGTTCGGTATCAGCGATGAGAACAACTGTCTGAAGCTGGGCTATGACAGCATAAATCAGCAATGGCCCGAGTGGCTGCTAAGGAATAGTGAGAACGCGGTGATAGCCGAAGCCATGTTGCCGAACGTGGTCACGCCAGGCACTGCAGTCGCTAAAGTATTGCCTGAGCTGGTAGCCAGATATCAACTGGCGCATGGCTGTATCGTCGTTGCCGGCACCACGGATAGCAATGCAGCAGTTCTGGCCACTGGCGCCAGCCAGACCGGTGATGCGGTAACCTCACTGGGAAGCTCCCTGGTGATCAAGCTATTCTCTAATAAACCGATATTCAATCCGGACTATGGTATCTACAGCCACAGGCTGAATAATAGCTGGCTGGTCGGTGGCGCATCAAATTCTGGAGGTGCGGTTCTGCTAAAGTATTTTACACAGCAACAGATAGATGAGATGACACCGCTGCTCACGCCTGAACAGCCCACCGGTCTGGATTATTATCCGCTACCCGATACCGGAGAACGCTTTCCTGTGAACGACAGCAACAAACAATGTAGAATCACCCCGCGCCCTGACTCTGATATCATTTTTTTTCAAGGTCTGCTCGAAGGTATCGCGAGCATCGAAGCAGAAGGTTACGACAAACTCGCTTCACTGGGCGCGACACCAGTGAAGAGAATTTATACTGCAGGCGGCGGCAGCAATAATCTGGCATGGAAGATAATCAGGGAGCGAACTATCGGAACGACAATATTATCTGCTGAGAATAGTGATGCCTGTTACGGCAGTGCTTTATTGGCAAGACAGGGTTTTCTGGCAATTTAACTTTATAATCTTATTACCGTTAATCATTATGATCTCATTTTTCAAAGGCTTCTTTAACTGTATCAGTGGATTTGGACTGCTGTTCAGACCGGGAATTAAACGCTACGTACTGATCCCCTTTCTCATCAACTTTGGATTATTCATACTGGCGACGAAGTTATTGAGTGATCAAATCGATATCTGGATGGAGCGACTGCTGCCAGCCTGGCTCAACTGGCTCGAATGGCTGATTTGGCCGTTATTCGCTATCGCTATGTTTCTTATCGTATTCTATACCTTTACCGTGCTGGCCAACCTGATAGCAGCACCGTTCAACAGTTTGCTATCAGCAAAAGTCGAAGCGATGCTTACCGGTCAAAGACCACAGGACATCAACTCTGACAAGTTCATCAAGTTAATGTGGCGCACACTGAAATCAGAGATCCAGAAGATCCTGTATGCCATAAAGTGGTTTATTCCTCTGATCATCATCACTATTATTCCCGGAGTGAATGTGGTCTCGCCTTTTCTCTGGATACTTTTCGCAGTATGGTTTTTTGCCCTGGAATATAATGATTACCCGCTAGCAAACCGTGGTCTGTTCTTTGAAGATATAAAATCATATAACCGCAGCAACAGGATGCATGCACTCGGGCTGGGGAGCGCAGTTTTCGTGCTGACCAGTATCCCCGTGGTCAATTTCTTCGCTATGCCGGTAGCAGTCGCAGGTGCTACCAGGCTGACGACCAATATCAAGAACAGTTCTGAGAAATAGAGCAATGGAGAACAGGGTAACAGAACTGGAGATACGTCTAACTCATCTCGAGGACACCATCGAAGTATTAAACAAGACCATAATAAAACAGCATGCTGAGATAGACATGCTGCAGCTGCAGGTATCTAACCTGGAGAAGAAAATCAAAGCGTCCCAGCCTTCACAGGTTGCACATGAAAGTGAAGAAACACCTCCGCCTCACTACTAATAGTAACTGGACCTGCCCACTCGAGCAGGATGTGAGTATTAAATAAAGATTTATTTTTGAAATGTTTCGTAATGATAGAAATAATTTCAAAACACTAAGAGAAAATAGCCGTCTTAGTATCTATAGCGTTACTACTGATCGACCGATGTATTAGCAAGATAGAAGTAATATCTGATTTACAGAGCACCACGGCGCTTATCGCTTTCGAGCTCATCATCCGGCAGGATACGCTCCTGCCCGACACGCCATTGACCATCATCTTCTTTCTGAATGATAAATTCGATACCGCTGGTGTTGATACTGCCATCGCTGCCTTCCACTGTCTCGACAGATTTGAACATGACCCTGTCCGCTGTCTGAGCGAGGATATTCAAGCCTTCATAACTGACTTTCTTTAACATCTTGTTTTCAAATTCATGCTGGCACTGATTGAACCAGTCATCATAGGTGATGACTTCAAAACCAGGTACTCCATAGACACTTACCTCCTTTGATATGAGATTCATATGCGCGTCAAAATCAAGATTGTTCGCGGTCTCTGCCATAACGGCTAAAAATTCCAGTGGGTTCATAACTCTAATGCGCCTGTTGGTCGATTAATTTTTGACGGTATTCTATGACGATCGGGTTTTCCTTACCCAGCATGATAAACAGGCCTCGCAGACACAAGCTGGCGATACCTTCACGCCAGCTGTAATCCAGTTTGATTATCTTTAGCAGGATATCCATGGCCGCAGTATAATTACTCTGCATCATTCGCTGACTGCAAATATTGAACAATATGTCCTTGTCATCAGGATTTTCTTCTAGCTGCTTTTCGAGCGCGTCCAGTTCATCTGCTTGCTGCACTGTTGACAGGAACAAGGCATTGGTCATCAACACCGCAGCTTCTTCATTCTCATCTTTTAATGGCGTTTTCTCGAGCAGAGCATATGCCTGGTCATACGCCTCCTCTTTCATTAATAATTTTGTCAGCGTGAGCAGGATACGAGGATTCTCCGGATCGATGAAGACCTGTTTGCCGAGCTGTTCGAAGGCGACCTCTTTATTACCTTTCTGATACTCAGCAACAGCTGCAGCCAGCGCTTTATCTGATTCTCGGGCGAGATGCTTATCCAGCATCTTTTTGAAACTATCGGCTGAATCGTAACCATGTATCTGATCGATCACTTCACCATTGATGAACAGTTTCACCGTCGGCACACTGTTGACACCATAATCCTGCGCAAGCCGCTTTTCTTTACCGGTATCTATATTCACAAGGAGGAACTGACCGTTATAGTCATTAGCAAGTTTTTCCAGGACCGGCCACAGTCGTAAACAGGGACCCGCATTCTCCGCCCAGTAATTGACCATGACCGGGCCTTTATGCGAGTTACTGAGAACTGCGTCATTAAAGTTTTCACTTGTCACATCAATGATATACGAACTCATTTACATATCCCGATCGAGCTTGCACGGCATCTTTTGTAGTCAGACCAGGTGGTATCCTTCAATATAGCCTCATCGAAAACAGATTCGTCGATCTCTGCTTCCCTGAAAGTGGCCTTGGTGAGATTCGCCTCGGTAAAATCAGTCCCCAGACAATCAGAGCCATCAAATACCGTCTTGGTCAAATCAGCCTTGATAAAAGAAGTGTCATGCAGTTTTGAAGTGCGTATCACCGATTCTCGCAGGATCGAAGCTTCAAAATTTGCCCGCTTCAGCTCAGTCCTCTCAAGATTGGCTTTTATCATTCTGGCACCGATAAATATCGTAGATTCGAGGTTTGCATCATAAAAATTGACATTGTTAGCCCTGATCCCGGTGAAATCGGCATTCTTCAGCTCAGCTCGGCTAAAGCGGCTCTTGTGTAATACTGCATTTTTGAAGCTCGCTCCCTGTGCTTTAACCGAAACCAGCTTACTATTGGACATCCTGGCGCCATCAAAACGGGTATTCTTCAGGCTGGCAAAATTCAGATCGGCATCCTCAAGCACCGCTCCGCTGAAATCTGCATTATCAAAGACTGCGTTAGTCAGAACAGCATTTGATAAATCACTGTTTTTAAAGTCTTTACCTGAAAGATCACAGTTTGCCCAGTTTACCTGCGGCTTTGCTTCATCCTCACAGGCGGAATATGCTGGACTCGCTCCAGATATAGAAAAAAGCAGCAAAAATAAGCTTTTTAACAGTGTTTTTGACATGCTTTTTCTCATAATTTAACTAAAATTAATGGTATTTTCTTTATACTTCTTAGATAAGGGATTTTACAGCGATTTAAAGTGGAATGTTATCACCTCACAACAATTCAACAGCCATTTCCTCACATTACAGACTAATGGCATTTGCGTTACTCTGCGCACTGCAGTCAACGAGTGCGTTCGCAGAAACCGATAAAGAAATTCGGCAAGAACCGATATTTCCAATCCCCCTGCATAGTGAGGTAAATACCAGCAAGGCTGAACTTGGCGAGAGATTATTCTTCGACCTGCGCTTATCCAAGAACAGCGAACTTGCCTGCTCCAGCTGCCACCAGCCAGATGCTGGCGGTGACGACAATATTGCCAGTCATCACACAATCAATACACCGACAATCTTTAATGTGAAATTCAACTTTCGTCAGAACTGGGATGGATCGGTAAAAACACTTGATGAGCAGATCGATCTCGCGGTAAGAAATCAGCATGTATTTAAAAACAGCTGGGACGACATCATCGTCACACTGTCACAGGATAATGAACTAAAAAATGATTTTCTCGAGATATATCTTGATGGTATCACCAGGCAGAATATCATAGATGCCCTGGTGGAATTTGAAAAAACATTGATCACACCAAATTCGAGATTTGATAAATACCTGAGATATGACGATGATGCGCTGTCCGCTGAAGAGATCGAAGGTTACGAGATATTCAAAGAGCTAGGTTGTATCTCATGCCACCAGGGGATCAACGTCGGTGGCAACCTGTATCAGAAGTTCGGCGTATTCTATAATTATATCGCTGAGAGGGGCGAGATAAAAAAAACCGATTATGGCAGGATGAACGCCACCAATCGCCAGATGGACGCTTTCGTATTCAAGGTTCCGTCTCTCAGAAACATTGCCGTAACTGCCCCCTACCTGCATGATGGTAGTGCAGAAACCCTGGAAGAAGCCATCATCATCATGGGCAGGACACAACTTGGAAGAACATTGACCGCCGAGGAAACACAGTCGATAAAAGCATTCCTCATTACTTTGACCGGTGAATACAAGAACATACCACTGGACGACCCATCATGATGAGGGGAACTATAAATTACTGGGTCGGAATCACCCTGCTGATCTCTGTTATCAGCTTCCTTTTCTACAAGAGCATCTTTAGTGAACTGCCACTTAATGAGACTCTCTCGACTATCGAAGAGATACAGGATCTTCAGGTACAGCTGCATCGCGATCTGTTGCGATACAGGAGCAACCAGATCCAGCAGTATGATACCCTCAACATCACTCTGAATGAACTTGAGTGGAATATTTACAACCTCAGCAACAGCAGTGTTGCAATAGAAGAGATCGGTAGCGAAACAGTAACAGACATAGAAAGAACTATCACACAACAGTCAGAGCTGGTGGAAGACTTCAAGACACACCATTCGATTCTACGCAACTCGTTATTCTATATATTCAAGGTAAGTACGGACCTCTATTCCAGAAAACCAAAAACCGCGTCCAAAGAACAGTTGCGCATCACCGCTGAACTCATAACGCTATTACTGGAATACAGCGAGAACCCTGAGAACAGTATCGCTAATAAAATATATCCATTGATCGATGTATTAAATCTCGACCCAGACACGGATACGAAAGCTCTGATCAATCACAGCTTGATGATCATCGAGCGATTACCTGAGATCGATAATATCCTCGATCAGTTCAATTCACTCAATGTCGAGAACCAGATAATCTCGTTGAAAAGTAATGTAAGCGAACTCAGCAACAAACAGAACGACTATGCTCAGACCTTCAATCTATTATTGTTCATCTGCACCATATATCTCATTTTTTATATATTGTATATATTCATCACATTACGTAAAAACGAAGCAGAGTTATCAAAGACTAATGAAAAGTTAAACGAGGAGATCAATCACAGGACACGCACAGAAAAAGCTCTTTACCAGTTAGTCTCTATCGATAAGAACAGCAGTACCAACAATGATGAGGACCGGATACTGTTTCTTTTAAATGCATTGTGTAAAGCCCTTGATGTCGAATACGCCTACCTGACAAAGGTCAACCAGTCTACTATGATTGCTGAGGTGGTCGGTATGCTCGATCATGGTATATTCAGCAGCAACATCACATATACAATTGCAAACACCCCATGTGAAGACGTCGTTAATAATGGCCGACTGGTACACAACCGCGATTTCTCTAATTATTTTCCCGACTGTAGCGACGGACTGTTAAAAGAAGCTGTAAGCTATATCGGGATAAGCCTCAAAGACAGTAATGAGAATGTCATAGGCATGATTGCCATAGCAAGCAGTTCGCCCATAAGTGATACCACACTTGCAGAGAATATTCTGACCATCGCGACTTCGCGCGCCATCATAGAACTTGATCGCCAGATAGAGCTCAACAATGAAAAACGATACCAGCAGGGACTGAAACTTATCGATGACTGGATAGCGCGCCTGATCACTGAGGGTTACGACAGTAACGCATTCTTTAAAAACATATGTCAGGCAGCACAGGAGATCACCTGTTCACAATTAGCCGCTTTTCCTGTGATCGATAATGATGCTGAAACCTACCGTTTTCTCGCCGCATGTGGCCTACAATCTGAGGAACTCGAATTTACCACTATGGAAATATCTGATGGCGGGCTCTGTGCATGGACGATATTAAAAAATCAAAACCTGCTTATTAATGATGTGTTATCAGACACACGTGCACAGAAAGAGTTATCCAAACAATTCAATATCAAATCCGCATTACTGACACCAGTCACCATAAAAGACAAACCCTATGGTGCCATAGCGGTATTTCGTGCATATGATGAATATGACGAGATCGATGAACAACTGATCACACAGTTCAGCCAAAGCGTTCAGATGGCTATTATCAATATGCAGCTTGTCAGTGACATGAAGTCCGAGCGAGAACGCGCTGAAGTAACCCTGCACTCGATAGGTGACGCGGTGATTACCACTAACGTAAACGGCAATATAGAATACATGAACCATGTCGCTGAATCACTTACCGCGTGGAAACTCAACGAGGCCAAGAACAAGGCGGTACAGGATGTATTCAGGATCGAAGACCTGGACACCGGCGAACCGATACATGATGTCGTAAAATCATGCCTGTATGATGGCATCACTATCAAAAAGAGCATACTTAGTCTGATCAGTAGAAATGGAAACAGCAAGTTCATCGAAAGCTCGATATCACCTATCCTTAAAACCTCCGGTAAAGCTGAAGGTGTTGTCATCGTATTTCATGATGAAACACAACGACAACAACTGGAGAGCACTATCAAGCACCAGGCTGCTCATGACCCGCTGACAAACCTGCTCAACCGAGACGCTTTTGATGTCGAGTTATCCGACCATGTGTATGATGCTAAAAACAATGACAACCATCACATACTCTGTTACCTGGATCTCAACAGGTTCAAACTGATCAATGATACGGCAGGTCATATAGCTGGTGACCAATGCCTCATACAGGTCACGACATTGATCGAATCATTCATCAGGAACGATGATGTACTGAGCAGGCTCGGTGGCGATGAGTTCGGCCTGATATTAAAGAACTGCACACAGGACAATGCACTTAAAATCACAAACAAGATATCTCAGGCTATTTCTGAGATGAAATTCAGCTGGGAAGGATGTGATTACAGCCTTGGTGTCAGTATAGGCATAAACCCACTGAGCAAGAATACACAGGATGCTGCAGATGCAATCAGGAAGGCTGACCTTGCATGCTATACAGCTAAAGATCAGGGAAAGAGCATGATCTATATCTATGAAGAAGAAGATAGTGAACTGATACGTCGCCAGGAGGAATCATACTGGGCGACCCGTATCACAGAAGCGATAGAAAACGACCGTCTACAGTTATTCGCTCAGCCCATAATATCCCTGAAGAATAAGGAATCGCAACAGAAACACGTGGAGATCCTCGTTCGTCTTCTCAATGAGGATAATCAACTCATCCCGCCGAGTGCTTTTATCCCTGCTGCCGAACGATACAACCTGATGCACCTGATCGACAGAAAGATCATCAAAGAGACTTTCTCGTTCATACACAAGCACTCTCATAAAGATGAAAATATTACCCACTACTCGATCAACCTTTCAGGCAACACGATTGATGACAAAGGCATCGTCGAATACATCGATGACATCGCCGAGAGCCATGAGATCAACCGCAGGCTTATCTGCTTCGAGATCACCGAAACTGCCGCAATAAAAAACCTGAACAAGGCCAAAAAACTTATCAAAAAGCTCAAAGCCAGCGGATTCAAATTTGCACTGGATGATTTTGGCAGTGGCCTGTCTTCATTTCAGTACCTCAAGAACCTTCCTGTCGACTACCTGAAGATAGATGGCGGCTTCGTATCTGACATGGTCAACAATAAGATCGACCATGCCATGGTTACCGCGATCAATGAAGTCGGACATGTCATGGGTATCAAGACGATAGCCGAATATGTTGAGAACGAACAGATCATACAAAAACTGCGAGAACTCAATGTTGATTACGGTCAGGGCTATGGTATCGAGCAACCTAAACCAATAAATGAGATCCTTACATTCAGCAAGGTCAAAAAGTCACCTCCTCTTAAGATCATTCACAATAAACCTTGACGGACTGAGGTAGTCCAGGACAGCCTTGCCGACAGGAATCGGAGAACCATCGATCAACGATGCGACAATTTCGGCAGAGAGAAAGCAGCTGGTAAAACCTCGCGAGCCGTGGGCAGCGGAGATATAGAGGCCTGTAACATAAGCTGCACTATGGTAAACACTGGTTTTACTACCATGCCTGATATCTGCATATTCTTTTTCGTAGAATGATACATCAGGTACAGCCCCGACTATCGGCGCCCTGTCTTTTGAAACAGTGCGAAATCCTACCCATGCCTCACAACAATCATCCTGCTTAAACATATCAGGGTAAATATTTTTTAATGACTCTAACAGTTCCTTAGTATCTTCCTGCTCGGCAGCAGCATTTAAGTTTTCCCTGCTATATGTCGCTCCGAGGTAATGTTTATTCTCGATCGCAGGGGTGATATGAACTTCATCGTTGCGTGTCTTTTTGATCTGAGTTGATGCATCATTAGCATTCAATACGACCACCTGACCACGTACTATCTCTACCGGGTATGCTGGTGATAACCCAAGATCATTTACCCCACTACCATTGGCCACAATCAACACATCATCCTTCTGGATGCTTGCAGTATCACTGCAACAATGCCACCTGCCATGATAGAAAGCGACCTCATCGACATCTGCTTCGATCATCTTCAATTTGTCGCCACATTGATCTTTGAGCACATCACACAAGATTGCCGGCAACACTACACCTGCAGAGACATAATCAACCATCACCTTGCCTGCATTGTCAGCAGCATCTGACTTAGAGATATATTCTTTGTTAAATCCAAAGCTATCTAATATTTTACTTATCCTCGATTCATCAAAAGTTTGCAGCAGTCCGTCGTCATACCAGAATTTTCTCTTGCTTGTCTTCTGCAGACGTTGCAGGACGTAAAGTGCATGGCAATAGGCAGATGTATAAAACGCCATATCGATATCATTATTCACTGATAAGCGTGGGTAGACAATCGGAGCCGGATTGGATGATGCGGCCTTCATGATCTCATTATGTTTATCGATGATTGTGACAGACCAGTCTCTCTGCACAAGGCTGTAGGCAAGACTTAATCCAGCTATGCCTGCGCCGATGATTGTCGCAGTTTTAGCCGGACTATCTAGCCTGGCCGGTCGTTTAAACCATGGCTTTTCTTGGTATCGTAGAAGCGGAGCATCTTTATCCGCCGCTTCTACAGCAGGCAACCTGGCCACAAGCATTTCTCGTTTTTTGCCATAGCCACTCACCTTCTCTGTGATGAATCCGGCTTGCTGCAAATTACGCTTCACCGATCCCGCTGCGGTATAAGTGCTACAGGTAGCACCGCCACGACTGTTCAGCGAAAGCTTCGAAAACACCTCCGCGGACCACATCGCCGGATTTTTAGCAGGCGAAAAGCCATCGAGATACCATGCATCCACATATGCTGCTTCATCATCAAGCGCATCCTTAACATCCATGAATTTGAAATAGATGACCACACGGTTATCAAACAGACTTCTTCTATGCGTCGCCTCAATAGCTGGCGGATAGTTTTCGACAAGTTCGTCACTGTATGGCTTCAGCTCCGGATAGCGCGACATCAATTCAGTTATGCAAGCTGGAGATAGCGGGTGTTTTTCTATTGCTATGTAATGCAGCGTCTTCCTGCTGTTGCTGGCAGCACAATGATTCAGCCATTCACGTATGGTGAGAATACAGTTCAGGCCGCTGCCAAAGCCAAGCTCTGCAATTACAAAATCATCACGCGAGGTCCAGCGCTGCGGCAGGCCATTGTGTTTGAAGAAAACGTGATTGAATTCGCTCTCACCAGAAACAGTCTCATCGTCATCTGATGAATAGTAGATATCATCAAACAGGCTGCTATATGGCTGCCCATCGCGCCAGATAATTTTTGTGAACTGCATGTAGCCTACAGGAGTTGGGAGAAGTAAAATGAGCGACTAATTTTAAGGGTGTTACCAGATAATGCAATCTACAGACGAAATGATCAATAAAGTCATACTCATCACTGGTGCCAGTGACGGTATAGGTAAAGCGACAGCCATCGAGTGTGCCAGACAGGGAGCCACGGTAATCATCCATGGCAAAACCGTTCCAAAACTTGAACTACTATACGACGAGATCATAAAGGCGGGTTACACCGAACCAGTTATCTACCCACTGGACCTGGAAAAGGTCACAGCAGATGACTGCGAGACCTTGAGGGATGTTATCAGCGATGAATTCGGCAAACTTGATGGCCTGTTCAACAATGCCGGCTGGCTCGGTGCGGCGATGCCTATTCAACAATATGATATCAAGCTATGGTTTCAGGTCATGCAGATCAATCTGAATGCAGCATTCATGCTCACCCAGGCCTGCTTACCTCTACTCAACCAGAAAGATCAAAGTTCTATCGTATTCACCCTCGATGACAAGAATACCGCTTACTGGGGTGCATATGGTGTATCTAAAGCCGGCTTACGCTCGATGATGGCGATCCTTGCCGACGAAGTCGAAAACACTTCGATAAATGTAACCGGATTGATACCTGGAACCGTTAGAACAAAGCTGAGAACACGTGCATTCCCCGCTGAAGACCCGACTCAATTAACCAGCCCGGAAGAAGTCGCGCGAGCCGCTGCTTTCCTGCTGAGCAATAAAAACGACCACATCGGCGGAAGATCATCACACGGCAATGTCTTCAAACTGGAGGAACTAGGGGCGGAAATCACCTGATTGCTGCGCTAAAACCACGCCTGATGCCGTTTTATCCGCTGCCTGCCAGTTTCTTTTCGAATGCCGGCCTCACCAGCACCAGGAAATATGCTGAGGCTATTCCAGATGCACCAAAAACCATGCACATCACCATGATCTGATACCTGACAGCGATAAGCGGTGACACACCGGACAATATCTGACCGGTCATCATTCCGGGTAGTGATACCAGGCCGACAGCAAACAGTGAGTTGGTAACGGGGATCAATGATGACTGCAACGCTATCTTGCGGGCTTCATCATACGGTGTATTTCGCCCTATCTCTGCATTCAATCGTTCAGCGGATAGGCTGATACTGTTCATCGCATTGGCAAAAATCATTCCTGCGATAGGGATCATCGACTGAGGTGAATACCATGGATCCAGTACCATAACTCCCTGAGTAATCATAACAAGGGTAACACCGCCACCGACAGTGATCGCCAACAGTGCAAACTTAAATAATTGCGAACGTAGATCAGGAATCGTTCCCAGTGCTATCCAGCTCGATGCAAGTACCATGATAGCCAGGATAAGGATGATGATACCGGCGCTGTCAGAGTCAAAGATGTAGCTCAGAAAATAACCGATCAGCAATAACTGAACCAGCATGCGTGATATCGCATACAGCGCATTGCTGGAATTAAGTGACCATTTGAACAGGATAGCGATAGTCAGTATTGCTGGCACAAAAGCAATAGACAGATTTACTAACGGTATCGTTTGAATTGATTCATTCATGATTTTCAACTTAAACAAAGAAACATTTCGCTTACGTGATGCCGAACAAAGCCAGCCCAGCTGTCAATATAAAATACCACAGCAAGATATCATGGCTACAAACCACGATACACATGCAGATATAACAGGTAATGACTTGAAAAATTGATAGAAATAATTAATCCATCAGGTTGACTTCGATACCCTGCTCTCGTAAGTGGTCGGCACGTTGGTCAACATAACGCTGAAAGTTACTCTGTGTCTTATAAGTACCACTGGAAACATAATCCATTACAGACTGTATATGGAAGGATTTCAGGTAAGCATCTGACCTGAATACTTCGCTACTACTCTCATCAAAAAACAGCAGGCTCGGTGCATATTTAACATCCAGTTTTTTTGCCCAGTCACGTATTTTCATGTTGTCGCCAGACGGGGTTTTTATCTCCCGGTCAGACCACATATCAAGCACCACAACGTCAAATTTTGACAACAGTTCAACAGTCTCTTTACGCTTGACTATATCCAGGTGCAGTTCATCACAGGGACTGCATTTTTTTTGCTCAAACATTACCAGCAAGGGTTTAACTGTTTTGCTCAGATCATCAATAGATGCGACGCTGTTGATGTCATCATGCAGGCGACCGGTAGCAGGCTGAGGATTTACTTTTTCCATGTAATCCTGGTAGCTGATAGTCTTCTCCTGTTTGCTGCCAATATAATCAAGAAGTGCGCTGAATTTTTCCGGCGGATAATACCCATTTGCTCGGAACACTATCTTGTTCTTCTCATCGAAGAACAGCAGGGTTGGCGTATATTGAACCTTAAGTGCCTCGGCAAATTGTTTCTCAGTGTACTGTTTATCTCCAACGTAAACCTCTCTATCTCCCCACAGGTTGATAGCGACCACATCGAAATATTGCTGTGTTTTTTCAGCGATCTCACGCTGAGAGAAGTTTTCTTCGAGCAGGATCTTGCAGTATGGACAACCGTCCTGGTAATAGTAAACCATCAGGCGTTTATTATTACTGGCAGCATCTTCGATATCCTCGAACAGGTCAAGAAAGGTTACTTTGAACCAGTCCGGGTGTTCTTCATAGCCTGGATTGACCATGCCGGGATTGAGCACACCTTCAGAGCTGGCATGAGCGGAAGAAACATGTAAGGTCAAAACGATCAACAGCAAAGAAAAGATATTTTTCATAGAGAGACCTCAGACTTGGCATAGGCACTGATCATCGAGAAGATACATATCAGCATCGTTAATCAGCGCTTCTTGTTAACGTTTGATTGTAATGACTGCTGCTTTTTTCGCAAGCCATCATTCTGCTTATGACCGCTTTTGGAACGAGAAGTTTTAGCCGAATAAACACTTCCATACTTCTGATTTTTTTTTGATAATTTTTTTGCCCTGCCAGTCCTTTTTCTTGCTGCCTCATCATGAGATGACGGCCATTCGAGATTGATATATTCAAATAACGATTTAATCTCATCGAGCGATAATTCAACTTTTTTACCCTGTTTTAATGAGCGTGGCAAAACCTGGTTGGCGTATCGCACACGCATCAGACGGCTGACCCGAACATCCTGTGACTGCCATAGTCGTCGGACTTCCCGGTTCTTGCCTTCCTTGAGAATAACATGGTACCAGTGATTTGCCCCCTGTCCGCCACTATCGATTATCTTATCGAACTTCATAAAGCCGTCTTCGAGCTCAACACCTTTAAGCAATCGTTTGATCGTATCTGCAGTAACCTCACCGTTCACCCTCACCGCATATTCTCGTTCGATCTCGTTCGATGGATGCATCAGGTGGTTTGCCAGCTCTCCATAGTTGGTAAATAACAGCAAGCCGCTAGTATTGATATCCAGGCGTCCGACACTTATCCAGCGCCCCTTGTTTAAGCTGCCGATACTCTCGAATACCGTTCTGCGGCCCTCTTCATCTTTTTGCGTACAGACCTCGCCTTCGGGTTTGTTATAAAGGATGACACGGATACGACCGACATCAGAACTGATGACTGCTCGGCGATTACCAATATTAATCTTGTCGCCAGCTTTTACATGATCACCAAGTTTTGCCAACTGGCCATTGATGCGGATCTTCTCTTCGCCGATCAGGCGCTCGATCTCGCGGCGTGAACCATAACCCATACGGGCCAGCGCTTTCTGTACCCGCTCCTGTTTCTCTTGTTCGGGGCTTACGCGCTGTTCCGCCATATGAATTATTATTTAAGATTTGTATTTTTATATCTGATATGGATATCAGACATTGAAAGCTGATCGAACCGTTTCAGCGTCTTCTTCAACTGAGTCGTCTTCACTTTCCTGTACCACAGTCTCCAGTTTTTCCAATTCACCCGCGATTTCGCCAGCAGAGTCCGCCTGCCCCGGGTTCGTATCGTCATCCACGGCTTTTGCAACAACCGCTTCCTCGGCTATAGCATCTGTAGCAGGTTCTTCACCTTCGGAGCCTTCTCCTGGTGTTGCATTGCCGGCATCTTCATCAAGCTCAAGTTCAGGATGGATACTATCGAGATCTTTTATCTCTGCCAGCGTAGGCAGCTCGTCGAGCTTTTTCAGGTTGAAATAATCGAGAAACTCTTTGGTCGTACCGTAAAGTGTCGGTTTACCTGGCACATCTTTGTGACCAAGTACTTTGATCCAGTCGCGTTCCAGCAAGGTCTTGATGATATTCGAGCTAACACTGACACCACGTACCTCCTCGATCTCACCGCGAGTGATCGGCTGACGATACGCGATCAGGGCCATGGTTTCCAGCAGTGCTCGTGTATAACGCGCCGGTTTCTCCTCCCATAAACGGCCGACCCATATCGAGAATTCCTGCTTCACCTGAAGCCGGTATCCACTGGCCACCTGTTTCAGTTCAAAACCCCTAGATTGATAGTCTTCTTCCATCTCATGCAGAGCCTGTCGAATCTCGTCACGTGTCGGACGCTCTTCATCGAGTTCGAACAGGGCTTCCAGCTGAACCACGGTAAGAGTGCGCTCAGTAGCCAGCAGTACCGCTTCAAGAATATTTTTAAGTTTATTGATTTCCATGATTCACCTATTTACTTTCTTATTATTCAGCCACAGTTACAGGCCGGTGTTATCTGCCTGCTTACCGTTCGATAAAGTATTATCGGAACCTGCAGCCTTTAGATGGATAGGTGCAAAGGCATCAGACTGCACCAGATCGATGAGTTGTTCTTTGACCAGTTCGAGGATCGCGAGCAAGGTCACAACGACACCTCGGCGGCCTTCTTCTATAGTGAAAAGACTGGTGTAATCGGTAAAACCTTCGGCGCTGAGCGCACCCAGCACCGTGCTCATACGCTCACGCACAGACAGCGCTTCACGCTGAATATGATGATGGCTATACATCTCAGCACGTGCCATGGCATCTTTGAAGGCGAAAAGTATATCTCGCAGATCGACCTCAGGTAAGGGTTTATCCTGATGGATCTCAGGCAGTTCGACATCCGTAAGATAGATATCACGATTAACTCTCGGCATGACATCGATGTTCTGTGCAGCCGTTTTGAAGCGTTCATACTCCTGCAGACGGCGGATGAGTTCGGCACGTGGATCATCCTCTTCTTCGCTCTCGGCAGGACGCGGCAGCAGCATACGTGACTTGATCTCAGCGAGCATCGCCGCCATCAACAGGTACTCTGATGCCAGTTCTATTTTTAAATTCTGCATCAACTCGATGTACTGCATGTACTGACGAGTGGTCTCTTCCAGCGGGATCTCGAGGATATCGATATTCTGCCGCTTGATAAGGTATAACAGCAAATCCAGCGGGCCTTCGAAGGCTTCCAGGATCACTTCCAGCGCATTGGGAGGTATATATAGATCCTGCGGTATGACGGTAAGAGGCTCACCCTGGATCAGGGCAAACGGCAACTCTCCCTGTCCTGTCACCTGCGCAGCGATCTCATCTTTCTTATCAGACTGTCCCGGTACACGCTGTCCAGACTGTTCCGCTTCTTTCTCAAGCTGTTGCTGTCGTTGTGTTTCCTGAATGTCTGGATTTACCATAGTTTACCGTTATCTGATGTGATCAAATCAGGCCTGTGATACAGGCCGGTGGTTTATCTTACAGATAGGCTATGCCCATCGCCTTTCTGACATCTTCCAGTGTATCACGAGCGACCTCTCTTGCGGCCTCATTTCCTTCTTCAATAATCGCTTTCACTGTAGAAACATCTTCTTCATATTCTTTTGCCCGCTCCTGCATCGGTTTCAGTTCGACCAGTACTGCATCGATCACCGGCTGTTTACACTCTACACAACCGATGGAAGCATTTCTACAGCCCTGCTGGACCCAGTCACGGGTTTCATCATCAGAATAGACTTCGTGGAACTGCCAGACCGGACACTTTGCCGGATCGCCGGCATCGGTACGTCGGACCCTGGCGGGATCTGTCGGCATCGTGCGTAATTTATTAGCTATCGTGTCGGTATCATCGCGTAATGCAATAGTATTGGCGTATGACTTGGACATCTTCTGGCCATCCAGTCCCGGCATTTTTGATGCCGGCGTCAATAATGCCTGCGGCTCCGGCAGGATAATTTTGCCTGAGCCTTCAAGATAACCAAACAGGCGTTCTTTATCACCGATCGATATATTCTGCTGCGAATCGAGCAGAGCCTGCGCCACGTTGAGCGCCTCGGCGTCACCTTTTTCCTGGTATTCCTTACGGTACTGGAAAAACATGCGGGCATTTTTCTTGCCCATCTTTGAGGCGGCCTGTTTCGCTTTTTCCTCAAAATCCTTCTCACGGCCATAGAGATGGTTGAATCGGCGAGCCACTTCACGTGTCAGTTCAACATGCGCCACCTGATCTTCACCGACGGGGACCATACCAGCTTTATAGACCAGGATATCTGCGCTCTGTAACAGTGGATAACCAAGAAAACCATACGTCGCCAGATCTTTTTCTTTTAACTGTTCCTGCTGATCTTTATAAGTCGGCACCCTTTCCAGCCAGCTCAACGGAGTAATCATCGACAACAGGGTATGCAGTTCTGCATGTTCAGGTACTTTCGACTGGATGAACAGCTTGGCAGAGCCCGGGCTGATGCCTGCCGCCAGCCAGTCGACCACCATCTCCCAGGTGCTTTGTTCGATGATCGATGGATCTTCATAGTGGGTCGTCAGCGCATGCCAGTCGGCAACAAAAAAGAAACACTCATACTCATGCTGCAACTGTACCCAGTTTTTCAGAACGCCATGATAATGCCCCAGGTGCAGACTGCCTGTCGGCCGCATACCAGATAAAACGCGTTTATGTTGTGTCACTACTGTATTCAAGTTGCTGTTACCTTTCTGTTAATAATTGTTGCTGAAGCTATTTTAAATTTCTGTTTGTAAATGACTGACTAGAGACCAAATATGACACTGACGATGTTGACAAAATGCATCACGATCGGCCACAGGATTTTACCGAGTATTCCGCTGACAAGTAATAGCAATATGATAACCATGCCAAAACGTTCCAGCTGCATGAATGGTAACGCGATATTGGGCGGCAGTATCCCTGCTACCACACGGCCACCATCTAATGGTGGAATCGGTAATAAATTCAGTACCATCAGTACGATATTGATAATGATACCGTTTTTGCCCATCTCTACCAGGAAAGTAAGTAGCTGCGACGTTTCCAGCGACAGGTAAGCCAGCTTGATCAGCATAGCCCAGATACATGCCATGAAAAAGTTTGATACCGGGCCGGCAACGGCAACCAGGGCCATATCCAGTAGCGGCGATCTAAAATAACGCGGCTCGACCGGTACAGGTTTAGCCCAGCCCATGACGAAGGGGCTGATCATCGCCAGGAAAAGCGGTACTGCCACGGTACCCACCGGATCGATATGCTTGATCGGATTGATCGTTATTCTGCCGAGCTGCTTTGCTGTAGGGTCACCCAGTTTATTGGCCACCCAGCCATGCGCAGCCTCATGCAGAGTGATAGCAAACAGTATAGGGGCAGCCCAGACGGCTACGGTATAAGCTATATCAGGAATCGATGACATCAAGGGTGGTTATGGCTCTATAGTATTGCGGCCAAGTTTACACGAATCAACGAATTGCTTCACAGCCGTCCATTTTTCACTTTTCACTTTTGATTTTTCACTGGTTTATCAGAGCCCATGATCCTTACCTTTACCATGGCGCAGTATCTCCGGCGCACCATCGGTCATGCGGATGACAGTCGTTGGCTCGATGCCACAGTGGCCGCCGTCGATGATAAGGTCGACGTGTTTTTCCAGCTGCAGACGCACATCTTCAGCGTCTGTCACCGGAAGTTCTTCACCGGGCAGAATCAGGGTACAGCTCATCAGCGGCTGACCGAGCTCTTCCAGCAACTCATTGACGATCGGCACATCCATTATGCGCAGGCCTATACGACGACGCTTGGGATGCATCAGGCGACGCGGTACCTCGCTGGTACCGGGAAGGATGAAAGTGTAAGGGCCGGGCGTCAGGGATTTCAGCAGGCGATAATCAGAGTTATCGATCTTTGCATAGGTTGAGATCTCGGACAGGTCGCGACACACCAGCGTCAGATTATGTTTATCATCGATCTGGCGGATACGACGCAGACGCTCCATCGCGTTCTTGTCACCGATATGGCAACCGAGTGCATAACTGGAATCCGTCGGGTAGACGATCAAGCCACCATCATGAATGATATCGACCGCCTGTTTGATCAAACGCTTCTGCGGGTTATCTGGATGAACTTCGAAATACTGACTCATAGGTAAAGCAGTGAATAGTTAATAGTGAATAGTGAAAGAATGAAAAACGATACTATAGACAATGATGAGTTGAAAAATAGTGACAATATCTGAATTTTACACTGTCTGCCGGACAAAAAAACTGTCATCTCGGCCAACGGGAGATATCTTTTACACCCCTGCAAAATCGCTCAAATCCGTTCAAGATAGCAAGCAGTAATGAAAATTACTTATTACGCTTTTACTATTCACTGTTAACTATTCACTATTCACTAAACAACGGTATAATGCCAACCCTCGACAAACAGGAAGGCTTTATTTAGCCGATAATTTACATTAAAACAATGAAGTTACTATTTGATTTCTTTCCAATTATCTTATTTTTTGTCAGCTACTATCAAGCAAGCTTTCTAGTTGAAAATACATTCATCGGCAAACTCATCGATCCTACCAGGCCGGACTTTATCACTGCCACCATCGTCGCTACCGGCATCGCCATCGTAGCCAGCTTCGTCCAGGTCGCTATACACTGGTTCAAGACGCACAAGTTAGAACGCATGCACCTGTTTTCGCTTGCATTGATTACGGTACTTGGTACGATCACCATCTTACTGGGCAACCCGGCATTCATCCAGTGGAAACCAACGGTATTAAACTGGCTGTTTGCCCTGGTATTTCTGGGCAGCATGTTCATCGGTGACAGACCGATCATACAGCGCATGATGGGTGAACATATCTCACTACCCGAACCGGTGTGGAGCACACTCAATCTTTCATGGGTCGCCTTCTTTTTCGTCAGTGGCGCTGCAAACCTGTATGTTGCTTTTTACTACAACCTGGGCGCATCAGACGAAGCACGGATGGACACCTGGGTAAACTTCAAACTGTTCGGTTTGATGGGACTGACCATCGCTTTTGTCATTCTGCAGGCGCTCTATCTCTCCCGTCATATCACTGAAGATGACCTGGAAAAAAGCACCGAGAACAACGGAGAGAAGCAGTAATGTTATATGCCATCATTGCCGAAGACGTAGCCAACAGCCTGCAGGACCGCCTCGCCGCGAGGCCGAAACACCTCGAACGCCTTAGCGCATTACAGGACCAGGGCCGACTGATACTGGCAGGCCCTCACCCGGCCATCGACTCGGAAGATCCGGGTGAAGCAGGTTTTAGCGGCAGCCTGGTGGTTGCTGAATTCGACAGCCTGGAGCAAGCAAAAACATGGGCAGACGCCGACCCTTATGTCGCTGCAGGGGTTTATGCCAGGGTGACAGTCAAACCGTTTAAAAAAGTCTTTCCTAATTAATCAACAACAACTATTAACCGGCCCTTATTTCCGATACAATGCGCGCTGCACGCCGGAGTGGTGGAATTGGTAGACACGTCGGATTCAAAATCCGATGCTAGCAATAGCGTGCCGGTTCAAGTCCGGCCTCCGATACCATATATTTCAAATAGTAAAAAACCACCATCAAATACAAAATTAACACCAACTTCCATATAGACGTTGTGTAGACAGATTATTTTCTGATAAATCTTCTTACATACAGGATAAAACCGCAGCCAATAACTGACGTTCAATATTATCCTATTACGATTAAAGGTGGTTGCTTTTCGATACAATGGCGCAACCAAACCGACGCATGAACTTATTAGATAAAACAAGTGCGTATCTACCGGATTATTTGCGGACACGTCCGGTGTCGCGTTATGAAGGATTAGATTTTAACCCTACCGCTAATCCCTGTACTTACAATGAAAACTAGAATCAATATGAGTTTGTTCAAAGGAGTATAAAAAGAAACATAACTGTTAAAGTTTATTCATTTCGCACCATAAACTATTATAAGTAATCAATTTCAGTGCACTATTTATCACTGTCTTCTTGTCGGCCTTGAGTAGGCCGAGCTAATAGAATAACGATTAATAACAACACCGCTACGACTATCATTACCGAATAGGTCATCACATCTAAAATCAAAAATACACTCCTTACACTGTTTCTTTTTCTGCTTAATTAAAAGGTACCGCAATACCTATATCTTCGTCCGCCAGTACCATGAAGAAACTGATCCAGTTTTCATCATTAAAAGTTTTTACAATTTGTTCTCGGCAAGATAGCTTGTATTCCAGGACTTCACGTTGCAGCCTGAATATCTCGTTTTGCATTTGCACTATCTGAGCTGATGAAACAGTCGGTGAAAGTGCGGCCTGTTTAATAGCTATACGTTTACGTGCGATTTTCTCTATCGCGGCAACCATCGGTGTTTTGTTTGTGTTGCGCCAGTCGTTGATCTCATCGACCTGTTTTTGTGTGAGACCGATAAAATCCTTGTTCTTGATTATTAACGGCATCAGCAGAGGCAGATAATTAATTTTATCCAGCTTTTCACTAGCGAGCTCTAATTCAGGACCTTTCATGTCCAACGTAGCCCCAGCGAATACTAACGGTGTCACGAGAAATATACTGATTGTAAATAATACGCGGATGCCCATAGGGTAACCTCCTGTTCAATTGTTTTACTATTTTTATTCCATTTTCAGCTACCCTGAAATTTTTCGGATTAGCTGTTACCACTAACGTATATTTAACGCTAATAATATTGTTATATAATTATATTCTTATGTTTATAAGCAAGAATTTACCGCTTTCATAAGTGTACGTATTATAATCAGATTTTTTTCACTAGATTGTTAAAAAGTGTTAAATGTTAACGCTATTAGCGTGTCTAGCAATGTCTGGGAAGTCCAAACTTGAAGAGCTGCAGCATGGTACTAACAGGCAGAAAACAGTCATAAACGGCATAAAAAACATCGACTATCCTCAATAGAAGTATTTGTTTAAACAAATATTTAGCAAAATCTATAGCACAGAAAATAAATAGGTCTTTTTAAAGGAATAATAAGTTCATAATCTTCCAACTAATTTTAAAAGTGTACACAAACTTGGCAACACTTCTTTTTATGTTGATGGTCGTCGCATAAGGGTCACTAACTGACACTCCCCCTCATGATTTAGCTGTCAAACTAATGGCGCTATTGGTCAATTTAATTACACCGCTGCTCACTAATATTCTATCCAGACTTCAATAAATACCTGTCGTATCAAGCGGTATTTATATGCAGTCACATTAAATGAGAATCACGCTACAGGAGTCTCCCCAAAATATAAAGATTTCTGCTTATTGTGATGCACTCTGCCTGCCCTGTTAATTCAGGGTGGGTTTTTTATTGTCCGGATGGTTTGTACAATATAAAATTGATCCTTATCAATGATAACTTTGGGTAATCGTTTTAGCCTTAAACCCTAAACCGATACATCAAATATAATCCTGATCGACTTTGGCTGACCATAATTCTCCTTCCTGCTCTATGAAGAAAACTAAAAAATCAAAAAAAAAGCGACTGAGTGCAATAAGAGACTGGCGCTCGTGGCTAGTAAAGCCAAAAATAGTTACTGAAGAGGCCTGCGTTATTTCGAGCAGAACGGACACAGCAATTGATGCCGGCAGCGAAAAAAAAGGCACCAGTCGAAGAGCACAGGATGCAGTTCAATCAAGCAGTCTAAAACGGAAATTAAACCTGGACCGCAGAGCTGCCAGGAATGAACGCAGAGTCAATTCGAATCACAACTACAAGGGCCCTGTGCGTCGCTACACTATCGATAGAAGAGTGAATCTTCACGACCGCAGGAGCAAGAACTAGGTTTTTATATAGCGCCCTCACCCGACAACAGCAATGCTAGCGTCTCGTTAAACTAAAATCTAACGTTATTTTCGATGTCTCGACAAGCACGTTTCTTGTAACGCTCACACTCATTGAGGAAGTTTTCGGTACTCACCGGCATTGGTGTTCTAGCCCTTGTAATGAAAGCAATCAGCCTGACACCCGCCTTTAACATATGCCTGACATCGATAACATCAACCAGTGGTTGATCATAACCAGGCGGGACTTCTACCGGTTCAAATTCCGTTACCGACTCACCTGAGACCACGAAATCCGACCAGACATCATAGATATCAGCATCGGTACGAAGCGTTTCACATTTACGCCGTGCCGTTTTTGCGTATTCGAGTAACAACTGGTCAAGACCGGGAAATCTCGGGTCCTCCCTAATACAGCCGGCCATATATTCAGCTGCCTTATCGATGTTTTTCATGGTCATCGCGATCTTGACATATCGGCTTTCGTAAAAATCATCTATCGGCATGATGAATGCCTTGAAAGGCTCTCCCCAGAGTTCATCGATACCTTCATCACCATTACGGTGTTTAACGAGCTTACCAAAATCAAGCGCCTCACGAAGACACAGGCCACAGGTATGCATCAGGTCATTTTCAGGCAGTATCTCGACACCACTGGCTTCCAGTTCGACCAGGTGGGTAAAGATGTCGGCAGCACGGTTGAATAAGGCACCGGCAAGCATTGCACCCTTAACACGTTTTTTCCTGGGATCCTGCTCAGCATCATAGGCTGCCCTGACATCATCGAGTAATCGACCAGGTATATTGATACCGTGTTCCATATGGTTGAACAAACGGCGTGTCAATGACTGGATCAGTTGTTTCTTCGCAATGAGATTGTCTACCGGGGGCTCATAACACTTTATCCAGTAACCATCATAAAAAACGTTGGTAACGCCATTGATTTCTTTGCGTGCACCATTGATGACGGTCTTGTTTATTTTCGGTTCGGTACTCACTTTGATATGCATCCAAATAGTAATTAACTTGATGGGGATTTTGATCTGATTGCACTTGAAGAACCAAGTATCCTTATTCTAACGAATTTTTCAAGGGTATTAGATATTCATATCTTGACTTTCCTGTACCGCCCTTATTGTATGTATGCTTAAGCTGAGCTGATCAATGAAAACAGCCATCCCTGAATAGAACGCCCTGCTTCGAAACTTTATGCATCATCAGCAGTCACAACATACATTATCAGTATCAGTATCAGGTCAATTCTATGAAAAAACCACTCATTCTGCTCGCTGCTATCAGCTCTGTCATAGTAATATCTTCAACAGTAATAAGTGCTGACAGAACGCCATCAGAGAGCACAAGCAACTATATCAAACCAACCGATGCTGAACTAAAGAAACGACTGACACCTCTGCAGTATTCAGTGACCCAGGAAGAGGATACAGAACGGCCTTTCGATAACGAATACTGGGATGAAAAGCGCGATGGCATCTATGTCGACGTGGTCAGCGGTGAACCCTTATTTTCATCCAGCCATAAGTACAAATCCGGTACCGGCTGGCCCAGTTTCTACCAGGCACTGGAATCTTCAAATATTACTGAAAAGACCGACTATGTACTTATCTACCCGCGTACCGAGGTCCGCAGCAAATATGCCGACTCTCACCTGGGACATGTGTTTAAAGATGGCCCGGCACCGAGTGGACTTCGTTATTGTATTAACTCAGCCTCATTAAGGTTCATCCCTAAAGAAGATCTGGCAAAAGAAGGATATGAAGAATATGCTGAGCTATTCGACTAGCCCTGTTAGATATAACTGCCAGTCACCTGCTAATCCACGCACACCCTGCTTGCTGACATGCCTGCAGGGCCCCCTGTCTCGGCTAAATCTAACAAATAGTGCAAGCCTGGCATAAAACTCTGGATTAGCAGGCAAATTTATCTATACTTGAGTAAGACATTTTTAGCACTCAGGCGCCATCTAAATTGACCAATCAGCATTTAAATACACTGGAGTTAATCACCCTTCAGAACCAGTTACTGTTATCGATAGGCGCAAGCTTAAATGCACGTGAATGCGCCCATAAATTCATTCAGTCCACGATAAAATCGCTGGGCCTGAAGAGCATTCACCTGTATATATATGAAGAGCCCGCAAAAGACGAACGCCAGTTGGTAAATTACCTGTCGCTGCCCGACAACAATATTAAAGATCAGCATCAGCCGGTTATAGAAAAGATCCAGAGCCAAATGGAATCGGATAAGAACAGTACCCATATCACTGAAATTCTGGAACAAAATGAGATCCTGGCTTACCGGTATGGCAACGCCGGTATATTATTTTTTGAGAATCACCAGGGTAAATTTCAGGAATCGCTTAAGGAAGCACTGCTACCCGTAATAAAAAAATCTGCAGAGTATTTCCAGTTATGTGAAAAGCAGAAACGCATGAATACCGAAGCACAAGTCAGTAGAGATGCACAGCGTACTTATGAACTACAGGCGAAAAGGGATCCGCTGACCAACCTGCCCAACCGCCGTGAGTTTCGCTATTCGCTATCTCGGGAGATCTCAAATGCGCAGCACTATGAATACCATGGTGCGCTGATGTATATCGATCTAGATAACTTTAAAAACGTCAATGACTCACTGGGACATTCGATCGGTGACATATTATTGACCCAGGTCGCAGAGAGATTGAACGAACAGACGCGCAGCGGCGACACCGTGTTCAGGATAGGTGGCGATGAATTTGTCTACATCCTCGGTAACATCGGAGAGACAGAGGCAGAAGCCATCCACACATCACAGACCGTTGCCAACCGTGTTATCGAGACACTAGCCAGGCCCATCGAGATCGGCGAGTTCAGCCTGCACATCACGCCCAGTATCGGCATCGCTATTTTCCCCGATGTGTTCGAAGAAGCGACAGATAGCGAAAATGTGCTAAGACATGCCGATACCGCAATGTACCGGGCCAAGAAACAGGGTCGTAACTGTTATGCCTTTTTCAATCCTGAGATGCATGTAGAAGCGAGCCAGCGACTGATCATCGAGGATCACCTGCGAAAGGCCATAAATAACGATGAACTACACATGGTCTATCAGCCCATCGTCAATACTAATGAAGACATTATCGGTGCTGAGACACTCATCAGGTGGAACAGCCCGGTACTGGGCAACATTCCTCCTGATCAATTTATCGGCATCGCTGAAGAGAGCAACCTGATCCTTATCTTGAGTGAATGGATCATGAAGCGTACCGGTGAATTTGCTGAAGAGCTATATAAACAGCTTGATAAAGACTCCACTTTCAGTTACATCAGTATCAATATCAGTCCGCGCCAGTTTATTCAGAACGACTTTGTCGACACCATCATATCTTTCGTCAACTCCTGTGATGTTCCAAATAACTTCATCAAACTGGAGTTCACCGAGAATGTACTGCTTGATAATATCGAGCAGACCATCGAGAAGATGGAGAAGCTACATGAAAATGATATCGACTTCCTGCTGGATGACTTCGGCACAGGTTATTCATCACTTTCGTATCTGCACAAATTACCGATCTCGATCCTGAAGATAGATAAATCATTCATCACTGCTTTTCATTCTGAAAAAAATGATACTCGGGCTATCGTAAACGCCATCCTGGTAATGACAGAACAGCTTGCCATCAAATGCATCGTGGAAGGTGTCGAACTCAAAGAACATGTCGACTTCTTCAAAGAGAAAGCTGTTCATGGTATGCAGGGATTCTATTACCATAAACCCATGCCTGATACAGAGCTAGATGAACTGCTCTGCGGCACTCGGCAGCAAGTATCGTGAAACCAGCTTAATTCAGATATACATAGAGTGTCTACAATTACTCGTTTTGTTCACAATGCTTAAAAATAGACTATATTTATATGCAGACATACGTGATAAATAATTTCTAATGTAATACCGGAGCAGATCATGAAAAAGCTATTCATGCCGTTGTTTCTTCTCTCATTATCCAATCCCGTACTGGCTAACCAGTACAGTAATCCTTCTGAATGCCTGCAGATGTATCGTAACCAGCTGAATGATCAAAATATAAACCGCTCACAGATGATGGAGTTTGTCGACAGATGCATGCCTTCGAGACAGGCACTAGATGAACCAGTGCATCGCAAACTGCTGCAGGTGATCTATGGCGAGAAAAAAATTATAACCGTCAGAACCTGAGCAAGTAGTCTAACTTAAAGCGAACTTTTCGCTAACAGCATCACCTCTCGACCAGCTCGATCGCATTACCATCATAATCACGGCAAAATAATGCTGCACGACCCGATTTACTCTTGCTGTAACTGATACCTGCCTGTTGCAGGCGACGAATTATCAGCTCAAGGTCTGATACCTGCAAAGCCAGATGGTTGTCTCGCCCACCATGTTCGGGCCTGTTGACTGAAGCGTATGGATCAGCAACTTCTAGCAGGTGGATCTGCCCCTCTCCCACCTGCAACCAGGCTCCCGGATAACCGATATCAGGACGCGATTCATCGACTTTCAGCTCGAGAATTCCCGTATAAAAATCAAGTGCTTTGCCGGTATCTGCCACGATGAGACTGCAGTGATCCAGTGATTTGACCAATTGACCATGCTGAGACATAGATTCCCCTGAAGCTGTTTCATAAATCGCTTATAATAGCGCCCCTGCATAATTCGGCAACATACAATTTCAAACAAGTAAATCGATCAATGAATCCAGACCTGAAAAAACTTCAGCCATACCCTTTTGAAAAATTAAACGCACTGAAGGCAAAAGCTGTAGAAAAAATGGGACAACCTGCAGTTCAGGGGCATATCCCGCTGTCGATCGGTGAACCGAAACATGAGTCACCGAAATTTGTACTGGATTCGATCAGAGATAATCTCGACCTGATCAGCCTGTACCCGCTGACCAAAGGCGGCGTGGAATTACGCACAGCGATCGCGAACTGGTTAACACGTCGCTTTCAACTATCTGATGATATGGTTGATCCTGAACAACACGTACTGCCTGTGACCGGTACACGCGAAGCACTTTTCTCTTTTGCTCAGTGCTTTATCGACAGGAGTGATGACGCAGTCATCATGATGCCTAACCCGTTCTATCAGATCTATGAAGGCGCCGCCTTCTTATCGGGCGCCGAGCCTTACTTTTACAACACGGTAAAAGAGAACGATTACCTGCCGGATTTTGATGCCATCGATGAATCGGTCTGGCAACGTTGCCAGATCATCTATATCTGCACTCCTGGTAACCCAACCGGCAGTGTTATCACCAAGGGACAACTGACTAAACTGATAGCGCTGGCCAAAAAATATGATTTCATCATCGCCTCCGATGAATGTTATTCCGAGATCTATTTTGACCGGGATAATCCACCGACGGGGTTATTAGAGGCAGCTGACGCGTGTGGAAACACCAGTTTCGAAAACTGTATCGTCTTCCATAGCCTGTCGAAACGGTCTAACCTGCCCGGTATGCGTTCAGGCTTTGTCGCCGGTGATGCGAATCTAATAAAATCGTACCTGCTGTACCGTACATATCACGGCTGTGCCATGCCGCCAGTACACCAGGTCGCCAGTATTGAAGCCTGGAGTGACGAAGCTCATGTCGAGCAGAACAGAGAGCTTTATGTAAAAAAATTCGATGCCGTCATCGATATTTTGAGCCCGGTAATAAAAGTTACTTCACCCGATGCAGGATTTTATCTATGGCTGAATACACCCGTCGATGACGAGACTTTTGCCGGTGAGCTATACGCGCAACAGAACGTCACCGTGCTGCCCGGCAGCTACCTGTCGCGAGAGAGCGGCGGTATCAACCCGGGTAAAGATCATGTCCGCATGGCACTGGTGGCGCCATTCGATGAATGTGTCACAGCTGCGAAGCGGATCAAAGAATACATACAAACATTAAACTGATAACCAATTTCTGGAGAAATAAACATGTCCGAATTACAGAGCATCATCGAAGAAGCCTTCGAGCGACGTGCTGACATCACACCACGTAACGTGGAGACACATATCTCTGACGCTGTCACAGAAGCTGTCAACCTGCTGGATTCAGGTGCAGCGCGTGTTGCAGAAAAAGTCGATGGTAACTGGGTCGTCAATGAGTGGTTGAAGAAAGCCGTACTGCTGTCTTTCCGTATCAACGATAACGAGTTCATCAAGGGCGGATTCACCAATTACTACGATAAAGTAGATTCTAAATTTGCCGATATGAACACACGCGAGTTTCGTGACTCTGGCGTTCGCGTAGTCCCGCCAGCAACCGCTCGTATTGGTTCTTATATTGCCCCCAGCGTGGTCTTGATGCCGTCTTACGTCAACATCGGCGCCTACGTCGATAGCGGCACCATGGTGGATACCTGGGCGACTGTTGGCTCTTGTGCCCAGATCGGTAAAAATGTACACCTCTCCGGCGGTGTCGGTATCGGCGGTGTGTTAGAACCGCTGCAAGCTGCACCGACCATCATCGAAGATAACTGTTTTATCGGTGCGCGTTCAGAAGTCGTCGAAGGCGTCATCGTCGAAGAAGGTTCTGTCATCTCAATGGGTGTCTATATCGGTCAGAGCACCAAGATATTCAACCGCATGACTGGCGAGGTCAGCTATGGCCGCATCCCTGCCGGATCGGTCGTTGTTTCAGGCAACCTGCCTTCGAAAGACGGCAGCTACAGCCTCTACTGCGCGGTCATCGTCAAACAGGTAGACGAGAAGACACGTGGCAAGGTCGGTCTGAACGAACTGCTGCGTGATATTGACTAGGTTGACTGCAGAGGCAAAGACGGTAAATTATTAAGGTTACCGTCATTGTGAGCGAAGCATGGCAATCTCTTGCAGGCGACTCAGCCGCTTATGGAGATTGCCATGCTTCGCTCACAATGACGGTGTATTAAAGGCTTACTCTCTACGCTCTCTGCGCCTCGACAATAGCTCCCGCATTTTTCTAATTAAGGGCATCCATGCCCTTATCAGTGTTTAACGCTTCAAAAGGTTTACAAATGATAAAAATCTACGGCATCCCCAACTGTGACAGCATGAAGAAAGCCCGCAAGTGGCTGCATGACAATAACCTGGAATACGAGTTCCATGATTATAAGAAACTTGGTGTACCAGAAAAAAACCTGAAGCAGTGGCTAAAGAAAGCTGGTCTGGATACCGTGTTGAACAAACGCGGTACGACCTGGCGGAAACTGCCAGAGCATATCAAGGAAAATATCGATGAGAGTTCTGCTATCCAGCTTATGATGGATAACCCGAGTGCGATAAAGCGGCCTGTGCTCGAAAGCGGAAACATGCTGTTGATAGGGTTTAAGGAAGACGAGTATAACTCGCACCTTTTGGATTAACTATCAGCTATAGCGTTAATTATTCGCTATTGGTATTCATACTCGATCGTAGAACAAGATTATTCAGCATAGTCCTATGCTTCACCCCTGGCAGGGCTTATGTGAAAAGCTTTTGCAGAAAGTTTTTTCCGCTCCTAGAGAAAAATTACCCTTGTAGTAGCGGAATCTTGTCCCGCGATAACTCTCCAGCGAAGCCGACAGGATGAGCCGTCTTTAGATCGCTTTTGAATTCGTCACTGCGACTGACTCGAATGCTGCTTCCAGCCACCTGAACATCATCTTCCTGGCATAAGGTTCTGCACGGCCGTCATCCGCTTCACTGTCACGACGCATCATGGTCACTACGAGTTCGATCTTCACAGTATCCGGGGTATAGTGCCTGACCAACTGCTCTTTCACATCCGGCTGGTTCGGTCGGACCTTTGGCAATGCAAACGCTTTGTTCTGTATCGACTGAAAGTGTACCGACGAAAATATCGGCCGCAGTTTTGACTGGATGGTCTCACGTGCAAGTTTTGATACCAGCCATGATACCTGTTCGGCAGAAGTGATCAGATCAGGATCGACATTATCCAGTGTCTTGAAAAATTCTATCGCCGGGTAATAGCCGGCCTTACTCTCAGTCTCATATTCGACAGCGACGTCTGCCAGTGTTCGCCCTATGATGTCTGCTGAACATGGCAGATACTTTCTTAGGGATTCGTCCTTGAGTCTAACCTCGATTGAGACCAGGACTTTGTCGAAGCGCATAGCAGGAATCTACCGGTCCAGCAGGATCTTGAGCTGCTGCAGGATAGGATCAGTCACTGGTTTGATCTTCTTACGCATCACAGTTCCGATTGCATCGCTGCGGGCAAAGATAGGATTGACCAGCTTCACGCTGAGACATGCCAGTACGGACATCGCACTGAGGTATTTTCTCACATCCTCGACACTGTCCTCCAGCACTGCGATAACCTTGTTCAGGTCATCGTTGTCACCGCAACACAATGCCTCTGCTTCATTACAGATAGAATCGATATCGTCTTCAGTAAAAGGCTCCGGCGTAATCGGTTCGAAATATTTAGCAATAGCCTCAAGCAAGGAGACAACCACATCCTGATTACCCGGCTTTTTAAAAGCATCTTCGACTGTTTTCAGGAAGGCCTGACCTCTAGCACTCAATACCTTCTGCAGCATCACTGCATAAGGATTGTCCTCCTCTAGTAATGGTTCCAGCTGCTGTTTGATTGTGTGGTAGTCCTGATGAGCGTCGACCTCGATCGGAAGGTCATCAGCACAGGCATGCAGGAAGCCGACATAAAAACTGCGTTTGCTCTTGGCTTTCGACCAGAGCTTTTCTTTTTCCTGTTGACTGATGAGCCCCGGCTGCAACACAAGCCGGACCGATTCGATCATATCACTCTGTTCTTCTTCGAAAGGCAGAAACTCGACCAGGAATTCTGCCAGCGCCTTACCCGTCTCACCTTCGACGACCGCCTTTTTTTCCAGCATGCGCCTGGCGTTTTCCGAGGTCGGCATCGCCCACCATGCCCTTGCTGCAAGCTCATCGGTCAGACCGGGTGCATGTACTGCAGCAACCACGGCTTCCGGCTCACCCAGAAGCAACAGTTGTGCAAGGCTGTCATCGCGAGCCTGCCCCATGCGCGTCCAGCGTTTCAGGTAAACAGGGTATCCGCCCGGCGAGCCCATGACATGGGTACTGAACAATGCCTTGATCTCTTTGATATAAGGTTCGTCTTTGCCGATAGCATTCAACGGTACTTTCGCTTCGCCTTTTGCTGTCAGGGCGAACACCGTCATCTTTGATTCATCGATGCGCACGGCATGCAACTCCTGCGAGAGCAGGACATTCAGGCGCAGATTATCTTCAGCAGAGAGTTCCATTACGAGCTTATTTCACCGCAGAAGCGCTGAGAAAAATGTAATATTTATTGTCATCTCGAACGTAAGTGAGAGATCTGAATATATTCGGGCGTACGACATTGTGTTCTAAGATTTCTCCCTGTGGTCGAAATGACAGATAAAAAAGTTGTGTTCTCTGCGCTTCTGCGATTCTCTTTTTTCATTATTTAATTCAACTGAACCCTTACACCAAACGGCACCGTCGCCTTCCCCTTGACCAGCCAGGTCACCGGATAATTTGGTTCGATCTCGGGGAACAGACCCTCAGCATCGGTAAAATACACCACCAGGTCCGGCGCCCTGTCCTGTTCGTCGACCCAGTCGAATACCGGCCTGAAGTTTGTACCACCGCCACCGCGAATCTCGACATCGAACTGGAAAGCATCCCATGCTTCGAACCGCCATGGGCAGCCGTAGTTTAATTTCGAATCACAGGTCAGCAGGGTCACACTGGCTCGAACCTGGCTCTTGATGGCGTCGATCTCTGAGATGAATTCCTGGATCTCTTCCTGGTCTATGGAACCACTGGTATCGACAGCAACGACGATATTGGTTTCATGGCTGCGCATGCTCGGGTACACCGCAGGATCCCCTCTACGGGAAGAAGGACGTGTATAACTGTAATCTTCACGGGCAGTTGCCGACATGTATCTCGCTAACAGCATGCGCCAGGGTAGTTTTGGCTGCAACAGGTGATCGACCATCCGCGCCATCTCACCTTCGAGCTTGCCTGACTGCAGCGCCTGCTGTGCGGCACCGGCGAGGCGCTGTTCCCACTGCAGACTCAACTCATCTTCCTCCTGCGGTGACATACCTGTCGGAGCTGCTGCCATACCGCCCTGCCCGGCATCATCCTTGTCCCTGTCCTGTTCGCCCTGGCCTTCGCTCTGATCGTCGTTTTCCTTTTCCTTCTTGTTGCCGCCGCCGCTGTTATCCTGGCGCGACTGCTGATCATCGTCGTCCGCATCATCAGACTTGTTCTCATTTTCCAGGTCACGCTCACCGTCGTTATCGTTATCTTCCAGGCAGGGGTAGATCTCTTCCGCGGTCATGCCTTCATATTCACGAAGGTGCATCGCATCAGGCGTCGGTTTTAATCCATCATTGATCAGCAGAGGATTGACTGCATAATCACAGGCCAGGTCCCAGCGTAGCTTCACCCGGTGTCCGCGGCGGTGAAAATGAGACAGTGCGCAGTGCAAGGCTTCATGTGACAGTGCAAACTGGGTCTGCTCATTGTCCAGCGCATCGATATAATCGGGGTTGTAGTAAAAGGTTTTACCGTCACTGAAAGTGGACTCACACCACTTGGGATCCCCGGGCACCATAGGAAGACGTAAAACCAGCGCGCCAAGAAACGGCTTGTCCAGAATCAGGCGGGTTCTGGCAGTCGCTAGTTTCTGTTCTACGTCGGGGTAATCAGACATTAAATCAGTGAATAGTTAATAGTTAATAGTGAAAAGTGAAAAACATGAACCTTTACGTTAGCTTTATTCACTGTTAGTTATTGGTTCTTCGTTATTCACTATTCACTGCTTTAATAGAGCATCAGGTCCGCAATCTTATCTGCCCAACTGGCAAACTCGGGCACGGCAAAGATATCCTGGCCGATAGCACGGTGCATATCAGAGACCATCATCACGCCCATCTCGCGCTGAGGAAACCGGTTGGCGTAGTTCAGGATATTTCCATGAACCGTCATCGCTTCATCGCTGTCTTTGGCACGGATAGCACGTCCGACCAGTGCAGTGGCAACGGCATACTGCAGGTCGATCTCTTTCGGTGTATCGACTTCTTCACCGTTGATGATGGCATCGAGGTCCGGCATCTGATCCAGGCTGGCGATAAATGCAGCCAGTTCGATACCGGCAGCTTTACCGACAC
>JABDRN010000041.1 GCA_013041745.1 Gammaproteobacteria bacterium
ATTTCGTTAGGCATTGCGGTGCTCGCACCGCGGGCGAGGTACGCGTCTCTTCGTTTGATCATTTCTCTTTTTGACGTTGCCTAGGTACGTGAATTGTAGCACGAGTTTCGCCTTTTACGGCGAGTGACTCTTTTGGGCTGTTGCAAAAGAGTCACTCGCCGTAAAAGGCGAAACTCGTGATACAAATTCACGTACCTAGGCAACGTCAAAAAGAGAAATGATCAAACGAAGAGACGAGTACCTCGCCCGCGGTGCGAGAACCGCAATGCCTAACGAAATAACAACCGTAAATGCTGAACATATAAACAATACAAAACCAATCAGCCGAGTACCAACTTTAACCCGATCAATAATGTAACCACTTCGAAGCTCCGTTTGATCACCTTGTTTCCTTTGACGATGGATAAGTGTGCCCCGATATATCCCCCTATCGCGGAGCCGAGCAGCAGCGCCGGAATCCATAACCAGTGGATATCGCCGAGCAGGCCGAGGGTGACTGCGCCGGAGGCGTTCCAGAACAGGCCGACAAAGACCAGGGTGTAGGCAACGCCCAGTTTATAGTCAAAGCCGTACCAGCGGATCAGCCAGATGGTGACAAACAGGCCGGTGCCAGAAGTCAGTGAGCCATTGAGGATGCCGATCAAAAATAATACCAGGCCGCCGATCAGGTATCCCTTGGCATGCCGGTTTTTTACCTGGTAGCTCTGCCCCAGTTCAGGGGAAAAGAAGGAATAGATGCCCAGTCCCATGGTCAGCAGACCCAACGCGGTTTTAGCTATATGGTCAGGTACCTGGAGGATGAAGCTGGCACCCAGAACGACACCGGGAAGGCCGGCGATTATCATCACCAGGGCAAAATCCCGTTCTATCTTATTGTCTTTCAGGTGGCGGGCCGTAGCGCCGATGCCCAGTGCGATGGTTGCTACTTTGTGAGTCGCCAGGGCGATGCCGAATGGCAGGCCGAGAAAGATTAGAGCCGGAAGTTGTATTAATCCTGCACCACCGCCGGATAGCGCGGAAAACAGGTTGGCTACCAGGGAAATAATAAAAATAAGGAGTTGTTCAGTCACGTGTAAAACGCTCGAATCCTGCGAATTTATGCCTATACTCATAGCTTATCAGTTAAATTTTTTTGAGGTTGTATATCATGCGTTTTACTTTGCCTGCCCTTGCGGCAGTACTATTGAGCTGTGTTTTCTCTGTCCAGGCCAAGATGTACAAGTGGGTCGATGAGAATGGCCAGATGCATTTTGGCGATAAGATCCCGCAGAAATACCAGGTAAAAGAGCATGAAGAATTAAATGAGCGGGGTATGAAGGTTAAGCATAAGGATGCTGAAAAAAGTCCACAGGAAAAAGCCGAGGCGCTGCGTCTTGAGCGGGAGCGTAAACAGGCAGCCCTTGAGGCGGAAAAGCAGAAGAAGCTGGATCGTGTGCTGCTCGATGCCTATGACTCCGAAAAAGACCTGATAATTGCGCGTGATTCACGACTGGATGCTATTGCTACACAGGTTCAGCTGTCTGAAGCGATCATCAGTGAATCCAGTAAAAAAATAAAATCGATGGAAGAACAGGTAGCACAGATAAAAGTTTCCGGCCGTGAGGTACCGGAGAATTTGTATCAAAGTATAGAAAGTGAAAAGCAGCAGGTCGCAACACAGACCAGGGTCATGAAGAGTCATAAGAAGCGCGGTGCAGAAATCTCACTTAAATACAACGGTTATATAAAACGCTTCAGAGAAGCGCGGGCGCAGTGATATGCTCGATTCCTGTCAATTTATGCCTATACTAATAACTTATCAGCCATAACTATTGAGATTATTTTATGCGTTTTACTTTTCTCACTTTTTCAGTCGTTTTACTAGCTTATGCGTTTCCGCTGCAAGCCAAGATGTATAAATGGGTAGACGAAAATGGTCAGGTACACTTTGGCGACAGGATTCCGACAAAATACGTGGTAAAAGAACATGATGAGTTAAATGAGCATGGCGTGAAAACCAGGCATCGTGAAGCAGCTAAAACGCCTGAGCAGTTAGCCGAAGAGCGCCGCCAGGAGAGAGAGCGCAAGAAGGCAGAGCTCATAGAAAAGAAGAAAAAGCAGCGAGACCGTGTTTTGCTGGATACCTATACTACCGAGCGTGACCTGATCGTGGCACGAGACTCGCGACTGGATGCAGTTAACTCACAGATCAGGTTGGCAAAGTCGATCATCAGTGATTCAAACAATAAGATCGAGTCGATGGAACAGCAGGTAACACAGATCAAAGCATCGAATCGTGAAGTCCCGGCCGACCTCTATGAACGTATAGACAATGAGAAACAGCAGGTTACCGTTCAGGCCATGGTGATGGAGAATCACAAGAAGCGCAGTATCGAGATTGCTGAACAATTTAACGGTTATATCGAGCGTTTCAAAGTGTTGAAGGCTGAGCAGAAGGCGAAGCGTGAGCGCCTGGCGAAAGAGCGCGGATATTGATTTCTTTCTAATAACTGGCCGGTAAAAGATGCCAGCGGCAAACCAGGTCGATCTAGGACTTGATCAGCGTTCCCACACCTTCGTCGGTCAATAATTCCAGCAGTACGGCATGTTCCACTCGTCCATCGATGATGTGCGATGTCTTTACTCCAGAGTGAACAGCATCCAGTGCACAGGCTACCTTCGGCAGCATGCCACCTGCAATCGTACCATCTGCTATCAGCTCCTGTACTTTTTTGCCGTCCAGTCCGGTGAGGATGTTTTCTTCTTTATCCAGTATCCCTGGCGTGTTGGTCAGCAATAACAGTTTTTCCGCGCCCAGCACGCTTGCCATCTTGCCGGCAACCAGGTCTGCATTGATGTTATAGGAGGCCGAATCGTCACCTACACCGATAGGTGCGATCACTGGAATGAAATCTCCTTCATCCAGTGAATTCACGATCGACGGGTCAATAGTCGTGACCTCACCGACATGGCCCAGGTCTATGATCTCTGGAGCTTTCAACTCGGCCGCGTCGCGCGTCAGTTGCATCTTCCTGGCGCGTATCATGGCGCCGTCTTTACCGGTCAGTCCAACCGCCTTGCCGCCATTGTGATTGATCAGGTTAACAATACTCTTGTTGACCAGGCCGCCGAGGACCATCTCGACAACATCCATGGTCTCGCTGTCTGTAACCCGCATGCCATCGATAAACTTTGATTCTTTTCCTATCTTCTCCAGCAGCTTGCCGATCTGTGGGCCGCCGCCATGGACGACTACCGGGTTGACGCCGACCTGTTTCAATAGAACGATGTCACGGGCGAAGCTGTTTTTCAGGGCGTCGTCGATCATCGCGTTGCCGCCGAATTTGATGACGATGGTCTTGTTGTTCAGGCGCTGCAGATAAGGCAGGGCTTCTGATAAAACATCAGCGATATGAGTGGCGGATTTATTATCCACGGGCGATCCTCAATAATGGTTTAGTTATATGCTGATATTGTGCCTGTTGTAACACCATGATGGAAGAGTTTATTGCGATTCTTCTGCCGGAATGGAAAACGTCATTGCCAGCACAGCGCGGCAATCTCTATATGACGACCGTGTTGCCCGCATAAGGCTGCTGCGCTGTGCTGGCAATGACGAAAGAGAGTGCTGCGATTAAATAACAGACATGAAGCCGTTAAAACGGCAAGCTCAGGGTATTGTCTACTGCCAGCATCTGTTCACGGAAGCTGTCCTGGATCCTTTTCAACGAGGCTTCATCATTGGCTTCAAAGCGCAATACCAGGCAGGGCGTGGTATTGGATGGGCGTACCAGTCCCCAGCCGTCAGCATAGTTGACACGGATACCATCGATAGTGACGATGTCTGCACCTTCGAAACTGGACTGGGCGATAAACTTCTCCATGAATTTATAGTGTTCACCTTCAGAAAAGTTAACCTGTAGTTCGGGTGTGTTTATGCTATCAGGCAGTTTATCGAAGATCTCGGAACTGGCTTCATCGTGCTGGCTGACGATCTCCAGCATACGGGCAGCACTGTATAAGCCGTCATCGAAACCAAACCACCTTTCTTTGAAGAATATATGGCCACTCATCTCACCGGCGAGTTCTGCACCAGTCTCTTTCATCTTGGCCTTTATAAAAGAGTGGCCGGTCTTCCACATCAAAGGTTCACCGCCAAGCTGCTTGATGACGATCGCCAGGTTGCTGGTAGATTTGATATCAAAGATAATCTGTGCACCGGGTTTGCGTTTCAGTACATCGGCGGCGTATAACATCATCTGACGGTCAGCCCATAATATGTTCTGCTTGTCGTCCAGGATGCCGACACGGTCGCCATCACCATCAAATGCCAGGCCAAGATCAAGAGCATTCTCTTGCATCGTGTTCTGTAGATCTGCGAGGTTCTCCGGTTTCGACGGATCGGGATGGTGGTTGGGGAAATTGCCGTCGACATCACAGAACAGCTCGGTAACGTTGCAGCCAAGACGGGTAAACAGTTCGCTGGCGCAGACGCCGGCGACACCATTTCCGCAATCGACAGCGATGTTGAGCGGCTTATCGAGTTTTATGTCTTTAACGATGGTGTCCAGATATTCGGGAATCACGTCCTTCTCTGTGTGAGTACCCATTCCCTCGTTCAAGCGGTGTTCGACGATCATCTGGTAAAGCGCCTTGATACCGTCGCCATAAAGCGTGTCGCCAGCGATCAACATCTTCAGGCCATTGTACTGCGGCGGGTTGTGGCTGCCGGTGACCATGATGCCGGTGCCGGTCTTCAGTTTATGTGTCGCATAATAGAGTACAGGTGTCGGTACCATGCCTATGTCGATAACATCGCAACCGCCGGCGCGCAGACCCTGGCTCAGGCGCTTGGCCAGCTCCGGACTCGAAAGGCGACCGTCACGGCCGATGACCACAGTATCCTGGCCCTGGGAGAGAGACTGTGTTGCGAAAGCCTGACCGATGAGTTCGACTGCGTCAGGCGTCAATGCCGTTGCAACGATGCCACGGATGTCATACGCGCGAAATATATCTTCTGTAATTTTCATTATGCTTTTATTTTTAAGTTGTTAGGAGTCGTTAAGAGGTTTTTTATTATCTTTTAGTCTTTGCCGGAGTGACCAAAGCCGCCGGCACCGCGATGTGTTTTTACAAAATCATCGACCACTTCGAAGTCGGCCTGGATCACCGGTACGATGACCAGCTGTGCGATACGGTCACCGACTTCGATAGTGAAATTTTTATCGCCGCGGTTCCAGCAGGAGACGAACAGCTGCCCCTGGTAGTCCGAGTCGATCAGGCCGACCAGGTTGCCGAGGACGATACCATGCTTATGGCCAAGTCCGGAACGGGGAAGTATGACCGCCGCCATGTTCGGGTCTTCCACGTAGATGGACAGGCCGGTAGGTATCAATAGTGTCTCACCCGGCTTTATATCGGTGCTATCTTCAACTGCGGCACGCAGATCCATGCCGGCCGATCCGTCAGTGGCGTACTGTGGTAGAGCAATCTCTTTGCCGATACGTGGGTCGAGGATCTTAAGCTGTATCTTTTGCATGCTGCGAACTATTGTCTCTGAATCTATTTGCGATAAGTGTGATCAGCTTTCTTGCCAGCAGGGTTTTTCTTGCTAGCTCAAACTGCTGTTCGCCTTCCAGTTGGCCCTTGCTCGACCAGAATATATGCAGTGCATTATAGTCACTATTGAACCCGATATCGGGTTTGTCAGCAGATGATTCGCTGACGTCATTCGCTACGATCATGTCCAGTTTTTTTCGTAACAGTTTCTGCCGTGCATTCTCGGCGACGTTTTCAGTCTCAGCCGCAAAACCGACGACATAAGGCCGAACCTGTTGATTGGCGACAGCAGATATGATGTCGTCATTTTTAGTGAGATTTAAGCTCAGGCGGTCTTCTGTTTTTTTGATCTTCTGCCTGGCAACGTCTGCCACACGATAGTCAGATACTGCTGCAGTAGAGATATAGATATGGCAGCTTTTGATGCTGCTCATCACTGCCTGCTGCATCTCATCGGCTGATTCCACTGCAACGAAACGCTTCACTTCTGGTGGTGACAGGTGGCTGGGCCCGCTGATCAGGGTGACATTGGCACCGGCTTCACGTGCGGCATCGGCGATGGCATAACCCATACGTCCCGAACTGCGGTTGCCGATGAAGCGTACCGGGTCGATGGCTTCATAGGTCGGGCCGGCGGTGATCACCAGGTTTAAACCCTGCAGCTCACCAGATTTGAAACAGTGCTCTAGCGATGACAGCAGATCGCTGACCTCCAGCATACGTCCCTCGCCGATCTCACCGCAGGCCTGGGAACCGCTGGCCGGGCCAAACTGGAACCAGTTTTTATCGGTCAGTCGTTTACAGTTGCTCTGAGTGCTCAAGTCATCCCACATCACCCGGTTCATTGCGGGAGCGAAACATTTGATGGCCTCGCTGGCGAGACAGAGGGTGGTCAGCAGGTTATCGGCCCGGCCATGGGCCAGTTTAGCGATGGTGTTGGCACTGGCCGGGGCGACGATGATAGCATCTGCCCAGCGCGCCAGTTCGATATGCTTCATGCCTGAGGCTTCAGTGTCATCGCTATTGTCAAAAAATACCGGGTGGCCGGATAACGCCTGAAAGGTCATCGCGGTGACAAATTCGGTAGCAGCTGTGGTCATCACGACGCGAACATCGGCACCGGCTTCGATCAGCCTGCGGGTCAGGTCCGCGCTCTTGTATGCTGCTATGCCGCCGGTGATACCGAGGACGATATTCTTGCCATTAAGTGTGCTCATGGCGCTTATTCTAGCAGAATCAGTCGTCTGGCTAACTGTATTTGCACGCTATCAGGCTTGTGGTTAATATCAGGGTTCTAATGGATTACTGATACAGGGAAAGATCATGGCAATATCTCAATGGCCGGTGGCTGAACGGCCTCGCGAAAAGCTGCTGCAAAAAGGGGCTGAAACACTATCGGATGCCGAACTGCTGGCCATATTCCTCAGGACCGGCTGCAAGGGGCAAACAGCGGTTGATCTGGCAAGGCAGTTACTCGGTGAGTTCGGCGGGCTCAAGCCTATGTTACAGGCAACCCAGCCAGAGTTCTGTCAGCGCAAGGGCCTGGGCCCGGCAAAATATACGCAGCTGCAGGCGGTGCTGGAAATGGCCAGGCGTCACCTTTTAGAACAGCTGACCAGGGGCGATGCGCTCTGCAGCCCGCAACAGACAAGACAGTTTTTGAGTGCGCAACTTGCGGATTATCCACATGAAGTATTCGCCTGCCTTTTTCTGGATAACCGCAACCGGGTGATCGCCTTTGAAAAGATGTTTCATGGCACCATCGACGGCGCCAGTGTCTATCCCCGCGAGGTGGTACGGCTGGCGCTGAAGAAAAATGCAGCAGCGATCATCTTTGCACACAATCATCCCTCAGGCGTCGCCGAACCCAGCCATGCCGACGAGCAGATCACGCAGCGGTTAAAAGACGCGCTTGCACTGGTCGATATTCGAGTGCTCGATCATTTCGTGGTGGGTGATGAAGTCGTGTCGTTTGCCGAGCGGGGGCTTTTGTAAGATGGTCGTCATTGCCAGCGGAGTGAGGTAAGTTTATGCCGACGACGGTAGCGCTGGTAGAGATTGCCGCGCTGCGATCGCAATGACGCTAACATTTTCAGCGTGGCTTCAAAAAGGCTGTCGACCGTTGATCAGGTCTTATTTTCGCTGGCGTTTAATATTTCCCCAGGAATAGGTCTCGACGATGGTTGTCGATGGGTCTGCACTGGAATCGGCCTGTTTCATATAACCAGGCAGCCAGAGCCGTTTTCCGGCGAGCAGCATGGCCGGATCGCCGCCGACAAAAGCATCGGGGTTCAGGTGCAGTATATCCTGCTGCAGGGCTGCGCGTTTTCTCGGGTTGTTCGGTAGCAGGTGTTGTGCGATACCGCTCAAGGTGTCGCCATACTGTGTATCCCAGTAATTCTGGCTCAGCGAATAAACCTCGATCCGCTTCGATGCAGGATTGCTATCATATGAGTCCGCAGCCACGCCTTGCGCGCTGAACAACATTAATAAAATTAAATATGTTCTAAGCAGTTTAAACATTAGAGTTTGCCGTGAAAATAACATACCATCGAGTATAGCAAGACTTTTTCACAATGAACCTCCGTATAACCAGGATCTAACAAGCTGTTATGGATTTATCTTTGATCGCCGCACATTTTTCAGATATCAGCTGGATTTTTTTCGCTCTTATCTTCGGCCTGCTGGTGACCTTCGTCTCATTGCCGCCGATGGTCGGTTATCTTGTCGCCGGTTTTGTCCTCAGCGCCATCGGCATGCAGAGCGGTGAGACACTTAATTCGGTGGCGAACATCGGTGTCACCATCCTGCTTTTCAGCATCGGTCTGAAGCTGAATATCAAGGACCTGCTGCGGGCCGAGATATGGGCGGTATCCGTTATACATATGCTGATCACGGTGGTTGTATTCGGCACCCTGGTCTTTGTCATAAGCTTCAGCGGTCTGCAGGAGTTTGCCGGGCTATCGGTGCCGGAATCCGTGCTGATAGCGTTCGCATTAAGTTTTTCGAGTACGGTATTCGCGGTCAAAGTGCTCGACGATAAAAGTGAAATGTCGTCATTGCACGGAAAAATCGCGATCGGCATATTGATCATGCAGGATCTGCTCGCTGTTATCTTTCTCACTGCTACATCAGGAAAAGTGCCTTCCTACTGGGCGCTGCTGCTGTTATTGCTGATCCCGTTAAGGCCTTACCTGGTAAAGATACTGCAGTATGTCGGACGCGGTGAGCTGCTGATATTAAGCGGTATGCTGCTCGCGCTCGGCGGCGCCTCGTTGTTCGATCTGGTCGGTATCAAAGCGGATCTCGGCGCATTACTGCTCGGTGTATTGCTGGCAGGAAATGAAAAATCTGAATCACTGGCAAAATCGCTGTTATCGTTCAAAGAGATATTCCTGGTTGCATTTTTTCTCGGCATCGGTTTTTACGGTGTGCCTTCGATAACGGCTATCATCATAGCTGTTGCCCTGTCTGTTCTGATGCTGGGTAAATCGTATTTGTTTTTCAGATTGCTGACAAAGTTCAAGCTGCGTTCACGCACAGGGTTTTTGACCAGTCTATCGCTTTCTAACTACAGTGAGTTCGGCTTGATCGTCGGCTATATCGGCGTATCCAGCGGTTGGATGAGCCCGGAGTGGCTGGTGATCATCGCGCTCGCGTTATCGATCACCTTCACCATGTCATCAGTGGCCAATGCAAGGGCGCATGATCTCTATGCGAGCCTGGAAAACCAGCTGTATAGATATGAGACCATAGAGCGTCTGCCGGACGATAAACCGATCGATGTTCAGGATGCGCAGGTCCTGGTCTTTGGCATGGGGCGTGTTGGTACAGGCGTCTATGATACTTTGTTCTCACAATATGGCGAAAAATTACTGGGTATCGATTATGACCAGGACGCGGTCAACAGACAGATAGAAGAGGGCCGGAAAGTCATCCTCGGTGATGCGACTGACTATGACTTCTGGGAACGATTAAGGCCCGGTTCGGTAAAGCTTATCTTGCTGGATATGCCCAACACGAATGAGGCCATAGATGCGGTCCATATGATCAAGCGGAACAAGTACGAGGTCATAATCGCCGCCGCAGTCAAACATAACGATTGCATCTCTCTGCTGAAAGACGCCGGCGTGGATTTCGTGTTCAATATCTATGCCGAGGCCGGCTCCGGTTTTGCAAACCACGTGTCTGAGAATATCTGTTTGAAGCTCGACTGACCAGATAGCGTCTGCTGTTGTTTATCGTTACCCGGTCAATAACGGTAATCTCACTAGATATGAATGCCGCCATGCAATCACGAAAGTTGCACGCAACAGTAAATCACATACAGCATAAGTCACACACAACAAATCAATGTCATCTCGACAACGGAGAGATCTTAACTGTCAGACCTGCAAGGTCTCTCCTGCTGTCGAGATGATAAGATGACAAGGCGTAAGCTGTTAAGCAGTCAATGCCTGGTACTGTGCTAGCTTCAGGCGCGGTCCAAACTGGCTGACGATCTGTGATGAGGCCTTGCTGGCAAGGTTGCCGGCCTGCTCGAAAGACATGCCACGGGTTAAACCAAACATGAAAGCGCCGGCAAAGAGATCGCCCGCACCGTTGGTGTCTATCGCCTTCACCGGGTTCGCATCGATATCGATCAACTCGCTGCCGTCATAGACGATAGCGCCTTTGGCACCGAGGGTGATGGCAAATGTTTTTGAAAAAGTTTTTATGACTTCTATTGCGTCATCGACAGTGTCTTTCTGTGTATAGCTCAAAGCTTCAGCTTCATTGCAGAACAGCAGGTCGATGCCATCACCGATGGTTTCGCTAAAACCGTCACGGAAGTGTTCGACAACGAAAGGGTCTGAAAAGGTGAGGGCGGTCTTGATGCTGTGTTTCTGCGCCAGGTTGCGCGCTTCTATATTAGCCGCTTTACCAGTCACCGATGTCGTCAGGTAGCCCTCCAGGTAGCAGAAGCTGCAATTTTTGATGGCATCTTCGCTGACCTCATAGGGTGACAGCTCAGATGAAACACCGAGGAAGGTCTGCATGGTGCGCTCTGCATCGGGCGTTACCATCACCAGGCACTTACCGGTGATGCCGCCTTTATGTTTGCCATCCATATTGCAGTCGACACCTGCCGCCTTGAGGTCATCCAGGTAAAAATGGCCCAGGTCGTCGTCAGCGACTTTGCAGGAGTAATACGATGAGCCGCCCATCGAGCTGACAGCGATAAGCGTATTCGCCGCGGAACCGCCGCTGGCCTTATGGCCCTCGAACACGTCGAGCTGTTCGATCAGTTCATGCTGCTGGTTTTCATCGACCAGTGTCATCACGCCCTTGTCGATACTGTTGTCATGTAAAAACTGGTCGTTTATCTCGAATTCCATGTCGACCAGTGCATTGCCCAGTCCGTATACATCGTACTTGCTCATCTATCTACCTATTTCTCAATCATTTATAAAGTCGGTGAATCTTAGCAATTCTTTCAGCTGTTTGTGTAATATATATGTATCGCGGTGAAGCAAGAGTGTTATGGAAACGATTACCCTGCCATATTGGATTTTTATTGTTCTGCTCGTGTTCGCAGGCATCATGGTGCTGGATCGCATCTTGCTGCCCGGAATGCGCTGGTATCTGAAGCGGCGGGTAAACCGTGTCATCGAAGAGATCAACTCACGGCTCGATATCGAGATCCGTCCTATACAGTTCACCCGCCGTCAGGCACTGATCGATCAGCTGGTGTTTGATGAGAAGGTGATCGATGCCATAAAGTCTTATGCTGAAGAGCATAATATGCCGCATGCGGTGGCACAGGATAAGGCCCGCAAATATGCAGCTGAGATCGTACCGGCATTCAATGCCTATATCTATTTTCGTATCGGTTACTGGCTGGCAAAAAAAATTGCACGCATGGTCTATCGCGTGCGTGTCGGTTTTTATGATAACGACAGGATCAGTGAGATAGATTCAAACTCCAGTGTAGTATTCGTGATGAATCACCGCAGCAATATGGATTATGTGCTGGTCTCTTTTCTGGTTGCCGAGAAGACGACCCTGTCTTATGCGGTCGGAGAATGGGCCAGGATCTGGCCATTACAGATGTTGATCAAGGCGATGGGCGCTTTTTTCGTACGCAGGAATTCACGTAACCCGCTATATCGGAAAGTTTTAGAACGCTATATAAATATCTCGACTCGGGCGGGTGTCTGCCAGGCGGTCTTTCTCGAAGGCGGCCTGACCAAAGATGGCGCGATACGAGAACCGCGCCTGGGTTTTCTCGATTACATGCTGCGTGATTACCACCCGCACAGCGATAAGGACATCGTCTTTATACCTGTGGGTATAAATTATGATCGGGTCATCGAAGACCGAAGCCTGGTCCGGCGTCTGGACGATTCTGCCGAGAGGCGGTCAGCCTGGTTCGTAATAAAAACAACCGCCGGCTTTATCTTTAAAAATGCCCTGTTGTCCCGAAAGAACCGCTGGTTGCGTTTTGGTTATGCCAGTGTGAATTTCGGTGAGCCGTTATCGGCAAAAAAATATTGTCAGGAAAATAATATCGATTTCAGTGCACTGCAGACCGATCAGCGTTTTGCCGGCGTGGGAAAACTGGCAAATGTGATCATGCATGATATTACCAGGGTGGTTCCGGTAACGCCTGTTGCGCTTGTCAGTGAAGCGCTGGTAAAAAACCGTAACCAATGGAAGAGTGAGTTAGAGCTGAAATCGTACTGCTCGCAACGGATCGATGAACTGGAGAGAGCCGGAGCGCCGATCGGGATCTCACACAGTGCGCTCGAGAGTGTGCTCAGCTCGGCTTTCGATGCCCTGCTAGGCCGCGGCCTGGTCGAAGAAAAAGACAACCTGTACCGGATGAAAGGATCTGAAACGGATATCGTTAATTATTATGCAAATTCAATTATCCAGTGGCAGCATTCTAATTAATGGAAGTTATAGCTTGGTTTTGTGTTGCTAATTCAGCTTCAGCTTTAAGACCAAAGTTTTTCATCACCCAGGCCCTTCCTGAGATTTATTATGTTCTTTTCAAGGTGAGGTATTTTTGCCTTGTCATTCAGGTGTAGTAGTACGTTGATATTATCTGCATATACGGCCTTAACCGGGAGTAATGTCAGGTATATCAGCTGCTTTTACATGTGTTTAATCAAAGTAATTAGGCGGTCTGTTGTGTTAAAGGAGGAGGCAAGTGATCTAGCGAGTAAGCTTAGCTGGATTGTACTGATAATGATTTTGTCAGGTCGTCTATTTTTTGATGAAGTCGCGTGATCTCCAGGTCTGTCTTCAAGCTTACTTTGTAGTTTTCGGATATGTCCAGGCGATCTTTTTGTGTCTGCCTGTTCTGTGACATCATGATGACGGGCGCCTGTAATGCGGCAATGGTTGATAACACCAGGTTGAGCAAAATGTACGGGTAAGGGTCAAATGGTTCTTTGGCACCGACCAGAAAAAACGAGTTGATAACCATCCATGAAAAGAGGATGCCAAGAAATATTATTATGAATGTCCATGAACCGCCAAATGCGGATATCTTATCTGCCAGGCGCTGACCAAAAGACAACTGCTCATGAAATATTTCATTGACGTTTTCGACGATTGGTGCTGACTCGGCAATACTGTCGATTACATTCTGTTGATTTTCTTCAAGTTCATTATATGGGGTTCCCAGGTGTTCTTCGGCTAGATTATCAAGATGTTCATTCATGGTTTTTATCACTCTTATTAACTATTTCGTTTACGGATAGAAGGTAACGGTTTTGTTGTGGATTTTTAGGTCTGATAGGTGGAAGCGTCACACATCAGTGTTTAGCTAGAACGACTGATTTATCGAAGGCATTTGCAGGCTTCCAAAATGTTCATGTTAACTATACTGCTAAGTTGCTGAATATCCGCTCGGCGTTACAGCTGCTTAGACGGTAATAGTTCATACCATGTATTTTGCGATGAGTGATGACACCAGAGGTTTTAAATCGTTGAAGTTGCCGGACTACCTCTTGATCTGATAGGCCAGTCAAAGTCGCTACGTCACATTCACAAAGCTCTGCGGAATAAAGGCCAGCCAGGATCCTGGTTCCGTTAGCGTCCTCGCTTTCAGTTAAAGAGGTGGTCAATTTTGACGCTAAATCATCACCCAATAGAAGAATGTTTTCTTTCTCACCAGATATTTTACATGTGTACGGTATCCATGTGACGTCAGTGAATGCAAGCTGTGTTGTTGCTTTTTTTACAGTGGCTGGCTCCATGCAGTGAATCTTGCACCTGATCTTTGATTTAGATATGGGGTCTGGCATGGGCTCTTATTACTTCGCTCATTTATGCTCTAACGACCATGCTCAGCGGTGCGAATCTTTTTTGTATCGCAACCGCTGCAGCTAATTGTAAGAGCATGGTTGTGTTGAATTGCGTCAACAAGAATGATGCATGCTATGAGCATTATTTATTTTTGAGTTTTCTCTAATAGCTGGTCGATTTTCTTTTCCAGCCGTAAATTTGCAGCACCGACAAAAAACCACATACAAAACACATTAATGACTGGAATAAAACCCAGAACTGTCCATAAGACTACGTTTCTGCCTTTTTCTTTTGCTAGCATATGAGCGACGATGCCGAAGATGAGCAACATGATTATTGGTATGGTAAAGCTTGCTAGTGAATCTGCTTGGCTTGCTGCGTTTTCCATTTATTTTCTCCTCATTGAGTTTGTATTGAAGGGCTATAACAGTGAAATAGTCAGAATACTGGTAAATCCATGATATCAGGTAAGCAGCATATGCTGTTATATTGGCTTCATACAAATCAAGATAGCATAAGTTTATCCCGGGTTCTTTGTTTGGAGTAAAGAGGATAATGAAACCAGCCTGATAACATATATAAAAGTATGTGATAAGTTTATCTAAAAATCAAAGGCTTGTATTAGCAGAATCAGGTCATGTGTGAGTTTGTTTTGTGATAGTTATGTTATATGGTATTAGCAAGAAACGGACGTAGAGAATAATGATGGGCAATAAAACAACATATAAATATGAAAAAGCTGGTTAGTGTTATGGCGTAAGGCCGCGCTTTTACCTTGACTATTATGTCAGTAATTTTGACCTCTGCAACTTATAATGATACTGATCTGGTACTTTATTAGAACTCACTACAATATGTTCGCTCGAAAAGCTGACGTTATTATTTATGATATTTTAGGCCTGTTTGATGAAATTCCACACGCTACGCCTTATTCTGGGTGATCAACTCAATGCGGCTCATTCCTGGTACAAAGACAAGGATGAAGGCATTTTATATGTCATCGCCGAGCTGCGTCAGGAAACGGATTATGTGCGTCACCATATACAAAAAGTCTGTGCATTTTTCGCCGCGATGGCAGAGTTTGCCGAGGCATTGCAGGCGTCGGGTAAACAGGTGTGCTATCTGACCCTGGATGAAAGTTGTAAGTTTAAAGACTTGACCGATCTGATAAAGGCGCTATGTAAGAAAGAAAAAATTAGAAGCTTTCAGTATCAGCGGCCAGACGAGTACCGGCTATTGAAGCAAGTGCGAGAAATAGCTATTGATGGTGTTGCCATAGAGGAGTGTGACAGCGAGCACTTCCTGCTGTCATTCGAGCAGATTGATAAAGAATTCAAGGCAGGTAAGCATAGCAAGATGGAATTTTTTTATCGTCGTATGCGTAAACGCTTTGATGTGTTAATGGATGGCGATAAGCCAGAGCAGGGCCAGTGGAATTTTGACCAGGAGAACAGAGGGAGTTTCAAGAAGGATGATTACTCGTCTATTCCCAAACCGATGCAGTTTAACAATGACGTCAAGGATATTATAAAGCGTATAAAAAATAATAAGCTGGATGTGTTTGGAGAGGTGGTGGACCCCTTGCCCTGGCCGGTAACGCGTACGCAGGCGAAGAAGTTACTGACGTATTTTTGCAGACACTGCCTGGCTAATTTCGGCCGCTTCCAGGATGCGATGACCACCGAAACCGATCATTACTGGAGCTTGTATCACTCGCGTCTGTCGTTTGCCTTGAACGCAAAGTTGCTGCATCCAAAGCAGGTGATTGATGCGGCCATTGAACATTATGAGACCCATAAAGACAGTGTCAACATCGCGCAGGTTGAAGGTTTTGTACGCCAGATACTGGGTTGGCGAGAATATATTCGTGGAGTCTACTGGGCCAATATGCCGTCCTATTCGACGCGGAATGCGCTGCATGCCAGGCGTAAATTGCCGGCGTTCTTCTGGAGCGGCGACACCGATATGTTGTGTATGCATTATGCGATAAAACAGTCGCTGGATTATGCCTATGCCCATCATATTCAGCGTTTGATGGTGACGGGCAATTTCTGTTTGTTAGCAGGAATTGATCCTCGGCAGGTAGATGCCTGGTATCTGGGCATCTACATTGATGCCATAGAATGGGTGGAGATGCCTAATACCCGGGGTATGACGCAATACGCCGATGGCGGACTGGTGGCCACCAAGCCTTATGCGGCTAGCGGGGCTTATATCAATCGGATGAGCAACTATTGCTCACGATGCAGATATGATGTGAAGCTCAAGGACAGCGAGGATGCCTGTCCTTTGAATAGTATGTATTGGCATTTCGTGCAGCGGCATGCCGATAAGTTCGAAAATAATGGCCGGATGCGAATGGTGTATCGTAATCTGCAGCGTATGGATGCGGATACTATAAAGGCGACGATGAAGCGGGCTGATTGGTGTTTGCAGCACCTGGATGATCTCTAACGCAGGTGTTCAGCGGCGCGGTGGTCCCTGCAGCCTATGGTCACGTTCCTGATTACCAATAAACAGGATCATTGAATTCCTCTACGCATATGGGCCGATCATTGATGCTTGGAATCGGCTCTGCCGTTAACGACTGGCCCATCCAGCCTTGCGGCATTGAAAGCTTCAGCGGAGCCTTGATGGTAGTTTCTGGCAGTGCTTGAAATCCCACCTTGCTGTAGAACGATGGGTCACCATATGTAATAACGACAGACACAGACCGGTTTTTCAGCTCATCAAGAGCGTGGTTGATTAATGCCTGCCCGATACCTTTGCCCTGATGCCCGGTACTGACGGCAACAGGAGCAAGCATATAAACCTGGATGGACTCATCAAACCGAAGGCGGGTAAAGAAAATAGCTGCAATTATTGAGCCTTCTTCACAAGTGCCAAAGCAGATAATTTCCTTATTGTCGGTTCTTGACGATAGTTTCGAGGCAAGATACCCGATCATCCTGCCTTCTTTCTCACCTTCAGATGAGGTGAAAACAGACGTAAAAAGACGGGTGATTGCTTCCTGGTTGCTTATATCGAGTATTTTGTGATTCATGCCTTATCCTGCAAATCGATTTAGTTCAGTGGCTCTGCAGCACTGTCTTAGTGTTAAATGGCACCGCGATGATCACGACGTCGATTTTTATGGCATCGTTAGTCATTAAAATTTGCCATTGTCATTTTTCCACTCATTACGTGGCGGGATAGCTTCTCTCGTGTCCCAATGTTCAACAATTCTTCCATTACTTAGTCGATAGAGATCAAAGAAAGATGTCCAGGCCTGATTGGCAGTGCCTTCGCATGCAGTAAGAACAAAATTTCCTTCTGCCAAAATGAGATGGCATTTATCATAGCTAATATGTTCCCCATCGGTTTCTGAGGCTGCAAGATGGGCACGCAATGACGGTACTTCATTACCGAGTTGAGGATTATGTTCTGTGTAGCGATCTTGATCTATATATTCAGTCAATTTATCTAAATGTTTATGAAGAAGCGCTTCATCGGTAAATTTCCGTATCAAATTACGATTTTTTTCAGTCAGTGCAAGATCTGTTATTTCTACAGAGCCGTCGATCATCGAGTTGCCGGCCGGGTTGGGGTCTTTCCTGTGTTGTATATTGTCCCAATGCTCGACCGCTTGCCCGTTTTCGAATCGAAAGATTTCAAACCCGATATTTCGATTTGAAAAGTCATATTCAGTATGTGCAAAAATAAAATCGCCATCCTCGAATATCCGGACAATATTTACTCCCGGATTGGTTTTCGACAATTGTTTGAATAGCTCGGCTAAGCCTATACTTCCCTCGGGAGTCTGTGGATTATGTTGTATATACTTGTCTTCGTTTACAACGGTAACTGATTCAGGATCACCTGTTTCTATACCTTTCAACAATCGGCATATTTGTTCTTTATATGTCGAGCTCATTGAGTCAGATCTATAATATATATGGTTAATGGGCGCGCAGCATGTCAGCGTGGTGTGTCCGGTTTGAGTGGTTTGCTAGGCGCTATTCTTTTTAGCAGCGGAAAATCACCTTTTATAGTACCGACTAGTTGAGGATCTCCATTTTTAATAAAGCCGTTTCTTTCATAAAACGCTTTAGCTGTTATTGAGCTTATAGTATAGATTTCACTTATTCCTTCATTTGACAGACGCTTTTCTATCCTCTCTAACATCAGTTTTCCGTTTCCTTTGAACAGCGCCTCAGGTACGAGATACATTAATAGGATTTCACCCTTAAGTGAAGCCAGACCAAAGCCGAGAATATCATCGTATTTATTGATGCACACGACTGAATAGGTACTGTCGGATTCGATCCATTGTGAAACGTTGTCTTCGGTTTTATTACTCAACCAGTCATCGATAACAGATTTTTCATTGTAATCAGACGCGCAGACTTCGAGGATAGAGCGTCGCAACACATTGCAAACCTGGACATTATCTGATGTCTTTGCATCTCGGATCTTATACATATTCGTGACTGCCTGACGTATACCTAAGTGAAAAGGAGGTTCTCCAGCAGATTATAGGCCGTGTTTCCAGTTTGTTAGCTTTGGTGTTCTCGTTAGCCTTAAGCATCCGCCCAATCTAGCATGGGCGCGCGCCATTGCTCTATAAACTTTTCTTTTGGAATTCGAAATAATTTATGACCTTTCCCTGAATCTAATTCAATCTCTTCAAATATAAGATTGTCTGACGATTTTATAATTCCTTCACATGATCCAAACTTATCATCAGATGTATCATAAATGGAAAGTATGCGCCCTTTAGCTAGTGCTGGATTAATATTGTATTTGTTATTTAAGTACGGTGAGCAGCCGGCGAGCAGTACATAGTTAATCATTGAATTATTAATTGTACCCGCTGATGCCAATGCGATAATTGAACCTTTAGAAAATCCGGAAATTGTAATATTGTTAGCAGGTACGCCTTTACCAAGTAATATTTGTATATATGATTTTAGCTGTCTGGCATAAATAGAGGGATCCGTGGCGCCACGTACTTCAGAGATGACAGTCGCATCACTAACAGCTATAGCTTCTAATGCGGTTTCATATTTTTCTGTTGAGCCCGCATCTTCTTCTGCTGAACCATGTAGATAAAATATATATTTCTCAGATGGATCGGGAGAATCAGGGATTTTTGTGATTAGACTACCTGAATATACATTTGTTGAAATTGCAAAACCTAAGACTACGATAAAAATAGCATTTACTTTCATTTTGCCCTCTTTGATTTATAAGTGACTAATGTTAAGGCTAAGTGGCAGGTGCTTTTTTTACATCAAAGCGAAGGTCTTGCTCCGCCTGTTAGGCTTTTGAGCCAAGGGTTTTTGCTATAGCAAGCCATTTCTCTCTCTGCTGTTGGCTCGAGCCTTTGATTGGAGCGAATTCTGATATTTTCACGACTTTTATACCACAAAACTCAAGAATCGTTCTTTTCATTTCGTTATGTCCAGGTCTGTGATATATCCAGCGGTAATACCATGGTGGTGTATCCATAGTTACCATCATGTGTGCTGTGCGTCCTGAAAGTAATTTATCCGGTAGAGAACCCCCTCGGTATTCAAACGCAAAGCCTGGCAGGAAAACCCGGTCGAAAAAACCCTTCATTAAAGCAGGCATAGCGCCCCACCAATTAGGATAAACAAAAACCATATGGTTTGACCATTGAATAAGATCCTGGGCATTTACAAGGTCGGGCTCAAGTTCCTGGATTTTGTTGTAACCATTCCATAGTATCGGGTCGAAATCTAGCTCACCGATTTGAAGTTCACGAACTTCTGAGCCGCTGGCCCTGGCGCTATCGATATATGCCTTGCTCAATGAACCACAGAAACTATCTGTGTCAGGGTGTCCAAGAATGACGAGTATATTCTTTTTCATTATTTCTTTTAGCCTAACGATCAAGCTGCGCTTTACAAACGCAGCATAGTACAGTTTGTATCCGAACGAGCGTCTTGTTAGCAGTAATTATTGATGCGCTCAATTAATTCTTCCTTTTCTTTTTTTCTTGATGCATCTGGGTCTTCAATCGACTCTACAGCTTCGATGGAAGATATATATGCTTCAGGAAATTGTAGATACTGCGCACCCAAAACTACCAATTGTTTATACCAGTGATATGGTTTTAAATTATTAACAATATATGATTGCATAGCTAGATATGTGAAGCAGGTAAATTCATTACCATTACTCTCAAGCGTAATTTGATTATCGATGTAGCCATATCCTTTACCTTCAAATCGATCTAACTCACTTTTATGGCCTGGATTCATTTTATATATTGCACCATATATCAGGCCCGACCCAGAATTATGCATATTGCATTTACTGGAGCCATCGTGGCTTTCTTTGTGAAAAGTAAGTGTGTGATCAGATTGTTTAGCTACTCCGATTAATTCAGCAGAAGGAACGCGCTCTATCAATCTCATTGGATGGAGATTTGAACCATATGCAAAATAGTAAATCATGCTTATCAATTCCTTATACCGCTAGGGTTTACATATGGCGCGCGGAACGTAGTGGAGCGTCATAGTGTGCCATAGCGAACGACATAATGTGCTTATCAGGCATTGAGTACCCGTCTCCATGCTGTGGCAAGCGTTTCGTTTATATGTTCTTCAATATTTTCTCCATGCGCGATAATCACCCTTTTCGCATCCCAGCTAAGAATCTTATTAAGAGTGATTTTGACTATTTCTTTATTTCCCCAACCCATTTGATATTCAGGAGCCGCCTTTGGATTGTCCCACATTCGAAATATTGCTTTCCACCAGAATCGAAGCAGAAGGCCCGCTTCGTGCCCATAGTCGTCTCCGATATTTTCTAGTAAATCCACGAGAATAAGCGTTCTCGACGATTTATGAAAAAAAGCAACTTCCCATATATGTTTTGTCCCCTGCACTAAGACTTGATCAATAGCGTCTTGCCATCTGTGATCTGGTTTATTTCCAAGAATCCAGTCGAACTTAATATCTGGCCGTTTTCTTTCTAGACCTGGGCATAAGAACGTTTCTGCTTTTGGATATTTCTCCTGAAAGTCCGTAACGAATAAATGATGATAAGAACCGGGTGCAATTATGTATTTTACTGTTCCTATTTCGTCAATTTTTCCTTTTGTAGAATCATCTATTTTGCATGGATCATGAACGATCAAATCTCCATTTTCTAATCGTATAATTGTTGTACGCCCAAATAGATCCATGCCTCCAAATCTAACAGGATATTCAAGAATCCAAATTTTCTCACTAACATATTCGGTCAATTTTTCCATTG
>JABDRN010000051.1 GCA_013041745.1 Gammaproteobacteria bacterium
TGTCAGCTGCCGGTCGCTGCAGAAATCGAGATCTGACTGACGACTCATGCCAACTCTCAAGCCACTGACAGCATAACGCCCCTCACGGGGCGTTAATCATCAAACAACAGCAATAGCTGAATCACTAGACACTGAGTTTGATCGCATCGACGAGGTCATCACAGGCATCAGCACAGGCTTCACACTCTATGTGCTTCTCATGTTTCCTGCATTCTTTTGCACAGTCGGTGCATACTCTCTCACACACCTTTGCATACTCTTTGATGTAGCTGGAATTAGACGCCACCAGGTATGCAAAACCGCCACAGATAGACATCATCTCCTGTACCTTGCTGGCACAATCGGCGAGTTCGGTATCGCCCTCAGTAAAGCTGACCATACAATGCGCGATACAGCGGCGACCTTTGTCAGTACAGTTATTGACTGCATCCATCAGATCGGGCAGCTGCGTCGAATGCTTACTGTGGTCATGTTCTTTTGCCGCTGCCGGCACTGAGCCGGCGTAGGCCATACCGGCTACTGCACTCAACCCCAGCAACATTTCACGGCGGCTGACACCTTCTGCGGTTTCCTGCTGTTGCACAGATACATTTTCTTTTTCTGACATACTCGAAACTCCCCTATTAAACAATCGAAATCTAGTTGTACTACAGAGGATAGTCAGAAATCAAGAATTAAATCTAAGCCTGACTTTATCAAGGTTTAGCCGCTTATATGGTTCGCAGCAAATAGATTACTTCAGCTAGCTCTGCGATTCTTCCAGTGAAACCGCTTCGACCTCAGTATCTGACCCGGGCTCTGAATCTGACTCGATCTCCCGCATATCTGTAATCATCGACAGCTCACTGAGATGATGCATCGCCTTTACCATCTGCCGTGGTATACGTCGTATACGGCTGTTCTGCTCGAGGATATCGATCATCACCGGGATCGGGATTCGCAACTCGGCACCAGCCTGCAACAGCTCTGCTTTAATCGCATCATATGCCGACTGAACTTGGTCCAGCTGCGCCTCACAGCAGGAGAAAGAAAAATCCTCCTGCTCAGGATTTGCCATCGTCAGCAGGCTAGCCACCTCGGCGCGATAGTGAGAGATACCGTCATTGATCTTCTCATCACTGACCTCCTTTACATCGGCCTGCATCCTGGCGATCTCCAGCGCCTGGTCAGCACAGGCGAGCAGGTGCTGATCAGTACGCAGCACCTTTGTCAGCTGCTCCGAGACCTCCTCAGTGAGCATACCTCGCTCCAGGTGGGAGATGAATTTTGCCACCTCACCGGAAAGCTTGCGTGCAACGATATAATCACGCCTGATGCGCACACTGGGATCAAATTCACTACTCAAGGCTTCAAGCGCCATGCGCCTGACGACCGTGGTAATACGTGACAGCTCCAGCGCTAACGCATTCACTGCCAGCACCGGAGATACTGCCACCGTCTTATCAAGAAACCTGGGGCGCCCCTCGATCTCTTCCTGGGTAACGAAACGCCTGTCGAGAAAGCGAGCCAGATACTTATTAAAAGGAAAGATAATAAGTACACCCAGTATATTGAATACAGTATGGAACATCGCCAGCGTGACTGCCGGTATTATCTCCATACCCATCGATTTTTCAGCATGCTGCACCAGCCAGAACAACAGCGGCAATGAGGATAAAGCAACCGCGCCAGTCACCAGGTTGAAAATAATATGCGCAGCAGCTACCCGTTTGGCATTTGCTGTCGCGCCGATGACGGCGAGTGCCGCTGTCGATGTGGTACCGACATTGGTACCAACCACCATCGCGGCAGCTGCTTCCAGCCCCATCAGTCCGCCGGTTGCCGCGGTCAGCGTGATAGCGATCGCCGCACTGGATGACTGCGTCAACACGGTCATCAGGAAGCCGATCCCCGCATACATCAGCACACCAGCGATACCCTGAACATCATAACCGCCCAGGTCGATAGTCTCTGCGAGACCGTCAAAAGCCTCTTTGAGCACGTCGATACCGATGAAGAATAGTCCAAAACCCGCCAGCGCGACACCTAGATGTGCCCGCCGGCTGTCGCCACCGGCAAGACGCAGCAGCATCCCGGCACCGATCATCGGCAAAGCAAAGGCCTCAACATTGATCTTGAAACCGATGATGGCGACCAGCCATCCGGTCATGGTGGTACCGATGTTTGCACCGTAGATGATCCCCAGCGACTTGTGCATACTGATCAGGCCGGCATTGACAAAACCGATGGTGGCGACGGTGACCGCGCTGGAAGATTGCACGATGGCGGTTATGGTCAGACCGGTGAGGATGCCGCGTGCCGGCGAACGCGTCCATCGACCCAGTAGATGACGCAGCGCATGACCTGCTGCCGACTTCAGGCCATCAGTAATCATACTCACCGCCAGCATGAACAGACCCAGTCCGCCAGCCAGCATCCCTATAATGATAAGACTCTGCTGCATGCTTAACGATTTTCCCTGTGATATCGCAACGCCTGCCTGAAAGATCTTACGTCGACATGCTCATGATGAATCAGCATAGTAATGACGATCTCTTCGATGCCTGCATATAGACATAATACTGCGGCAACCCGAAAAGGCCAGTCCATCAAACCGGTAAAAAGCAATACATAACTGATGATAGTGACAGCAACCGCCAGCTTGACAGCCCAGGTGTGATAGCTGGTGAAGCGATGAAATTTGATATAACCGATTATCGCGGGCAGGATAAAACTTAGTACAATAATAATGAAGTAGCTTATTTCCTGCTCGACGATCTCTGGCCATAGAAGCCAGGCACACAGGGCCATCGTGTTATAGATAACGAAATCCCCCCAGCTGTCGAGATGCGCCCCCATCTCTGTTATCTGCCGCAGGATCCTGGCCAGAAACCCATCGAGCAGATCGGTGAACACGGTAAATATCAACATTCCGATATACCAGTCAGGCTGCTGCGTCAGCGCCAGGTAGATCAGCACCGGTGCCATCAATATCCTTATTATGCTGACGAAGTTCGGCAGGTTGATTACCTTTTGTTTTGCATCACTCACAGTTATCACCTTGTAAAGGTCAAAATGGCCGCTTACGCACACCCCATCTATAGAGTATAAAAGAAAGCCCCAGCTCTAGTATGATAAAGGTCAAAACCAGCAAGATCACTGCCAAAGCATCCAGACCGAACAGCTCCATCATCATGTATGCGGGCAGCAATGACTCGGGGACCTGGTCGAGCAATGGCGCCATGCTGCTCGATGGCATCGACAGGCGACGTTTGACAAAACTTGAGAACAGGTCGCCAACTACCGCATACACCGCGACCCAGATACCGGTTGCAGGCGCATAACCCAGCAGCCATGCCGTCAACGCCGTTGCACACAGCGCCGCAATTACACCCCGCCAGGTCTTCGAAGCGCCAAATACCGGTTTGTTATCGGGCAATTGTTGACCGAAATCAACCGCAAGGTCAAAACTGTCAGATAACAGTCTGGCAAAAATAATCGGTGCCCCGTTTGCGATTATAATTAGTAACAGAAGCTGTAGAAAATCGTTGTTCATTTTGTATTTCGGCGCTATTTGAATGACAGTCTATAATTTAGCAGGGCAATAGGACAATAGAAAAACACCACTGACGAGAACCATGACAGACACCTCGCTAAAAGTCCTGACATACAACATCCACAAGGGTTTCAGTAGTGGTAACCTGCGGTTTATCCTGCATGATATTAAAGACTCACTGAGGCATGTTGACGCCGATGTCGTCTTCCTGCAGGAGATACATGGTGAACGCACCATCTCCAATAACCGCTTTGATGACTGGCCGAACAACCGGCAGTTCGAGTTCCTCGCCGACCAGGTCTGGCAGCATCACGCCTATGCTAAAAACGCCATCTACAAATCCGGGCATCACGGCAATGCCATCCTCAGCAAATACCCTTTTATCAACTGGGAGAACATCGATGTCTCCTATATGCGCAGCGCCAGCCGCAGCCTGCTGCATGGCACCATACAGCTACCTGATAGTGGTGAAAAAATACACATAATCTGCGTCCACCTTGGCCTGTTTGAACGCGAAAGAGAGCGTCAACTGGAAATCCTGTCTAAACGCATCAACTCTCATGTACCGATGGATGAAGCATTGATCATCGCCGGTGATTTCAATGACTGGAGAGGTAATGCGGAGCGCCATCTGCACGATGATCTCGGTGTAACCGAGGCCTACAAAAATACCCATGGCAGCTACGCACGCACCTGGCCGGCGGCGCTGCCGATATTATCGATGGACCGCATCTATTTTCGTGGTCTAAATATCAATGATTGCTGCCGCCTGCATGGCCAGCCGTGGAGCCGCCTGTCTGATCACACGCCACTACTGGCCGAATTCAGGTTCAGCTAGATGACCTTCATTACGGATATCGTTTCGAGCTATGTGCTCGAATCAGAAGTCTCCGCGATCAAGGAGATGTCGATGCTCAGCGCCAGTATCGAAGGCGCGGTATCACTCGCCTGGGGACTGCCGTCTTTTCGCACCCCGGAATACATCCGCGATGGCATCAAGCAGTTATTAGACAGCGATATCGATGCCGGTAAATACACCCTGCCCGATGGCCTGCCAGAATTACGCAGGCTGGCCGTCATCGAGCACAAAAAAAACACCGGTATCGAGGTTGATGCCGATGACAACGTGATGATCAGTGCCGGCAACATGCAGGCGCTTAATACGCTGTTTCACACCATGCTCGACCCGGGTGATGAGATCATCCTGACCGATCCGTGTTTCGCCTCGCATATCCAGCAGATCACGCTGTTCAATGGCAAACCGGTCTACTGGCCACTGGACGAGAGCAATAACTGGGCACTGGATATCGAGCGCCTGCCGGCACTGATCAACGATAAAACCCAGGCCATCGTCATCGTTAGCCCGTCAAACCCGACCGGCAAAATATTTTCCAGGGAAGAGCTATTGCGTGTCGGTGAGATCGCCAGGCAGCACGATATACTGATCATCATCGACGATCCATACAGTGATTTTGTCTATGACAACCGGGATAAATATTTTAACCTCGCCAGTGTCGAAGCGCTTAAAGAACACATCGTTTACCTGTATTCGTTCTCCAAGTCATATGCCATGA
>JABDRN010000056.1 GCA_013041745.1 Gammaproteobacteria bacterium
CAAAAGAGTACCTCGCCCGTGGTGCGAGAACCACAATGCCTGAACAAAAATCAGTGGTAAATATTAAGAATAGATAAAGTATCAGCGAATCTCACGATAACAATCTACGTACCCAAGCAGCGTCAAAAAGAGAAACTATCAAAAACACCCCAGTAAATGCCAAAAATGAACATCAAGCCGGTTCGGCATCAAACAACGGCGTGGTCGTCTCGCGGTCAAACAGCCCGGTCTGCAGGAATATGATCACCTGCCTGGCCACCGAGGCCGACATCAATATGCTCAGATGACTCTCACGTACGATGATCGAGTCTGTCGCACCTTTAAGCATGGTCTCTTCTACCGAAACCGTCCCATCATGCGGCAGCCTGGGACCGCCGGCGACCAGTCCCATACCGATTGGGATATTACCTGCGATAACTCCGATATCCTGCCATCCCTTCCACTCTGGCACATCGCCCGATAGACCATTGACGATACTCTGACCCAACATCCAGCGCGTCATAGTATTTGCACTGATACGCTTGCCAATCGCACTGCCGTTCACCGGAGAAGCCAGCAATACGATTCGGCCTCTTTTATTAAATGGAAACTGGTCAAACAGGTGCATGGTCACTATGCCGCCGAAGCTATGCGCTACGATATGAACTACCGGTGTCTCGATGTTTTTGATGAAATCATTGAGTTTGACGGCGATCTCAGCAGGCGGCTTGCCCCATACGTGATAATTAAACATATGGCAGTCATAACCTGCTTGATTGAGCCGATTACGGAGCCTCAGCAGGTCGACCCCGGCTACACTCCAAAGACCATGTACTAAAACTACTGCTTCACGCATAGCAGAAAGACAAGGTGTTAGGGGGAAACTTCCAGCATACGTTCGAGTGCCAGCTTAGCCTGCTCGGCGACATCACCAGGCACACTGACCTGGTTGACGACATGGCCTTCAACGAGGTTCTCAAGCACCCATGCCAGATGCTGTGGATCGATGCGAAACATGGTAGAGCACATACACACATTAGGTGACATGAAATGCACATTTTTTCCTTCATGTTTATACTGTTCATGCAATCGGTTGACCAGGTTCAATTCGGTCGCCACCAGCCAGCGTGTACCGGCTTCAGCATTGGCGATGGTATTGATTATATATTCTGTTGAGCCAATATAATCGGATTTCTGGCAGACCTCAAACGGACTTTCCGGGTGCGAGATAACCCTGGTCTCTGGGTACTTCTGTTTGAAATTATCGATCTGTTCGGGCTGAAACATCTGGTGCACCGAACAGAAGCCCTTCCATAAGATGATCTTTGCCTGCTGGATCTGCTCAACCGTGAGACCGCCCATCGGTTTATCAAAGTCCCATACCACCATCTCATCCAGCGGGATATCCATAGTGTAACCGGTATTGCGGCCAAGGTGCTGGTCAGGAAAAAACAGTACTTTCTCACGCTGCTCAAAACACCACTCCAGTACATGCCTGGCATTGGTCGAAGTACAGACGATACCGCCATGTTCGCCGCAGAAACTTTTCAGATCGGCAGCTGAGTTGATATAGGTAACCGGAGTAATCATTTCATCAGGATTCAGAACTTCGGATAGTTCCTTCCAGGCGCGTTCGACATTTTGCAGGTTTGCCATATCGGCCATCGAACAGCCGGCAGACATATCAGGAAGGATAGAGACCTGTTCCGGACGAGACAGTATGTCGGCCACTTCCGCCATGAAGTGAACACCGCAGAAAACGATATAGTCCGCTTTTGATGCGGCTGCCTGACGAGATAGTTTTAAGGAATCACCGGTAAAATCCGCATGACGAAATACTTCGTTGCGCTGGTAGTGGTGACCCAGTATGACCAGGCGCTCTCCAAGCTCTTCACGTGCCGCCAGAATACGTGCTTCGCAATCTTCGTCATCGAGTAAAGTATAAGGTTGAATCGCCGCGCTCATGATATTAGCTGGAAGCCTCTGCTTCAGTTGAAGACTCTACTTTTCGTAATTTAAGGTTTAGCTCACGTAGCTGCTTATTGTTTACCTTCGCCGGTGCTGAGGTCAACGGGCATGCCGCTGTCTGTGTCTTGGGAAATGCCATCACATCACGGATACTGTTTGCACCCGCCATCAGCATCACCAGGCGATCCAGACCGAATGCGATGCCAGCATGCGGCGGACAACCGTACTTCATCGCCGTCAGCAGGAAGCCGAATTTTTCTTCCGCCTCTTGCGGGGAAATGCCAAGCACTTCGAATACAGCATTCTGCAAATCCATCTTGTAAATACGCTCAGAACCGCCGCCGAGCTCAGTACCGTTCAGCACCATGTCGTAGGCTCGCGACAACGCCGCACCGGGATCAGCTATCAACGCATCGACAGACTCAACTGACGGTGATGTAAACGGATGATGCAAAGAAGTCCAGTCTCCCTGGGTGTTCTTCTCAAACATCGGGAAATTGACCACCCATAAAGGGCTCCAGCCATCATCTACAAGGTTATTATCCATACCCAGTTTGACACGCAAAGCGCCGATAGATTCATTGACGGTATTGGCATCGCCCGCACCGAAGAACAGGATATCGCCCGACTGGGTGCCGGTTTTTTCGATGATGGCGTTTAGTGCATCATCCGGTAAAAACTTCACTATCGGCGACTGCAGGCCATCTCGGCCGGCTGCCACATCATTGACCTTTATCCAGGCCAGACCTTTGGCACCGTAACGGCCGACATAGTCTGTATAATTATCGATATCCTTACGCGACAGCTCGGCACCACCCGGCAGGCGCAGCACCACGACACGGCCGTCAGGATCATTCGCCGGGCCGGAAAATACCTTGAACTCGACATCTTTCATGATCTCTGCGAGATCGACCAGTTCCAGCGGGATGCGCAGGTCAGGCTTATCCGACCCGTAGCGCAGCATCGCTTCCTTGTAGACCATGCGCGGGAACGGGTTCGGCAGATCCACATTCAATGTCTTTTTAAACAGGCCGCGGATCATATCTTCCATAACGTTCATCACCGCTTCTTCATCCATGAAGGTGGTTTCGATATCCACCTGGGTAAATTCCGGCTGGCGGTCAGCACGCAGATCCTCATCGCGGAAACAGCGCACGATCTGGTAATAACGGTCCATGCCTGACATCATCAGCATCTGTTTGAACAGCTGCGGCGACTGCGGCAGCGCGAAAAAGCTGCCCGGGTGGGTCCTCGATGGCACCAGGTAGTCACGGGCACCTTCTGGTGTCTCCTTGGTCAACATCGGGGTTTCGATATCCCAGAAATTGTTCTCATCAAGGTAATCACGAATATAACGTGTCACCTCTGTGCGCAGCCGCATCCGCTGCTGCATCTCATCACGGCGTAGATCTATATAACGGTACTGCAGGCGCAGGTCATCATGCACACCGACATCATCCAGCTGGAACGGCGGTGTTTCTGATGCGTTTAATACTTCCAGGTCCAGGCCCAGTATTTCGATCTTACCCGAGGTAAGCTCGGGATTCACAGTGCCCTCAGGACGCAGGCGAACACGGCCGGTCACCTTTAGAACATACTCGTTTCGCACCTGTTCTGCGATCTCGAAAATCTCTGCACGATCAGGATCAAACACAACCTGCACCAGGCCTTCACGGTCACGCAAATCTATAAAAATCACGCCGCCATGATCACGGCGGCGATTGACCCAGCCACACAACGTGACCTCATGATCAATTAATTCTTCTGTTACTTTTCCGCAATAGTGACTGCGCATGATTATGTTTCTCTGTCTTAAATGCGCTGAATATGCGCCTTTATTCGTTAAAAGGATGGGATTTTACATTATTTGGGGCTGTTTGAAGTTATAAGTTGTAAGTTTTAGCTTAAAAAAACAAATAGCTTATTTCTTCTTTGTTTTTGTCGAATCCCCGGAGGCTTTTTTACCGTCTGACGGCTTGTTCTTTTCCTTGCTCTTGTCAGCAGTTTTGCTGTCACCGGCAACATTCTTCTTATCACCTGATTTAAAGTCAGTTTCATACCAGCCACCGCCTTTTAGACGAAATGCAGCTGCTGAGACTTTTTTCTGCATCGCAGACTTACCACAGGCAGGGCATTTTTTTATTGGCTGATCACTGACCTTCTGCAACACTTCTTCTTCGTGTCCACACTTTGTGCATTGGTATTCGTAGAACGGCATACTCGTCACCCGGATAAAAATATTAGCATGTGATTATATATGTCGAGGCACAGGCACATCAATACCCTGCAGCTGTCACATGCGTTAAGCTTGGAGCATGGAAAATACACTCCGCGGTCAGCAAAAATCAGTTCTCATCACCGGTTGCTCCAGCGGTATAGGTTACTGTGTTGCGTCCGGTTTAAAACAACAGGGTTATCATGTTATTGCCACGGCAAGACGCCTGGAAAGTGTAGAGATGCTGCAGCAAGAGGGTTTTGAAAGCCTGCAGCTTGACTTATCTGACAGCGAATCCATACATCAAGCATTCCGCCAGGTTATGCAGCAAACCGATGGCCAACTGTATGCCCTGTTCAATAATGGTGCCTTTGGCCTGCCTGGCGCGGTAGAAGATCTAAGTCGCAACAATCTGAAATACCAGTTTGAGACCAATGTCTTTGGCTGGCTGGAGCTGACTAACCTGGTGATTCCTGTAATGCGAAAACAGGGTTACGGCCGCATCATCCAGAACAGTTCTGTACTCGGATTCGTCGCTATGCCTTTTCGTGGCGCATATAACGCCAGCAAGTATGCTATCGAGGGCCTGAGCGATACCTTAAGGCTTGAACTAAAAGGCACCGGTATCTATGTCAGTCTGATCGAACCGGGACCCATCATCAGTAAATTTCGAGCTAACGCCGTTAAAGCACTGCAAGAGAATATCGATATCGAAAATAGCATTCACCGGGAAAAATATATCGGTGTTCTCGAGCGGTTAAACAAGCAGGGCCCGGCCGCGCCGTTTACCCTGCCACCCGAAGCCGTCCTCAAGCGTGTGCTACACGCCCTTGAGTCGAGCAAGCCTAAACCACGTTATTACGTAACATTTCCTACCTATTTGTTTGGCTACCTCAAACGTGTTCTCAGTTTTCGACAGATGGACTTTTTACTGGCGCGAGCGGCTAGCGACGGTAAGCGTTGAGCTTTTATAATGTAGCTCGCTTAGCAATTATTTAACAGCAGTCATAAATGCTTGTCTGATTATTCAATATCGCAATTTTTAGACTATATTTATTCTAAAAGTTACACGAAATAATACTAATAAACACAGGGAAGGATCATCAGGACATGAGTAATGACCCCATCAAACTTACCATCGGCTTAGGATTTGCCGGCGTACTGACCCTCATGGGTTTGATCAGCTTCATTTCATTATCTCAAATGAACAAGATAACCGAGCAGATGAGTGTACTGCTCGATGAGACTAACGCAAAAATATTATCTGCAAACACCATGCGCGACAGGATACGTTTGCGTGGCATCACCCTCAACAAGATGTACCTGACCGATGATTTTATCGAACGTGACGAATACCGCCTTGAATTGACTGCACATGCTATTCGCTATAACGATGCCAGGGATGTCCTCTATTCCTTCACCATGAATGCGCGAGAAGCAAAGCTGTTAAATCAATTGAGGATCCAGGCGCGTAGCGCAAAAATTTTAAATGACGAAGCAGCAGATAGCATGTTATCTGATCTTTCGAATGAAAAGATTGAATACGATCTGCAGCTGGCCAATCGATCGAGACACGATATGTTAGACAGTCTGGACGAACTGGTGTCACTCCAGGAAAAGATCAGCCGCACAACGATTGATGAGACAAAAAACTACCAGAAAGCTATCAGTGATATCATTTTATATCTGTCATTAGCGGCTTTCTTTATCGCTATATACATCGCCCAACTGGTCATCAGGGAGACGACAAAGAAGAATTCCGAGATACGATTCCAGGCGACACATGACGAATTGACCAAGCTGGCGAATCGCAAGGAGTTCAATCATCGCCTGAGTGAAGCGCATGCGACAGCAATAGACAATAACGAAAAACACGCATTATGTTTTCTCGATCTGGACAAGTTTAAATCGGTCAATGACAGCTGCGGCCACAAAGCCGGTGACGAGCTATTGATACAAATAACCGGGATCATCAAACACCATATACGAAGCCACGACACCCTGGCCCGTATCGGTGGTGACGAATTCGGCCTGTTATTAGAAGGCTGCTCACTGGATAATGCTATCGAGATCGCTGAAGGCATCGTCAGCCTGGTAAAAAACTACGAATTTAACTGGCAGCATAAAACGTTTCACGTCGGGGTCAGCATCGGACTGGTGATGGTTACCCATGAAACCAGGAGTATAGAAAAAGCCCTGTCATATGCAGATATGGCCTGTTACGCAGCAAAGGATCTGGGGCGAAACCAGGTACATATCCATGGACTGGAAGACGACCGCGTGAAAAAGATGCACAAGGAGTTAAGCTGGGTTGCGGATATCAACAGTTCCTCCAGCAACGACCGCTTTACGCTATACCTGCAGTCGATCAATAGTTTACAGAGTTCTAGCACTACACGCATGTATGAAGTGCTGCTACGGCTGAATGACGATGAAGGTACGCCGGTCTCCCCCGGAAGTTATATTCCGGCCGCGGAACGTTTCAGCCTGATGAAAGATGTCGATTACTGGGTTATCGAAAAGACCTTCGAGCAGTTATCCAGGCTATACAGAGAAATCCCGGATTGCGATATATGCTTATTTATAAATATTTCTGCAAACTCATTAACCAACACTCAGTTCACCGACTTCGTTATCCAGCAATATAAAAGATATAACATCGCCCATGATTCTGTCTGCCTTGAGATATCAGAGATGAAGGCAATAAAGAATATAAACCAGACGTCAGATGTTATTAATACCCTACGAAAATACAACATCAGGTTTGCACTCGATGATTTTGGTACAGGCATCGCCTCTTTCTCGTACCTGAAAAATCTGCCCGTTGATTACCTGAAAATAGACGGCAGCATCATCAAGAATATCTCGCAGAATACGGCCGATAAAGCAATGGTTGCCGCCATTAACCAGATAGGCATGGTGATGAATATTGAGATAATCGCCAAACACGTCGAGAATGTATTCACCTGTAATCAGCTAAAGGAAATCGGCATCGATTATGTGCAGGGATTTTATGTCGATAAACCCAAACTAATCTATGATCGCATCGATGAGATGAAAAAGTCAGATGCGCAGTACTCTCATAAAGTTATCAGATAGTTATTGTAGACCGATTTCTAAGTACCAAACGAAACAGGGGCGGTCTTATTAGCCGCCCCTGTTTCGTTACATCGATTGATTTATGCCAGCCATCAACCCGCCTGCTGAACCCTCTCCACTGGCACGAACACCAGCTCTGAATTACTTGCAGTGATGCTGATGACATCACCAGGCATATATTCACCCTTCAATATCATCTGAGACAGCGGATTCTCAAGGTACTGCTGTATCGCACGCTTCAATGGACGTGCGCCGTACACAGGATCGAAGCCGGCTTCACCAAGTACATCAATTGCCTGATCAGAGATCTGCAGTTCAAAATCCTGATCATGCAGACGAGCGGCCAGCTGTTGTAACTGTATTCTGGCTATATCTCTGATCTGATCTCTCGCCAAGGGATGGAACACGACGGTTTCATCGACACGGTTGATAAACTCTGGCCTGAAGTGCTGAGAAACGATCTCCATCACTACCCGCTTTAGACCATCATAATCATTTTTAGATGACATCTCCTGAATCTGTTGCGAGCCCAGGTTGGAGGTCATGATGATCACCGTGTTCCTGAAATCGACGGTACGTCCCTGGCTGTCTGTGAGACGGCCATCATCCAGTACCTGCAACAGGATGTTGAACACATCGGGATGTGCTTTTTCTATCTCATCGAGCAGGATAACCGAATATGGTTTACGTCTGACAGCCTCTGTCAGGTGACCACCCTCTTCGTAGCCGATGTATCCCGGAGGTGCCCCGATCAATCGCGAGACCGCATGTTTTTCCATATACTCGGACATGTCCAGGCGCACCATGGCGTCATCACTGTCGAACATGAAGTTTGCCAGCGCTTTGGTCAGCTCAGTCTTACCGACACCGGTCGGACCGAAGAACATGAATGAGCCATTTGGTTTGCTAGGATCAGACAAGCCCGCGCGTGAACGGCGTATCGCATTGGCTACCGCGGCCACCGCCTCCTGCTGACCGACCACCTGTTTGCCGATCTCTTCTTCCATTCGCAGCAGTTTATCCTGCTCACCTTCGAGCATCTTGCTGACAGGGATACCGGTCCACCTGGAAACGATCTCTGCAACTTCGTCACTACCAACCTGGTTGCGAAGCAGCTGTGATTTATGGTCACGTGCCAGTTCAGCTTCGGCCACCTGTGAGATCTGAGATTCGAGCTCGGGGATCAAGCCGTATTGTAACTCAGACATACGCGCCAGGTCACCGGCACGGTGTGCTGATTCCAGTTCCAGTTTTGCAGTTTCGAGCTCTTCTTTCAGATTAGATGAACCCTGAACGACCAGTTTCTCTGCGGTCCATTGCTCTTCGTAATCACTGTATTCTTTCTCCAGCTCCGCCAGCTCCTGCTCGAGGTTCTCCAGTCGCTGCAGGGTCGCTTTATCTTTATCCTTCTTCAGCGCTTCACGTTCTATCTTAAGCTGCACTATACGTCTATCGAGACGATCCATCACCTCTGGCTTTGAGTCGATCTCCATTCGGATACGGCTGGCTGCTTCATCGATCAGGTCGATCGCTTTATCCGGTAACTGGCGATCACTGATGTAACGGTGCGACAGTGTTGCAGCCGCAACGATCGCAGGATCTGTTATCTCTACCTTATGATGTATCTCATAACGCTCTTTCAAACCACGAAGGATAGCGACGGTGTCTTCGACACTTGGCTCGTCGACCTGTACTTTTTGAAAACGGCGTTCGAGTGCTGCATCTTTTTCGATATACTGTCGATACTCATCCAATGTCGTGGCACCGACACAATGTAGTTCACCACGTGCCAGTGCAGGCTTCAGCATGTTACCGGCATCCATCGCACCTTCAGCTTTACCGGCACCGACCATAGTATGGAGCTCGTCGATAAAAAGGATGACCTGACCTTCCTGATGCGACAGGTCTTTCAATACCGCTTTCAGACGTTCTTCAAATTCGCCGCGGAACTTGGCACCAGCAATGAGTGCACCCATATCGAGGGAAAGGATACGCTTGCTTTTAAGGCCTTCCGGTACTTCACCGTTCAGGATCCTCTGTGCCAGGCCTTCGATGATGGCGGTCTTACCAACACCGGGCTCACCAATCAATACCGGGTTGTTCTTGGTACGGCGCTGCAGAACCTGCACCGTTCGACGGATCTCTTCATCACGGCCGATGACGGGATCGAGCTTACCCTGTGCAGCGCGTTCACTTAAATCGATGGTGTACTTTTCCAGTGCCTGACGATTCTCTTCTGCATTCGCATCATCAACAGTCTCGCCACCGCGTACATTATCGATCGCCTGTTCGATGTATTTTTTATCTGCACCGGCAGCTTTTAATATCTCACTGACCGTGGTCTTTGCATCGACCAGTGCAAGCAGGAACAACTCACTCGATATATACTGGTCATTGCGCTGCTGCGCCAGTTTATCAGTCTGGTTTAATAGACGGATGAGCTCATTAGATAACTGCACATCACCCTCATGACCCTGTACCTGCGGTAACCTTTCGATCGCATCCTGAGTTTTTGCTTTTACATCTGCGATATTAACGCCACTGCTGGATAATATCTGAACTACGGTGCTGGCATCCTGCTCCAGCAGCGCCATCAACACATGTTGTGCTTCGATAAACTGATTATCACGGCCGATAGCGATTGACTGCGCATCCGATAAAGCAGTTTGAAATCGTGTGGTTAATTTGTCTGTTCTCATAATATTTCTCTTGAATGCTCAGCCCTATACAGGCTGAATATATATTTAATTAATAGGAATATGAGGCCATAAACAGGCCTTTCAAGCTTGTAATAGCAACTCTTAAAAGAGAATGATGATTTATTGATATCTGTCAAAAAGGCCGTTTATTAACAGCTTTTTTTAATCAGTTTTATAAAGGATGCGAAGCCGAACTTCGCTGCAGCACTGATATTTGCAAACCGTCAATATACAGGCCTGATTCCGCTTATTATCGAAACCAGATCAGGCTCGCCATTCGACCGGTATTTTTATGCCGACGATAGGAATAGAAACGTTTTGAATCATTAAAAGTACAAAAGCCGCCACCAGAGAAACCAGATACGCCAGCGGCCGACAGCTCGATACGAGCCAGTTGATATATATCACATAGATAATGGATTTTATCGGTAGCAATGAATGCAGAACTGTTTTGCTGGTTTTTGCTCAGGAAAGCGTCATAGACATCTGTACCGACTTCAAACGCCTGCGGTCCGATTGCCGGACCGAGACTTACCACGACATCAGCCACGGATGAATCCATAGCAGCAAGCGTATTACTGATTATACCGTCATGTAAGCCACGCCAGCCGGCATGCGCGACTGCAACTTCAGTGCCTTCTAGATTACTGAAGAACACCGGCAGGCAGTCCGCCGTCAACACCGCACAGACCACATCTCTCACCCTGGTAACACTTGCATCAGCCTGTACCGGGTGCGTTTCTGCGTCGGCTGAAGCATTACCTCGCTGTGCAACATGCACCTTATTACTGTGCACCTGATCTAACCAGACGGGCTCAGAAGGCAGAGCTAGATCTTCAACCAGCTTTACTCGATTAGTGCTGACAGCTGCAGGATCATCGCCTACATGCGTGGCAAGGTTAAATTCACGATAGTCCCCTTTACTGACGCCACCGTGGGTCAGCGTGGTTGCTGCAAACACATTATCCAGTTTGCCAGAACACTGGTCCGGCCACTTAACCTGCAGGTAAGATGCCTTATCCATTTTTATTGGAAGCTTCATGTAGAAGCAGGTCTGCCTGTAACAATTTGATGAGCTGTTGCATATCATCAGGCAACGCTGCCTCAAATGTTACATCCTCTCCAGTCACAGGGTGGGCGAAGCTGAGACGCCAGGCGTGTAATGCCTGCCGTTTAAACACATGCAGGCAGTCCAGCAGCTCTTGTTGAGCACCCGCGGGCACCCGGTGCCGGCCGGCGTACACCGGATCACCAACGATCGGATGATGCAGATGACTCATATGCACCCTGATCTGGTGAGTACGTCCGGTCTCCAGCTGCACTTTAATATGGCTATGTTCCCGAAAGCGCTGAAGCAGACGATAATGGGTTATAGCCTCACGTCCATTCTCCCTTACCGCCATCTTGATACGATCACGCGGATGACGGCCGATAGGCTGATCGACCATGCCGCCACCGGTCATCACCCCGTATACCACGGCCTGATACTCTCGAATGACGTCATGTTTCTGAATCTGATCGACCAGGTATTTATGTGCTCTAAGATTTCGTGCTACCACCATAAGTCCGGTTGTATCCTTGTCCAGTCGATGCACGATGCCGGCTCTCGGTATCTCGGCGAGAGCCGCATCGTGATGCAACAGCGCATTCTGCATCGTGCCTGAATAGTGCCCGGCAGCGGGGTGTACAACAAAATCTGCCGGTTTATTGATGACGATGATCGACTCATCCTGATAAACGATGTCTAACGGTATATCTTCCGCAACACAGTTTTCTTCTGATTCGATGCTCTGTACCGACAACTGCAGCTGCTCGTCTCCGGACATCTTATGTTTCGGTTTTACCACTTCGCCATTGACCAGCACCTGTCCCTGTTCTATCCAGAGCTTTAAGCGACTGCGTGAATATTCAGGAAAGATATTCGCAAGCACCACGTCGAGACGTTTACCGGCAGACTCCTCGGTCAGATGTTTAATTATTGGTGGTTCAGACATATATTCTCTTCAGATAGACAAGCCGAGTAAACATAGCCGGCGAACTTAGTTATAATATGGCATTCTAAACGAAGTCCTGACAACTACCTGTATAAAATCTTCAATGCGACACCTTTTCCTTTTACTCCTCTGCGCTATTTTATTCGCTTGTGCCGGCTCTGACAAAGATGAAACAGCTGGATACTCGGCTAAGGAGCTCTATGATGAAGCACAGGCAAACATTAATTCAGCTGAATTTCAGAGCGCTGTTAAAAACCTTGAGTCACTGGAAGCACGTTACCCGTTCGACCCATACGCGAAACAGGCACAACTAGAAATAGCTTATGCCTACTACAAGTTTGAGGAACTCGACCAGGCAAAAAGCGCCGTTGACCGTTTTGCCCGCCTGCATCCACGCGACCCGAATATGGATTATGTCTACTACCTGAAGGGCCTGATAGATTTTAACCGTGGTCAGGGCCTGCTCGATGACTGGTTCCCACGCGAGCCGTCAAGACATGACCCAGCTGTTCTGGAACAGGCATTCAATAACTTCTCGACTCTGGTGAGACGTTATCCTGATAGCAAATATGCCGGGGATGCATACCAGCGCATGATATACCTGAGAAACCAGATGGCAGAAAAAGAGATCCAGATCGCCGAGTTTTATATAGAACGAAAGTCCTGGCTATCCTCGGCCAAGCGTGCCAAGGCTGTGATCACAAAATATCCAAATACGATATGGACAAAACGCGCCCTGGAGATAATGCTGCTGTCATATCAGAAGCTCGAATTAAATGAACTCGCTGCCGGCACACAGAAGATCATAGACTACAATGACTTTTCTGATATCTCGACGACTATCGATCCGGATAAATATGGCAAGGCACCGCCCTCAATTTAGCCTGGAACGACCTGGCTGGATCCGCCTCAGCGTCTGAGCAGGCTTACTTCCTGCGATAACCCGATGTGATCGGATATCGCCGGTCACGGCCAAAGGCACGACGTGTAACCCGGATACCGGGTGCCGACTGGCGTCGTTTATGTTCATTACGCTGCACCAGAGTTATCACATGCAGCACATCTTCACGGCTAATACCCTGTGCCACGATCTCATCTACTGGCATGTCCCGCTCTACTGACAGCTCCAGGATTCGATCCAGCACATCGTAATCCGGCAGCGAATCCTGATCACACTGGTCTTCTCTGAGTTCAGCTGATGGCGGGCGGGTCAAGACACGCTCAGGTATGACGGAGCTCACACTATTTCGATAGCGACACAGTTTATAGACCAGGGTCTTACATACGTCTTTTATCGGTGCAAATCCGCCACACATATCACCATAAAGAGTCGCGTATCCGACTGCCATTTCGCTTTTATTGCCAGTGGTAAGAACCATCCGGCCTTTTTTATTGGAAATAGCCATTAGCAATACGCCTCGACATCTCGCCTGTATATTTTCTTCTGTGGTATCTACCGGCGCACCATCAAACACCGGCGCCAGCGTGCTCAGAAAGCTATCAAAGACATCTTCGATTTCGACCACATCATATTTTACACCGAGCAAATTTGCTTCTCCCTCAGCATCCTGCAAACTGATATCTGCCGTGTAACGTGAAGGCATCATTACCGCCTCAACATTATCTGCTCCCAGTGCATCAACCGCAATCGCCAGGGTCAGTGCCGAATCGACGCCTCCGGACAAGCCGACCACAACACCCGTAAAACCATTTTGCCGCACGAAATCGCGCACCCCGGTCACCAGTGCTTTGTAGGTGACAGCATCACTGCTCGCTTCTGCTGCAACCGGATGCGACGAGGTGATATCTTTGCCGTCAAAAACGACCTTTATCGCATCGGCTTCGAACCGCCCGCCACGAGCAACCACATCGGCCTGGCGATCTACCGCTAACGAATCGCCATCAAAAACCAGTTCATCCTGACCACCGACCATATTGAGATACATGATTGGCAGATCAAACTTGTTGGCATGGCTCTTCAGAATAGCGATACGCTCTTCATGCTTGTTGATATGAAAGGGAGACGCATTGATTGCGATGATCGCTCTCGCACCATTCGCTATAGAATGCTCGACGATCTCAGGTTGCCAGACATCTTCACATATCATCAACCCTATCGTATGACCTTTCACTTGTATCGTGGAAGACTCATGACCGGGTGTAAAATAACGGACCTCATCGAACACGGAGTAATTTGGCAGCGACTGTTTAAAACAGAATTGCTTGATAATCCCTTTATTCAAGTAAAGCGCAGCATTATACAGCTTGCCAGCATGCTCATAGGGTAAGCCAAACACGACGCCACTATCTCCGATAGCATCTTTCAAGATATGCTGTATGCGCTGGCATTCATGTCTCACCTGATCAAGGAAACCCCGACGGAACAGCAGGTCTTCCGGAGGGTAGCCGACAAGTGCCAGCTCGGGGAACACTACCAGGTCCGCGCCCTCAGCAGCAGCATTGATCGCGGCATCTATGATCTTGTCCGCATTGCTTTTTATATCCCCTACCTGGAAAACTTCCTGTACCATTATGATATTTAACGGCACCGGAGATTTTTTTCTGGATGTCCTGTCAGTATTAAGCTGGCTCATGATAACGATGGCTTATAAATATTGGCTTTATTGGGAAGAGATTTTAGCATGCTACGACTATTAGTTATCATAATTGCGATCACCCTGATCGTCGCGGTGCTGGCTTTTATCATCAAAAGAAGAAGGCGAAAATAGTATCAGCAGAGATAACCCTATAGTGATACAACAGGCACAACATAAACGGCTATACTCAGAACAAGCAACATCTAAATAAAGTTCATAAAAAGTGCCGAAACAGCAAGTAAACGACCTACGCAATAAATTACAACAGCCTGCCCCTGACGGTTGGCACCGTTTGCGCCTGTTCAATTATCTACGCGGCACACTGGCACTGTTTTTCATCACCGTCTACCTGAACGGCTGGCTACTAGACCTGACACCCAGTGGATACGCAAACCCTGATCTATTCATTACAGTTGCCCTTATCTATTTCATCCTGAGCATACTCTTCATCAGTGGTATGCTGCGAAGAAAGCCAGGGCTAGACACTCAGGTCATTATCCATACCCTGGTTGATATCTCATGTGTCGTCATGCTGATGCATGCGACTGGCGGAGTTCGTAGCGGGCTTGGCATGCTGCTCATCATAAGCATATCGATGACCAGCCTGTTCTTGCATAAACGCGTCACCATCCTGTTCGCAGCAATCTCTGCGCTTGCGGTAATCGCAGAGCAAATATACTCACAATTCATATTTCCCGATTATTCACCGGCTTTTTCGCAGGCTGGCATGCTTGGCATATTAATATTCATCACTGCCATACTTTCAGCTTACACCGCTAAACGACTCAAAGAATCTGAAAAGATAGCTAAAGTCGCAAGCCAGGAACTGGAAAGTATCGTGCAGATGAACGAGCATATTATTCGTAGTATGCGAACCGGCATCATGGTAATTAAAAATAACGGCGTGGTCCTGATGAACAACAATGCGGCACTGGAACTGCTTGGGCTCACTTCAATAGAACAGGGTGATAATTTAAAGAATCTCTCGATCGATCTATACAATCGTTTTAACGACTGGAACAATGATTCTATTCAAAACCATCAACCGATACAGCAGAAACAGGGGCTGCCTGATCTACAGCCAGGATTCAGCCATATCGATCAGAGCCGAATCCCGCATGAAAAAATCAAGGGGCGGACGCTGATTTTCCTGGAAGATGCGACGCAACTTACACAACGCTTCCAGCAGGTAAAGCTGGCATCTCTCGGCCGCTTGACCGCCAGTATCGCCCATGAGATCCGTAACCCGCTGGCTGCGATCAATCATGCAGGCCAGCTGCTCGGAGAAACCTCAACTGATGCTGCAGACAAGAAACTTACAGATATAATCAATACTCAGGCAAAACGACTGAATGGCATCGTTGAAAATGTGCTGCAGCTATCGAGGCAGCAACGTGGCAAACCTGAAACCATTATCATCCAAAAATGGCTGTTACAGTTCAGAGAAGAGTTTATTACAACTCATAGCCTGGCCGCCTACCAGATACATATAAGAATTGAACCAGAAGATATTGAGGTATCTTTTGATTCGAGTCAGCTACACCAGGTCATGTGGAACCTCTGTTCTAACGCCATCAATCATTCTCATATGGAAAAATCCAATATAATGATCATTATCCAGGGGAAGGTTGATGCTGATACCAGGCAGCCTTATATAGACATCATAGATAACGGTCCGGGTATAGACAAAGAAACTCAGTCAAGTATTTTTGACCCGTTCTTTACTACCAGTTCAGCTGGCACCGGGCTGGGTTTGTACATAACCAAAGAAGTGATAGAGAGCAACCGTGCTAAGATACGCTACATATCACCTCCAGCGGGAGGCACCTGTTTCCGGATATATTTCCAGCAGGTTCAAAAAATGAACTCTGAATTTAATTGAATAAACACAGGGATTATCTATGACAGCAAAAAAAGTTCTCATTGTTGATGATGAGACAGATATTTGCGAATTAATCGAAATCACCCTGATGCGCATGGATATCGCATCTCAATCTGCCCACAATTTAACAGATGCAAGACTGTTGCTCGAAACTGAGCACTTTGATTTATGCCTGACCGATATGCGCCTGCCAGATGGCAACGGTATCGAACTGGTAGAGCATGTCCAGCAGAACTATAGCGAAATCCCTATCGCTGTCTTCACTGCACACGGCAACATGGAATCAGCAGTCAAAGCCTTAAAAACCGGCGCCTTTGACTTCGTTTCGAAACCTGTCGATATCCAGATCTTGCGCAACCTCGTTTCTGCTGCCACCACTTTTCCAGAAAAGACTGAAGCGAGCAATGCGAGAAAAGATCGAATCAGTATCACCGGTGATTCACCAGCAGTCAAAAACCTGTTGAAGAACATATCTAAACTGGCAAGAAACCAGGCACCGGTTTTCATCCATGGTGAATCCGGTTCCGGTAAGGAACGTGTCGCCAAGATGATCCACCAGCAAGGCTCGCGCTGTGATGGCCCCTTTGTGCCGGTCAACTGCGGCGCCATCCCTGCTGAACTCATGGAGAGTGAATTTTTTGGTCACCTTAAAGGCAGCTTCACCGGTGCCCACTCCGACAAGCAGGGCCTGTTCCAGTCAGCCGATGGCGGCACCCTGTTCCTTGATGAGATCGCTGAGCTACCGTTAAATATGCAGGTAAAACTGTTACGCGTTATACAGGAAAAAGCGGTGCGTTCAATCGGCGCCCCTCAGGAAAGCCCGGTGGATGTCCGGATACTGAGTGCCAGCCACAAGAACCTGGTAGAACTCGTCGCCGATGGCTCCTTCCGTGAAGATCTGTACTACCGTATCAACGTTATCGAACTCGCGATACCTAGCCTGCGAGAGAGACGGCAGGATATACCGCTGTTTGTTGACCAGTTACTCAACAATCTCGCAGAAAAGATGGAGATAGAGGTACCGACGATTGATGATGAAGCAATGTCAGCACTGCAAAACTATCACTTTCCGGGCAATGTACGAGAACTGGAGAACATCCTGGAGCGTGCCATCGCACTATCAGATAGCAATGCCATCAGTAAAGCTGACCTGCACCTGAAAACAGCGCCAGTCAATGAAGCCATGGAAACGGAAAGCAGGGTCGACCCTATGGACCTCGCGGGGCAGGAGCGCCAGAGCATCATCCAGGCATTAGAAAAAACACGCTGGAATAAGACCGCGGCTGCAAAGTTACTCGGCTTGAGCCTGCGCCAGCTTCGCTATAGATTACAGAAGCTTGATATCGAGTAATCACTGTATTTTCCTGAATACCTGCAGTGTTATGACAATACGCGGCTGATGGCGTACAAGATTGTCACAATCTGACATAAATACTAGTCTCATGCTCCAGACTAATCCCTGACGATTTAGTATAACCACCTGTTTCTATTGAAAATTAATAAAATAAATAGAAATTGGCACAGTCTCTGCTATACCTATAACAGTCTTCAACATTAAAGACACAAATACTAAAAAAAGCTAAAAATTAATTTTTCACTTTTCGGAGAGACTCATGAAAACAGTTCAACAAGGTTTTACACTGATCGAATTAATGATCGTAATCGCGATTATCGGTATCCTGGCTTCTGTAGCGCTGCCAGCTTACTCGAACTACACCAACAAAGCAGCATTCTCAGAAGTCGTGCTTGCATCGTCTTCTGTTAAATCGGAAGTTGAAGTATGTGCGCAACGTGCTGATGCTACCAATGCTAACTACATCACACGTTGTATCGGCGGTGGTGGTTTCGGTGTTAACAACCGAGGTGCTTCAGGTCGCGTAACATCTGTGACTTCTGCTACTCCAGGTGCGGCTCAGGTTGCTATTACAGCCACTGGTGATGCAAACTTCACTCCAGCTAGCCCAACTTATATCACTACTGGTACTCGTGATGCTACTACTGGTCAGGTTATCTGGGACGATATTACTACTCCAGGTTCTTGCTTAGCTGCTAACCTTTGTTAATATAACTCAGGTTCACCTAGGAAGGGCAGAGTTTACTCTGCCCTTTTTTATTGCCCGTATATAACGCAATCAGGCTGGATCAAATCGCATACGACTCGTTATCCAATCGCTCCCCCATCACCCCTTAAATCTCTTAGTTACCTGAATAGATCGCGCTCAGCAGAGCGTGGAATACTCCACTGACAAGCGAGTAGTCACCGGGCAGCATGGCTTAAAGCATCATAAGATGACATTTTTATGACTATTGTCACATTGTGTCATTTTATGCCCTTAATTTATTGATTACGATATAGAGAAAGTAATATAAAACTATATATCTTATTGTTTTTATAGCTTTTATTTTAAAAAAGGGAATTGGCATAGATTCTGCTATAAAAACAATATAGATAGTTAATTAACATTGTCCGCCTCGGAGAGGATCATGAAAAAAGCTCAACAAGGTTTCACCCTGATCGAATTGATGATCGTTATCGCGATCATCGGCATACTGGCATCCGTCGCACTGCCGGCGTATTCCAGCTACACCAATAAAGCCGCCTTCTCGGAAATCATCATCGCCACATCGGCAGTAAAAGCAGATATAGAAGTCTGTGCGCAGCGTGTTGACACGACAAACGCAAACTTTGTTACGCGCTGTATAGGCGGTGGCGGCTTCGGTGTTATAGATTCGGCCGCAAGTGGTCGAGTAGCCTCTGTTGCCTCCGCTTCCCCAGGCGCCGCCCAGGTGGAGATCACTGCGACGGGTGATGCGAATTTCACTCCGGCCAGCCCGACCTATATCGTTACTGGTACCCGTAATATCAATGGCCAGGTTGTATGGGATGATTCGATCAATCCCGGTACCTGTCTCGCAGCCAGCCTCTGTTAATATTGCAGCAAGGCATAAAAAAAGCAGAGTTTACTCTGCTTTTTTTATGCCTTGATCCAGATCCGCGATTATTGCCTTACTTTCATCTCCACCAGATCAGCCTCGGAGTCCAGGTAAATCAGCAGATTTTTATATTTTGCTTTACCTAAAAAAACATGATCGTTGGACTGGCTTAGATCTTCCTGCAGATACTCTGACCAGGCATCACTCGATATCTGGTTTTCAAATACTTCGTCGCGGTGCTCTTTGATCGATTTGTATAGGTGCACCTGTGCATAAGGTGGTATTTTCTCTAAGTTCAAGCGCTGTAACTCCTCAAGCTTCTGCAGCGAATAGTCCGCTTCTGCGTAGATAAGTAATGGTTCTTCGTCACTGAAAGCAGCGACGTCTTCCAGGCTGATATCCTGCTTCTTATAATAGTCTTCAGTGACGGTATAAAATATGCCATCCCACATGACCAGGGCAACCGGCCGTTCAGAATATACCTGTAACCCACCCCATATCAGGGCACTGATCTGCACCACGGCTACCAGTGATAGATCGAGTACTATTTCTTTTCTGGCTTTCATGTGGTTATAGATAATAAATGTCAGACTTGGTCCGAGGACAAGGTCGACCGCCGCCATCAGCTTGATGCCATCCCAGCCGCCTTCGGCGGAAAAGAAAACACCCGGATACCACTCGACAAGAATCAGATACAGAATGCCGATAAATATTAGGGCACTGATTGATAGATGAATAGCCGATGCCTTCAATTTAGACTTTATTAAATCACTCTTCATAATATATCTGCTTACCTGTTAGACGTTTATGTACTTCCACTATTTACAGAAGTGTAGCTTAATAAGTGTTAAGCACATATAAAAACCGGTGGTTTCATGTCAAGTTTTTTGCGACCAGGCTGAGGCTGAAGCCTGACAATGGTCAATGTAATATTGTCACTCCCTATGAGAGCACTTTTTACTTATTCGATTATTATCACTACCCTTTAACGTTATATTATTGAGCCCTAATCTTGTAATTTAGATGATTATTTTTTTTACCAGCCTGCTCACAGATACAGCCAATTCTAGGCATTTTTCAAAAATATCGTCTATCATTGGAGGACATTATTAAAATAATAATCACATGCCTCAAACACAATAATAATAGAAATCGGGACAATCCATGGCGGCAGAAATCAGATTAAACGGGCTACCACGCAAGCTGGTTATTGATGGCTTGCTCGAAGAAGAAGCAGCGATCAATGCACTTCAGGCTTCGTTGAAAGAAAAGGTTTCTTTCACAAACTATCTCGTTAGTAACAATATACTCACAGCGAAGAAGATCGCTATGGAGGCATCTAAGGAATTCGGTTTACCCGTGTTTGACCTCGATGCCATCGATACTGATGCCATTCCCCGTGATATCGTTGACGACAAGCTGATCAAGAAGCATCATGCCTTACCCCTGTATAAAAGAGGTAAGCATCTATATGTCGGCATCGCAGACCCAACTAACCTGGCTGCGATAGATGACATAAAATTTCAGACTGGCATCAATACCGAAGCCGTACTGGTAGAGGAAAACAAATTATCAAACATGGTAGAAAAACTGCTCGAAGAGCAGGAATCTGCCATGGACGATATGATGGACGATGATCTGGAGAACCTGGATGACCTCGATTTCGCCGATCCAGATAGCGAACAGAAAGATGATGATAGCAGTTCTGAGGTCGATGATACGCCTGTCGTCCGCTTCATCAATAAGATCCTGCTCGATGCGATAAAAAAAGGCGCTTCGGATATTCACTTCGAACCATACGAGAAAAGTTATCGTGTCAGACTGCGCATAGACGGTGTCTTACGTGAGGTCGCAAAACCACCGATACAGATGAGCCCGAAGTTATCTGCTCGTATAAAGGTCATGTCACGCATGGATACCGCTGAGAAAAGGGTACCTCAGGACGGCAGGATCAAACTGAAAATCTCCAAGACCAAAGCCATCGATTTTCGTGTCAACACCTGCCCCACGCTCTTTGGAGAAAAAATCGTACTGCGTATCCTTGATCCATCAAGCGCCACCCTGGGTATCGATGCCCTAGGTTATGAACCTGACCAGAAAGAACTCTATCTCAATGCTTTGGCAAACCCATACGGTATGATCCTTGTTACCGGTCCAACCGGTAGTGGTAAAACGGTCTCGCTGTACACTGGCTTGAATATATTAAACACCGTGGACACGAACATCTCGACCGCAGAAGACCCTGCCGAGATTAACCTGGAGGGCATCAACCAGGTAAACGTCAACGACAAGGTCGGGCTGACGTTTGAGTCCGCCTTGCGTGCGTTCTTGCGTCAGGACCCTGATATCATCATGGTCGGTGAGATTCGTGATCTGCAGACTGCCGAGATCGCCATCAAGGCGGCACAGACAGGCCACATGGTGATGTCGACCCTGCATACCAATGATGCACCGCAAACGCTTGCGCGACTGGTGAATATGGGTGTACCACCTTTTAATATCGCATCGGCTGTTAACCTGATCATCGCGCAGCGCCTAGCTCGACGCTTATGTAACAACTGTAAAGAGAAAATAGATATACCGCGTACAGCGCTTGAAGAGGAAGGATTTACTGCTGAGCAGATCGACGCAAAACCGGATTTATTCAAAGCAAATGGCTGCGACCAGTGCAGCGA
>JABDRN010000058.1 GCA_013041745.1 Gammaproteobacteria bacterium
TCCATGTCGATCTGGATAGTCAGTGTGCCGCCAGCGACGACATCGAAACTGCTCTTTGGAACCAGGTCCAGTTTGCCGTTGCCGGGGAGTTTCGGGTAATACTTAAGAAATTGCGCCGGATCGTTCTGCTCGTCGTAATCCACCAGTTCTATGTTTGTCAGTGTCAATCGGATCTTACTGTAGGTACCTGCTGCAACACCCTCGCGGATAGCGAAGATCCTGGAGTCGGTCAGGTCCAGCAGGTCGAAAGTACGGTCACCCTGAAACACGGTGACTGCTCCGCCGTCTGACAGCAATTCTGCCTTGACCACGGTGATGTTGATCTCTTCGAATATATCAGACGGTGCATCGGTTAACAGCAGCGCTACGCTGCCAGTACCGCCAGAGGTGCTCGATGATGCGCTATCGCCACCACCGCTGCTGCAGCCTGTTACCAGCACAAAGATGGCGGCGAGAAGAGATATCGAGAATAAACGGGTAAATGATTTTGAACTAAACATAGATCGACCTTGGATTTCCTTGCTGAGTCACTGCATAGTGTCCAGCCATTTAAAGACATCAAATATAATGACCAACTAATTTACCTGCTATATAGAGAGCATTCAATGCCTCGAGCTGATTTTCTGACCAGCGGTAGATGCCGAAAAAAGGCAATTAATCGACAAGATTATCGTTATAGCAGGTGTTGTCTGGCAATGGCGCACGGCATTTTCATGCAGGCGCAATTATCGCGAAGCAGTTACAAGGCATTCGTCATTGCGAACGAATAAATATAAACGTCATTGCGAGCGTTTTATGCGTGGCAATCTTATTCAGACGTCACGGTTGCCAAAATGGGGTTGCCGCGCTCCACTCGCAATGACGGTATTATATATTCGCCCGATTTTTTATCTCGGTCGCGATAAGCAGCGATTAAACCGCCAGCATCCCCGCCAGCTGTGTCCGGTACTGCTGCGCCATCTCCGGGTTATTCGGTGCGATGGTGTTGATGATGGTGATGATCATCTCTCTCGCGGCGCCTTCCTTATAGTCAGCATTGTTCTGCTGGATGTGAAACAGGTGGTCCAGCGCCTGCTGGTAGTTATGCGCAGCGATCTCGCAGATCGCGCAGTCGAAACGCGCATCATAATCATCGGGATTTGTTGCTATGACTTCGTTCAGGGCTTCCAGGCCAGCGGTCTTGGCGGCCTCTTCGATGATCCATAACTGTCCGCTGAGGCTGAGCCCGGTCTCACTGGCTTTGTCTTTTTCAGGCAACCGGTTGAACAGGCTGCTGGCCTGCTCTATCTCACCCATATCGATGAATATCTGCACCATATCCATGGCGACCCTGGTATTGGAAGGATCTTGCTGTATCGCCAGGGTGAGCAGCATGACCGCCTCCTGGGTTTCGCCCTGCATGTGCAACTGGCGAGCCTGCAGGCGCTGCTCTTCTGCCTTGTTGACGATAGCGAAATTCTTCAGCAGGGCACGTGCTTCCTGTTCTGATAATAGCCCCTCTTCTATCGCTACCACCTGGCCATCGACGAAGACTTTTAGAGTCGGCACGTTCTCGATGCCGTACTGTTCTTTTAGCTGGCCGTTCTCTTCGACATCGACTTTCGCGAAAACAAATTCTTCGGCAAATTCTTTCGCCAGGCCAGCGAACATATCCGACATCTGGATACAGGGCTCTGACCAGACACTGATGAAAGCGACGAACACCGGGACTTTGTCTGAGTTGCCGATGACATATTTATCGAAGCTTCGATCGCTCACCTCGAAGATAAAGGCTTGTTTACTCATGTGTTATACCGTGATGAGAGTGTACTCATGAATGTTGTATTGGGTTAAGGTTTCTGTACCTGGTACTGCACCCAGAGATGGTGTGTCTTTCCTGGCGGGATCTCGACGACATCATCGGCAGCGTTACTGCTCTCGACGCAGAGCATCCTCTTGTAACCGCCTTCACCGAGGTCTCCCATCTTCACCGCTGTCTCCCGCCACGGGTTCCATACCACCGTGGAGTGGCTGCCACACTTGTTGATGACGATGTTTCGTTTTAGTGACCGGTCATCGATGACGCATTCACTGACCGTGTCGAGATATATGCGGTCGACCTCGCCTTCGATTAACACCGGGCCGTGCTGATTTTTTTCTTTGAAGCCCTCGAGCTTGTCGAGGTACCTGGTATCATCAAGTCCATGCAGCAGCACCTTGCTGACATCACCGACATTGAAATAGGTATGCAACGCCTGGCCGATGACGATCGGTTCAGCGCCGTTATTGAAAGTAGCCAGTTCCATCTCCAGTTTTTTACCGATCGTTACCTGGTACTGCACAGTCGTAGCCGGTGGCCACATCTTGTCGTTACCCGCCTGCGGTTCAGTGATAAAAGTGAGACGGGTACTGCCGTCATCGAGCAATTCAGCACAGGTGATCTCCCAGTTAGTGGTTCGGGCAAAACCATGTGCCGGCAGAGCTGGATCTGTTTCATGTGCACCGAACCAGGGCCAGCAGATCGGCACGCCGCCACGCACTGATTTGCCGGGGGCAAAGACAGCGTCTTCCGAAACCCAGATAACCTCTTCTTCACCCTCGGGGATCCAGCTCAGGATATGGGCGCCCTGCAGGCTGATGACCGCGGTAGCGAACTTGTTCTTGATATCGATCAGCGGGATACCGCCCTCACCTTTGTTGAAACAGAGGTAGTTATCTCCGGCCTTGAATGCGAACTTTTCTTTGTGGAATTCCATAGGGTTTCTGGTTGTTATAATTTAGTGCTACGTTTTATAGCATTATATTGACATCAATTCGACTGCTGGCTGTAATTTGACCTGTTGCCTGTCACTTCGCTTTTTACTATATATGTCATTTCGAATGGATATGAGAAATCTTTTCGGCGCCTGCACGAGCTCTTCTCACCCTGTCTGGTTAACTGTTTTAAGCCTGGTTAGATATCAATACTCTGGCTGATCACGGAATGAATTCCGCGCCTACAGTGTGGTGGCGGCCTTGTCGGAGCGGATGTTATTCCGCCCCTACAGTGTCGTGACGGCCTCAATCATTTTCCATCGCTTCTTCATATTCACCCAGCATCGCCAGGTGGTTGAGTCTCGCGCGTTTTAACAGCGCCTGCTGTGCCGCCGGAATATTTTCTGCTTTTCCCTGCCAGGCCTGTAATGACGGCTGCTGCAAGGCACGACCATAGGAGATGCTCAGCTTCCACAGTCCATCGGACGCCATCTGGTTGATGGCATTGAGGTTGATGGTGGATTCTTCCGGCCCCATGCCGCCGGAGAGGAAGTTTATGCTGGGCATGGCCGTCGGCACGGTGCGGCGCAATACTTTCAGGGTTGCCGCGGCCACTTCCTCTGGCGGTGCACGCCGTTTGTCCTTGCCGGGCAGGATCATGTTGGGTTTCAGGATCATCAGCTCGAGCACGACGTTATGCCGGATCAATGCATCGAACACGGCATGCTGAACCGCTTCGGTGACCTCGGCGTGGCGCTCGATATCGTGACTGCCGTCCATCAATACTTCCGGCTCGACGATGGGTACCACACCCTCGGCCTGACAGACAGCCGCGTAACGTGCCAGCATCTCGGCATTGGCTTCGATGCCATGTTGCGAAGGCACCTTGTCTTCGATGGCATAGACCTCACGCCACTTGGCGAAGCGTGCGCCCTGTTCTTTATAACCGCGCAGACGATCTGCCAGGCCGTCCAGTCCCTGCGTGATCAGGTCACCGGGCGACAGCGCCAGCGGAATCTTGCCTTTGTCGACCTTGATGCCGGGCACGATCTTCTGTGCCCAGGCAGCCTGCGGGATGGTCTTGCCGTCATCGGCTTTCTGCCCGAGTGTCTCCTCGAAAAGGATGGTGCCACTGATATATTCGCCAAGCCCCTCGGTGGTCAGCAGTGCGCTGCGCCAGGCGCGGCGATTCTCTTCGCTGGACTCGACATCGATAGCATCGAATCGTTTCGCGATGGTCGGTGCACTCTCATCGGCGGCGAGTACGCCGCGACCTTTTTGCACCATGTCGATGATGGTAGTTTCAAGTTCGTTGATAGTCTGCATACCGATACCCCCTTAGTGATTGTATAAGGCTTGCCGAGTTGTTCATTATTATGCAATCGGCCTGTTCAATATTAACTGGAACGCCTGTTCATTATTAACCTCCTGTTCTTGCCGGTCAGCCGGCAAATCGATGCATGTATCTGCCAAGATCTTTGACTCTACCGCATGATATCTCAACACCCTCGCTCTGTAGTAGTTCTGTTTTTTTATCAGACCCCAGAGCATACTGGCCTACCGTACCGTCACTACGGACGACCCGGTGGCAAGGGATAACGAACAGGTTTTTATTCTTTGCCATGGCACTGCCAACAGCGCGCCAGGCCCTGCTATCCAGAGCCCTGGCCATCTCACCATAGGTGGTCACCTTACCCTCGGGAATAAGCTTGAGTAATTCGTAACACCTCTCATCAAAACTGCTATGAATCGTCATAGTTGGCCTCTCGTCTATGCTTTCCGCCCGTAGCAGGAAATCGTCTCAATCGGTCTGTATACGATGGAAACTGGTCTCGTGGCACTTCGGACAGGGCGGTATTTTTCCAGCCTCATGGAAATGCAGTTTCTCGCCGCACTCATCACAGATCAATGTACCAAAGCCGGTCACTTCACCGGTATGGTAGATAGAGGGTTCATGCGCATTCTCTTTCATACGCAGCAGTGCAAGCGTCGTCGGATCAGCGGTGTCCAGCAAGGCATCGATGAAGGTCGCCTTGATCATCGAGGTTTCAAAACCCAGCCAGTCCTGAAATGCATATTCGGTCTCGGAGACATAGTTGATCACATCATCGAGGTCACGCTTTAGCCAGAGAGCGACCTTCTTTGCATCTTCTTCTGTGATGTCTTCGACTTCGCTGATCTTCTCTTCGGCTTCATCGACAAGATCATGAACCAGCGAGCTGGTTTTTTCCTTTGCTGCGTTGATACCGCCGGCAACGTGCTCATACATCTTCTCGTATGCCTGACTCAGGGCATCAAACGGATCTAGCTCATTGCGTTCTCTCATGTTCATACTCCGGTTACTGTTTATATTTATCTTATCACCAGATTATTTAGACTGGTTAATCAATAATTGCGGATTACAATCCATTCCTATGGGTAGTTAACTGTATGTTGATACAGGTCAATAGTGTGTCTTCTGGAAGAGGATTATTGATAAGCTGGATTTTAAAAATTATATAGCCGTAGCTAATGAATTATAAGTTACCACTTATATGGTAACGGGCAAAGAAAACCATACAAAAGAAAGCTGATAAAGAAGGCTTATCATGCGGGAGTTATAAGGATTTCTTGATAATTACTGAAGGTCGGCCGTGGGTCGACAACGGTCGCTCAGCCTAAGAAATTTCGATCAGATTACGCGGCCGGCTGCTGCCACTTACCATTCTTTTATTATTGCTACGTCTGTCTGAACCGGTACGACGTTCATCACTGCTACGTCTTCCAATGCCGACACGACGATCATTACCATATTCATCTAAGCGTAAATTGTGTCGCCGACATTTACATACCCGCCTGCTTCCACTAGAACGGCGTTCAAGTTCGGTATTACATTGTAGTTCCGAAAACATGATAGCACCTCTACACCATTAACAAATTTACTGTTTAAATTGTACAAAGCCAGGTATGAATTAACCATGATAATTGTCACTTTCTTTATTTGCTATAAGCCAATTTAGCTATAAGATGATCCAGGTCAGTAAAACAATGTGAATAGTATCTTTTGAAAAACTGTTGCTGGTCGATAACAGACACTCGAAGCTAAATTTTAGTCGCTGAGTGTTCTATTTTGGCAGGTGACTTTAACCAGAGCATAAGTAGATAACATGAGATTAAACAAATAACGAATAGCTGAAGCCAGCCATATAGCATACGCGACCAAACGTCAGTTAGTGTGGAATAATGCATTAGCGCCTCAATCTTACCAACCTCCTGACCTTCTCTTGCTAACTGAGCTTGAAAATCAGCTGTTGTTGTATACAGGGTATACATACCAGATGTAACAGCGCATACGATCAATGCTTTTATTGAATTAAGTAAATTAACCATTTTTCACCTAACGTTTTCGATGTGTATTTTTGGTATTTTACTTCATCCGAGCAGGTGTTTTTAGCCTATTATTGTTTTTACGAAATCAGCTTTGCCTCGCTTGCGGACATAAAAAAGCACGCTCCACAAATTCATCTAGAGAGTGCTAGTGTCCTGACACCAACTGTCAGCAAACAGATCCTACCTGGTATGCAATAACCAGCAGCGATTCATTTCGCAAACGTAATAAAGCTTTGCTGGTCAACAGCAACTTCACCCATAACCTCTGCGACAGTGCCGCCAAACATATCACCCAGTAGAGCAGCATTCATTGTTGCTATATATGTTTTTCCATCAGATTTCTCGTATACAGAAATTGTACATGGCATGAAGACAGAGATTTTCTTATTACCATCTTCTCTTAGAATATTAAATGCATGATCTGGTTGGCATAAATTCACAAGCATAACGGCAGGCAAGTCGCCTGCACCATGTTTTGATATAGATTTATGCAAGGGCTTCACGCTGGGTACAACCCATCCTTTACTTATCGCATTCTGCTTTATTTTATCGACTGTTTCTTCGATATCGTATGGGCTTAATTTTTCATGTAACATCATCCCAGGCATCATAGTCCAGGCAATAATGCCTGTTACGATAACACCCAAGATAAATCCTAGTGTCATTCCCGCAATATTTTTCATCGAAGTATCCTCACGATATACATTTTAGTTATAAACTCCCTCTCCATAAGAATATTATAATTTAATAATGCATATTAATACAGACACCCAAAAGTTATATACATCATTGGCGCCTGAGCAGCTCAAGCAAAACACGGCATCATGAAGCTACTTTTGTCACGAATAGTGACCTTGAGTTATTACATACATTGATTCCTGATAGACAATTCCAATAGCTGTAATGACATTTCTTTTGCATTAGGCGGCACCTAAAAAGAGAAGAAATCATATCGTAGTTACTTTATATGGTGTCAGGACAAAAGCCACAGCGTTAGCGTTACTACATGTTAATACTATTATCCCGCTTAGAATAATAACGATACTCCATTGCCACCCTGTCTGCGATTGCTGATGTCGATCGAATCGATAATATTCCAGGATATAACCTGGTGCGCCTAACATGGTTCTGCTATTTGCCATGTGAATGTTTCCGTTTATACTGGTGCTAACCTTTTTTTGCTGACATCCTGCACCGGAGCAATCATAGTATGAGGTTAGTTCAATTACTTACCCGCCTGGTCCTCGGACTCGCCCTGGTCCTGACCATCCTGTCTGTATGGGCAGTCGACACGCCCACTAACAAGGCATACCTGGTAGAGGTTGACGGGCCTATCGGGCCTGTATCACAGGAACTGATCATGCGTGGCATCGATAATGCCGAGGCTGATGCTGCGACGATGGTCATCCTGCAAATGAATACGCCCGGCGGACTGGACCATTCCATGCGTGAAATTATTCAGGGCATACTCGATGCACACGTACCTGTGATCACCTTTGTCTCACCGCAAGGTTCGCGCGCAGCCAGTGCTGGCACCTACATTCTCTATGCCAGTCATATTGCAGCGATGGCGCCAGCGACCAACCTTGGATCTGCAACACCGGTACAGATCGGAGGGACGCCAACGACACCAACCGAGCCAGGCAGCGCAGGCAAGCAACAGGGTGATGATGGCAAGACCAGCATGGAGAAGAAAATCATCAACGATGCAGCGGCCTACATCAAGGGCCTGGCAAAGCTCAGGGGGCGCAACGAAGCCTGGGCTGAAATGGCGGTGCGAGAAGCAGCCAGCCTGACTGCCGAGGAGGCGCTGGAAAAAAATGTTATCGACCTGGTAGCCGATGATCTCAGCGCACTGCTACAACAGCTGGACGGCAAGGAAGTCAATGTCAAAGGTCGTATAGTAACGCTGGAAACGAAAGGTCTGATCATCGAACGCATCATCCCTGACTGGCGTTCCAAATTACTCGCCATCATCACCAATCCAAACATTGCCTTCGTCTTGATGCTCGTTGGCATCTATGGCCTGATCCTGGAGTTTTCCAACCCCGGCATCATCCTGCCAGGCGTGGTCGGCACCATCTGCCTGTTGATGGCGTTATATGCTTTCCAGGTATTACCGATTAACTATGCCGGACTGGCACTGATCGTCATCGGTCTGGCCTTTATCATCGCTGAAATGTTCGTCACCAGCGGCGGGATACTGGGCCTGGGCGGCGTCATCGCGTTCACCGTGGGCTCGATCATGCTGTTCGACGATAAATATATCGCGGTATCGATCCCGTTGATCGGTGGTACTGCACTGGTGGGTGGCGGCTTCATGTTGTGGATACTGAAAAAGTTTGCCTCACTCCGGCACAGGCAGGTCGTCAGCGGCGCTGAATACATGATCGGACGCAGCGGCACGGTAATGGAAGATTTCACTGGACGTGGCCGCGTCGAAGTCGATGGTGAATCCTGGATAGCTGACAGTGATGCACAGCTGAGTGCCGGACAGAAAGTATCTGTCGAAGCCATCGACAAGCTGGTTTTGAAAGTTAAGCCGAACAATAATACTCATGGGAGCGAATCATGATCTACTTAATCGAATACATGGTGCCGGTGATTTTGCTGCTGGCGATAATCATATCTGCGGTACGTATACTCAGGGAATATGAGCGTGGTGTGATCTTTTTCCTGGGGCGCTTTCAAAAGGTGAAGGGACCTGGTCTGATCATCGTCATCCCGCTGATTCAGAAAATGGTGCGGGTTGATCTGCGTGTCGTCACCTTTGATATACCAACGCAGGACGTTATCTCGCGCGACAATGTAACGGTACATGTCAGTGCGGTGCTATATTTCCGTGTGGTTGATCCGGAACGCGCGATCATCCAGGTCGAGCATTTTTTCAACGCCACCAGTCAGCTCGCGCAAACAACGCTGCGCTCGGTACTGGGCCAGCACGATCTCGACGAAATGCTTTCGCAACGCGACAAGATGAATGCAGACATCCAGAACATACTCGATGAGCAAACAGCATCATGGGGCATCAAGGTCACCAACGTCGAGATAAAACATGTGGATCTGAATGAGAGCATGATACGGGCGATAGCCAAGCAGGCCGAAGCCGAACGCGAGCGCCGCGCCAAGATCATCCATGCTGAAGGTGAATTGCAGGCGTCGGAGAAACTGCTGCAGGCTGCAAACGTCATGTCACAGAATCCGCAGGCTTTGCAACTACGTTATCTGCAGACCTTGAATGACATTTCCAGCGAAAATTCTTCGACAATCATCTTCCCGCTGCCTCTGGAAATACTGAATGCCTTAAAGAAAAGCAAGACCGGGCCGGAAGAGTAGTATCCTGCTTAGAGGGACTCCCCGGTTTAGCAATGCGCTTAACTAGATAGCTCGCCATGCTTCATGATCAACGGCTAATGCTTAATAGAATGATGGATGCGGATAATTGTGGCTTCTGTGTTGTCAATTATAGTCACACTTAAGGAGGCGATATGAAACCTGTTACCCTGTTACTATGTCTGCTCACGCTACTTCCATTAGCGATTCATGCCGATTCACCGCGGATCATACAAAGTGAAAAAGCCACTTTTGCCCTTGAACAGGTCATCGATGGCCTGGGTATACCCTGGGGTCTGGCGTTTATCTCCGATAGCCAACTGCTTATCACCGAGCGAGAAGGAAGTGTAAAACTGCTTGACCTGCAGAGTAAAGCTCTCAGCCCGGTACAAGGCGCTCCCGAGGTCATGGCCGAAAATCAGGCTGGCCTGCTGGATGTTGCCGTGCCGCCCGGTTTCACTAGCGGTGACTGGATCTACTTCACCTATGTACGCGATAGAGATGACCAGGGTGTGACAGTGCTGGCCCGGGCAAAACTGATGTCTAATACAGCAGGGTCTAATGAACTGGTGCAATGGCAGGACCTGCTCGAAACCCGATCGGCCAGCGACAGCGGTCGTCACTTCGGCAGCCGTATCGTGTTTGATGAAAATGGTTATGTCTACTTTGGTGTTGGCGATCGCGGAGAGCGACCCAACTCGCAGGACCTGACGAATCATGCCGGCAGCGTAATGCGCTTACACCGGGATGGCCGCGTACCGAAAGATAATCCTTTCCTGCAGCGCAAGGATGTGCAGCCTGAAATCTGGAGCTACGGTCACCGCAATCCACAGGGCATGGCCTATGACTATGACAACAAACGCCTGTGGCTGATCGAACATGGCCCCCGTGGTGGCGATGAGATCAACCTGGTCCTGCCTGGCCGCAACTACGGCTGGCCGGTCATCTCATATGGTAAAGAGTACTGGGGCCCACTCGATGTCGGTGAAGGTACGCATCGTGCAGGCATGGAACAACCCATCAAACAATACACCCCTTCCATCGCCCCGGGAAGTTTACTGCTCTATACAGCTAACAGTTTCCCACAATGGCGCGGCAACCTGTTTTCCGGCGCACTCAAATTGCAGCATCTCAACCGGGTCACCTTGAGCGGGGATGGCAAAGCGATCGCTGAAGAACGTCTACTGACTGAGCTGGATGAACGCATCCGTGCGCTGGCACAAGGCCCCCAGGGCTGGCTGTATTTTTCGACCGATAGCGGCAAAGTCTATGTGATGAAACCTGCAGCCAGGCAATAGGCAGGTAGGTCATAAGATTGGCAGCCACGTAATTTTTGAAGTCACAAAGGATTATTCTCTTATCACTGTACGATGCACCTGCTGTTCCTGATAATCATCTTCGCCGCTACGGTGAGCCGCTCTGGCCTGGTAATTGCGCAGCAGCCCGAGGTAGACACACCACTGGTGGTTTTTATCTCAGCACCGTTGATCGAGACCCGCTGGCAGGATGCGCCCAGCGGGGTCACGCTGATCAGCGAAGATGATATCGCAGACGGACGTGCTCCCTTGCAGCCGACCGATGCCCTGAGCCTGGCGCCCGGTGTACTGGTGCAGAACCGCGATAACTTTGCGCAGAACCCGCGTGTCTCGATCCGCGGTTTTGGTGCCCGCGCACCTTTCGGCATCCGCGGTGTGCGAGTGCGTCTGGATGGCATCCCGCTGACCACGGTAGACGGACAGTCACAGATCGATGCCATCGATCCCAGCTCGATTAAAACTGTCGAGGTGCTGCGCGGCGCCAATGCCGTGCTGCATGGCAATGGCAGCGGCGGCCTGCTCGATTACCGCAGTTATTCACCTCGCCATAAACCGGTCGCCAGAATCGAGACACAGCTGGGCGGCTTTGGCCTGCGTCGTCTGCATGGCGCATTCAGCCAGCAACATGATACCGGCGATGATGCCTCCGATAATTCTTCATGGGCTTACCGTGGCGCTATCACCCATCTTGAACAGGACGGCTATCGCGAACAGAGCGCAGTGGAACGGCGCAATGTCGGCCTCCGCCTGGATCATCAACAGGGCGATCGCGACTGGTTCGTGATTCTCAACCATCTCGACAATCCACTGGCCGAAGATCCCGGTGGACTGACTTATGAGCAATGGCAAAGCGATCCCTCACAGGCCGCCCCGCTGGCCAAAGCCATGAACGCCGGGCAACAGGTCGATCAGAACATCGCCTCACTGGGGATGGTGCAAAGTTTCGGCACCGCCAGTCATCAGCTTCGTGCACAAACCTGGCTGACTGCACGCGACTTTCGCCAGCAGCTGCCGTTTCCCGGCGACAGCCTGATCCGCTACGATCGGCAGATCGTCGGTGGCTCACTTAACTACCAGCGTCCTGTAGGCAAACTCATGCTGCACACGCAACTTAGCCTGGAAGACCAGCAGGATGACCGGCAACGCTATTGCCGCAATATCGACCTGGAGCCATTTATCTGTCGCAGCGGCATCAGCGATGACCTGGCACTGGATCAACGCGAATCGGCGCGCAATGCCGGCCTGGGATTACAACTGGCCGGGCCAGTCGCGAAGCAACAGGGGCGCTGGATTATCGGTCTGCGGCACGACCATCTGCGTCTGGCCATCGATGATCAGCTGCAGCCCGGCGGCGTCGATAACTCCGGCGAGCGCATCTATGATGAGACCAACTACAGCCTGGGTTACAGCCATCGCCTGGATCAGCAGTGGAACGCATTCAGCCAGTATGCTACCAACTTCGAGGCCCCCACGTTCACCGAGTTCGCCAACCCCGCGGGCAGCGGCTTTCGCCTGGGCCTGGAACCTCAGAGCAGTGAGAGTTTCGAGATCGGCCTGCGTGGCACCCTATATGATCTACAACTGGAAGCCAGCCTGTTCACGGTACGCGTAACAGACGAGATCATCGTTGACGCTGATCCCGGTGCCGCCCCCGGTGATGAGCGCACCTTCTATCGTAATGCCGAGCGCACCCGTCGCGACGGCCTGGAACTGGGCGCTCGCTGGTGGCCCGGTACCCTGCCGCAACTGCAACTCTCCGGCGCATTAACCTACATGGATGCGCGTTTCGATGATGAAAGCAGCAACGACCTGCCAGGCCTGCCCGACTGGTCGGCTTTCTTCGATGCCAGGTACCAGTTTCAGCAGGGTTATTTTGCCGGCCTCTCCGCGCAATACATCGGCAGCCGCTATGCGGACGATGGCAACACCGTCAAGGTTACATCGCAGACTGTCAGCAACCTGCGACTGGGCCGTAAACTCTCGAACATGCAATATGACACCCAGCTGGTCATCGGCATCGAAAACCTGTTCGATACCGAATACCTTGGCAACCTGCGTATCAACGCCAGAAATGGTCGCTATTACGAACCGGGCGCGGAGCGGCGCGTGTATGCCGGCATCGAGATCAGCTGGTTATGATCGCTCTATAGGAGACGTTTCCGGGTAAACCGAGAGCAACTCGATATCAGGGCTTATTCATCATAGAGATGGCAGACAGCCTGGCGAGAACAGCTGCAGACAGGATCATGATGCCATAGGGGTAAGACAGATAGTCCAGTACGAACAAGCTCAAGCTGACCACCAGCAATAGCACAAACAGCATTAACCACTTGTCTGTCATGGCGCGTCTGCCAAATTTATACTCTGGATTCTGCATGGCTGTTATTGATTTGGCTGCTATGGCTTTCGCTTTTCTATCTTGCGTTTAACTTCATTAAACATGAGTTAGGTATCTTTCGAGATGTATCTACAGGGAGTCTGACCGTCATGCTGTAAAATAATTCAACGATACAACATCATCGCTTGCGACTCGGCTAGCCAGGCTGCCTCGTCCGCTGCAGTAATGGCTTCGAGGTCAGCCGGGGTGGCCTCTGGATCATCGACCCACTGGCGCAGAAGTTCACTGCCATTGATCACGTCGATGGCAAGACGGTCAAGTTCATACTCGTAGGGAAAGTCTCGCCATAGCTCATAGTCCGGACGTTGTCGGCGCAAAGCTTTGAAGGCCAGCGCCATCAGCCGCCAGGGTTTAAACCTGGCATGCTCATAGGCGCCGTCCTCGACATGGATCTGCACGCCGGCACACAGCTTTTCTGCATGCTTATGGAAAGTGGGTTCGAACCAGCACTCACGAAGTCGGCATCCCTCAAGCCACTGGGGAGCCAGGTTCTGCATCTCGCTGAGCAGCTTGCGGGGTTCCAGGTCCGGTGCGCCGAACAACTCCAGGGGCCGGGTGGTACCACGCCCTTCGGACAGTGTCGTGCCCTCCAGTAACACCGTGCCGGCATAGCATCGCGCCATCCAGAGATTGGGCGCATTGGGGCTGGGATTGATCCAGCTGCGCTGGTTCATCGGCCAGCCGTAGCCTGGCCCGGTTGTCGGTGCCCAACCCTCCATGGTCACGACATCACATTCAACGTCGAGATTCAGCTTTTGCACGAACCATTGCGCCAGCTCAGCCATGGTGAGACCGTGACGCATGGGTAACGCACCCGCACCGACAAAACTCTCCCAGCCGGGTCGCAACGACAGTCCCTCCACCGGACGTCCCGCCGGGTTAGGCCGATCCAGCACCATCACTCGCTTGCCATACTGTGCCGCTGCTTCCAGCACATAGCGCAAGGTAGTAATGAAGGTATAGATACGACAGCCCAGATCCTGCAGGTCCACCAGCAGTACATCGAAGCTGTCCATCATCGCCGGCGTCGGCCTGCGTACCTCTCCATACAGACTGAATACCGGGATGCCCAGTTCAGGATCATTGAAATCAGCTGACTCCATCATGTTGTCCTGCTTGTCTCCGCGCAGGCCATGTTGCGGACCGAAGGCAGCGCTGAGCTGGATATCTGGTAACCCTGCGAGTGCGTCCATGGAGTGAGTGAGTTGTTCAGTTACTGAAGCCGGGTGAGCCAGCAGCGCAACACGTTTCCCTTTCAGGGATTTGCGCAGCATCGGTTCCTGTAACAGGCGATCGATACCAAACTTCATCGCCACGCTCCGCCGGTTAGTTTGTTTAAGTTATGCATTCAGAATTAATCGAGTTGTAAAGTAAAAGCATCCGTATGATGAAAATCGGGCTTGCCCGCTGGGTGTCGCAACGCCCAGTAAGAAAGTATAGCATCAACATCCTCAATGACCGCAGACAGCCCCAGCCTCAACGGACGGCCAGGTGGCAGCAGGTCCCGACTTATCTCAGCAGTCAACTCCAGTCGGTCTTTCGTCCTGTGCACGACGATCCCGGGAGTAAATTCATGCTCCAGCACACCACCGTTTCGGTAACCACGAAAATCATAAAGCGCCCACTCACCTGAAGGCGAGAGATTGAACTCACGATATTCGGGCCCTTCTCCCTGCATCACGAAAACCTCGAAGCAGGTATGCTGCCATAGATTGTCTACTCTTCCAGGCGAACGGGATTCAGGGATATTCAAAGCCGAGACATCGCCCGTCAGGCGAAAGGTTAACATGAGACAACCACTCTCGACCTGCTCTACTACCACATCGATTTCACGTATCGATGGAGACGAGTTTTGAGGGTGAGCGGTAAGAGTGAAAGGTCCTGAATCAATGGTTTCCATGATGCTGCTTTATACTTTCTTTTGTTGAGCTCGTTAGTGAAACTGCATCCTGTAATCATAGCTGATTTAGCAATTGGCTATCGTTTTAATTTGTTAAAACGAACACTTGAAGAGGATTTTTAAATTCACCCGAGCCTGTATGGATTAAGACTTTATTGGCGAACTCGAATGGTGTAATGG
>JABDRN010000094.1 GCA_013041745.1 Gammaproteobacteria bacterium
TCATGACCGGGAATATGAGTAACACCTTATACCAGAGACACAGGTTATTTTCTGCATCTGATGGCTCGAAAACGATCTGCCTAACAAGCTCTACAACAGACATGTTACTGGATATGCTGGTTACTCACCTATTGTTTAAATATTCAAGTTTACTGTGTGTTGACCCTGATCAATATCTCACATTAAAAAAGTTCTACTATTAAATAACAGTTATAGAATTTTAACATCTTAAAGCAGTTGGTTTAATGCATGCTAGCTTGGTCAATTATTCAAATCGCTTTACAGTCGTTATTGATGATTCGATATTATGGAAAGCGGATACGTTAAAAACATGCAAGTAATAACAAGATGTTATTTTTTTAGAGTTAAAAAACTTTAATTTATTGGGAGATGAGATCATGACGCAATCAAAAAATATAATAGATGTTGGCGCACCTGACCCCGAATTAAACACATCACCCATTGCCGATGAAGGTGATGATAATACTGAATCTTTACGCAGTGAAGTTCCTGGCGAACCTGTTTGTCATTTCAACAATAAAAGTTTTGACACTGGCAGTTACATAAAAACTGGAACATCTATTTTAAAATGTGACTACGGCATCTGGATACCTGCGGGGCCAGCCGATCCTGAGAACCCTTAAAACACAACAGGTTCAATGGGTCAGTACAGAAATTAAACCCGATAAGCTATCAGCAGCAAATAGCATCAGCTAAGCCATAGCATAAGATCACCAGCTCAGTGCTACGAATTGTTGCATATTATTTTTTCTGACGAGTAATAGTATACGTTTACTGGCACTGCTCTTTCTTACTTCATTCTTGAATTCTTCTGCGCTTTTTATCGCTGCACGGTTTACCTGCACGATGACAGAACCCGGCTGTATGCCTGCACTGGCTGCTATGGAACCAGGTCTGACCTGCGTTACCACGACACCTTCACCTGCTTTGGCTTTAAATTGTTCTGCCAGTTGAGGCGTTAATGTCTGCACGGTCAAGCCAAGCTCATCGGCACTTTGAGTTGATGACTTCGCCATCATGTTATCCTTGTTTAGCGTACCGATAGTGACAGCTATGTCTCGTCGATCACCATCACGGATAATCGTCAATTCTTCGCGGCTACCAGGAGCCGTAAGTGATATTTGATTACGAAAATCACCCACTTCTGTCACCGGCTTATCCTTGTAAGCAATAATTATATCGCCCTGCTTTAAGCCCGCTTTTGCTGCTGGTGAATCTTCAGTGACCTGGGCGACCAGGATCCCCTGTTTTTGATCAAGGCCGAAAGACCTGGCCAGGTCCGCTGTCAGATCCTGAATAACGATACCAAGGAAGCCTCTTACCACCTCGCCATTATCCATCAACTGGTCAGCGATACCTCGGGCCAGATCAACAGGGATGGCAAAACCGACACCCATGTAACCACCGCTTCTGGATAATATCGCCGTATTGATACCGACGACTTCGCCATCAAGGTTAACTAGTGGACCACCGGAGTTACCCGGGTTGATGGCCGCATCTGTCTGAATAAAATCCTCATAATCGCTAATACCCAGACTGGTACGTCCTTTCGCACTAACCACGCCAACAGTAAGACTATGACTGAGCCCGAATGGGCTGCCGATAGCGATAACCCACTCGCCGACCTCCAGAGTAGAAGAGTTGCCCAAAGTCAGCGCAGGCAGCCCTCCTGTCTTGATCATCAGTACTGCAACGTCGGATTGCGGATCTGCACCAACGATCTCGGCATCAAACTCACGACCGTCATTGAGCTGCACATAGATCTTGTCGGCTCCTACCACCACATGGTTATTGGTCAGGATATAACTCTTATCAGAGAACAAGCCGTCTTTTGATTTGAATATGAATCCCGAACCCTGCCCCATAGCGCGGCGCCTGCTATCTGGCAGCTCCTGCTGCGGCCTTTGCGGAAGCTGGAACTGATCACCAAAAAAGCGCTTTAGCATGTCCTCACTGAACGGCCCGCCTTCACCAAAAGGAAACTGGAAACCATGCATCTCCTGCCCTGGCGCTCTGCCCTCACTGCGTATATAAACCACGGAAGGTGATACCGTGCGTGCTACGGAAGCAAAAGCTTTGCCAGTCTCACGCAGGTTTTCTATACCACCTTGCTGCGCATGCAGCGGTGTTATGAATAGAAGAAAACTCAATAGCAGGATTATCTTATTCATTCGTTAAGTCTCTCTTTGTTAATTCAACGTCAAATATAGTCACCATAGAATATTTATATTTTTATATGGTTTCTTCGAAGATTTTCAAACGAATTTCACAAAACAATTCTTTAAATGAGAAAAAGGACAATAGCGAAAGGGGAAGATCCTCTTGCTATTGCCCTTTTTTTGCTTGTCGGCGGGCCCTTGTCGACAGACCATAGACCCATCTCATTCAATACCTTATCCCCGGGTTATCTCAATGCCTTTTTAGGACTGCCACTGGGTTATATCCAGATACACACACCATGTTCCGCAGGATAGCAATAGTGTCGATATTATCTCTCGTATGAATTGAAGTCGGTTTAGCTAGAAGCTAAGCTGGGCATTAATTGAAAGCATGGACACATCGTCGCTATCAAAACTGTAGACATTATAGCGCGCGCCAACACCGATATTATTAGTAACTTTTACCGTGGCCCCGAAGCCATACAAAACGTCGATACCATCATCACTGCCGATGACACCGCTACCATCCTGCGACACTTCTCTATCCCAGCTATGCATACCCAATTTGAGAAAGACATCAGTCACCTTGCCAAGTTTGGCTTTTAACAAAGCGCCGGCTGTGAAAGCGTCACCCTCCAGGTGCTGTGCAGGCGAAGAGCTATCATCTGCTTTACCGAAGTCTATATAGGAAATTTCAAAGGCGATGTTTCTGCTTATATCTTTTCCAACCAGCAGTTCGTAACCGGTGGGATCATCAAAATCAGAGATTGACTGCGCATCATAATCTACAGAGCCTAATCCAAAACCAATGTAAGCTGTGTCCGCAACATCTGCTCCAGCATTGCAAGCGACACATAAAAAAGCAACTGCTGCACATAGTTTTCTGATCATCGTCATTCTCCTATCAGCTCTGAATAAGTATCACCTATTTTAAATCACAGAGTACCTAAATCTAAACCAGTTTTGCCGCTAACTTGATATGCATCAACAAATACCATATCTCCTGCTAAACCGTTGAAGGCATCAAGGGAGTTCTGATAGTGTCAAGAAGCAAGGGACTGAATTTTGACCCACAGATTTTCAGGCACTGGATGCAGCGCAAAAAAAACTGGGCGGGTGACTCTGAAGGGTGTCAAAGGTGCCGCTTTAAGCTAAACCTTTTGATTTCCTCTTTAACCGTGTCTTATCGCAATGCCTTTTTTGGACTGCGGTCTGATTTATACAACCCCCAGTGTTTTTCGGCCTTGTCCATGGGGTTTTCTCCATCAAAACCACCCTTCCATTGCTCATCGAAGGACGAGAAATAGAATGATATAACCCGGTTGCCCTCGACCCAGGAATCATACTGATCAAAAAAGACTGCCTGCTCTTTCTCACCGGCCTTACCGATCAGACCGCCCTCGTAACTGCCATCATTATATATCCGGCTGGTCGGCCAACCGGTCTCACAGTAGGCGATGCGATGCTCAGGATGCCTGCTCTGGATGTCGCGGTAGATCGAATCGGTCCAGTCCATTGCCACGTCGAGCGTCTTGTTATTCCAGAAGGCGTAAGCGTGCAGGCAGATAAAATCGATCTCATCGGCTATCTTTTTAGCCTGGGGTTTGTTCCAGAAATTGTAATCATCACTCACCGTCACCGGTTGCGCGACGCTAGCGCGCACCTGCCTGATTTGCGTGATCACTTTATCCATGTCGTCAAGCCTGTGATATGACCAGTCGACGAAGATCTCGTTGCCGACATTGACGGCAACGATGATCTCGGGAAAACGCTTGGCCAGTTCGATCGCGCGTTCTAGCTGTGCAGTATTCTCATCATCGCTCTTGTGACCATCGAGCCAGATTCCCTGCATGACCCGGATCGGCAGGTCATTTTCAGCAATCACTTCGAGGATATTCTGCGACTGCTGGTCGGAGCCATACAATCTTATCAAGTTCCACCTGGTGGCGATGATCTGAAGATCTTCGAGGATATTCTGTTTCGAGGTTAATCCCTTACCCGGCCCCTCACCGTCACGATAGGCGCCATAGGAAATACCGTTTCCTATCCAGTTGCCATCGATGCTCGGATTGAATTTTCTCTTGCTGAAAGAGTCATTTACGAGTGAAACATTTGTTTCCTGCGCTGCAGCCGAACTGCAGGCAACCAGAAAAACCAGGATAGCGATCGATACGAGTCTTATATTTGAGATCATGTATACCCCTTCTAAAATTTGGCAACCAGGGAGCCAGTATACCTGTTTAATTTACATTGTTTAACATTTACCCGCTTGTACCTGAGCACTGCATGGTGTGATATAGCATTATAAATGTTACCAAACCAAATAAAGGGGATTGATCCCATGCAAGCAGTTAACAATATATTTAAATGGTCGTTTTATATCAGCAGCGCAACGGGATTAATGATAATCGGTGGCATTTTTGCCAGCTGGCTCATGGTCGAGATACTGGTTATACTGGTAGGCATGACTGCTTGACCGGTCGAGGAAGAAAAACGGTAGAATTAAAAATTTAACGCGTAGGTAATTTTTTTATAACAGCAGAAGTTCTTCTTTGTTAGCTTGTTTTTTATTACCTGGCTTTTTATTGCTTATTTATTCACCCGGATTAGTAACTATCTCTTTTTATTCCTTTGTTTTACAGCACTTTAAATGAGGATTAGTTTGTGCGTATCGGATTACTGGAAGACGACTTAAGTCAAATCGAATTAATCAGCCTGTGGGCGAATGAAGCCGGTGACCAGCTGCAATCCTACACCACGGGTCAAAGTTTTCGTGAAGCGATGAACTCTGAAAACTTTGACCTGCTGGTACTCGACTGGCATCTACCCGATACCACCGGCATCGAGGAGCTTGACTGGTTACGCGGTGAGCGCGCTTCGAATACCCCGGTCATCTTCATCACCAGTCGTGACAGCGAAGAGAGCGTGGTCGAGGCACTTGATCACGGCGCTGACGATTACATGGTCAAACCGGTGAGCAAGAGCATCACCCTGGCCAGGATCAAGGCGCTGCAGCGTCGTAATAAGATCGGCGACATCTCGATAACTTCATCTGACGACAACGCTGATGAGACTGATCAGGCACCCGCTGTTCTGGATTTTGATCCTTATCTGGTCAATACTGAAGAACACAGTATCTCGGTCGATGGCGAAACCATAAAACTAACCAACAAAGAGTTTGAGCTGGCGTCTTACCTGTTCCGTCATGCCGGCTGCCTGGTCTCACGTGATCATCTGCTCGAGCACATCTGGGGCACGCGAGCAGATCTGAACACCCGTACGGTCGACACCCATGTCAGCCGGATCCGCTCAAAACTGCGGATTAACCCGGCCATCGGCTGGCAACTCAGCAGCATCTATCAACGCGGTTATCGTTTATCCAGGGTTACAAAGGACTAGATCAACATGTTGCGCTTTATTACCACACTATTGTTTATGCTGAGCATCAGCCTGCCCGGTCTGGTGACCGCCGAGGAAGAATACTGGGAATACACCTTTCGACCTGGTGACAGCATATGGAAGATCGCAGAAAAATATACGACATCAGTAAACAACTGGGATGAGATCCAGAAAATAAACAAGATCCGCCAGGGGCCGGACCGAAAGATCCGCCCTGGAACACGTATCGTGATACCGGTTTCGATGTTGAAACTACAGCCCACGCCGGCAGTGGTGATCGCGGTAAGCGGGGATGCCATTCTGTTTCGTGCCAATGGTGAAGAATCAGCCATCGCGACAGGTACAAAATTATACAATGGTGACCGGGTGGTCACTGCAGACAAGCAAAGCCTGCGCATGCAGTTTGCAGACAAATCCGAGTTACAGGTTCTGTCCAACAGTGAAGTCGTGCTCGACAAGCTCAGTCACCATAAAGACACCGGTATGGTCGACACCCGCATCCGGCTGAATAACGGCAGTGTCAACACATGGGTGGAAAAGCAGCGACCGGACAGCCATTATGAGATCAGGACACCCGCAGCGATAACAGCCGTCAGGGGCACCGCTTTCAGACTGTCATCCGATAGCGACAACATCAGCAGAACCGAGGTCACCGAGGGTATCGTCGCAGTATCAGCGGGAGACGCGGAAAAAGACGTGCCGGATGGATTCGGTATCGTCGCGGAGAAGGATAAGCCGCTTCCTGAACCGGTGAAATTACTGGACGCACCCGATGTCAGCGACAACATGTCGGCAGACAGAAGCGAACTCCATGTCTCATGGAAAGAACTCGATGGCGCGAAAGCTTATCGCTACCGGCTGGCAAGCGATGAGCAGTTCAACCAGACCATCATCGATGGATCGACAGAAGACAGCTCGATCAAACTGACCGACCTGGCTCCTGGTCAGTATTACCTGCAGGTCAGGGCTATCGATCAGTATAAACTTGAGGGTATCGACGCAGTCAATGACTATGATATCCAGCAGCCGCCACCGCCTCCACCCCCTGTAGTAGAAGATGATTCATGGAAAGTCATCCTGATAACCGGCATAATCGTGGTTTTAATGATCTGAGCCATAAGACTGATAGCGCGAATCCGAACCAGTGAAGCTGATCGAAACTAAAGGCAACACCAGTTCGGGTGTCATCGAACATTTCTTTCTGGTCGCACTTCTGGCATTTGTCGCCGGATTATTTGTTCATAACAACGTACTATGGCGCTGGGATAACCTGCTGTACGACGCCCAGTTGTCATTCTGGACACGCACGGTGCCCGACGACATCATCATCGTCGCTATCGATGATGAGAGCCTGGAAGACCTAGGCCGCTGGCCGTGGCCACGATCTCAGCATGCAAGCCTGATCAACAAGCTGGAGCTGGAGTCGCCAAAAGTAATCGGCCTGGATATCATCTTCAGCGAATCAGATTTTGATAACCCGCTTTCTGATGTGTTAATGGCGCGCGCCATGCGCGCCAGCGGAAAAGTTGTCCTGCCGGTCTTCATGACAAAGCAGAGCAGCAGTTCGTTTCCTGTCGAAGCCCTGCCCTTGCCCGAGCTCAGCACGCATGCTGCAGCATTGGGACATGTCCATATCGATGTCAGCGATGACGGCATCGCACGCAGGGTTTTTCTCAGGGAAGGTATCGGTGAGCCACACTGGATGCATTACAGCCTGGCGATACTGGATGTTGCCGGGGCTACTGTCTCGCCGAAATATGATATCGAGGACGATGGGCTGGCGAAATATTATTCCCCCATGCAATGGTCCAGAGAGCAGCCGTTCCTGATACCCTATGCCGGTCCGCCCGGACACTTCAAACAGATCGGCTATTCGCAGGTGTTATCGGGGCAATACCAGAAAAACCTGTTTCGCGACAAGATCGTACTGATAGGAACCACCGCAGAGGGCCTGGGTGATGCCCTGCCTACCCCGTTCTCCGGAGATGGCGGCATCATGCCCGGGATCGAGATCGTCGCCAACGTGATCGATGCCATACGCAATGATCTGAACATCCGCGAGCTGGATAAACCCTGGCTGATCCTCATCACTGCCATGCTGGTGGCCCTGCCGGTACTCATCTACCCATATGTAAACCCGGGCAGCACCTTGCTGGTTCTGCTGGGCATCATTCTCGGCAGCGTTGCCCTGGCTGCATTGCTGTTATGGTTATTCGGTATATGGCTACCGGTCTCCACCGTATTACTGTTCCAGACCATCAGTTATCCGTTATGGAGCTGGCGCCGGCTGGTACTGGCGATGCGCCACATCAATGCCGAACTGGATAACCTCAGCGACATGCAGAAAGCATTGACTGTGCACCGGGAGCGCAACATCGCTGACGAGATCAGCTTTATATCATTGTTCATCCCGATCAAGGGCTGGGTGCTGCAGGATGAAGATGGCCACAACCTGATGCAGCATGGCTCTGTTCCCGCCTGCAATCTAGATCAGTTAAACGCTGAAGGCTGGAGCGTCGATGGCTACCGCTACTGGGCGCAGACCCGCTATCACAACAAGCCCTGCAGGCTGGGTTTGAGCATGGGCATGGACGCGGTCATTACCGATGAAGAAAAACGCCTGTTGAACAGCCTGATCCATACCCCGCTCAGTGTTGAGACAGAACAAGGTGCCTACGTTAAAGATGTTCTGCAGACAAAGATACAGCAGGCACAGGCCGTTGGCAGTGAATACGAGGAACTCAGACATATCATAGATGACAGCCTGTCAGGCATGGCCAATGGTGTATTGATCTGCAGCAGCCGAGGACAGGTGTTGCTGTCCAATCGACGTGCTGGATGGTTTTTGTATGGCGATGATGATGCCGACCTCAATGGCGAATCAGTGATAAATATATTGCAGCACATCACGCTGAAAGATGGCGGCAGCTGGCAACCGCAGTTACAACGCGTCATGTTCAGACAGGTGCGCGTTCTGGCAGAAGCACAGCATGAGGCGGGCCGGGACCTCATGGTCGAGATCAGTCCGTTACAGATTATCAGTGATGTGTTTGATGGTTTCGTGGTCAATTTTTCGGATATCAGCAGGCTCAAGGCCAGTGAACGCAAGCGTACCGAAGTGCTGAACTTTCTCTCCCACGATCTACGCTCTCCATTATCATCGATGCTTGCCATGATCGAGCTGGCCAAAAATAAAAGCGACGTCGATGAGATGCGCTCCATGCTGACGAACATGGAACAGAACACCCATAAAACCTTGCATCTTGCCGAACAGTTTTTACAACTGGCACGCGCCAATACCAGCGAGAACATCGAATTCTACGATATAGATTTTAACAGCGTGGTACTGAATGCGATCGACCAGCTGTGGGCGTTATCAGATAAAATGCAGGTCAGTGTCACTCACCGTTTTGACCGTGATGAATTATGGACACACGCAGAAGCTGACTTGCTGGAGCGCGCCATAGTCAACCTGCTATCCAACGCCATCAAACACAGTAGCGCAGGAGATACCGTTAACATCACGGTGACACTGAACGATAACGAGATCAACTGCTGTGTCATCGATCAGGGTTCAGGCATACCGATGGAAGATCTGCCACATCTGTTCGAAATGTTCAGACGGAGTAAGGGTACTGGTGTCGAGCGCATACAGGGTATCGGACTCGGACTGGCATTCGTCGATGCTGTCGCCAGACGCCATTCAGGACATGTCGATGTCGAGAGCAGGCCGGGTGAAGGATCAAGCTTCTGTTTGAAAATACCTAAGGCAGATCCCGTCGATCCGATAGAACAGACAGGATAACTCGGCCCACCTACCGGGCTCAACATACGCGCCGCAAGGAAGGCCTGAACCATGGATTCACTGTCTGCAGACTAAAGCGGCATCCAGATACCGGCAACCTCGCTCGCATCAACTGCGGTTCGATTGTGAGCAATTGTTAACTCTTAGGTTTTAGCATTGCCGACTGCGTTCAGCTTTTTTATAGTGTTATCGAAGCAGTCAAAAAACCATATCAAATTAACGAAACAGGAGGACATAGAATGTCAAAAGAAATTCAGAGTGTAGAAGGTATCGGCCCGAAGTATGCAGAGCTATTAACACAAGAAGGCATCAAGACGACAGATAAACTACTCGAAGTCGCTTGCTCTAAACCTGGCCGAAAAGAGTTAGCCGAAAAAACATCGATCAGTGAAGCCAGCATATTAAAGTGGGTCAATATGTGCGACCTGTTTCGCATCAATGGCGTTGCCGGACAGTTTGCAGAACTTCTTGAGGGCGCCGGAGTTGATACCGTAAAAGAACTCCGTCATCGTAATGCTGAAAATCTTGCAGAGAAAATGGCCGAAGTAAACCAGGAAAAACATCTATGCAAAACTTCACCGAGTGCAAAAACCATCAGCAAATGGATAGAACAGGCTAAAACCCTGGATCCGATGGTCACACATTAACTCATAGACACATCACCATGCTGCGGACATCTTCATAAGCGCACGTGGTGATGTTGTTACTATTCTGTATCCGGAGCCTGGTTACCCCCCCTGGCACAGCCATCGCTCGATTCGCTATAGCATTCATTGAGCGTTACATCTACCGGTTTTTGCTCAACTGTTAGCAATTGTTAACTCTTCATTTTCAGCATTGCAAATCATCATCAGCTTTTTTATAGTATTCGCCATGTAGAACATCTGGTTTTCAATGGATGGGATAAACAGATGAAACATCCAGTTTATTTAATAATTTTATATCGAGAACACAGGAGAAGATCATGTCAACAGATATGCAGACTTTAACAGGCACCGGTTACAACAAACCTTGCCAGAGTAAATTTAACAAGCATGGGATGAAAATAAATACCTTGAGCGCGATGATCTTATGCATCACCTCACTGCCGGCAGTCGCCGACAAAGAGTACTGGGTAGGAAGCGATGGTGAATACGCTCGTGATAGAAACGGACACTGCGTGCGTACTATCAAGTGGACACCGGATGCAGCCATCCCAGGTTGCGAAGGCGAAAAACCCAGGGCTGCAGCCGAAGAAAAAGCCGTTGTAGCCACGAAAGAAGAGCCTGCTGCTGACTCTTCTGATGATTCAGCTGCGGCAGCCGCAGCTGCTGCGGCCGCTGCTGCCGCTGCTGCAAAATCCACGGAGTCTGAGTACACCACTCTTAGCCTGTCTTCCAGTGCTTCGTTTGAGCTTGGTGGCAGCACGCTATCTGCTGAAGGCAAAGCAGCTATCGCAGACATAGTTGCCCAGTTCAAAGGCAGAGAGGTTAATTCCGCCATCATCGAAGGACATACTGATGACAGTGGCGACGCCGCTTTCAACCAGCAACTGTCTGAAAAACGTGCTGAAGCAGTGAAAGCAGAAGCGGTAGCTAATGGTGCCAATCCGGATAAGATCACCATCATCGGTTACGGTGAAACCAGGCCGATTGCTGATAACAGCACTCGTGAGGGCCGCGCCAAGAATCGTCGCGTAGAAATCAAGATCGATGAAAAAAAATAAATCTGTAATGCTTGTTTAAAAAAAGCCTCCGAGAACGGAGGCTTTTTTTATGAGCGGGATACTCCTGTATCTATATGTCAATACCCCTTCTCCTCACGCTGATTGTCGTTCAGACACAGATCCCAATAAGGCGTTCCCGCAAACCGGTTTACCAGAAAATCGACGAAGGCTCTGACACGTTGTGAGAGATGGCGTGTTTGCGGATAGATGGCATATGCTTCTATCTTTGCTGGAATATAGTCATTTAATAGCTTAACCAGGGCGCCACTCTCGATTTCCTGGTAGGCGATGAAGGACGGCACCATGATGATACCCATACCCTCGACCGCCGCATCTCTAAGAAATTCACCAGTACTGGCTTTCAGATAAGGCTGTATCTTTGTTCTGAATTCCTTGCCCTTGCTATCAGTGACATACCAGTATTCATAATCACTCAGCAGGCTGTAAACGAGACAGCGATGCGCCACCAGTTCATCCGGCGTTTGCGGCGCACCCATCTGCTCGATGTAAGACGGGCTGGCACAGATAACCGTTTGAACAGGTGCCAGTCGGCGTGCGATCAGGCTCGAGTCTGGCAGCTTTGCGATACGGATAGCCAGATCAAACCCTTCCTGCATTAAATCCACTTCACGGTCATTGAAATCCAGATCAAATTCGATCTGTGGATGTTCTCGCAGAAATTCGTTGATCGCTGGCCCCATGTGCATGATGCCAAATGTTGATGGCAGGGCAATCTTCAGGCTGCCACTCAATGTGCCATGGGCCTGTGATGTCGCCAGTTCGGCTTCCAGGACATCTTCCAGTATACGCACAGACTGATGGTAAAAGGCCCGCCCGGTATCGGTCAGGTTCATGCGCCGCGTCGTGCGGTGGAAAAGTTCGACGCCCAGGTGCGCTTCCAGCTCTTTCAAGCGCCGGCTGACTGCTGACTTCGCTACTCCCAGTCTGTCTGCCGCGCCACTGATACTGCCGGCTTCGACGACGCGAATAAAGGTGCGCATATTCTCAAAGCGATCCATTTCACCCTTCTCTATTGTTGCGTTTTAAAGAACAATTATTTCTAATTATGACTGTTTATTCTTTATTTAACAATGGCCATAATCTCTCTAACGTACTGTGCAAGCCGAGGACAAAATGATGAATTCAAAGGTAAGAGCAACACGCTACATACCCGCAATGGAGACGATGGAGGGCGCCGGCGTGACTGTACACCGCACCATCGGTACCCCTGCCCTGCGTAACTATGACCCGTTTATGCTGCTGGACCAGATCAGCAGCGATAACCCTGACGAGTACATCGCCGGCTTCCCGTCACATCCCCATCGCGGCTTTAATACATTCACCTATATGATCGATGGTGACATGGAACACAAGGACAGTATGGGCAATACCGGCAACCTCGGTCCCGGCGGCGCGCAGTGGATGAAAGCAGCCAGCGGTGTTATCCATTCGGAGATGCCAAAACAGGAGAATGGCCTGATGCGCGGCTTCCAGTTATGGATCAACCTGCCGGCAGCTAACAAGATGGATACGCCGGAGTACCAGGAATTCAAGTCAGAGGCTTTCCCCGTAGTCAAAACATCCGATTACAGTGTCAAGGTACTCATCGGCCGTTTCGCTGATGCCGATGCACCTATCGTGGATGACATCACCGAAGTATCGTATCTCGATATCCAGCTGGCAGCGGGTAAACATTTTCAGCATGAATTAATGGCCGGAAATAATAGCTTCATCTATGTCTTCGAAGGTGATGGCAAGTTCAATGGCCAGTACATCCCAGCCAATGCGCTGATACAACTGGGAACGGATGACAACATGCCTGACTTCATCGCCGGCAAAGAAGGCGCGCGGTTCCTGCTGGTCAGCGGCAAACCGATCAATGAATCTGTCGTTCAGTACGGCCCGTTCGTGATGAACTCGAGAGAAGAGATCGATGAGGCCATGCATGACTATCAGTCCAATAACTTCGTGCGTGACCGCGCCTGGATCAAAAACAGATAGCGTAAAAAAATGTCTATGCGATTGAAAAACAGCCCCACTCACTTTGGCCTGATAGCGATCAGCCTGCACTGGCTGGTAGCCCTGACCGTGTTTGGCCTTTTCGCACTAGGTCTGTGGATGACGAGCCTGGACTACTACGACAGCTGGTACAAGCAGGGACCATGGTGGCACAAGAGTATCGGCATCATGCTTTTTCTGGTCGTATTGGCTCGCCTGTGCTGGCGACTATTGAACCCGCCCCCTGCAGCTCTGAGCAGTCAGAAACCGTGGGAGAAAAAGCTGGCGCATGCCGCACATATGGCGATGTACCTGTTGTTATTCACCATCATGGTCAGCGGTTATCTGATCTCGACTGCTGATAACCGTGGCATCGAGGTGTTTGGCTGGTTCGAGGTTCCGGCGACTATCACCGCCCTGCCCAGTCAGGAAGATATCGCAGGCTGGGTACACCTGATACTGGCTTCAACTTTAATCGGGCTGGTTGTGCTGCATGCAGCGGCCGCCCTTAAACATCACTTCATCGACCGGGACCGCACGCTGAAACGCATTTTCGGAAGATAGGTTTTTTATTCTTTAATACCAGGAGAACTATTATGAAATTACCAACATTGACCACATCATTACTTATCGCAGGTTTAACTTTCGGCAGCACCGCTGTCATGGCGGAAGATTATGTCATCGACACCAAGGGCGCTCATGCATCCATCAAGTTTCGTGTACAGCATCTTGGCTATAGCTGGCTCTATGGTCGCTTCAATGAGTTCAGCGGCAACTTTAGCTACGATGAAAAACAGCCGGAAAATGCCTCTGTTGAAGTCACCATAAAAACCAGCAGCGTAGATTCAAATCATGCTGAACGAGACAAGCATCTGCGCAGCGATGATTTCCTCAATGTCGCCAAGTACCCGGAAGCAAAATTCGTCAGCACTGGTTACAGCCAGGACAAAGACGGCAATGGCGTACTCAAAGGCAAGCTGACATTAAATGGCGTGACCAAACCGCTTGAGATCGACGTCGAATTCATCGGTGCCGGCAAGGATCCATGGGGCGGCTACCGTGTCGGATTTGAAGGTACCACCCGCTTTGCCATGGCTGACTTTGGCATCGTCAAGGACCTCGGACCAAAGTCGAAAGATGTCGAGATGATACTGTCCGTGGAAGGCATCAAGCAATAGGTATCTAACACGACCATGAGTGCGCTTTCGCACATGGGCGAAACCAATATAGGCAGAGGTATTTAACGATGTTTGGAAAACTGAAGGTAGAAAAAGGCAAGTTCGTTCGCAGCGAATCGAGTTTCAGGAACTGGGTAACAAAAGATGGTAGTGCCGGACCCAGTGGTGACGAAGGTTTTGCCGCCGAACCTGGCCGCTACCACCTCTACGTATCTTATGCCTGCCCATGGGCGCATCGCGCACTGATCTTCCGCGCCCTGAAAGGACTGCAAGATGTGATCTCGGTCTCGGTGGTGCATCCATTGATGCCTTCTCAGAGCTGGGTGTTCGGCGAATACCCGGGGGCCACCGAAGACCACATCAACCATGTGCATTATCTGTATGAGAATTACCTGAAGGCAGACCCCGATTTCGATGGACTGGTTACCGTGCCCTTACTCTGGGACAAGAAGCTGGAGACCATCGTCAATAACGAGTCATCTGAAATCATCCGCATGTTTAATTCTGCCTTCGATGACTATGCCAGCTTGGATGCGGACTTTTATCCCGAGTCACTGCGTAGCGAGATCGATGCGATAAACGAGATTGTTTATCACAATGTTAACAATGGCGTATACCGCGCTGGATTTGCCACCACGCAGAGCGCCTATGAAGAGGCATTTGACCAGCTGTTCGATACCATGGATGAACTTGAAGCGCTGCTGTCCAGGCAACGCTACCTGGTGGGCGATCAGATCACAGAAGCCGACTGGCGACTTTTTACCACACTGGTGCGTTTTGATGCGGTATATTACAACCACTTCAAAACCAATAAGAAACGACTGATAGATTACCCGAACCTGTGGGCATACACCCGCGAACTCTACCAGGTGCCTGGTGTCGCTGAAACGGTCAATATGGATCATATCAAGTATCATTATTTTGCCAGCCACAAATCGATCAATCCGACAGGCGTCGTTCCAAAAGGACCTGATATCGACTTCATGCTGCCGCACGGTCGCGAGAGTATCTCTTAAAATAATTTTGATCAGCAGTTCCAGCAGGAGATGTCATGTCTGAACCCGTAGTCGCAAATAATAAACCGGCAAAAGTTACACTGAACAAAGACGAAGAATACTACTTCTGCGTCTGCGGCCGCTCCAGCAACCAGCCGTTTTGTGATGGCTCTCATGCTGGAACAGATTTTAAACCGAAGCCATTTGTCGCAGAAGAAGATGGTGATGCTTACCTGTGT
>JABDRN010000102.1 GCA_013041745.1 Gammaproteobacteria bacterium
GAATAATACCGTGGTGCGGTTCATGAACCCGCTGGAAGGTGACGTCATTATCGAAGACATGGTCAAGGGACGGGTGGTGATCAATAACCGTGAGCTCGATGATCTGATCATCGCGCGCACCGATGGCACGCCGACTTACAACCTGACAGTGGTAGTCGACGACTGGGATATGAAGATGACGCATATCATCCGTGGTGACGACCATCTCAATAATACGCCACGCCAGATCAATATTTTGAAAGCACTGGGCGCGGAGTTACCGGTGTATGCGCATGTACCGATGATCCTGGGTGACGATGGCAAACGCCTGTCGAAACGCCATGGTGCTGTCAGTGTGCTGGAGTACAAGGAGAACGGTTTCCTGCCGGAAGCACTGATCAACTACCTGGTCCGTCTCAGCTGGTCTCACGGTGACCAGGAGATCTTCAGCCTGGAAGAAATGATCGAACTGTTTGACGCCTGTGATGTGAACACCTCGGCATCAGCTTTCAATACCGAAAAATTGCTCTGGCTGAACCAGTACTATATCAAGTCAAAAGATCCTGCTGAGCTGGCTGAGATGTTACAGAGTTTTATCCATGAGTCTTATTACAACACCAATGAAGGGCCTGACCTGGTCGAGGTGATGAAAGTCTTTCAGGAGCGTTGCAGTACGCTGGTAGATCTCGCCGAAGAGATCCGCTTTCTGTATGACGATTTTGATGCTTACGATGAAAAACAGGCAAAGAAACAGTTTAAAGAAGCGACCCTGCCGATCCTGGCAAGTCTGAAACATCAGTACGAAGCACTGGATGACTGGTCGGCCGAGGCGATACATCATGTCGTCGAGAATACAGTGAATACGCTTGAGGTCGGATTCGGCAAAGTCGGGCAGCCATTGAGGCTGGCCGTAACAGGGCATGGTAAATCGCCATCCATCGATATAACGCTTGCACTGCTCGGTAAGGAAAAGACCTTACGGCGCCTGGAGCGGGCGATCAACTTTATAAAAGCGTAACCAATATCACATTACTATAGTGATAAAAAAGGCAGCCAGTACGGCTGCCTTTTTTATCCTGGTGAACTGCTAGCTAACTTACTTCCTTCGGGCAAAACCGGTCAGGCCGAGTATGCCTGAAGCGAACAGCCAGGCCGCTGCAGGTACGGGGACGGCACTCACCTGAGTCGCTGAACAGTCTCCCATACCGGCGATATTAGCCGTTCCAGGTGTGATGCAGCCAGACTGAAAATCGAGGCCATTATCATCGATGTCAAAGCCGTTTGGTATGCGTGACAGGCTGGCGATATCGGTATTGCTGTCAGCGAATGCCAGTGTCGAACCTTCCAGATATGGCTGTATTTCCCCTTCATATGAAAGCGAATCCAGCAGGTTTGCATTATCAAAAAGCGCGACAGCATCCGGCGCACCATTCTGCATCCAGCCACTGGTCGTGGTAAAGCTGTAATCACAGTTAGCGACCAGGCTGGCATCACCACAGATGACAAAATATCCACCGGCGGTGATGCTGAAACCAGATAGATCGATGTTCCTGTAAGGTGTTGAGTTCGAGCCGTTGATCAGATCGATAGAATAGTTCTGCAGTGATGTATCAGATGTGCCTGAATTGAATAATTCGATAAACTCAGCCGTATCTGTACCTGGCTGGTCATAATCGATCTCGTTGATGACGACGGCTGCATTACTGCTGAAAGCGATACCGCAGGTTACTGCCAGAAAGCCAAGTTTTTTAAGTCCAGATTGTTTCATTTTACGTACTCCTTGTAGTTAAAAATGCGCAGGATTGCGCGTCAAAACGGGATGTTTTGATTGTAAATTTCCTTGTAATGTAGTGCGATAACCGTGGATTAGGGTGAAAGGCAATATGCAGCCGAGTGAAAGATCCGATGCATGCCAGCTGTGATGCTATCGAGGTTTGTCCTGATATTAAATGCGCGTCCATATTGACCTTCCTGGTCTATCTGTCCTGTAGATTTCTGATGATGTACATCCTTGACTTGATTATAACCCGAAGCTGATGACCTGATCTCTTGGTAGATGTAGGACGATTCCTATATTGCTGTCAGGGTTTTCTGATTACACTCAAAAAAGTGATAATTTTATGTCACCTGTACATAGAAACAGCGTCTGTACAGAAGAGGGCCTGAATGCACCTGTTAGTGTCGCCTATTATGACATTTGGTGATAATAAGGTTAGAGGTTAAATTTTGAACCGGCCATCTTTACTAATTACAGTATTCAATATAAGATTCCAGCCCAATTTGGGGCTATAGCTCAGCTGGGAGAGCGCAACACTGGCAGTGTTGAGGTCAGCGGTTCGATCCCGCTTAGCTCCACCA
>JABDRN010000104.1 GCA_013041745.1 Gammaproteobacteria bacterium
GGCGAACGGTACTCACTTTTTTCCGCAGACACCGTACCGCTAGCGAAAAAAACCAGGAACAGAATGATACTGCTTTTCATCAGTGCTTTCATATTCATAACCAGACCTGCGATGACAAACGATGATCAATATTGGAAGATAATAACGTTTTAGTGGCGAGACTTCTATCTAGGCCTTGATGATCACTATAAGGCCAATGACCAGCATCAAACCGCCCGATGCGATATTCAGCCGTCGCCTGGCCCTATGTGTGAATAACGAAGTGGCACGATCAGCCATAAAAGCATAAGCAACCTTAACACCACCCACTGCAAGCAGGGTAATCGATATGATCACAGCGATATCCGTCAGGGTCATTGATGACAGCTTGATAAATGCCGGAAAAAAACCAAGGTAAAACAGGAGTGCTTTCTGGTCTGCCAGGGTGAAAAGCAGACCACTAAAGAAACTTGATGACATAGCGGCCGCGCTGCCCTTCTTCGTCTGAAGCTTAGCCGGTTTAGCAAGCAACATCCTCATTCCCAGCCACACCAGGTAAGCACCACCGATATACTTCACCAGGACGAACGCCTCAGACTTCGACTCCGCCAGCAGCGAGAGTCCGAGTATGGCGATCAGGATAAAAACGATATCACCGACCACTATGCCTAACGCTGTCAGTGTCCCGTGGACAAATCCTGAGTCAGCTGATCTGCTAACTACCATGAGCACACTGCCGCTCGGCATGGCCGCCAGCACGAGCATGGCACCAAATAAAGCAATCATACTATTGAGCGATATCGTTAACTGCATCAGACTAACGCATCAGCGATCAGGCTTTTTTGACGAATTCTGATTTCAACTTCATCGCACCGAAGCCTTCGATCTTACAGTCGATATCATGATCACCGTAAAGCAGCCGTATATTCTTCACCCTGGTTCCAACCTTTAACACCGACGACGAACCTTTAACCTTAAGATCCTTGACCACCGTCACCGTATCACCATCCTGTAAAACATTGCCGACACTATCCTTGAAAACAATGACATCATCAGCCGCTTCCTCGGCAGCCTGTTTTGACCATTCATGCCCGCACGCAGGGCAAACCAGCATATTCCCATCTTCATCGGTATAACTCGGACAGCCGGGTAAATCACTCATATTTGTTCCTGACAATGATATTGAAAATCGTTTGCATTAGCTGCCTGCATTATTTCATATAACAGTTTTTTCTGGATCAAACAGTCTCGCTAACTCTCTTAATCCGCATGATATACCCCCTACGTATGATACAAACACTTAACCTACTCATCTAATATCCGCAGATTATATTCTTACACTCTAAATATCTAGTATTCCGTACTGCGATGAAAAAATTAAATCCTGCCTCTTCTTCTCTACACAAGCTGTTATTAGTCTTCTGCATATCAGCGACGCTTATCATCTCTGACTCGCCATCGGTTAATGCCAGCGCGCGGACCATGACCGGTACTCCATCTACCGGGTACAGCGCCCTGAAAATTCTTCTCGAAGATGAGCAATACCTGACCTTCATCCGCCGCACACAGATGATCGTCACTTTTAGCGGTATCAGTGAAGATTCGGTCCGCTTGATAGATTTGATAAGCGATTCATCAGAACAGGACCTGGAGACACTGGAAAAATTGGCAATGCACAGACCTGCCATCCAGTTCGAGGAGTTCTCTGACGACGCCATCGGAAAGGCAACCTTTGACGCATTACGCATGACAACAGCGAAAGAGTTTTTTTTCGAAGCCGATGATTTTGAGAAAAATATTTTACTGAGCCAGCTCAAAGTCCTACGCTTGATAAGCCATCTTGCAAAACAGCTGGCGCTTGAGGAAACCAATAACAAGCGAAAAGACTTACTGCTAAAGATGTCTGACAGGTATGAAGATTATTACCAGCAGGTCAATGCACGCATAGTGATAACCACGGCGAACAAGTCATAACTTTGTAAGCAACAAAGGCTTACAATCAGCATATCCATAGAGCCCGTATAGCTCAAGCTGCGCGGGCAGAAAAAGCAATCAGATTTAAATCGGTCTAAGCTGGGGTCGTTTTCAATAGCTTGCGGCGTAGGGATCAGGACGAGTATACTTCTCCTTCTTGCCTCTTTCCTCGAACCAGAGACGGTCACCAAAGGAGATATCGATGAGCAGTGAACTTAGCGACCTGCAAGATGCCATCGCTTGTCTGGCGCTGGAACATAGCGTCAAGCAGATACCCCGATCGTACTTCGAAAAGATGATTGAGACCTGGCATGAAATGAATAAAAAAGGTCATGACTGGGACCAGTCAAATGCAGCAGCAGCCCTGCTCCATACCTGCGTAACCGCTGGTATCATACATATGAGCCAGCTGACACCCCAGGGTTACCAGGCTCTGAACCGGGCCAGGCAGTCCATCAAGGACCAGGGCAGGTAAACACAGTCAGGTAAGCTTGAATCACTCATCTCGTAAGAACTAGCGGCGGCGAGAGTCTCGATAATCATGATGCTCAAGTTCGACATCAGCGGCAACCTGGTCACGACTGCGTTCATAGACGATCTCTCGGCCCATTGCTGAACCGACATAGGCATTACCATTTGCAGTCGGCAACATCTCACACTTTACGCTATGGACACCTTCTCCCAGTACGACTTCGATTTTATCAGGGCGCTTGCTGAAGACAGCAACATCCATCGTCATATCAGTTTCGGTGACTCGAATCTTTATTTTCTGCTCATCCATATGATGCTACCGTATTTAGTTTACGACCAGTTATCTCATCAGGTAAAAAAACCTAATAGCGGCCGTGTTCTCTCATGATGTAGTTGTTCATCTGAACAAACTGCTGATTCATACCGAGCAATGTTTGATGAACTGAGCGCACGATCATCTTCATTACCTTATACACCAGCCGCGGGTGTGCATCGAGCAAACCTTCCAGATCATCTCGGTGCAAGGTCAATACGTGTGAATCCTTGGTCGCTCGTAATGTTGCCGAATGACTGTTGCCATCGATAAAACCCATGGCACCTGCAACATCTCCAGGTTTAAGATGATTAAGCACAACAAATTCATCGCCACCGGCATCACGGGTTGCGACTATATCACCGTCGATGACTATGTGCAGCGAATCATCCTGATGACCTTCACTTAATAAGATTTCTTCTGCAGCAAGCTTCTGCAACTGGAAGGCGCCGGCAAGAATCTCGCACTCTCTATCATCGATATTCTCTCTCAGCAGAGTCGTACAATTGGTAACGGTTTTCTGGATATCACTCATAATCATTCTCCCGCGGTTTTATTTTTTATTTATCCTGTACTCATAGTACTGCTTTAAAAATATAATTTCACCATTATCATACCGGCATGCACCTGCCGATAGATCTGACTGGTCACAACACCAGGCTAACCAAAGGCATCCATGGTAATACTGTCATACCAGCCCCTGGCATACCGTGCTTCCTGTAGCCGGTATGAAGCATCAGCATCGACAGGACTAACACCACCGCCGGTTTTATATATCCCCCTGTTTTCATCATAACGATATACCGCTGCCACAGAGATTCCATATTCAGGTGACAACAGGCTGTAACAGGTGTTCACGTACGACGGCTCAGGCATATCTTCACCCCATAACGAAGACACGATTGCGGCAGCACACACCTTACCCTGGCTATTGGCTGCAAATCCTGACTTCGGCATTTTTCCGGCAATACAGGCATCTCCGATTATATAGACATCTTTATGAATCTCTGACTCAAAAGTTCGCTGATCTACAGGGCACCAGCCATCCTCATTAGAAAAACCGGAAGTGATAGCCACCTCTCCGGCTTTTTGCGGCGGGATGAGATTGATCACATCAGCTTTATGCTTATCACCCGACTCTGTATGCAGAGTGCGCGTTGTAACATCCACTTCATCTATACGCCCTCCCTTGCTGCCGCTCACCCATTCGACCATGCCAGGATAGAGTTCATCCCAGCCCTGCTGGAATAGTGCCTGCTTGGAGAACGAATCTTTTGCATCGAGGACGAGAATCTTGGTTTTAGGCTTATGCTGTCTCAGGTAATGTGCGATCAGGCTAACCCGCTCATAGGGGCCAGGTGGACAACGGTATGGATTCTCTGGCGGCGCCACGACTACCACCCCGCCATCATCCATCGATTTCAGCTGGTCACGCAATATCGAGGTCTGCCTGCCAGCGCGCCAGGCATGAGGGATGAGTTCGGCATCTCTCGCTGACATGCCTTCGACAGCATCCCACTTAAAGTCTATGCCGGGCGATAAAACCAGTTTGTCATAATGGATCACCTCACCATTATCCAGAGCGACCATCTTCACCGTAGCATCCACAGCCTGAACTTTCGCATGGATGACCTCCACACCGCGCTGTTGTTGTGCCGAGTAGCCATGACTGATGCTGTCAGGCGCCTGAACACCTGTGATCACCATATTACTGAAAGGGCAGGTCATATATTTTTCGGATGGCTCTACCAGCGTTATCTGCAGACTGCTGTCAAAGCGGAGAAGATACTTTGCACAGGTGGCGCCGCCAAAGCCGCCACCGACAATAACTACCCTGGCTGAAGTACCTTTGCTGCAGGAAGACAGCAAGCCGGCTACTGAGAGCTGAACGGCAGAGAATCCCAGTAGCTTGCAAAACTTTCTACGGTTGAAATGCTTCATATCCTGATTTCTCTCCTGAATTTAAGGCCGACTGGAAAAATAATCGGCAATAAGCTCGATATCTTCATCGCTGTAACCGCTTGCATGCCGACCCATGACCGTCGCCGAACGTTTACCGTCTCGGAAATCATGCATCGCCTGTGATATATACTCGGCAGATTTACCATTAATACTGGGGATTGCACCAGGACTCTTACCGTCGGTGCCATGACATGCCGCACATGAGTTACTCAACATGCCCCCCCTGGTAACCTCCGCAGCCATTGCGACTCGGGCGACTGCCACAGTACATAACATTAATATTATTAAGAAATATGATCTCTGCATAGGCGTGACCAGCAAAATGACTAATATCAATATCAGTTTGCGGATTATCGGTCAAAAAAAGTTGACCAATGTCAACAAGGCATAAAAAATCCTTCAAAATACCTCTGGCCACATGGTCAAATCTCTTAAACTATATAAACAGGTTATTTCTATATTAGCGGACTTTAATCATGCGTCAGCATATCAGCATACTCCTGTTCACTCTCGGATTAGCAGCTGCCGCCAGCTCGGTGTGGGCGTTTGATAACGACTTTGAAATCAATGACATCAATCTTGATGACGAAAACTTTCTCGATATAAATGCACATCGTTTTCGCAAATCCCTGGAATACCAGTGGTACGACAACACCACAGCCTGGCGTATTACCGGTGCCAGCCTGGATTCTGACCTCGCTTTCATACAGAGCGAACTGAAGCTACATAATGAATTATCAGAATACGTCAATGTTAGATTCACAGTAGAACAGGAAGTATTCTATGCGGATAAAGACATCCTGTTTCCCACGGCTGAAGTAGAACTTTACCCATGGGCAGGTAATCTCGGCATAGCGCTCATCGGTATACCCGCCTATGAAAAACGTGAAATGGACATCGGCCTGGCACTGATATGGGGTCGGCGCCCCTGGAATTACACACGTATTGAGTATCTCGACATAGATGCGCTGTATAACCAGAAAAACATCAGTGACAACACATTCTACAAAGAAGACCCCAGATCATTGAAGCTGGAAGGTGCCTACCTCCTGGGTGAGCATTATAAATTGCGCTTTAGTATCCGCAGCGAGAGCCAGCTGGAACTTATTGACCCGGATAATAACGCTAGCTTCAAACACGAGAGCAGCGATTATTTCCTTCTATTTGACTATCTGCCAACACCTGGCACGGTAATAGGGATAACCGTCGATGGCTTCACCCTGGACAAGTCTCAATCTCAGCCAGCTCAGCAACAACAGCAGTCGACCGATTACATCTCGGCTGACATATACTGGGTAACAGGTATGGGCGAATCATACGAGGTCAAACTTGGAACACGGTATGACCAGCTCAGCAACGATATCCGTGACTATATCAATGCGGGTGAAAATCTTGATTATCAGATGAAAACCCTGCAGGTCTATGGCAGAGCCTATCACCCATTCAATGAACATATGGCCTGGGATCTTGGCCTACATGTTGGCCAGGTAGATGAAGAGCAGGTCTACTTGCAGGACAGCAGCAAAAACACATTAAACGACGGGGTGCAGGCCAAGTTTCGTATGGGCTTCGAATATTCTTCATCCGACGGTAGAAACTCTCTGCAATTGAATATCAGCCTGAACGCCGACGATCCATTCAATGACCCGGGAGATGGCGGCGGCATGAGTTTCCAGTCCGTATTCTGATCTAACTTAACGGTCAGCGGTATAAATCTGCTAGATCATCTCATCGGTTTCAGGCAGATCGATGTCATCGATATCCTGCTCGGCTTCGTAATCCATCAAGGACTCTTCTTCCGATACTTCAACCTGTTCGATAAGGTTGATAGCAATATCGATAAAGTCGCTGTCGGTTATGATGCCTACCAGGCGATCATCTACTACTACCGGAAGACAGCCATATTTATGAGTCTGCAGATACAGTGCGGCCTGACGTAAAGAGTCATCCTTACGAATGACGGTGACATCACGAATCATGATCTCTGATAAGGTTACGTCAGACTTTACTTCATGCGATGCACTCTTGGCCTCTCTGATTGCACCGGGATCTGTCGCTGCGAGCACGTCCCTCTGGGTGACCAGACCAACGACATGATTATTGTCGTCAGTAACCGGGATATGACGAACATGTTTACCGATCATTACCTCCCACGCATCATTGATCGAATCACTCTGACGCAAAGTGTAAGGATCTGGTGTCATAAATTCTTCTATTGTGATCATTTTCTTATCTTCCGCGGTCATTAAACGATACCTCTACAGTTTGCAGATATGTAGAGATCAGCATGTTGACTGACATCAATGAATTTGAATATAAATGCCGAATCGATTCAAGACATGACAGCGACACATTTATATCAGATATTTTGTATAGCTATCAACGACAATTTTTACTGCAGGCCAGTTGTAAATACAGCACAAAAAATAAACCAGATAGTTAAGATATTGCCATTTTGTCAGCCTGTTTTACCCTTTATCGGTTTTTTTATACCATTCACTCCTGAAATATTAGTATTTCTTAAATATTAGAATATACTTATCTCCATCGACAAAGGACGTGTCTCACAAGGTTCCTGAAACAGCCAAACCGGGCCGTAAAACGAACCATTACAAAGCAGCTGTAATCGCTTGCTATGCTGGCTTAAATCGCGCTTCGCGTATGTCCAGTATCAGTACAAATTCAAATGTTTAAAAACTTACAAACAGATACCGACACGCGTGTCGGTACACTAATTATCGATTTTATTCAGGAGAAACCCGTATGTTTACTAAACTGAGAATTATGTCTGCTTTACTCTTGCTGTTCATTGCAAGTACAGCGAATGCTGATCTGGCGATCATCATACACCCGGATTCTGAAACCGGTGACATTGACACACAGAATGTAAGAAAACTGTTCCTCGGCGAACGCAAGGCATTCCCTAATGGTCATCATGCTAAACCGATCAATCACACTGTTGGCAGCCCCGACCGAAAAGAGTTCTTTTCATTAGTACTGAATATGCCTGAAAAAACGCATAGACGTCACTGGAAACGTAAGATAGCTGTTGGCGCTGGCAGTTCTCCAACCGAGCTAGGCTCTCACTCTGCTGTGCTGAAATCTATCGCTAACACACCTGGCAGTATCGGCTATATCGATGCCAGCAAAGTCGATGACTCGGTTAAAGTAATACTCATCGTGCAAAACTTCAATGAAGTTTAATCATTCATGACCTATACTCAAATAGCAGGGTGGCGTTTACCACCCTGCTATTTGACATCTACAAAGTGTTCAAAACCTTCGGCGACGGACTGATCATCTATCAGCTGCACTAGTCCTAACCGTCTTAAATTTAGAAAACTGCCATAATTTATCTCTGCACTACTGGGGAAAAAACAGTATGTTTAAGACATTACGAACATTTTTGACAATAATATTCATCACTACTTTTAGTGAGGTACATGCTGATCTGGCTATCATCGCACACCCGGATTACCAGGGTGGCGAACTTACTAGAGAGATGGTCAAGGAACTGTTCCTCGAAGAGAAACTGGAATTCCCGAGTGGTCATAAAGCGATTCCTGCTAACCACGCTTCCGGCAGCCCGGATAGAAAGGCTTTCTTTGAATATGTGCTTGAGATGAGCGAGACCAGACACAAACGTTACTGGGCAAGAAAAGTATCCGTAGGTAAAAAAGGCGCACCAAAAGAACTCGCCAGTCATAAAGAAGTACTTGACTGGATAAAGAATACCCCTCTGGGCATTACTTATATCGAAAAGACCAAAGTGGATGACTCCGTAAAAGTCCTGCTGACCGTGGCCGTATTTGATGACTTATAACCATTATCTCGGCGCATTCGCGTCAGAAATTCGATAATTAACTGCCTACGTCAGTACAGGGAATTATCGTATATTTCTGCAAACGAATGTCGCAATTCGTCAAGAAAAGATCACACCTAATCACTACACTTGTTCTCAATCAATTCAGAACAGGACAACGGACGCATGATCAGGTATGGCGAATTACACAAGGCACTAACGGCTTATACCATGGAAGACATACATGAAGACATCCCTATCGACTACTATCGCAGGGTGATAAAAGCCTGTCTTCGAGCGAACAATCATGACCTTGCCTGGGGCGTGCAACAAGCAGCGTCGATCCTGCTGTACCTGGCTTTCAATGATGGGCATCTTCAGCCCAGACAGTTGAATGCAAACGGACTGAAAGTTCTCGACTGGTCAGAAAAATTTCTCGAGCAGCTCCAGAGTGACGAACATAATTACATAATCAGTGCACTGGTATCTGCTTGAATAGCCAACCGATGCAGAAGCCGGAGTACCAGCTAAAACCTGGTATCTGATAACTTCTCAAACGAGGCTGCATCAACCGGCCTGGAGAACAGGTAACCTTGGGCAAAATCACAACCCGCCTCGGCCAGGATCTGCCTTTGCCTCTCTGTCTCTACTCCTTCGGCGACCACTTTTAAACCCAGGGTATGCGCCACTACGATTATTGCGTTACACAGGGCTATATCATTCTCACTGCTATCAAGATTATGGACGAATACTTTATCGATCTTGAGATAATCGATATCAAACTTCTTCAGGTAAGCCAGAGATGAGTACCCTGTTCCGAAATCATCGATAGCAACCTGTATTCCTGCATCACGCAACCAGAGTAATTTATCGATGACATCGGGCTCTGCATTCAGCAGCAGGCCTTCGGTGATCTCGATGATGACATTTCCACCAGAGACCCCGCTCTGCTGCAGGTAATGCTGCCACTCGGAAATAAATATCTGTGTATCCAGCCTGAACTGTGCCGGAGACATATTTACACTTACCTGAAACTCGTCATTAAAATGCTTACACCATTGAGCAGCTCTATGCACTGACTGTGTGAACACCCAGTCACCCAGCTGATTTATCATACCTGTCTCTTCAGCGAGATGAATAAACTCCGTTGGACTGACCGCCCCTCGTTGCGGATGATGCCACCTCACTAATGTCTCTGCTTTAACGATACGTCCTGACTTCAAGTCGATGATAGGCTGAAAATATAATTCAAACTGCTCCTGCCTCAAGGCGATCCGTAGATCGTTGGTCAATCTTAACCGGTGTTGAGCCGCTTCCTGCAGTGACTGAGTGAAATAGCTAAAGCAGTGACGCCCTTTTTGCTTGGCTGCATACATCGCCTGATCAGCATTCTTGATCAGAGTGTCAATGTCACTGGCATCATTAGGATACAGAGTGATACCTATACTTGCAGAGATATGCACGATCTCATCACCGAGAAGAAACTCTTCCTCCAGCCTTTTGATAATCTTCTGGCTCAGGATCTCGATATTTGTATCTTCACTGATCTCGGACAGTATGACAGTAAACTCGTCGCCGCCGATGCGGGCGACCGTATCGGAATGACGTACACAGTCAGTAATGCGTTTTCCCGCTTCCTTCAGAAGCACATCACCCATATCATGGCCGAGGGTATCGTTTACCACCTTGAACTGGTCAAGATCTATAAGCAATAGAGCGAGCGAGGTCCGGTCTCGATCAGCCTTGATCACCTCCTGCACCAGACGATCATGGAACATATTACGATTAGGCAGACCTGTCAGCTGGTCAAAGTTTGCCTGTTTCCATATCATCTCTTCTGACATGGTCCTTTCCGTCACATCATCGACCAGCGATGCGACACCGATAACCTTGCCTTCAGGGTCTACCAGCGGTGTGTTATACCATTCACATTGTATGATACGTCCATCTTTTGTCACGTTCTCGTTCCTGCTATGGGTACCTCCGGTATTTGTGATCAGTTGATCCCATATCTCATCCACCGCCTCGCGAGCACTCTGCGGTAGAATTCTTTTCGTAGCATGCGGCTGCTGCATCTCCTCTTTACTATAACCAAAGATATTTTCAGCTGCCTGGTTCCAGGAAACCACCTGGAAATCAATATTCCATTCGATGACACCCAGTGGCGTATGCTCCCTGTGAAATGATAACTTCTGAAGTGACAGCCTTAACACATCCTGAGCAGATTTGAGTTCTTTCTCCGTCGACCGTCGCAGCTCCACCTCTCTCGACAGGCGAATATTCCACAGCACGATTATGCTCAGCAGGGCGATAGCGACAACGACAACCTGGTAGACCAGCGTATAATCTGTCTTGTTTGCAAATTTATCTTTTATCCATTGATCGGTTATCCGCATCCGTTGTTCCTGGCTTATCTGAGCTATCGCCTTGTTCAGTATAGAGAGCAGCTCGGGTAGATCTTTCTGTACACCAAAGGCGAGTTTCGTGTCGAATTCTGTCTTACCGGTGATGCGGACATTATTCAGGCCGATCTCAGAAATAGCGTAACTGCATAGTGCCAGTGTACACAGCAAAGCATCGACTTCGCCGGTAGAGACAGACAACAGGCCGTCCTGTATGTTGTCTACATTGACGAACTGTATTTCAGGGTACTTCCTGCGGATCTTGGCGGTATATCCATAGTCTCTGATCAGAGCGATCTTTTTATGCTTTATATCGCTGATACCTTCGACATAGTTCTCCCTGCTATGCATGGCAATGACGATAATATTTGATAGATATGGAACGGTAAAATTGAGGTGTGATTTCAGGTCTGAATCATCAGTTTCAGAAAGCACATCCACAGATCCCTGCTTCGCCTTTTCAGTAGCCTCACGCCAGGTCTTGACTGGATTCATGGTGAACTGCAATCCAGTCAGTTCCTCTATCAGCCGAAGATGCTCAGCAACGATACCGATGTAATTACCATCACTGTCAAATGCCTCATATGGTAGCCAGTTAGGATCGCCGGTATAGACAACTACCGGTGTATTCTTTAGCCACTGTTCCTCGTTTTCATTCAGCATCAATTCTGCAGCTGGTGCAGCAGTTGGCATTGTTACCGGTGGTAACAGGAGTGACAGAAACAAGACTAGTCGCAGCTTAGTCATATGGACAGGAATATAGCCATGCGGAAACCAAAGATACGGTTGTTAAACGATAAGATACATCAGAGAAATTAAAAACTAAATCAAGCCAACTATAGACGAAAAACGATTAATTAGAAGGATAAGCAGGTGGAATAATATGTTCTATTGTGGCCGAGCGGTAACAAGGTAAATCTGACAGCATTCAGACAATAAATAACTCTCAACCACCTATATAAGTTTATTATTATATAATACAGCTTAATCAAAACTAACTGACCACTATTACAATGCCTGAAAAAAAACCTGCAAAAGCAGCACCAAAAGAGTCCGCCACAGTGAAAAAGAGTGCCGCTAAAAAAGCAGTTGTGAAAAAGAAAGCCGCCCCTGTGAAAAAAAGCGTTAAAAAAGCAGGCACCCAGTCTGCTGCAGGCGACCTTGCCATTCGGTCGATCATCGAAGAGATGAGCGATCAGCGCAAGACTAGAGACAAGCAGATCTCGTCCTTGATCGAAGAAGTCCGTACTGGCTTCAGCACCTTATCCAGCAAAACCAGCAAACAGGGAAAAGAGCATCAAAAAGAGATGACAGGACTGTACCAGTCACTTGAATCAACCTTTGGCAAGATCAACGACAGCAGCGCAGAGAAAGAAAAAAATAACCAGAATATTTTCAAGAGCCTTTCTGATTCCATGATGCATGATCATGAGCTGACACTGAAAGAGATTAACGAGCAGGGAAAACTGCAGGACAAGAAGCTCGAATACATGACCCGGATGCTGGAACAACGGACTCGCAGGAACCGCCTTATCGCAATTCCTGGAACGATCATCGCTGTCGTGGCTGTTGTCTATATGTTTTACGTGGTCACGGTCATGGAAACGGCAATGAGCAACATGTCGGCAAACATGCAGATGATGCAGGCTGATGTAAACAGCATGTCTGGAAACATGGGCACCATGAGCAACGACACTGCCTCGATCAACAGCAACATGCAGCAACTCAACGGCAATATGGGCAGGGTCAGCCAGGACCTGAACGTATTGACGCACAATGTCGCACCGGCAATGAAAGGCATGAGAGACGTGATGCCCTGGGCCCCCTGACCGGCTGGCATACACCTCTCACCATGCATGTTTTTTGCCATCCGGACCTTGAAATCCTGACTCGATGTTATTAATTTTAGTGTAGGCTCTACAGCCATACAAATATTAAGGTAAATGCCAGGAGGGAAGACTGATGCAAGATTCAAGTCAGGGCCCGTCAAATCAGGGCCGTTCGAACCAGATAATATTTACAGTGATGATTCTGCTGCTGTTCGTCATAGCCGGCATGCAGACCTGGTATATCGTCGAAATAAAAAGACAGCTGACTTCGATCCAGGACCAATATGGATCTATTCAGTCTACGGTAGCTAAAACCCAGGAAAATAAAGATCGGGCTGCGCAAAGTCAAAAAGCTTTAGCACCAGGCCAACCGAGATCCACTGGCGTGCCGGACAAACAGACAGATCAACAGTTGCCAGCTGACGATAAAGACCTGACAAGCGATTATTCGACTAATTCCTCAACGGGTAATCCTTCACCTAACCCTCCTTATTATGCGCAGAGATGGGATCCCTACCGGGAGATCGAACGCATGCGCCGCGAGATGGAGAGGGCGTTCGATCATCCGTATGCGCCATATAACCGTCCGGATTTTCGCCGGCATTTCAGTAAAGACATATCCGAACCGAAGATGGACGTAAGGGAAGATGAGAATCAGTATACCGTTCTCGTCAATATACCTGGTGCAGATGCGAAGAGTCTCTCTGTCGACCTCGATAGGCAAAGACTGACTGTCAGCGGAAAGCAGGAATATGAAAAACAGGATAGAGATGCATCGGGCCGGATCATCTTTAGCGAACGCCGATCTGGCAGGTTTCAACGCAGCATCACGCTGGCCGAACCAGTCGCACAAAAAGGCATGCAGACACGGATCGATAATGGTGTATTAACGATAACAATTCCGAAAATTAAATATTGATACTTTGATAGACGTCAATAACTGATCCTGGTCATGATGATAGTAATATAGATGCAGATAATAAAGGGAGGACATGAGATGGCCAATAAAAACATATCAAAAAATCAGAATGAGGTTGGTGATAGCTATTTGAGTTCATTAAGGGATCTTGAGCATAAGGTAGAGCATATGTTTCAGAACATGTGGCATAAACCTTTGAAGCAGGATTCATTGCAGGGTTTGTCAGCTTTCAGTCCTTTCGACAAGTTACCCAGGATCGATGTTGTAGATAGAGATAAAGAAGTATATGTCGAAGCTGAATTACCCGGTTTTGACAAGGAAGATCTCGATATATCGATCGCTAACAACAAACTTGTCATCAAGGCTAAATCCAGCCATGAAGAAAAAGAGGAAAAAGGTGATTATCTAAAACAGGAGATCAGCAGAAGTGAGATTTGTCGTTCACTTTTACTGCCGGCCGACGTCGAAGATGAAAACGTCAAGACCTCTTTCAAAAAAGGTGTACTGAAACTGACGCTACCCAAACAGAAAAAATCTCAGCGCAAAAAAATCGAGGTTGAATGAGTATACTCTTTACCGCGACATCACTGGATGTGGCGGTGTTTTACAAACTGCCTTTAAATCAGTTTTATTCGCCCTCATTATTAGACCATGGAATATAAAGATTACTACCAGATAATCGGTGTCGAACGCGATGCGACACAGGATGAGATAAAACGTGCCTATCGAAAACTTGCACGAAAATATCACCCTGATGTCAGCAAAGAAGCCGATGCTGAACAGCGCTTCAAAGAAGTCGGTGAAGCTTATGAAGTTTTGAAAGATCCCGAGAAGCGCGCAGCTTATGACCAGCTTGGCGCCAACTGGAAAGCCGGACAGGACTTCAATGCACCACCAGACTGGGATGCCGGATTTGAATTCCATGGCGGCTTTAGCGGTGGCCCCGGTGGTGGCAGCTCACAATATGGCGGCTTCGAGGGCGCTGATGCTTACAGTGACTTCTTTGAATCACTGTTTGGCCAGGGTTTTCGCCAGGCTGGCGGCCGCGCTCAAGGTGCTTATCAGCAGCATGCCGGATTCCACTCTGCCGGCGACGATCATCATGCGAAGATATTAATCGACCTTGAAGACTCAATGCAGGGTGCCACACGCTCCATCAGTCTGCGCATACCCGAGGTCGACTCCAGTGGTCATGTGGTTTCAAAAGAACGTGTACTGAAGGTAAACATTCCAAAAGGCATCAAACAGGGGCAGCATATTCGCCTCGCCGGACAGGGCAACCCGGGTATCGGCCAGGGTAAAGCGGGAGACCTGTATCTCGAGATAGAATTTAATCCGCACAGCATCTACCGCGTCGATGGACGTGATGTCTACCTCGACCTGCCGGTCACGCCATGGGAAGCTGCCCTTGGTGCCAGCGTAAAAGTACCGACGCCTGGCGGCCTGGTCGACATGAAGATAAAACCCGGTTCCGCCAGTGGCAGCAAAATGCGGCTCAAGGGGCGCGGTATTCCGGCAAGTTCTGCTAACAACAGCGCGGGTGACCTTTACATGGTTTTAAGGATAGAAGCACCAGCGGCGAATACTGCCGAAGAAAAAGCCGCATACGAGAACATGAAGAAGAGCTTCAGCTTCAACCCGCGCTCGAAATTAGGGGTATAACATATGATCAAGCAGACGACAGATATCCTGACTGGAGACATAGTAGAAAATGAAACACGCCTGAGCTTGCAGCAACTAAGTGATACCTGCTCAGTGGAAACAGAGTATATCATCTCACTGGTGAACCAGGGCTGCATAGAACCCATAGGTGCAGAGCAGTCACGCTGGTGCTTCAGTGGGGTGAGCATAAGACGCGTGCAGAAAGCAAAGAGACTTCAGCGCGACCTGGGAGTTAATCCCGCAGGTGCTGCCCTGGTCATCGAGCTGATCGATGAGATCGAACGCTTACGCTGCAAGATTAACCGGATGTGATATTAACCCTAGCACAGTATAGTATTAAGCACTCGTTTAGAAGCGCCATCCCAGGTATCCTGTAAAAAAATAACGATCGGTTTTTTTAGTTCGGAAATATACCAGGGCTAAACAATGAACAATATAATAATTTAACAAGACATGTCGGGACCCGGGAGCAGCTCGACCTGAAATATCACTTCAGCTATTAAGCATCAGATAAGCCGTTCCAGTATTTCCTGAGCCTTTTATCAGACACTGGAATCCTGGTTTTGAGTTCCTGTGCAAACAGGGAAATACGATACTCTTCAAGCATCCAGCGGTAATAGCTGAGTTGCTCCGAGTAGATGTGCTGTTTCTCCAGCCGCTGCTGGCGCCTGGCATACTCATCCCACAGCCTGGAAAACTCGATCTTTAACTGCCGGTCGCGGGTCATATTCGTATTAGATTTTTCGATACGCTTTTTGATTCCGGCAAGGTAGCGTGGATACTGCTCCAGCCACTCTCTATCAGTCACCGTGATGAAGTTTTTCGGAAACAGGTAAGAGAGCTGCTGCTGGATATCAGTCACCATCTCCAGTTGGGCGAGCGTCGGATTCTTCATCATCTTTTTTAGCGAACGGTAGCCATCGAGGATGCTGGTTAACAACCGGCTCCACTGCTCGGCCTTTTCATGCAACTGCCCTCGTCCCAGCTCCAGCTTCTGCTCAAATTCTTTTGTCGTCTTGATAGCATCATATAAAAACACATCCTCGACGGTTTTATCGATGATGTCCTGTTTAAGCTCATCACATCTGCCAAAGTCAGTATATTTTAGACACAGGTTCTGGATATCTGGAATGGAACGTTTGAAATGCTTAACCTGTTCGGGCAATGCATTGATGACAAGCTGCCGCAAAGCTTTAGCCGTCTCATATTGCGCAGTTTTTTTGTCCTGCAAAGCCCTGAGGTTGACCTGCCTGCCGTCTTTTACCAGGGCGGGATATGCCTTGATCAAAACACCCTGCAGTTCTATCTCGACAGTCTCCGGCATGGTGTCGAGGATACAGGGGCCGACATCATCCTGGTGACAGGCGGCATCCTGTTCAACATCTTCGCTAATCTCAGCAACATCGTCCAGATAGCCAGATAGCGCACCTTTTATCGCTTGCAGGTCCCGGCCCTGCTCGACCACCGAACCATCATGATCGATCACTCGAAAATTTATCAGCAGGTGTGCACTGATGTCATTCACATTCCAGGCGTCATAAGGAACCTGCACACCTGTCATCTTCTTGAGATGATTTGCCACCGCGGTAGTCAAAGAATCATTCGATGGTTCGAGCGCTTCCACACAGGCCTCGGCAAAGTTTGGTGCCGGCACAAAATTTTTCCTTAACTTTTTTGGCAGAGACTTGATCAGCGCAACGATCTTTTCCTGCAATAGACCCGGGATGAGCCACTCACAACGTTGCGGATTGACCGCATTCAGACCTGCGACCGGTGTGATCAACGTTATACCATCACAGTGATTACGCGGATCGAAGTGGTATTCGATGGGGAAACGTGAACCGTTCATCTCAAGATGGTCCGGGAACATGCTATCTGATACCAGTGTGGCATCCTTGCGCATCAGATCATCAGTCGTCAGGTAAAGTTTCTTTTCTTTACCCGGATTGTTACGCAGCCATTTGTCCAGCGTCGCACCGCTATGTACCTCATCGGAAAGCTGTTGATCAAAGAAGTCATATAAAACATTTTCATCGACGATGATGTCCCGCCGACGTGACTTGGCTTCCAGGGCTTCGAGTTCTGCAAGCAACTGCTGGTTATGCTCGAAGAACTTTGCCCTGCTCTCAAAGTCACCTTCAACTAATGCAGAGCGGATAAATATCTCTTTCGCTTCTGCAGGATTAATCCTGCCATAACTGACTTTTTTATCAGCATGGATAACCAGGCCATACAGCGTTGCCTGTTCCAGGGCGACGACCTGTGAGCGTTTCTTCTCCCAGTGCGGGTTACCGTAATGATACTTGAGCAGGTGCCTGGCTTTATCTTCGATCCATGCCATATCGATCTTTGCATTGGTGCGCGCATAGACACGTGATGTCTCCACGATCTCTGCCGCCATGATCCATTTCGGCGCTGACTTAAATAATGCTGAGCCCGGAAATACGTTAAACTTCTTACTGCGTGCACCGAGGTATTCCTTGCCTTCTTCTTTAAAACCGATATTTGCCAGCAGCCCGATCAATAGAGAGCGGTGTATCTGATCATAAGAAGCCGCCGTTGTATTCAGTGTTAATTTCATGTTCGACAGCATCTGCTTTATCTGTTTACAGGTATCGATCCATTCACGCATCCGCATCCATGAGATAAAATTTTTCTTACACCACTTGCGCAGCTGGTTGCCTGACAGCGCTTTTTTCTCTGCATGATAGGCGTCCCACAGGTTGAGGTAGAAAATAAAATCCGAGGCTTTATCGGTAAACGTTGCATGCCGCTCATCGGCCGCCTGTTGTTTATCCAGAGGCCGTTCACGTGGATCCTGTGTCGCCAGTGCAGACACGATTACCAGCACCTCTCTGAGTGCGTTCTCATTTTTTGCCTGCAGTAACATGCGGGCGAGCTTGGGGTCGATCGGAAAATGACCGAGGTGTTTGCCTACCTTGGTGATGTTATGCTTGTTGTCGATTGCACCCAGCTCGAATAAAAGCTTATAACCGTCATTGATCAGGCGATCTTCGGGTGGTTCGACAAATGTAAAATCGTCGATGTGTCCCAGCCTGAGGTTCTCCATCTGCAGGATAACGGCTGCCAGGTTGGTGCGCTGTATCTCTGGCGCGGTAAACTCATCACGCAGGCCATAATCCTCTTCCTCGTAGAGGCGGATACAGATGCCTTCCGAGACGCGTCCACAGCGTCCCTTGCGCTGGTCTGCCGAAGCCCGGGAGATCTTCTCAATCGGCAGTCGCTGGATCTTGCTGCGCCATGAGTAACGAGAGATCCTGGCAACACCGGAATCGATGACATACTTGATACCCGGTACGGTAAGAGAAGTTTCTGCAACATTGGTCGCCAGCACGATACGCCGTTTATTCGAAGGATGGAATATGCGGTTCTGCTCAGCATTAGAAAGCCGCGCCAGCAAAGGCAGGACTTCAGTATTATCCAGCGCCCGGTTAGCCGTCTCTTGTGCCAGCGCATCCGCCGTCTCACGGATATCTCTTTCACCACTGAGAAAGACCAGGATATCTCCGCGGTCAATCCTTGACAGCTCATTGACTGCATCGATGATGCCATCCTGCAGCGTCCTGCTGGTATCATCGTCCACACGCTGGTATGGCCGATACCGCACCTCGACCGGGTAAGTGCGGCCGGAGACATTGATCACCGGTGCATTATTAAAGTGCCTGGAGAAACGGTCAGGATCGATGGTTGCCGACGTGATGATGATCTTGAGGTCTTTGCGTTTCATGATCAGGCGTTTCAGGTAACCCAGCAAAAAATCGATATTCAGGCTTCGTTCGTGAGCCTCATCGATGATGATAGTGTCATACTGGTTGAGGAACGGATCATGATTGCATTCCGCCAGCAAGATGCCATCTGTCATCAACTTGATATAACTTTTATCATTCGACCTGTCAGAGAAGCGGACCTTGAAGCCGACTTCGTTTCCCAGCTCGGTACCGAGTTCTTCAGCGATACGCTGCGACACCGCTCGCGCCGCTAACCGGCGCGGCTGGGTATGACCGATTTTTCCACGTATGCCGAGGCCGATATCGAGACAGATCTTGGGCAACTGCGTGGTCTTACCCGAGCCGGTCTCACCGCACAACACCGTCACCTGGTTCTCCAGGATCGTCTTCTTGATCAGCTCACTCTTCTGCGCGATCGGTAAGTTGTCCGGATAACTGATAATCGGAAGCCCCAGTTTACGCGTCTGTGCGCGTGTAACCGACTGTTCGATCTCTTCACTCAGCTGCTCTATTGCCTGCTGCTTGGCTGGCCGGGTTTTACTAATTTTTTTCAGGCGGCGACGAAAACGCTGCACGTCACTCAACATGCACTTTTTCAGTTGTTTATGAAGGGCCTGAGTCTGCAAAGGGAATTATGCTTAAGAAGAGTAAAAGACGAAGTATATCAGTCCTTTACAGAGAGGGTGCAGCCAAATCATAGATTTTGAGTTTTTATAAACACCAGCGTTACGTCGAGAAATAGCTAATCTCAGTTGTACTCGATTACTGCACAGATGCTACGGCAGCTGTTTAATAGAGTCTCCTTGCGTAAGACCGGGTTCTAAAGAGATCGTCGAGTAAGTCATCGAGTTGATCAGCGGCATAATAGAAGATGCCACCTGGAAGCGGGGAAAACTATCAATGAGCAGTTAACACTGAGACTATGATAGCGTTTTCTCCATCCTGTAGTCGTCCATGACGAAGCCATTACCGATGTCCTGAACCATCGATTCAGTAATCTTAAAGCCCAGCTTTATATAGGTTTCTATAGTGTCAAAATTATACTTGTTTACTGTCAAGGTGACCCCTGAAGCAGCGTTTTCGGTGGCCAGGTTCTCGATAAATACCATTGATTTTCGTCCCAGCCCCTTACCACGCTGAGCGGCCCTGATATAGAACTTACTCAACAACAGATCATCGCCCTTAGGCAGTACACCGAAATAGCCGACAAAACTATCATCACTTTCTATCAGATAATACAAAAAACCTTTTTTAACCTGTTCACAGATAGCCTGCTCTGACTGGAAGTTTTTCAGCATATAATCAACCTGGGCCTTGCCGATAATCGGGGTGAAATACTCTCGCCAGATCTCTTCAGCAAGCGCGGCAATAATCGCTATCTTCTCTTTATCTGTGGCAGCTTCTATACGCATATGATTTATTCTATCTCACAATCTGTATCGCAGTCTGTCGTCCTGCAACCCGATGCTATAACAAGATATAGACATGTCAGATGACTGCCAGCATTGCCTGAAATAGCCCTGTTTGGTGCGTTATCTCATTTTTGCACAATTTTAGCGCACACGTAATACAGCTGTAACAACTGCAACCTATAATTATCCCATTAAATTCAATAGCCTAGAAAGTTTCAACGTGACTGATTAAATGGCACAAAAGTTGAATGGTTCTCTACAGCTATTTAAATAACTCACAGGTTGCAACTGAACAATGCTTAATATCTCAGGTGTTCCCCGTCGCCCCGTGGTACTCGTTATCCTCGACGGTTATGGCGTTAATCCAAGCAGGCTCAATAATGGTGTGGCAGAAGCGCAGACACCTAACCTTGATAGATACTTCAGCCGTTACCCGCATACCACGCTTAATGCCTCCGGTCATGCAGTTGGCCTGCCTGATGGACAGATGGGTAACTCCGAGGTCGGCCATCTGACACTTGGTGCCGGAGATATCATCCATCAGGATGTGATGAAGATCAGCCAGTCGATCGAAGACGGTACATTCAACATAAACACTGCACTGCTCGATGCCATCGAGAAGTCATCGATCACGAAACGCCCACTGCACCTGATGGGGCTGGTCTCAGATGGTGGCGTACATAGCCACCTGGACCATCTGAAAGCCATAATCAGCCTGGCAAAAGACTGCGGCGTACGTCCGCTGTTACACATGATAACGGATGGCCGTGACACGCCACCAAAATCTGTACTGAATTACCTGTCTGAAATCGAATCACAGCTACACGAGTGTGGTGGTGCAGTAGCCAGCATCTGCGGGCGCTTCTACGCGATGGACCGTGACAACCGCTGGGAAAGGACCGAACTCGTTTGGCGTGCACTGACCCTGGGTAAGGCACAGCAGGCCAAATCCGCGCAGACCGCAATCGCCAGTGCCTATGCAACCGGTGATACAGACGAATTCATACAGCCGATGCTACTGCCATCATTCACCCCGATCATCGATGACGATCCCCTGGTATTTTTTAATTATCGTAAAGACCGACCCCGCCAGATAGTCGCCGCCCTGGGTGACCCGGCATTCAAAGGCTTCGACAGAGGTGATGCGCCACTCGCGGCCGTGACCTGCATGATGCCATACGACCGGAGTATGAACCTGCCCTATGCCTTCGAACCTGAAAAGCCGATTGCGACACTTGGTCAGGTCATCAGCTCTTTAGGTCTCGCCCAGTTCCATTGTGCTGAGACTGAAAAATATGCGCACGTCACATATTTTTTTAATGGTGGCAGAACCTCGCCATACGCCGGTGAGAGCCAGATCCTTATTCCCTCGCCCGGGGTATCCACCTATGACCAGAAGCCCTCGATGAGCGCAGCTGAAGTCGCAGATGCAGTCGTCGGCGCGATCAGCAAAGGTAGCTATGCCTTTATCGTGGTAAATTTTGCAAACGGTGACATGGTCGGACACACGGCTAAAAGAGATGCTGTCATAGAAGCGGTGGAAACGCTCGACCGCGAAGCATCCAGGGTGATCGAATCTGCCGAGACCGCGGGTTACTCGGTGATCGTCACCGCCGATCATGGAAACTGCGAAGAACTCATCGACCCTTTTACCGGCGAACCTCATACACAGCACACGACCTACCCCGTCCCCTGCCTGGTACTCGATGAAGCCAACTGGCAACTCTCCAGTGCCGGCGGCCTGGCCAATGTCGCACCGACCATATTACAGTTGATGGGTATTACCCCTGCAGCAAACATGACCAGCTCGATATTACTCAGAAAACTGCCAGGTAAACGTTCCGAAGAAAGACATCACCCGAAGAAGCTGCGTGTTGCATAGTCAGGGGCTTCTTGCTGTAATATAAGCACTGATTCGCTCTGTGAAGGAGTAACAGCATACTGTCCT
>JABDRN010000132.1 GCA_013041745.1 Gammaproteobacteria bacterium
GTGTGGTACCGATCAACAGCAAAACCACCAGTATAACGATCGCCATGAGCGACGCTGATGCTGCATGCTACATCGCCAAAGAGTCAGGCCGCAACAAGATACATATCTACAAGCAAGGAGACGAAGATATAGCGACCCGACATGGTGAGATGACCTGGGTCAACAGGATACAGTACGCACTCAACAATGATCGTTTCGTCTTGATGACACAATCTATAGCCTCCGCCAGGGACATCGAAAATGGGCCTATGCATTTCGAGATCCTGATACGCATGCTCGATGATGACGATAACATGATATCACCCGGTCAGTTCCTGCCGGCGGCGGAGCGTTATAATCTGTCGCCCGAGATCGACCGCTGGGTCGTCACCAATACCTTCAAATGGCTAAGTGAAAACAAGGGACAACTGCAAGCACTTGACCTGTGTTCCATCAACCTGTCTGGCAACACCTTGAGCGACGATGGCTTTTCAGACTTTCTATTGCAGCAGTTCGTGTCGTACAGGATACCTTCCGAGAAGATCTGTTTTGAGATAACCGAGACCTCCGCGATATCGAACATCGATATCGCTCAGCGCTTCATCCATTCTTTCAGTAACGAATTGCGCTGCAAATTCTCACTGGATGATTTTGGCACCGGCCTCTCTTCATTCGCTTACCTGAAGAGCATGCCGGTAGATTTTATCAAGATAGATGGACAGTTCGTCAGAGATATCACCAGCGACCCTATCGACATGGCGATGGTCAGGTCGATCAATGAGATCGGTCAGATCATGGGCAAGAAGACGATCGCCGAGTTCGTCGAGAATGAAAAAATCCTCAATCAGTTAAAACTGATCGGCATCGATTACGTTCAAGGCTATCATATATCCAGACCTCGACCACTCAGCCAACTCGGAAAAAAAGACATCCGCGATTTTGAAAAAGCTAAGTGAGATTGTCGCCAACCCCGGCAAGAAAGATCACGTCACTTCGTTTAACCAGCTATTGAAGAACAGTTCGCCCTGCATCTCCAGCTGGTTGGCAAACTGCCGCGTATCTTCTCTTAACTTTTCGACACTGATGCCATCGGTCTGCATGATCTCACCGATGTGGCCGATGAACCATTTCTCCATGCTTCGCTGTGTTATCTCTGGATGAAATTGCAGGGCCAGGATATTTTTTCCATAACTGAACGCCTGGTGCGGACACCTTTCACTCGATGCTAACAGTGCAGCGCCAGCCGGCAGGTCGAAAGTCTCGCCGTGCCAGTGCAACATAGAACAATGTTTAGCATCGAGGTAACGCAGAGCCGACTGCTCACCCGCAGCGGTCAGGCTGAGATCATACCAGCCTATCTCCTTCTCTTTACCGGGATATATCTTCGCACCCAGGGCTTTCGCTATCAATTGTGCACCCAGGCATATGCCTAATGTCGGCTTGTCTGCCGCTATACGCTGCTTCAACAAACCGACTTCCTCATCAAGAAAAGGAAACATGGCAGTATCGTTTACGCTGATAGGTCCTCCGAGGACGACCAGCAAACTATCCGATAAGGCATCGATCTGCGACAACTCGTCTGGCTTTAATGCATAATCCGCTGCTTCAAAATAATTTACCAGGTAACCATGTGCTTCGAGTACCGAACCAAAACTCCCCAGGTCCTCAAATGCCAGGTGCCGTATTACATTTACTGTTTTTAGATCGCCCATGATATACCTACAGATCGAAGTCCAAGCTTAACACGCCATATAAGCAGTTTAACCTAATCGGCGAACGACGTTTATTCACCGTCATTTTGTCTGCGCGAGTTTCAAAAAAAATCCCAATAACAGCAGACAATGGCATGCAAAAGATACTGGCCGTGCCATCCATTGTAAATAGGTGGTTACGCGGTGCCGGACAACACGAGCTGTGTTAGAATATCGCCGACTAATCCACATAGCACTGTATGATCACCAAGTGCGATTTCAGGAAAAGATTCAGGCTGAAATATCGTTATTAAATTCTGAAGATATATACAAGAGAGTTATATAGATGAGATACATGTACATATTCGCAGTCTTTTTGATAGTCAGCTGCGCTACTCCCAGGCCAGAAATGACACACGTTAACGAAGATGCAGATTTTGATAAAGATTATTATGCATGCCTGGAAGAGGCTGAAAAATCGCTATCCGATGAACGCTCTAAATTCAGTAATGTAACAGTGTACGATTCAATATTAGAAAAAAGGATACTCCTATGCATGATCTCCAAGGGATGGCATGAAACCGAATAATCATTTTTTAATATACATGTAAGAATTATGGAGAAAATAATGAAAATCAGGTTCAACTCAATACTCGTCTTGTTAGCGACTATCGCTATATCTGCCTGCAACAGCATACCTGTCAGCCAGGATTTTGAGCAGGGCTTTGACCTCTCAGGATTTAAAACTTTCTCATGGCGATCAAATGATGACAATTCATGGGGCCTTGATAATGAACTGGTCGACAGACGAATTCGAAATGCTATCGTTAATACACTGACATCAAAGCAATACACACTGGAACAGACTGACACACCAGATTTTTTCGTCAGTTATAACCTGGTCGTCGAGCAGAGAGTCACGGGCAGCAACCTCAGCGGCGGTGTATCCATGGGCCGATCAACGCGCGGACGGTCTGCCAGCATCGGTCTTAGTACCGGCTCGCAGGTACGCACCTATGAACGTGGCACCCTGCTGATCGACATACATGATGCGGCCAGTAATCTACACGTATGGCGCGGTGTCAGTGCACAGGCGTTACCCGACCTGACTGACCCTGAGCGACTGACTGCACATATAAATGCGACGGTAGAAGCTATATTAAAACAGTTCCCGCCTGAATAGAGACCGCCGCAGGCCGAATGATCGACGGATTTATGCCTCCAGAAAATAAAGAGAAGCTGGGTTTTGGCCTGATCATCATCTCGGCAATATTGATCGTTGGCGGAATAGCCAGCTATGGACCTGTCGCGCAGGATGTAACCTACCATCTATTTGCGGATGACAGAACGATATGGTCGATCCCGAATTTCTGGAATGTCATATCCAATATCCCGTTTATTTTCGTCGGATTTCTCGGTATTTATCGATTGAGAAATCCAGGCAAACTAAAAATCCTCGGCGAGTTGAACGTCGCTTATGTTTTGCTGTTTTTCGGCACTTTGCTCGTTGGTTTTGGCTCGGGCTATTACCACCTGGCACCCGATAACCAGACCCTGGTCTGGGACCGACTGCCGATGACCATCGCATTTATGTCCCTGTTCGCCATAATCATCAGCGAATTTATCAGCGTACGCTCCGGCAAGAACCTGTTGCTGCCATTAATACTGGCAGGCGTGCTTTCCGTCGTATACTGGCACTTCAGTGAGATGCGCGATGAGGGTGACCTAAGACCTTATCTCCTGGTACAGTTTTACCCTATAATTGCCATACCGATCATGCTCCTGTGTTTTCGTTCCAGGTGCACACATGTGAGTGCTTACTGGTGGCTGTTGCTGACATACGTCACAGCCAAGATACTCGAACATTTTGATGCCGAGATCTATAACGCACTGGGCTTTATAAGCGGACACTCCCTGAAACATGTATTTGCCGCACTGGGCATATATATCCTGCTGGCTTTTTACCAGCAACGTAATTGCTATGAAGATAACATCATATAAACCTGTTTCGCGCGTCCTGGCGATTGCTTTAATTCTTGCTGGCAGTTGTTACGCTGCAGCAGATGATGACTTTGATGACCGCTATGACGATTTACCGGTAGCAGAACGGTTCAAGATCCGTATCGGCGGTTTTCTTATCGATAGATTTGATACCACCGCGCGTTTTGATTCGACGCGATATCCCATCGGCACCCTCATCGACATGGAGGAAGATTTCAATGTCGATCCCAGTGAAACCGTTCTGCGTTTCGACGGTTTTTATCGTTTCAATAAAAAGCACCGCATAGACTGGACCTATTATCGCAGCCGGCGCAGCGGCACAGCCGTCGCATCACGGGAATTTACCATCGGTGACCCCGACGACCCCGATGGCGGATTTATCATACCCAAGGATTCACGTGTACAGACCACGTGGAATTTTGACCTGTTAAAGATCGGTTATGCCTGGTCTTTTCTCAACAAACGCCGATACGAGATGTTTATCGGTACCGGCCTGAACATACGCAGACTTGATATAGAGATCGACTACCAGGCCGCGATCAGCAACTTCAACCAGCAAGATCGTTTAGATACTGCAGGTACGATACCCCTACCAACTTTTTCCATCGGCGGTCGATGGAACCTTACCGAGAAATTGCAGACCATATTCAGATACGAGCTTTTCCTGCTGGAATTTGGCGATTTCAGAGGTAGCGAGCAGGATTTTCAATTATTACTCGAGCATAGTACTTTCAAGCATTTCGGCTTCGGTGTCGGCATCAACACGATAGATATAAATATTCGTGCCCAGGACGATAAGATGCGTGGAGAATTTGATTCTCGCATCCTGGGATTACTTGCATATACTAAATTTTACTTTTAGCAGGTGATTACTCTGTGCAATTAGTCGGACAACAAGGACAACATTCATGACCAATGACGCAATCATCGTTTTTTCAATAATCGCCATTGCCGCGGCTCTCATGGCCAGCAATCGCGTGCGCTTCGATATCGTTGCCCTGTTGGTGGTGATGGCATTGATGCTCAGCGGCGTACTCAGCATCGGTGAAGCGCTGGCAGGTTTTGGCAGTTCGGTAGTCGCGATGGTCGCCGGCCTGCTGGTGATCGGCGAGATGCTGGCCCGCACCGGTGTAGCACAAGCAGTTGGCGACTGGATCCTGAAAAAGGGCGGCAGCAACGAGACACGGTTACTGATCCTCATCATGCTGGGCGCTGCATTGCTCGGCGCGGTAATGAGTTCTACCGCGATCGTCGCCATCTTCATCCCTATCGTTCTGCGCATCGCGGCAGAAACCGGGCACAATGCCTCACGTATGCTGATACCCATGTCCTACGCTGCACTTATCAGTGGCATGCTGACACTGATTGCGACCACACCGAACATCGTCGTGCACGAGGAACTGAAAGAGGCGGGATTCAGCGGTTTCGGATTCTTCAGTTTCGCCCCGGTAGGTTTAGCCGTGCTGGTGGTTGCTATCATTTATATCCTGTTCATTGGCCGGAAAATGCTTTCCGGCGATACAGATATATCTGCTGCTGATCGCCGCGGCCGCTCCATCGATGATCTATGGAATGAGTTCAGGCTTGGTGAAGAATACTGTAATTTACGTATCGAGAGCCATTCACCGCTGGCTGGCAAATCCATCGCGTCCTCACTGCTGGAAAGCCAGTACCGGGTCAGGATCCTCGGGATATTACGGCAGCCATCGACTGGCGAAGAACGAATATCTGCACCTGCACCTAACACCGAACTGCGCTCAGAAGATGTCTTGCTGGTCGTCGGCAAACAGGAAGACCTTAAACGGCTATCATCAGAACAGTTATTGACCTTAGAGACACCGAGCAAACAACACCGGCAGCGCTGGTTATGGGAGATGGGCGCGGCTACCGTGCTGGTATACCCCGAATCCAAACTGATCGATAAATCACTTCGCGAAGCCGAGTTCCGTTCCAACTACGATGTACACGTCTTTGGTCTGCGCCGTGCCAAACAGCCGGTTGCCGAATTCAAGGATGTGAAGCTGCGCTCCGCCGACAGCCTGTTCGTGGTCGGACCCTGGCCGAAGATCCAGCAGCTGCAGCAGCAGACACACGACTTCGTGGTCACCGAACTGCCCAGTGAACATGCAGAGATCGTGCCCTCTTATCGCCGTATGCCGATCGCGCTCATCATCCTGGTCAGCATGGTACTGCTATCGATATTCGATATCATGCCGCTAGTACCGGCGGTGATGCTGGCTTCACTCGCCGCTATATTTACCCGCTGCCTGACAATGGAAGATGCATACCGTGCCATCCACTGGAGCAGCCTGGTACTGGTTGCCGGTATGCTGCCGCTGGCTGATGCACTGGATAAAACCGGCGGCACTCAACTCATCGTCGATGCATTGATGACTACCGCCGGGGATTCCGGCCCGTACATGATGCTTAGCCTGATCTTTTTTCTTACTGCCGGTCTTGGCCTGGTATTGTCTAATACCGCTTCCGCCGTGCTGGTGGCACCGATCGCGATCTATACCGCATCGGCGCTCGGCGTCTCGCCCTATCCTTTCGCGATAGCTGTTTTGATCGCCGCCTCTGCTGCTTACTCGACACCGGTATCGACCCCTGTGGTAACACTGGTGGTTGACCCGGGCCGTTACAAGTTCACCGACTTTGTTAAGGTCGGCGTACCCTTGTTGCTGCTGACCTATGTTGTTACTCTGTTCGTCGCGCCAATAGTTTTCCCATTTCACTAATGAGAAGGAGTACGCATTTGGGCACTGAAAATAAGCAAAATGATCAGAAACTGATCAACAGAAGGCAGGCACTAAAACTTGCTATAAGCTCGGTACTGCTGGTCACCGGATGCGCAACCACGAGCAGCAGCTCCGATCTTGATACTGCGGTAAACGAACTCAACGGATTACTTATCGATGCGTCCATGGATAGTGATCGCTACTTGCTCGTGTCGATTGCGAATAAGATCGAAAATAAAGCACGTGAACTGGTGGCTGGACATAAAGTTTTTATCGACGATTTTGACCAGCTTCTCAGTAACTATGATTCGACTGAAAACCAGATCAAACAGACGGCTGAAGCCTATGGCAATCGCCGCAGACAACTGCGAGATGAACTGCTGCATCTACAGGATGAGCTTCACACTGCGATGACACCCGACGAGTGGGACAAGGTCGTTCAGGTACTTAACCAGACCGGCAAGGCCATTGCCTCATACTCACTTTCGGAGAGTTAACCGTGCCTGTACTAGCAACGATCGCAACCATCAACTTTCTCTTTCCCTCTTCCGATGAGGGTGCAGCCAGCTTTCTGAGTCCATATGTATTAAAAACACGGTGCGAAGAAGAGATAGAGGATACCGATAAACGACAACAGGCGGTAGAACTAACAGAACAGCTTCATCGGCTTGCAGCGCAGTACCAGGAGGCAGTGGTAGCAACTGTCGAAAACTACGTCGATGAATCAGTGAAATGGGAGTCATCGGCGGACGGCCTCATCGAGGCCCTGGAACCCTGGGATGACTCCCGGCGAGAAACCTTACAGGAGATCGTACGGGTAAGACAATCCATGCATGACCTGCTTACGACTGAACAATGGAACCGGGTGTTTGGTTAAACCCTGAATTTTTTCTAAACGACCGACAGGTAAAACTGATTCGCAAAAAATCAGCGCCGGCTCTTCCGGTCATCAGCAACGGGTGACTGCAAACTCCAGATATTTTCACCGATCTGCTTCAGGTTATTGCGTTGTGATGCCGGCTTGCCATCTTTTAAAAGTGCACCGAGGTCAGCGACCGCACCAGCATGATAAAGATGGTAAACATGGCCCGAAGGATAACGTACCGGGATGTCGGACATATCGATGATATCTATGCCTATCATGCCTTCGAGATGCGTCCCTGCCTCACCCAGGCGCGGGTAACCATGAAGCTGCCTGGAGACAGCCAGTGCACTATCCTTATTCGACACATACACCGTGATGTTTCGCGCCAGCGGACGGATGAGCGGCAGGTACTGTTCAAAGATAGCGGCATCGATATCTGGTGCGACCAGGACTACCTGGTCTACCATTTGCTGCTCAGCCTGTTTCGACTGAGCCAGCCTGACCAGCGCTAACATGATACCGCGCGTACCCAGGCTGTGGGCAACAAGGTTGATCTTGCCGGCACCAAAAACCTCGATCATCTCCTGTAATGTCCTATACAGCGGTTCGACACTCCAGAACAGGTCAGACTCATCACGTGTGTAATTCACCAGCACACCATCAGACGGCCAGCTGAATAATACCAGCCGGCCGTTGATGCCCTGCGTTTCCTGTAACAACGAAGCACGCCTGCAGCCTCTCTCGAAACCGACAAAAAATCCATGTGAATACAGAACCGGCGACTGGCCGTTAAGGCTTTCCTGCAACCCCGGCCAGAATTCTTCCACAGGCGACAACCTTATCGCATCCAGCTTTACGATTTCTTCAGGTATATAAAACGGGGCTATTTCTGCGACCGATTTTAAACTGGTGAGTGAAAGGTGCGACATATCACAATGCCCGGCACGCAAAACATCACGTTCACCGCCGAAAAATCTCGATGCTTTTTCGTTTCCGGTCTTATCCCGCAAGGTGATAAAAGGAACGCTGCGCTCTGCGCCAGACTGTGTGCCATTAGCAGCTGAAGAATTATTACCTGAATCTGTCTCACAGATAGCATTTGGACTGCATACCATTATAAGAGAACCCAGGAGTGCAAGAACAGGTAGTCGGAGCAGGCGTTTACTGGTTTTCATAACTATAAAAAATACTGGTTAAAGAATAAGTCAGGCTGGTGTTTAAAATATACAGCCAGCTAATTTTTGATCGCGTCCTCTTCCACTACAACACAGAGAGAAAACAGCGGTCTTTGTATTGGAAACATCAACAGTCTTTTAGCTCTGCTCCCCTGATGCAGACAAATTATCTTTTTTAAATATTGATATTGTATTACTGTAATATAAGCGTACTATTAAAGCGATAAAATATTTCTACCTGTTCTGGAGAGAAATCTCATGATTAGCTATCGTCGTTTTACATTCATCGTCCCACTTCTCGTTCTTTCGCTAGGCTCGATTTCCTCAGCACAGTCAGCCGGTGGTGGCGCAGCACCAGTGTCTTCTACTGTCTCTTCATCAGAGCATTTCCACCCCAAGGGCAAGATGCCGTCGGAGCATACCCTCAAGGTGCTCGAATCTGCCCGTAAAGAACTTCCCTTTTCCGATACGCGGGACTTCGACGAAGAGAAAAAGGGTTTCATCGCTGCACCGGACTTCTGGCAGATAAAGAACAAAGAAGACACCGTTGTATGGGATATGGAGCGCTACAAGTTTTTCCTTGAGGACAAAGACTTCCCCAGCGTTCATCCATCGTTGCAGCGCCAGTCGACTCTTAACATGAACTATGGACTCTATAAAGTGATGGATGGCGTCTACCAGGTACGCGGTTTCGACCTGGCCAATATCTCTTTCATCAAGGGCGACACCGGCTGGATCATCTTCGACCCGCTCACCGCCGAAGAAACAGCCCGGGCGGCGCTCGAACTGGTCAATGAAAAACTCGGCAAGTTCCCGGTCAAGGCCGTGGTCTACTCGCATTCCCACGGTGATCACTGGGGCGGTGTGCGCGGCGTCATCGACGAGGCCGATGTACGCGCCGGCAAGGTCCAGGTGATCGCACCGCGCGATTTCATGCAGCACACCATTTCCGAGAATGTCTACGCCGGTAACGCGATGAACCGCAGACTGTTCTACCAGTACGGCATCCTGCTGCCAGCGAGTCCGTTTGGCCATGCCGGCCAGGGCCTGGCGCAGAACGTAGCTTCCGGCAACGTCACGCTAATCGCACCCAGCCACGTGGTCGAGAAAGACATCGAGGAACTGACCGTGGACGGCGTCAAGATGATCTTCCAGAACACGCCGGGCACTGAGGCACCATCGGAGATGAATACATATTTCCCGGAAAAAAAGCTGTTATGGATGGCCGAGAACGTCACCGGTACCTTCCACAACATCTACACACTGCGTGGCGCCCCGGTGCGTGACGCACTGCGCTGGTCCAAGTACATCAACGAGGTATTGCAGTTGTGGGGCAAGGAAGCCGAGGTCATGTTTGCCTCGCACCACTGGCCGCGCTGGGGCAACGACCGCATCCAGGAGGTGCTGCGTGGGCAGCGTGACCTGTATGCCAATATAAATAACCAGGTGCTGCACCTGGCCAACCAGGGTGTCACCATCAACCAGGTCCACAACGTCTACAAGACGCCCAGGGGCATTTCCAGCAACTGGGCCAACCGTGGCTACCATGGCTCCCCCGAACACAACAGCCGCGCTGTGATAAACCGCTTCCTAGGCTACTGGGATGCCAATCCGGCCACCCTGATCCCGCTGTCGCCGGCCGACTCCGCACCCCTGTACGTGGAGATGATGGGTGGTGCGAAGAAGATCATGACCAGGGGGCAGGAACTGCACGACAAAGGTGAGTACATGCAGGCGCAGGAAATCCTCAACAAGCTGGTGCAGGCCGAGCCACAGAACCAGGCGGCAAAAGACCTGCTTGCTGACGTGTACGAGCAGATCGGTTACCAGCAGGAAAATCCGGGTTTGCGCAATAGCTATCTCGCGGGTGCCTTCGAGCTACGCTCCGGCATTCCTGAGGGACAAATTCCAGACACGGCTGGTCCCGACGTGGTCCGTGCGATGAGCACCGAGTTGTTTCTGGATTTTGTTGGCATCAGAATGGATCCTGACAAGGCCGCAGACATGGCGTTCACCATCAACCTGAACACGCCCGACAATGGCGAGAAATTCATCGTCGAACTGTCCAACGCTACCTTGACCAATATCGAAGGCTACCAGGCAGAGGATGCAGACCTGACGATCACCATCAACCGCACCGACCTGGAACCTGTGATGATGGGTATAAAAACGCTGGAATCGCAGATCGCGGATGGCACCGCCAAGGTCAAGGGCGACACCAGCGTCATCGGCAAGCTGGCCTCGACCCTGGTGGTATTTGATCCACGCTTCGAGATCCTGCCGGGAACCGCGGCCAGGACCACAGCGGAAGACCAGAATGATTACGAAGTGGGGCCTGTTAACGTAAGTGGTGAATGAGGTGAATATGCGAAGGCCTGAATCTGCTTCGCTGACAGACAGGGTATTGCCATGAAGACAATCAAACGCTCAAGCCCATTAACATCGATCATGGCGGTTGTCATCGCCACGATGGTATCGAGCGTCTCTGTACCCGCTTATAGCTGTGGACTCGAACCCAGCGTCAAGGGCGGTTTCACTGTTAGCTACACGGGCTCGCTCGACGTTGCTATAGCGGTTGCCGATGCGCGTAATGATGGTCTGTTGCCGCAAGCAAATCTCAACCCCATACCCAACATGATCCGCAAGCAACAGATACTGGCAGATCTTCAGCAGTTGCGGACACGTCTGGACAAGGGACGGGATGAAATAGCAGATAATCTCAACACACCCTTCTCTCTGGTCCTCGTAGGCCCCGGCCTCTGGTCTCATTTCTACATGACATCAGGTGGCGTGCTGGCAAATTATCATACCGATGGACCGCTAGCAGGCAAAGTCGTCGTACTCACACACCCGACGGCATTACGTGCCATGCTGGATGGAAAACTGAGCATCGAACAAGCTACCCGGCTCGGCCTGATCACCTATTCGGGTACTGACACCACAGCCATACAACGTACATTTGAAACCAGCCTGCAAATAAAGACGTAATCCAGGCTGCGGGGTATATACCATTACTTTATCACTGCCACTCAAAAGAAATATTCACCTGCTGCTCTTTACTGCAGCAGCACTGATCTCAGCGGCGGCATTCGCTGAGGATAGTTCTGATGCTTTCATGCAGCAGTGGCAGTTAGACAAGACATGGAAAGGTGATCTCGATGGCATGGTCGAGCGACGCAAGATCCGTGTACTGGTGGTGGACAACCCGATACTGTTTTTTTTCGACGAGGCGAAGATCAGGGGAGTAAGTTACGATGCTTTTCTCGAGTTCGAGAAATTCATCAACAAGAAACTGAAGACCGGCACACGAAAGATCAAGGTCGTCTTTCTGCCCGTGCCGCGAGACAAACTCCTGCCCTGGCTGATCGAAGGCCGTGGTGACATCGCTTCTGCAAATCTTTCGATCACCGGGGAACGTCTCAAATCGGTCGACTTCAGCCGCCCGCCATACAGGAACGTCAGCGAGATACTGGTCAGCGGACCCAGCGCCCTACCCGTTAAAAACCTCGAAGACCTCTCCGGCAAAGAAGTTTATGTGCGCACCTCGAGCAGCTACCACGACCACCTGGTCCGTCTTAACCAGTCATTCGAGAAAAAAGGCATATCACCGGTCAAGATCATCAAGGCCAGTGAATACCTGGAAGATGCTGACCTGCTGGAAATGGTGAACGCCGGTCTGATTCCGATGACGTTTGTCGACGACCACAAGGCAAAACTATGGGCGCAGATCTTCGACAAGATAGAGCTGCACCCGGAGGTCGCCATCAACACCGGTGGCAATATCGGCTGGGCCTTTCGCAAGAACAGCCCGAAACTGAAGAAGATCGTCGACGAGTTCGTCAGAAAAAACCAGAAGGGAACCCTGCTTGGTAATATCCTGTTCAAACGATACATGGTAAATAACAAGTGGGCGAGGAACGCACTCAGCCCGGCTGAACAGGAAAAGTTTCAGGCCTTATCAGGCCTGTTTGAAAAATATTCCGAACAGTACGATTTCGACTACCTGATGATGGCAGCGCTGGCCTACCAGGAATCACAACTCGACCACAGCAGCAGAAGCCATGCCGGCGCAGTCGGCATCATGCAGTTGCTGCCGAGCACCGCGGCAGACAAGAATGTCGGCATACCGGAGATCGAAGACCTGGAGAACAATATACACGCCGGCATCAAATACCTGCGTTTCCTGCAGGACCGTTACTTCAGTGATCCGGCGATCGATCCGTTAAACCAGACCCTGTTTGCATTTGCTGCCTATAATGCCGGGCCCGCCAAAGTTCGACGCATGCGTAATGAAACAAAAAAAATGGGGCTCGATCCCAACATCTGGTTCGGCAACGTCGAAGTCGTCGCTGCAAAAAGGATCGGCCGGGAAACTGTTCAGTATGTGAGCAATATCTATAAGTACTACATCGCTTACCGCCTGATCCGTAATAAAAGGCTTGCAAAAAAAGAGTTAGTAAACTAGCCGGCAACTCACAGTAACGGTGAGGCAAGACGGGCCATATTTGCGGCGATGCGTACATACAGCGGCTTACCGTAAAAGTGTTCACATTGTACCGGAGTGCTATTATCAAGATCCTCTATCAGCATATTCTCTACCTGTTTGATAAAGGCATCATCGGCCACTAATGCTGTTGCTTCGAAGTTAAGATAAAGCGAGCGGTTATCCAGGTTGACCGTACCGACACCAGCAACCGTGTCGTCTACCAGTATCACTTTCTGATGCATAAAGTGCTCCCGGTAACGAAACAGCCGTACACCATTGTTTAACATATCATCATAGTATGTATAGGATGCGAGCGTGACCAGAAGCTGGTCTGGCTTGTCCGGTAATATTATCCTGACATCTACTCCTCGTAAGGCGGCTGCCTGCAACACTCGCACCATTGCATCATCCGGTACGAAATACGGACTGGTTATCCACAGACGCGAACGCGCACTACTGACCAGGCTTGAAAACATAATACTGCAGGCAGGCGTCTCATCTGCCGGGCCGGTATTCACGATAGCAACGGCCTGGTCAGATGTTTCAGCTGCCACGATCTCTTTACTGACCGGGACTATCTGCCCGGTTGCCCAGTACCAGTCCTTGATAAAAGAAAACTGGATATGCTGAACCGCAGGGCCTTCTATCCTGATATGCGTGTCCCGGTATTCCAGGTACTCATCACCCAGGTTATTACCGCCGATAAATCCAGTCTTGCCATCGACGACCAGCAGCTTGCGATGATTGCGGAAATTGATCTGGAAACGGTTGCTTCGTCCTTTCGTGGTCTTAAAACCGGAAACCTCGATACCGTTCTCACGCATCACCTCAAGGTAAGTCTCCGGTAATTTAATACAGCCGATCTCGTCATACAGAAAATACACTCGCACACCACTCTGCACTTTTGCTATGAGCGCATCACGCAAACGCCTGCCGGTAACATCATCACGCACGATATAAAACTGCACCAGCACATAGGAATCGGCTGATGCTATGGCGTCGATCATCGAATCATAGGTTGCCTGGCCATCCACCAGCAGTTCGACCTGATTAGCACGTAAAAAAGGAATATGGGTAAGCTTGTGAGTGAGGGGTTCGATGGCTTCGAGTCCGGCACGCGGGTCTGCCGCCATCAGGTTCATCTGATCTGCCCAGGCGCGTACGCGATCACCAACGCTGGCTTCAGCTTCACGTAGCGCTTCTGTATAACCAAAAAAACGTGTGCGACCAACGACTGCATATAGAGGAACAGTGATAACAGGAAAGGTGATCAGCGCAATGAACCAGGCAGTCGCACCCTGCGATGAGCGCGGCTGCATAACAGCATGTATCGCGGTCAGTATACCGATGATTTCGGCAATGATCAGTATGTAGCCGAGAGTGGTCAAACCCTGAAGATCTAGCATAAGCTAACGCTGGCCTTTAGTTAGAGTATTTCGTGTGATCCAATGTTAGCATGACAGCTAAATACCAAAGCTGGTATTTAGTAAAGACCAACACAGCAAATCATGATTACCAGAGAAATGAATCATAAGATTAGGTATGATAGATTCATTGCTCGTATCTTACGGAAATATTACTGATGAGTAAGTTTAAGTCCCGCACCAAATACATCAGCATCATCGTGCTACTGGTTTTAGTCATCGTCGGCATGTGGTTCTACCAGGCCCTCTATGGCACCACCGGCGAAGCGTTACAACGCGCGGAAAATTTCCTGTTTACGCGCATGACGGTTTCGCAGCTCAGCGACAAGGATGCTATGCGTTACTTCTTTGTCAGCAACCGCAAAAAATCAAATGATGACGAGGTGCTGGAAAACCGCTTCGGCAGCGAACGAAGCGAAGAGCTCAAGTTCGGTCTATTCGACATCACGATAGAACCCAGTGTCGGGCTCGGCATGTTGATCAATCCCAGCGAGTGGTTCCAGACCGAAGAGATCGTGCTGAATAACATGGAGGCACTGCAGCAGGAAAGCTTCATCAACAAGATACGCGAGCAGGTAGACGCCTCACCGAGACGTTCACTTTTGATCGTCATCCACGGCTTCAGGGAAAGATTTCCCTCTGCCCTGCGCAAGACTGCTTTTGTCGGTCACATACTCGATATCAATACACCGGTGATGGTGTTTGACTGGCCTGGTGATCAGGGCTCATCCTTACGCGGTTATCGCAGCGCACGCAATATTGCCACCGAGTCAGGTGCGGAACTGGCAAAGACCATCGAACTGATAAACCGTGAGGCTAAACCGGATAATCTCTGGATCATCGCCAATAGCATGGGCGGACAGGTGGTCGTTCATGCATTCAGCGAGCTGTACCAGAACCCTGAATTTTCCGATGCCGACATCGAGATCGAGGATGTGGTGCTGACCGCACCAGACGTCAGCCATGATGAGTTCGATAACCAGTTCAAGCGGGAGATAACCAGCATGACGCGCAACCTGACCGTCTATGTCTCGTCCAATGATCGCGCACTGGTGATGAGCCGGCTGGTTAACCTCGGCGACAGCCGGCGCGGTGAGAGCACGCTGAGCCCCGACATGCTCGACGAAGCGGCCCGGATAGCGGAACTTGTCGATCCGGACAGTGAACTGGTGACACTGGTCGACGTGACACCGGTAAACCGTACACGCAACTTCCACAACTTCAGCCTGGAAACACCGGAGTTTTTCGATGACCTGTTCCTGCGCCTGACCAATCAACAGACCCCCCATGCACGCTCGTTGTACCGCTTGCAGACTCCGGAAGGCACCAGTTACTGGGTGCTTACACCTGGGCGATAACTCGATAAACAAAATATGGCAACCCCTTATCCAGATATGATCAACATTAATAAACCTGTCTTATCGGCACTTATCATCACAGTGATAGCAGTCGCCCTGCAGAGCTGCAGCAGCGCACAACTCAAACCATGGCATACTGAAAAGCTGACAGAAGAGTTTTCGCTAGATAAAACCGACGAGATAAAGACCTTCGATGATTACCTGGCACTGGAAGACCGACTTTACAAACAGCTGGACGAAGAGGTCTATGAAAAAAGCGAGGCCGGCCCTGAATATATACTTGATCGCTACAGCCCGGGAAGTGCTGCTGATCCGCGCAAGCTGGAACAGGACTGGAACCGCAGTTTTGAACTGACGACAGAGAACCCGCTTGGCGGCGTCCTGCTGCTGCACGGCATGTCCGATTCACCTTATGCATTGCGCACCCTGGGAAAAGCCTTACACCAGAAAGGCTACTGGGTGATCGGCATGCGCATGCCTGGCCACGGTACCGCGCCTTCGGGACTGAGGTATATCAGCCGCCACGATATGGCAGCTGCCGTTCGCATCGGCATGTCGCATCTTGAGAAGAAGGTAGCTGGCCAACCCGTACACATGGTTGGCTACTCTACCGGCGCACCGCTATCAGTTGAGTTTGCTCTCGATGCACTCGAGGGCAAGAGCACACCGGTACCGGGTAGCCTGGTACTGGTCTCCCCGGCCATCGGCATCCATGCTGCTGCCGGCATGGCCAGCTTCAAAGACAGCATGTCTAACCTGCCTGGTCTTGATGAATGGTCTTTCCTGCAGATACAACCGGAGTTCGACCCTTATAAATACAACTCCTTTGCAACCAATGCCGCCGACGTCGTGCACACACTGACACGTTCGGTAGCCAGCAGGATCGCTGAGCGGGCAGCCGAAAAACCGGAAGTGATACTTCCCCCCACTATCGTTTTTAAATCGACCGTCGATGCCACCGTGACGACGAACGCTGTCGTCGACAGCCTGCTTGCACGCCTGCATCCAGATCGCCACGAACTGGTATTGTTCGATATCAACCGTTATGCCGTAGTGGGCTCGAGGTTACTGATCGATGACCCGGCGCCCCTGACCGACCGGGTGATGAACGCCAACGATCTGCCGTTTGCCGTTACCCTGGTGACGAATGAAAACCCACAGTCGACCAGTGTCATCAGCAAGTATAAAAAACCTTTCTCACTCGACGCATCGAGCAAACTTGAACACGGCGTGGCATGGCCACCGGGAGTGATATCACTTTCCCATGTGGCTTTGCCCATCGCCCCGGATGACTCACTGTATGGTCAACGCGCACCGGACAATGAAGACTTTATCTTCCTCGGGCAGATGGCCATACAGGGCGAACGTGACCTGCTGCAGATTCCCGCCGACTGGATGATGCGCCTGAGGTACAACCCTTTTTATGACTATCTCGAAAACCGTATGCTTGACTGGGTGAGCAATAACAACAGCCGGGAAAAATAGAGTAACTTATAGCTATCGCCTAGTACTGTGCTCAATCATAAATTACGATGGGATTAAACCATAAGCTTTACCTCTCTCTTCTTCCTGCTTTCTGTCTGCTGCTTTTGGCATATGCCGCTCATGCCGAAACGGTTACAGCAGAAGGATCACCCGATAACCCGGCTCAATTATCAGCAGATCAATTTCGTATAACCGAAGAAGTTCGCGATCGTGAGCTGAGTGCTGAAGAAGACCCACTGGCACAACGACAATCTGAACTCGCCGAGACGCCTGAAGAAATAATCGCTTCTCCCGATGAACTCCGGCTCTATGGGAGTGTTCGTCTACGCTATCGTGATACTGATTCCGGTACGGTCTGGGGCGATGGCGGCTCCCGGTTTGGCACCTCCGGGCGTGTACAGTTTAAACCGAAATACTGGTTTTTTGGCCGTGCTGAAGCCGGATTTAACCTGCTCGATACGGCAGATCTACTATTCAACCGGGGTGACAGACCGGCTGGCAGGCATTTTGGTGATGAAGTATTTTTACGATTACTCTATATTGGCATCGAAACACCTGATTTCATGCTGACAGCCGGTAAGAGCTGGTCGACATATTACCGTGTCGCCAGTTTTACCGACCGCTTTCAGGGCACCGGTGCGAGTGCCAGCGGAGCCTTCAATGCTGGTACCGATGGCGGTTATACCGGAACCGGGCGTGCAGATGGCGTTATTCAGACCCGCGGCCTGGTTAACGCTTTTAATACCACCTCAATCCTGCAACCGCTGAATCTTAATCTACAGGTACAGCATGGCCAGGCAATCCCAAAAGTTCCTGACAAGTTCTACAAGACCACTATCGGTTTAAGCTCTGTCCTGCAATCAGAGCATGGCCTGGGGATCGGTCTGGCATACAACCACGCAAATATTGATGAATCCGATCTGCCATCACTCAGCGCCAATGGCATCGACGGTGATGCGACAGCACTCATACTCGGTGCCCGCTGGTTCGGTGAGAACTGGTATATAGGCAGCGTTGTATCTCGCCTCAACAACCACGAAACCACAGAACAGGATATCTATTTCGATGCCACAGGCTGGGAAGTTTATGGACAGTACCGGGTGTATAAACAATGGTGGGGCGTTGCAGGCTGGAACAGACTCACGCCTGATTCCTCTGAAACACAGGCGGGAGACTTCGATATAGACTACAGTATTATCGGTTTGCGTTACAGCTTCAGGGATTTCAGTCAGATGATATTTGCGAATGCACGTTTTGAATCGAGCCGTTTATCAGATGGCACACAGGCCGGTAATGTCTACACTATCGGCGTGCGCTGGGATCTGCCATAGTCAATTTGCTGTGACCAGCTTGGCCTGCTCAGCGTCGCGGCCGTGCTGCTCTCTCTGCATCATAAAACGCCTGACATTGAGGAATATTATGAAACATCCTCTGTCGGAAACCGCCTTGCTGCGTCGTGCCGCCCTGACCAAAATCAGCATAGAAACGTTCACAATGTTGACGTGCATCACGGCTGCTACGGCTACCGCGATTTCCGCTCTCCCTGTCGGCTATACACTGGTTGATCACATCCTGACGTAGCGGTGCAATATATCGTTCACGTGCTGTTTCACATTGCCTCTCCAGATCCTGTAAAGAGTGCGCCATACTCATCATCGGAAAAACCAGGGCACCAGGAAATACCAGGAGAAGTATTGCATATCGTTTTAGTTTCATCGTTCTCACCCTGTTATGAATAATAAATATTCATAAACTAAAAAAATCAATTTGATATCAAGTATATCAGTCACCATTCTAAATATGCACAAGTGGACCGAATAAATCCTCATCACCTCATAAGGAACCAGCTAATAACTTTATTCTTTCCGTTCATGTTTTTCCCATATCTCTACTCTTTGGCGTAAAATACTCATCTTAAAACGCCCGTATCCCATAACTAGAAATCCAGCCAAAGATAACCGATATGTCTGCGACATTACATACCAGCCACATAACAAGTCTGCCACTGCTGCATAGCGGAAAAGTCCGTGATATCTATGATATCGATGACCAGCATATGCTGATCGTCACCACCGACCGGATATCTGCGTTTGATGTCATCATGCCAACAGCGGTTCCCGGCAAAGGCATCATCCTCAACCAGGTCACCCAGTTCTGGATGAACCGACTGTCGCATATCATCCCCAATCAACTCTGCGACCTCAGACTGGAAGATGTTTTACCGGATGAGGCAGAACGTGCAGGAGTGGCCGAGCATGCGATGATCGTCAAGAAGCTGAAAGCGCTGCCGGTTGAAGCTATCGTACGCGGCTATATCATCGGCTCCGGCTGGAAAGACTACCAGGCGACCGGTACCGTCTGCGGCATCGAGCTGCCTGCAGGCATGCAACTGGCCGACAGGCTACCGGAAGCGATCTATACTCCGTCGACAAAAGCGGCCGTCGGCGCACATGATGAAAACATCGACTACACTCAATCGAAGGACCTGTTAGGTGCCGAGGTCGCTGAGCAGGTACGTGATGTCAGCCTGCAACTCTACACCGAAGCCGCAGACTACGCTCTGCAGCGCGGTATCATCATCGCTGACACCAAGTTCGAATTCGGACTCGATACAGATGGTCAGCTGACGCTGATAGACGAGGTTTTGACCCCCGATTCATCACGCTTCTGGCCAAAAGACCAGTACCAGCCAGGCACCAGCCCGGTCAGTTTTGACAAGCAGTATGTTCGAGACTATCTCGAAACACTAGACTGGAATAAGACCGCCCCCGGCCCTGAACTGCCGGACTCAATTGTGACAAAAACAGCCGAAAAATATGAATATGCAAAAAAATTGCTCATGCAGCAATAAAGAGGACATGTCACATGCAAGGTGTTTTTATCACGGGTACCAGCACAGAGATCGGTAAGACCTTTATCGGCGTCGCCATCGCAACCGCTCTGACCAAACGCGATATCAAAGTCATTCCGAGGAAACCGATCGAATCCGGCTGCACCAGGAACGATGCGGAACTCATACCGCAGGATGCAGCCGCATTGAAACAGGCAGCCAGTTACCAGGGTCCTCTTTCCGAGGTATGCCCGTACCGGTTCGAGCCGCCGGTATCACCGGTTCGCGCCGCTCATCTGGCCGATAAAATACTGACTACCGAACAGTTAGCCGGCATATGCATGGAAGGCAGCGAGCAAGGTTTCCTGCTGGTCGAAGGTGCAGGTGGATTCTATTCTCCGCTGGCAAAAGATGGCCTCAACGCCGACCTCGCCGTGGCACTGCAGTTACCCGTGTTGCTGGTTGCCGATGACAGACTCGGCGCATTAAGCCAGGTACTACTCAACGTCGAAGCGATAAAGATGCGCGGCCTGCCTCTGGCCGGTGTCGTACTGAACCAGCTGGATACCGATCAGAATGACCATATGGATAACTCGGCCGACTTACGCGAGCGCCTCGATTGCCCGTTATTTACCATGCCTTATAGCAAGCAAGGGGTTGCCACTGAGGCCGATGCCCTGATCGATGCCCTGATGCTGCCCTGCAAACCGAAAGGACCTCATATCAGAGCGGTAGGGTGATTTATTTCGTTTCCGATTAGCTCGGTGTAATCCTGCTTCTTACTTACTTTTTATTTGGCATTGCGGTAGTAGCACCGCGGGCGAGGTACTGGTTCCTGAATTCCATATATTCTCTTTTTGACGCTACTTAGGTACATGTATTGTAACCGTGAGTTTCGCCCTTTACGGCGAGTCACTTTTTTTCTGCAGCTAAAAAAAGTAACCAAAAAAAGCCGTCGCTACGCCTGGCGCCCCTGTAAAAAGCACAGGGGTTCCCATTGCTGTGCTGCCGGCAGCATGCTGTGAAAAAACTCGCAAAGAACGCTCAGACAGTTTTCACAGAAAACCCATGATACCGGCAGCACATCAATGGCTTGGCTGATGCGAGGAAAAATCAAAAGCAAAAAAACCGAACAACAAAGAAAAAAACAGTCGCCAATAATGAATACGGGGCTGAACACAAAAACTGTTTTTGACCTTGACCCTCAGTCCACCTTAGCAAGCCAGCGAAAGGGCGTGGTTGGCATGGGCCTTCTGCACCAGCTGTTTGAGTGTTTTCTGCGAGTTCTGGTGCAGCATGCTAACCATGCCCTTTCGATGGGTACCCCTGATTTTTATATGTACATGGATGTACGGTATTAGGGCAATGCAGGAGCAATTACCGAGGGGCGCAGCTGTAGTGGCGGCCTTTTACAAAACACATCCCGTGTTTTGCCCTTCGGGTCAGCCAAATAACGGCTGTTCAATTTTGCTCCATGCAAAATTAGTCTGGGTACTCTTTTGGGCTGTAGCAAAAGAGTACCTCGCCCGCGGTGCGAGAACCGCAAAGCCTAAATAAAAGATACAAGTAAATGCTAAACACCAAACCAAGGCAAAAACTAAAACTCATGGATGCAATAAAAATACAAAGGTAGCGTCTGAAAGAAATCGCGGAACAAGATTCCGCTCCTACAGAGTCGGCACGCATCAATATCGTTCAAAGCAACCACAAATCCCAGCCAATAAAAAAGCCGGACTGATAACTCAGTCCGGCTCTCAGAGTCGAAAATACTAAATCAACTAAGACCGATCAACTCAACCTTAAACACCAGGGTAGCATTCGGTGGAATAACACCACCCGCACCACGCTCACCATACCCCATCTCAGGCGGGATCGTCAGTTTACGGGTACCGCCGATCTTCATGCCGGCGACACCCTGGTCCCAGCCTGCGATAACCTGACCGCCACCCAGCTTGAAGCTGAATGTCTGGTTGCGATCATGACTTGAATCGAATTTTGTACCGTCCGTTAACCAGCCGGTGTAATGTACTTCAACCGTTTGACCGGCAACAGCCTCTTCTCCATCACCAACGATTTGATCTTCAATCTCTAATCCAGACATAACTACCTCTTCAATAATTAATTAAGTATTTTGAAAAAAAAGGGGAGCAACGCTCCCCCCTTTTAAAAACAACCAGGTTAATGATTATTTGTAGAAATCAACCATCTTCTCGAGAGAGACTGGTGTGATCTTGGATGCATTGCCTGCACAACCGAAAGATTCGTAACGCGCCTTACAGATATCTTTCATCGCAGCAGTAGATTCTTTGAGGAATTTACGTGGATCAAAGTTTGAAGGGTTGTCAGACATGTGCTTACGAACCGCACCGGTTGATGCCATACGCAGGTCAGTATCGATGTTAACTTTAGCAACACCGTTCTTGATGCCTTCCTGGATCTCTTCAACAGGTACACCGTATGTCTGACCCATGTCACCACCATAGTTGTTGATGATCTCCAACCAGTCCTGAGGTACTGAAGAAGAACCATGCATGACCAGGTGAGTGTTAGGCAGTTTCGCGTGGATCTCTTTGATGCGGTCGATACGCAGGATCTCGCCAGTCGGCTCCTGGGTAAACTTGTATGCACCGTGTGAGGTACCGATAGCGATAGCCAGCGCGTCAACACCTGTTGCTTCTACGAAGTCAGCCGCTTCATCAACACCTGTCAGCAGCATGTCCATGTCCAGCTTGCCTTCAGCACCGTGGCCGTCTTCTTCACCCATCTCACCGGTTTCCAGGGAACCCAGGCAACCCAGCTCGCCTTCAACAGATACACCACCAGCGTGAGCCATCTTCACAACTTCTTTAGTTACATCGACGTTGTACTCGAAAGAAGCTGGCGTTTTCATGTCAGCCATCAGTGAACCGTCCATCATCACAGAGCTGAAACCAGACTGGATGGAACGCAGACATACTGCCGGCTCAGAACCGTGGTCCTGGTGCATGACGACAGGGATGTGCGGGTACATCTCGACCGCAGCAGATATCAGGTGACGCAGGAACGGTTCGCCTGCATAAGAACGCGCACCAGCAGAACCCTGCATGATGACCGGACTGTTAGTTTCGTCAGCAGCCTGCATGATGGCATGCACCTGCTCCATATTGTTAACGTTAAATGCTGGCATGCCGTAATCGTTTTCAGCAGCATGGTCCAGTAATTGTCTCAGTGAAATTAAAGCCATTTGAGCTCTCCTATAAAAATATTACTATTTTAAAAATTATAAATTCTTAGTTCAATATCGTGCTTGATACTAATGCACACTTACTATCTTCATTATATTACTACCACCTTGATCGCCCAACATATCTCCCCGAGTGAGTATTATGCGATCACCGCTTTCGACGATATCTTTACTTTTCAGTAGATCAATCACAGCGAGCGTCACATCTTCCGCTGTCATATTAGCAAAGTCTGTACGTACCGGATAAACACCACGGTATAAAGTCACTCTACTCAATGTCCTCGGGCTCGAGGTCAATGCATAGATCGGGATGCCGGAACTTATACGTGACATCCATAACACGGTGGCACCTGATTCAGTCAACGAAGCGATCGCATTCATCTTCAGGTGATTCGCGGTGTACATTGTAGCCATTGCGATGGCCTCATCAACCCTACCAAAAACAAGGTCTACACGATGATCCGAGGTCATTGCTACTCGCTGCAACTCGGCATGCTCACATATACGCCCCATCGCCATCACCGTTTTTTCGGGATACTTGCCAACCGCTGTTTCGCCGGAGAGCATCACTGCATCGGTGCCATCGAGCACCGAGTTAGCGACATCGAACACTTCCGCCCGCGTCGGGATCGGGTTTTCGATCATCGATTCCATCATCTGCGTCGCGGTGATGACGACCTTGTTCATCGCGCGCGCTTTTTTGATCAAACTCTTCTGTAGCGCTGGCAGTTCTGCATCACCCATCTCGACGCCAAGATCACCACGCGCCACCATGATGACATCTGATGCCTCGATGATCTCGTCGATATTCTCGATCGCTTCGGCGCGTTCCACCTTGGTGACGATACCGGCATCACTGCCTTCTGCCCTGACCAGTTCACGGCACTGCTCGACATCCGCAGCGGTGCGGGCAAAAGATAGCGCCACATAATCGACATCCATCGCAGCAGCAGCCTTGAGATCCTCTTTATCCTTATCGGTCAACGCCAATGCAGACAGGCCGCCACCTTTCAGATTGATGCCTTTATTATTCGATAGCTCACAGGTATAGATGACTTTACAACGGATCTCATCACCGACCACTTCATCGACTTCCAGCTCTACACGGCCATCATCGAGCAGCAGGATATCACCATGTTCAACATCCTTCGGCAGGTCTTTGTAGGTAAGACCGACACGCTCCTGCGTACCTTCGTCCTTGCCCAGCGAAGCATCCAGGATAAATGTTTCACCACGGATCAGTTGAACACGTCCATCCTTGAACTTGTGGGTGCGGATCTTTGGCCCTTGCAGATCAGCCAGGATGCCGACGATGCGCCCCACGCTCTCACTGCACTGCCTTACCAGGTCAGCGCGATGCTTCTGCTCCTCATGCGTACCATGAGAAAAATTCAGACGAAAAACATCGACACCTGCGAGTATCATCTCCGTGATGATTTCAGATGAGCTTGAACCCGGCCCTAATGTCGCAACAATCTTTGTTCTGCGCATCGCTGTAATTATTTTCCTCTAAGAGAAAAACGGAACTTACTTTTCAGCAGTCCCGTTATCCTTTACTTTTGTTTAGCCGCAAACTCTTCCAGCATGGCAACGGCAGGTAATGTCTTGCCTTCGAGATACTCGAGGAACGCACCACCAGCGGTAGAGATGTATGAAACCTTGTCATAGATATCATATTTCTGGATCGCCGCGATGGTGTCGCCGCCACCAGCAAGGCTGAACCCCGGGCTCTCAGCAATGGCCATGGACACAGTCCTGGTACCTTCACCGAACTGGTCAAATTCAAATACGCCTACCGGGCCATTCCATACAATAGTGCCGGCATGCATTATGATATCAGCCAGCTCCTTTGCCGAATCGGGGCCGATATCAAAGATCATATCGTCATCTTCGACATCACCGGCAGCCTTTAATGTCGCTTCTGCACCTTCGGCAAATTCTTTACCACAGACCACGTCAGTTGCGATCGGAATAACCGCACCGCGTTTTTCCATCTTTTCGACCAGCGCTTTTGCTGTATCGACCAGGTCATTCTCACACAGAGACTTACCGACATTGTGGCCCATCGCTTTGAGGAAGGTGTTAGCGATGCCGCCGCCAACGACCAGCTGGTCAACTTTTTCAGACAGTGCTTCCAGTACGGTCAGTTTGGTTGAAACTTTAGAACCGCCGACGATAGCGACCATCGGACGCGCTGGGTTTGCCAGTGCTTTTTCCAGGCTGTCCAGCTCGCCAGAAAGCAGGATGCCGGCACATGCCAGCGGTGCAAACTTACCCGCGCCATGTGTCGAAGCCTGTGCACGGTGCGCGGTACCGAATGCGTCCATTACGAAGACATCACAAAGTGCCGCGTATTTTTTAGATAAAGCTTCGTCATCTTTCTTCTCGCCAGCATTGAAACGGACGTTTTCCAGCAGAACGACTTCACCGGCAGCAACGTCAGGTGCATTATCGAGATAATCTTTTACCAGGCGAACTTCTTTGCCAAGTTTTGCTGACAGATCTTCAGCGATCGGCTGCATCGAATTTTCTTCGTCGGCCTTACCTTCTTCAGGACGCCCACGGTGTGACATCACCATCACAGATGCACCTGCATTCATGCAGTGCTCGATGGTCGGCATAGATGCCGTGATACGGGCATCAGATGTTACTTTGCCATCTTTTACAGGAACGTTAAGGTCAGCACGGATAAGAACGCGCTTACCGGCCAGGTCAAGATCAGTCAGTTTGATAAAAGACATGATAAAACTCCAAAAATAATTTAAATATTGTTTGTTAAAAATGTTTGCTCAAAAGCAGCTCTTAACAAACAACACTTACAGTGTTGTTTAAAGACACCAGCCCGGTTAATGAAAACCAACCGGGCTGAATCTTGTCTATCTCATATATTAAATGAGGAGATTTTGTTCGCTGGCAAGGCGCCGGGGGATTTTGAACACGGAGCGTACATCAGTACGTGAGTATTCAAAATTCTCCGGCAACGCCGCCAGAGGACAAAAGATCCTTACTTGGAGACGTGCTCGACGAAACGAAGCATGTTACATGTGTAACCGTACTCGTTGTCGTACCATGAAACCAGCTTCACGAATGTACCGTCAAGAGCGATACCAGCTTCTGAGTCGAAGATCGAAGAGAAACCACAACCGCGGAAGTCTGTAGAAACCACTTTCTCGTCTGTGTAACCCAGGGTCTTGCTGATGTCGCCAGATTCTGAAGCCGCTTTCAGCTCAGCACAGATGTCTTCGTATGAAGCTTCTTTGTCCAGCTCGACAGTCAGGTCAACAACAGATACGTCTGAAGTTGGTACACGGAAAGCCATACCAGTCAGCTTGCCGTTCAGCTCAGGCAGTACCACACCAACCGCTTTAGCAGCGCCAGTCGAAGACGGGATGATATTTTCCAGGATACCACGGCCACCGCGCCAGTCTTTCATAGAAGGACCGTCAACCGTTTTCTGTGTAGCAGTTGCAGCATGAACAGTCGTCATCAGGCCACGCTTGATGCCCCACTTGTCATTGATAACTTTAGCAACAGGTGCCAGACAGTTAGTAGTACAGGAAGCAGCAGATACGATTGCCTGACCAGCGTATTCATTGTGGTTAACACCGTATACGAACATCGGTGTGCCATCTTTAGATGGAGCAGACTGAACAACTTTCTTGGCGCCGGCATCGATGTGTGCCTGGCAGCTCTCTTCAGTCAGGAAGAAACCGGTACATTCGATAACGAGGTCAGCATTGATGTCACCCCATTTCAGGTCAGCAGGGTTGCGCTCTGCAGTCAGACGGATAGTCTTGCCATTAACCACCAGGTTATTGCCATCTACAGCAATGTCACCGTCGAAGTTACCGTGCACTGAGTCATACTTCAGCATATACGCCAGGTAATCAGCGTCCAGCAGGTCATTGATACCTACTACTTCGATTTCAGGAAAATCTTTTGAGATCGCGCGAAAAGCCATACGACCGATACGGCCAAAACCGTTAATACCGACTTTAATAGTCATGATTATTTCTCCACTATATTTTTAATAATTAAAATTTAATTCTTATCAAGAACCTTACATTACAGACTCGACAGCTTTCACAACATTCTCCACTGTGAAGCCAAATTCTTCAAACAGCTGACCTGCAGGTGCAGATTCACCGAAGCGGTCGATACCGACAACTGCATCAGCGTACTTGTACCAGCCACTAGTAACAGCTGCTTCGACAGCAACCGTTGGGATACCACTGCCCAGGACTGATGCACGGTAATCGTCTTCCTGAGATTCAAATGCATCGACAGATGGCATTGAAACCACGCGGACTTTCTTACCAGCCGCAGTCAATGAATTAGACGCTTCCACTGCCAGCGCTACTTCAGAACCGGTGGCAATGATGACTGCTTCAGGCTCACCGTCACAGTCTTTCAGGATATAACCGCCTTTAACGATATCAGCGATCTGCGCATCAGTGCGTTCCTGGTGAGGCAGACCCTGGCGAGAGAAGATCAGGCAAGAAGGACCTTCTTTACGCTCGATACCCTGCTGCCAGCTCACGGCAGACTCGACCGCATCACATGGACGCCATACCGACATATTAGGAATCATACGCAATGTAGGGATCTGCTCGACAGGTTGGTGCGTAGGACCGTCTTCACCCAGACCGATAGAGTCATGAGTGTAGACGAACAGGCTGCGGATCTTCATCAGTGCAGCCATGCGCAGTGCGTTTCGTGCATATTCTGAGAACATCAGGAATGTTGCACCAAACGGGATCAGACCGCCGTGCAGCGAGATACCGTTCATGATGGCTGACATGCCGAACTCACGTACGCCGTAACGTACATAGTTTGATACTTCGTTGGCATCCATCGGCTTGTAACCAGACCATTCAGTCAGGTTAGAACAACCCAGGTCAGCGGAACCACCGAACAGCTCAGGCAGCATCGGTGAATATGCTTCGATAGACGCTAATGAAGCTTGGCGTGTTGCCGGGCTTTTCGCTTCTTCATTGACAGACGCGATGTAAGCAGCTGATGTTTCAGCCCAGTCTGCTGGCAGGTCACCTGCCATACGACGCTCATATTCAGCAGCCAGCTCAGGGTACTCAGCTTTATAAGCAGCGAACTTCTCGTTCCATGCCGCTTCAGCTTTCGCACCTTTTTCTTTCGCATCCCAACCATGGTAGATATCAGCAGGCACTTCAAATGCATCATGATCCCAGCCCAGAGCCGCTTTGGTCAGGTTGATCTCTTCTTCACCCAGAGGCGCACCGTGACATGCATGGCTGCCAGCTTTGTTCGGTGAACCGAAACCGATAGTCGTCTTGCAACAGATCATGGTCGGCTTATCCGTCATCGCCTTGGCCATTTCAAGGGCTTTTGCGATCGCTTCAGGATCATGGCCATCGACAGCAGGAATCACGTGCCAGCCATATGCCTCGAAACGCTTCGGTGTATTATCTGTAAACCAGCCATCGACGTGGCCATCGATCGAGATGCCGTTGTCATCCCAGAACGCGATCAGCTTGCCAAGACCCAGAGTGCCGGCCAGCGAACATGCCTCGTGAGAGATACCTTCCATCATACAGCCATCACCCAGGAATACGTATGTGTGGTGGTCGACGATGTCGTGGCCTTTCTGGTTGAACTGGCCAGCCAAAGCTTTTTCAGCAATCGCCATACCGACACCGTTGGTGATACCCTGGCCTAATGGGCCGGTCGTGGTTTCAACACCTGGTGCATAACCGTACTCAGGGTGACCCGGAGTCCTGGAGTGCAGCTGACGGAAGTTCTTCAGATCGTCTATCGTCAGATCGTAACCAGTCAGGTGTAATAGTGAATAGATCAGCATAGAACCATGGCCGTTCGACAGGATGAAACGATCACGGTTGCTCCAGTCTGGATTAGCTGGATTGTGGTTCATGTTGTCGTTCCACAATACTTCAGCGATATCCGCCATACCCATAGGTGCTCCAGGGTGGCCTGAATTTGCTTTTTGAACAGCATCCATACTCAAGGCACGAACGGCGTTTGCGAGGTCTTTACGTGAAGGCATATTGCTCTCCGATTAAGTTTTTGTAACTGAAAGCGCCGCCACAACAAGTGCAAAACAACACTCGCGAAGCGACAAAAATTCTTTAGAAATCAATGACTAAGGCACCCCAAGTAGCCTGTAAATCGCCATGCCGGTGGTCATTGAAAGGCGCGTATTTTCCCTTAATTCAACGCAATGAGCAAGTTACACAAAGAGAT
>JABDRN010000025.1 GCA_013041745.1 Gammaproteobacteria bacterium
CAGCTAGACCCCTGTCGCGGATTACAATCCGCTCCTACAGTTGGTAAAGTAGCCGTAGGAGCGGATCGTGATATGTCAGCGCTGTTGCAGTTGCAGGATTATTGATTGTTTCAGTGATCACGCATTACAACGCTGCCTGGCCTGTTAGCAATTGATCCAAGATTTATCCACCATGAGCAACGATGCCCAAATGCCGACCGAACTTCTAGCCCGTGTGCCACAGTCATTGCACTCACTGCTAGGCAATTACTGGGCGGACTGGTGTGGCTCCTGTGAACATAAAGAAATAGCCGCAGACCAGGGGCTGCCATTGTCGCAGCTGGGTTATACCTGGGCCTGTAGTGACTTTGTCGCGCGAAACTGCATCCGATATCCCGATATTTACTATGCTTTGCAGGCGGAAGGCTTTGACTCTGCACGTGACCTGAAGGCTTACCGGAAGATGGTTGCCGGGGTCATCGCTGAGCTGGATGGTGATAGCGTAACAGACCAGGGCCGGTTGATGTCCTGTCTACGGTTACTGCGCCAGAAAGAGATGTTGCGTATCGCCTGGCGTGACCTGAACGGGCTTGCTGAGGTAGCGCTGATCCTGCAGGAACTCACCGACTTTTCTGAAGCAATCGTTGCAGAAACATTGCATTATCTTGAAAAGCAGCAGGCCGAGGTGTTCGGCATGCCTCTGGATGCTGATGGTAACGAACAGTCGCTGCTGGTCTACGCCATGGGTAAGATGGGTGGCGGTGAGCTCAACTTCTCTTCAGATATCGACCTGATCTTTACCTTCCCCGATGACGGTGAAACCACAGGCAGGCGTCACACCTCGCATTATGAGTTCTACGTAAAAGTGATCCGCAACCTGGTCAAGGTGCTGGATGAAGTGACGGCGGACGGCTTTGTCTACCGGGTAGATATACGCCTGCGTCCTTTTGGCCAGAGCGGGCCGATGGCGATGAGCTTTTCCGGCGTCGAACAATATTACCAGTTACAGGGCCGTGACTGGGAACGTTACGCCATGATCAAGGCCCGCCTGATCACTGGCCGTGAGGAGGATAAGCAACAGCTGCAGTCTATGCTGACACCGTTTGTCTATCGCCGCTATCTCGATTTCAGTATGCTCGAGTCTATCCGCGAGATGAAGGCGATGATCAATGCGCAGATGAAGAGCAAGGGCATGGAGAACAACATAAAACTGGGTCCGGGAGGGATCCGTGAGATCGAGTTTATCGGCCAGACCCTGCAGCTTATCCGTGCCGGTCGAGAGCCGGAGTTGCGTCAGCGCAGCCTGATCAGGGTGCTGACTCTGCTGGGGGAAAAGAGCTACCTGCAGAACAGCGAAGTGGAGCAGCTGGTCCAGGCTTACTGGTTTCTGCGTAAGCTGGAGAACCGTTTGCAGATGCAGCGTGATATGCAGACGCACACTCTGCCGGAAGATGAGGCATCACAGATCCGCCTGTGTCTCGCCATGCAGTTTGAAAACTGGGAGCAGTTGCAGCAGCAGCTGGCATTCCACCAGGAATCGGTTGATCATGTCTTCCAGCACCTGATCGCCAATGAAAATGAGGAGCAGGAAACCGAAGTCACGCCATTCACCCTGTTCTGGTCTGAGCTGGATGCGGCTGATGAAGTTAAAGCCGGCCTTGCTCAGTATCTTGAAACCGCAGGTTATAGTGATATCGGTGAGATCATCGATCTGCTGGTGCATCTGCGTTCGCGCTCTAGGGTGAAACACCTGGCTGACGATAGCGCGCGCCTGTTGACCCAGTTGATGCAGTCGCTGTTGTTGAAGATCGCTGATTATCCCGATCAGGCCAGGCTGCTCGACCGTGTCTGCCGCATCATCCAGGCGCTGGCTGGCCGTAAAGTCTATATCAGCCTGCTCAACGAGTACCCCGCGGTACAACTGCAGATGCTGACCCTGTGTTCAGCCAGTGAATGGTTTACCGAGCGCCTGATCAAGTACCCGATCCTGCTCGACAGCCTGATGAGTACCGCAGAAGCATTCCGTCAGCAGCATGATGTCGAGAAGCTGCTGGCACTCGAGCTGGCGCGTATCGACAGTGATGATGAGAGCCATGAGGCAGATCTCGAACAGCTGATGGACCGTCTGCGGCAATTTAAAAGACAGATGGTATTTACCGTGGCGATGCTCGATGTGTTCTATGCTGAACCGGTAGAGACAGTGTCAGATTACCTGACCGAGCTGGCCGATATCCTGCTGCAGAAGATATTGGCGTTATCCTGGAAGGCGATGGTGGAAAGATATGGTGAACCGGGCTGTATCATCGATGGTGAGCATTTCAAACCGGCCATGTCGGTGGTGGCTTATGGCAAGATGGGCGGTAACGAACTGGGTTATGGCTCGGATCTGGATGTTATCTTCCTGCATAACAGCAGTGGCGAAAAACAATATACCAGTGGCGAAAAATGTATCGATAACCAGAGTTTCTTTGCCCGTGTCGCACAGCGGGTGATCCATCTTATGAACACTCGTACCTATTCCGGAATCCTGTATGAGGTCGATACCCGCCTGCGGCCAGACGGTCAGTCCGGGCTGATGGTCAGCAGTATTTCCGCATTTGAGAGTTATCAGCATGAGAAAGCCTGGACCTGGGAGCATCAGGCATTAATAAGGGCAAGATTTGTTACAGGAAACGCGCTGATAGAGCAGGAATTTGATAGAATCCGCAGTTCGGTTCTCAGGCTGCAAAGAGATGAGCAAACCCTGCTGCAAGAAGTGGCCGATATGCGTGAGAAGATGCGTCTGCACCTGGCGAACAGCTCGCTGGATTTTGACCTCAAACAGGATGCTGGCGGGCTGGTCGATATAGAGTTTATGACGCAGGCAGGTGTGTTACTTTATGCACATCAGCATGCAGAGTGTATAAAGCATACTGCAACGCTGGAATTGATCAGAGAGCTTAGCGCGGTCGGCTGGTATGAGGTAGCAGAAGCAGAGCGTATCGCCGATGCTTATCGCTACTTCCGCAAGCTGAAAAACTGGCAGAACCTTGACTGCGAAGCGGATCTCAGCGCAGTTGCCGAGCATCGCGATAAGGTGATCTCGACGTGGCAGCGATTGATGCCTGAGGCTGTAATAACAGAATAATTTTATTTGAATTGAAAGATATAGTGGGAGATACATATGCAAACCATGGCCGATAGAGATGGCGTAATCTGGTTTGACGGTAAGATGGTTGACTGGCGTGATGCCAAGATCCATGTATTAACGCATACATTGCATTATGGTATGGGTGTATTCGAAGGTCTGCGTGCATATAAAGCTGAGAAAGGTACCGCGATCTTTCGGCTCGATGCGCACACCGATCGTCTGTTCGAATCTGCAAAGATCATGAACATGACTATACCGTTCGATAAAGACACCTTGAACCAGGCGCAACTCGCCGCGGTACGAGATAATAACCTTGAATCAGCCTATGTTCGCCCGATGTGTTTCTATGGCTCTGAAGGTATGGGGCTGCGTGCCGATAACTTGAAAGTTCATGTCATGGTCGCGGCCTGGGAGTGGGGTGCTTACCTCGGACAGGAAGCACTGCAGAACGGTATACGTATTCGCAAGTCTACCTTCGTGAAAAATGACTCGCATCCCAGCATGTATCTCGCCAAGGCAAACGGTAACTACATCAACTCCATGCTGGCGCTCGATGAAGCGCTGAATAAAGGTTATGATGAAGCACTGTTACTCGATAGCAAGGGCAACGTCGCCGAGGGCAGCGGTGAAAACATCTTTATGGTGAAAGACGGTGTTTTGTATACGCCGACGCTGGTGGCCTCACTCAACGGTATTACCCGTAATACCATCATCACGCTGGCGAAAGAGCAGGGTTACGAAGTCGTCGAGACGACGATGAAGATCGAACAGCTGTATGATGCTGACGAGGTGTTCTTCACCGGCTCAGCGGCAGAGGTGACACCGATACGCGAGATCGATGACAACACTATCGGTAACGGTTCTCGTGGACCGGTCACTGAAAAGTTACAAACCATGTACTTTGACCTGGTACATGGCCGTCTGGATATACATCCGGACTGGTTAAATTACGTATAACCCTGGAGCTGAGCATGCCTAATCCAAATACTGCGACACAGGAAGATCTGGATACACCGAACGATACCATGGTGTATGAAGTGTCTCGTGATATCCTGCCTATCCACTGTCCGATGCCGGGCAGCAGCCTGTGGAATTCACACCCGCGTGTGTATATCCCTGTCGAGGTGACAGGTTCCGCGAAGTGCCCATACTGTGGATGTGAATATCATCTCGTCGATTGATCGATAATTTCGAGTAGCTGCCCTTATGACTATGCACATCCCTTCTTTTGAAAATGCCAGGGTCCTGGTCGTCGGTGATCTGATGCTGGACCGATACTGGCATGGCGGCACCTCAAGGATCTCACCGGAAGCACCGGTGCCGGTGGTGCATGTCAACCAGAATGAAGAGCGTGCCGGCGGTGCCTGTAATGTGGCATTGAATATCGCTACCCTCGGTGCGCAATGTACCGTCATGGGGCTGTGCGGTGATGATGAGGCGGCCAATGTACTGGAGGCCATGCTGCAGAAAATAGGTGTTAATCCTCAGTTCGTACGCATGCCGGAAAATTCCACGGTAACAAAACTTCGCGTGATGAGCCGTCACCAGCAGCTGATGCGGCTGGATTTTGAAGATGGTTTTATCGGCAAGGACCTGTCTCAGCTGGAAAAAGCCTTTGCTGCGCAGCTCGATGGTCACAATATCGTGGTCTGCTCTGATTATGGTAAGGGCAGCCTGCGAAATGTCAGGCGCCTGATCGAACTATGTAACGAAAAAAATATCCCCGTGCTGGTCGATCCAAAAGGCAACGACTTCGAAAAGTACACCGGCGCCAGCCTGATCACACCAAACCTGTCAGAATTCGAAGCCGTCGCCGGTGGCTGTGAATCAGAAGATGACCTGGTGGAAAAAGCCAACGCGCTGTCCGAACAGTTCGATATCGAAGCACTGCTGGTAACGCGGAGCGAACATGGTATGAGCCTGATGCAGCAGGATTATGATCCCGTGCACCTGCCGACGCACGCGCGCGAGGTGTTCGATGTTACCGGTGCTGGCGATACGGTTATCTCGACACTGGCGGCAGCACTGGGAGCCGGTGTCACACTGGAGCGGGCCATGGTCCTGTCCAACCTGGCTGCTGGCGTGGTGGTGGCGAAATCCGGAACCGCCAGCGTCAGTCTGAGCGAGCTGGAGCACGCTATCGAGGAAAGTTCATCCAATACCGAACATGGAATCCTGCAGGAAGCCGAGCTCTATCCATTGCTTGATCGCTGTCGTTCTCGTGGTGAGACTATCGTCATGACCAATGGCTGTTTCGATATCCTGCACGCCGGCCATGTGACCTACCTGGAACAGGCCAGCGAGCTGGGTGATCGCCTGCTGGTAGCGGTTAATGTCGATGAGACGGTACGTCGCCTCAAAGGCGAGGACAGGCCTGTCAACAAAGTAGAGAACCGGATGCGTATGCTGGCCGCACTTCGCTGTGTCGACTGGGTCGTTGCTTTCGAGGAAGATGAGCCGACACGGCTGATCTGCGACCTGTCTCCCGATATCCTGGTCAAAGGTGGTGATAATGATCCCGATATAATCCCCGGCGGAGATTGCGTGCGTGAAGCCGGTGGCAAGGTCATGGTACTGACTTATGTCGACGGCATCTCTACCACCAGGATCATCGAATCCATCAAAGATAAAGATTAACCGGCAGAGAATATACAGATGACAGAAACCGGTGCTACATCCCATCATGCGTTAAACGATGCCCCGGTCGAGGTCTCGGTCGATGTCATAGTCTTCGGCGGTGGTATCGCTGGATTATGGACACTGGCTGTGCTGCAGAAGGCAGGTTATAAAGCCGTATTGCTCGAGTCTCAGGCATTGGGGGCTGGTCAGACACGTTACGCGCAGGGGATAATCCACGGTGGTACCAAGTACGCGCTCACCGGTAAGCTCACGGCTTCTTCAGAGGCAGTGGCTGACATGCCGTCTCGCTGGCGTGACTGTTACGAAGGTAACGGTGAGCCTGATCTTTCACAGGCAGAACTGCTATCAGATGCTCATTACCTCTGGTCGACGACCAGCCTGACCTCTCGTATATCCGGTTTCTTTGCCAGTAAGGTGATGCGCTCGCGTTCTACTGAACTCGACAGCAAGTCGCTTCCAGCCATATTTCAGCACAAAGATTTCAAAGGCCAGTTCTATCGTCTCGATGAGCCGGTGTTCAATACCATGACTGTCATCCGTGCACTGGCAGAGCCGCGCAAGCAAACGATCCTGATGATTGATCCGCAGACTTTGCACCATGAGGGCGATAAACTCAAGGTATCTTCGTCACAGGGTGTCGATTATCGTTTTCATTTTAAAAAGATCATCTTCAATGCCGGCGAAGGTAACGAAGAGTTGATCTCACGGTTCAAAAGCGAACAGCCCAGGATGCAACGGCGACCATTGAAGATGGTGGTGATGCGTGGTGTACAGGATGACATGATCTATGCGCACTGTCTGGGCGCCTCGGTAAACCCCAGGATCACCATTACCTCTCACCGGGATGCACAGGGCAAAGTCGTCTGGTATATGGGTGGTCAACTGGCAGAAGATGGTGTGAATAAAACAGATATCGCGCTGGTCAAGGCTGCAAAAAAAGAGCTGAGCGAGCTTATTCCCTGGCTCGATCTGAATGGCGCAGAGTGGGGTGTGCTGGAGATCAATCGCGCCGAGATCAAGAAACCAGGCACGACAAGGCCGGATACGTTTTCGATCGAACAGCACGGTGACGTGATAACGGCCTGGCCGACCAAGCTGGCACTGGCCCCGGTACTGGCTGATGAGCTGGTTGATATGCTGCAAGCTGATAATGTCGAGAAGAGTACTGACCAGGCATTACCTGAATGGGCGCCGCCGGTGTATGCTGAACTGCCGTGGGATGAAGACCCCTGCTGGCTGCCACCATCCGAGGTCGATGTCTGATGCAGAAACGTGCCCTGGGTTCGACGGGTATCGATGTCAGCGTGCTGGGTCTGGGTACAGTCAAGATCGGCCGTAACCAGCAGGTCAAATATCCGACGGGTTTTGAGTTGCCTGATGACGACTCAGTGGTAGAGCTTTTCGAACTCGCGCGATCTCTCGGTATCAATTTCATCGATACGGCACCGGCCTACGGCAGCAGCGAACAGCGTCTGGGTGAGTTACTTCCTGATCACCATGACTGGGTAATCGTCACCAAGGTCGGTGAGATCTTTGAGAACGGCAAATCACGTTTTGATTTTTCGTATGACTATACCGTTGCCAGTATCGAGCAGAGCCTGAGAAAGCTGAGACGTGATGTACTGGACGTGGTGCTGGTGCATTCAGATGGTAACGATATGGATATCATCAACAGAGAGCCGGTATTCGATGCCCTGGAGTCAGTCAAGAACAAAGGGCTTATCAAAGCGTATGGCATGTCAAGTAAGACGGTCGAAGGTGGCAGTTGGGTAGTACAGCACTGTGATGTGGTGATGGCTACCGCAAACCTTGAATATGATGATGAACGCCCGGTCCTTGAATTGGCAGAAAAATTGAACAAGGGAGTAATAATAAAAAAAGGCCTGCAGAGTGGGCATGCCGATAGTGCCTCAGGTGGCACCGGTGTCGAAGCTGCGTTCAGGCATATATTGGGCCAGCCTGGTGTCAGCAGCATGATCGTCGGTACCATAAATAAACAGCACCTGCGGGACAATGTTGCCATCGTTAACGAGCTTATGAAATAAGCCAGTGCCTTAACACTAAATAAATATATGAGCCAGGAAAAGCGCCGCTATCTGATCGTTGGTCCCTCATGGATAGGGGATATGGTGATGGCGCAGTCGCTGTTCATCACGCTGAAGAAGCTCTATCCTGACTGCCTGATCGATGTCATAGCGCCTCGATGGTCACTACCGATCCTGAAACGTATGCCGGAAGTAAGTGAGGGTATCGCGGTCGATGTAGGTCATGGCGAATTTTCGTTTTTTAAACGGCGACGGATGGGGCTTGGGTTGAAGTCGAGGAAGTATACGCATGCAATCGTCATTCCGCGATCGTGGAAGTCGGCGCTGATTCCGTACTTTGCCGGTGTCCCGGTGAGGACTGGATACAGCGGTGAGATGCGCTATGGACTGCTGAATGACCGAAGGCGGCTGGACAAGGAAGTGCTGCAGCAGACAGTACAGCGTTACGTGGCACACGCGATGCCGGATGGTGCGCAGTCACCTCCGGATATACCATTTCCGAAGTTACGTATCGATGCTGAACAGCAGGCACAATCATTGAGTGCACTAGGCCTGGATCTGGAAAGGCCGGTAGTATGTATGATGCCGGGTGCCGAGTACGGGCCGGCAAAGCAATGGCCGGTAGAATACTATAAAAAGCTCGCCGGGAAGCTGTTGCAGGATGGCTGGCAGGTCTGGGTGCTGGGCTCTGATAAAGATAAAGCAGCGGGTGACATGATCGCTGCCGATAACGATGTCCATAACCTGTGCGGCAGGACGCAGCTTGTCGAAGCGATCGATCTACTGGCCTGCGCGAGATCAGTCGTCAGCAATGATTCCGGTCTGATGCATGTCGCCGCCGCAGTCGGTGTCGATATCAATGTGATATATGGTTCATCGACACCGGAGTATACGCCGCCATTGACTAGTGATGAACATAAATATATTTATTATCTGCGCCTCGATTGCAGTCCCTGCTTCGAGAGGGTGTGTCCGCTAGGCCACACAGATTGTCTATATAAAATCAATTATGAAGAAGTCTATAGAAATATTCGTAAATAAAGTCAGAACTGAACCCATGGTTTTCGCTATTGGTATGAGCGTACTGCTGCTGGCGGTGATGGGCACATCCGTACGTCATGTATCGAGCACCATGTTCGCCGTCCTTTTCTTGCTTAGCCTGTCGACAATCAGGTACTGGAAGAAAACATATCTCACACTCTCCGGTGTAGAAAAAATGTTTGTGGCAGCGTTGTTACTGTATACCTTTTCCTGTGCTCTTTCCTTTTATAATGTGGATGATGCTAGAACATATTTTAAAGTGCTCGAACGTTATCTAAGGTTTGCCATGATCATCCCGGTATTCTTTTTGCTGGTTAATAAGAGGATATCGCTATTAAATTATCTCTATCTGGGCGCTATCATATCCGGTCCCTTTCTATTTATTATCGCGCTGCAGCATTACCTCGCCGATTCAAGCGTTCCCGCAAAAGGCTACTATCACCATATCATTTTTGGCCAGTTAGCGATGCTTAATGTCGGCATCATGTTATCGATGTTGTTAACAAAAAACCTCAAGCGTGAATATCAGCTGATCATTTCGATATCGATGTTATGTGGCGTAGCGGCGGCGGTCCTGTCTCAGGCAAGAGGTGTCTGGTTGGTGCTCCCTGTTTATTTATTTATAGGAATTTTTTATGCCGTTAAAGAGAAACGTCTGGATGCAAAAGCGTTTGCTTTTGTCATTATAGCGATAGTCGGATTGACCTTGCTTACGCCAGTCGGAGAGTTGATAAAGCAACGCACAGATGAGGCGATAGCAGAAGTAAACGGTTACTATAACGATGATAATTATAAGTCATCTGTAGGCGGTCGACTGGCAATGTGGAAGATAGCTATCGATGTGTGGAAGCAGCACCCGTTGTTGGGCTCAGGTCCGGGCGACTTCGATGATGAGATCATAGCATTGAATAATAAAGGCGAATATAGGGGGATAGCTGTTCACAACAGCGTACATAATATTTATCTCCAATCATTAGCTGACCTGGGTATCGTAGGTTTGGCGGCCTTGTTGTTTGTCATTATTATTATGCCGTTAAGATTATTGTTTTATGAAGAATATAAAAATGAAGAAGAAGGGCGCCTGGTCTGGTTTATGATATTGACATCATATGCGATATTCGGGCTGTCAGAGTCCTGGACTTTACGGTCTCCGGCTATTTCAGTCTTTTTGGTATATCTGACAGTAGTCGCAGCCCATCTGAAGATAACAGCATCAAAAACCAGGGATGATACCGGCTTACGCTGATATGCAGAAACTGGTGTTTACCACTCTTGTTACCTGACCGCAGTTATAGCTTTTGTAGCAGCCTAGTTAGTGAAAACGAAAGAACAAAAGCTGGTCTGGTTTTCACCAGAGGTCAGAGAGCTGATATCGATCTCTTCAAGGTTCTCGTTGTAACAATGATCATACATGCTCATGGTGTCAACGATGATCTGTAATTTCTCCTCTCGCAGTTTCTCATCGAAAAATGGCGCTTGTAGAGATAGATAAACAATCGGCATCTCCTGTTCCAGATAGCCTTTAATCGAAGGCATAAAGTCGAATTCCGCACCTTCGATATCGATCTTCATGGAATCAATTTTTCTGGCTTTACAAGTGTTCTCCAGTTATCCCATTTCATACATAAAATTTTTAACGATTCGCTGTTATCGTCACCGAGCAGGCTTGTCATGCTGTCTCCAAGCTCTGTGCCCAGGCTCGAAATCGTTTCGATACCGTCCTTATCTGATAGGGCAATATTATTAGGTAGTACATTTTTAAGGTTGTTAAGGGATATATTCCAGAGCAGGAACCTGTAAGCGATTGTGTCGGACTCGAAGCAATAGGCCTGTTTACATTTTCTTGCTGCAAATATTAAAGTGGGACCAATCCAGGCGCCTATATCGCAGTAGACGGAATCCTTGCTGAGATATTTGTCGAGTATGGTAAAAAGTCTCGGGCTCCCATCTTCCTGCGTTGACTATATTCCAGAATTTCTGATGGTATGGGTCACATTTATATTTTATCCCGTTAATAGCTACCTGCTGATAACCCCGGATGCGGTGATATGTTTGGTTTAATGTTTCTCTAAGTCTAATTCTCATAATGATGTACTGTCTGTTTATGTTTGTCATCTTGTCCAGTTCGATGATCTGTTCTTTTTATTGTAGGCTTCTCTATCGGTATCATCCATCAGGTCAAGTCCGGTGAACCATGGCAGGTGTAACGCACTGAAGTCTCCGGCCACCCTGATTGCTCTATGGAAGTCACCGATGTAATTCTGTTTTCTATACACTGCAAAAGTAGTATCGATACGTGATGCATATATCTCAAGGTCGCTGTGCTGTAATCGGAAATCCCAGTGCTTCGATTCAAATTCCTTGATCGTGTGAGTTCTTTTATAGTGAATAGGCTTGTTGTGATAACTGTAGTAAGTGGTATCTTTTAATTTATCTTCGGGCTTCAGGTCTAATGCAAAGCCAGCTTTGAAAACCGAGTAATCAACGGTTAATTGTGACAGGATGTCCAGAAAATTTTCAGGTAAATTCTCATTATATTGCAGGTCAGGATCGGTGTATGCAAATACCTCTGGTAAAGTGTCATAGACCGGCTGTATAAAGCCAACTTCATGTCCAAAGTTGTGCTTAGACCTGGCTATGTATGCATCCCCGTTTTTTTCCAGGTTATCGAGAATTTGTAATGTCTTCTTACATGTTGAATTGTTATCGATGATAACAGGCTTGATGCCGAACTTTTTTAGTTGTCTGCATGTGTTCTCCACGTATACGCCATTATTATATGAAATAACCAGAACGGGGATACTGTCAGATAGTTCAGCGAAGATATCTTGTAACTGTTGAACGAGAGTTCTGCTCTTTTTGTAAAGAAAGTACGTTCGAATATCACTTCTCAATTCCTTGAGGCATGCCTTTATACTTTTTGATTTACTCATATTCGATATGATTTTATTCAAATGCTATTGGATCTACTTAGTCACGATTAATTTTTTGCTGATGTCTCAAGCTATGTTTAAGGTGTGCGCCAGACAATACGAATATGCCCAGTTTAAAGTTATCTCTATCCTTAAATGATTTTCGTAGTAGCTTAATAGTGAAAAGAATTTTTAGGAGAGAGTACTTTAGGAAGCCGTAATGTTTTCTATAGAAATACAGAAAAGATATATAAAACTCTTTTTTAATTGCTAGAGAACTCTTAGTGCTTCCGCTTCCAAGGTGGTAGTTTCGTGCTTGCGGTACGAGGTATGTCTTATAGCCTGCATTATTAAATCTAAGTGCCAGATCTTCTTCTTCGCAATATAGAAAAAATATAGTATCAAGCCCGCCTATCTCGAAAAAGTAGTCAGTCCTGATGAACATCTGGCTGCCACTGACGACGTCTACCTGTACAGGGTTAACGTATTTTTCTTTTCTACGCGTGTAGTTCCTGTTCGACAGGCTGTTTATTCCAGAACCAAAGAATTTTGTTTTGAGGGAAGGGAAATAATCTATACAGGAGACCGGGTTTCCTTCGATGTCAAATAATTGTGGAGAGCATAAAGCTACATGAGCGTTTTTTTCGCAAAATCTATGTAATATACCAAGGCAATCATTCTGTAATATGCAGTCATTGTTGAGTATGAAGTAGTAGTCGGCATCTATATTCTGTATGCCCAGCATGTTACCGGTGGAAAAACCAAGATTAATCTTGCTGCGGTACAGTTTGATACTGTCATCATTGTTATTGGATGAGATATAGGATTCCAGCTCACGGAAATCATGTCTATTAGATGCGTTGTCAACGATAACGATTTTGTAATTTAGTGCTTCTATAGTATTGGCTTTGATCGATTCGATGCATTTGATAGTAAACTCGCTGCTGTTATAGTTTATCAATATGACAGCAACGTCACATGAACTCTTGTCTTTTTTAGTGTCCTTCTCTTTATGAGCTACTAGTGTTTCGTAATCATCATGTGACTTCAATCCGATCTCTGCGAGATAGTTACCGGTATGCTTTCTCTGATGCATCTTTTCCAGCATGCCAGATACATCGCTGACCTGGTGGTGCCGTGAGTGGTGTAAGTGGAACTGGTTTGCAGCCAGCTTGCATGTTTTTAATTCGAGACCAGATGCTTCAAGCCGCCACTGCAGGTCAGTGTCATCGGGTACCGCAGTCTCTCCGTAGCTCTCATCAAATCCATCGATTGCTATAAGATCGCTCCTGTAGCATGAAAAATTACAACCGAGTATATTAAGATTACTTTTCTTTCTCTTGGCAATCGTGTTTTTATAGAACCAGCCATCTGGTTCGAAGTATATACCCTGTGCTGTATGTGTCGAATCGTCTCTTAGGAGATTAATGGATTTAAAAAGATAATTCTGTTCCAGGTCGCTGGCGCTGATAATATTTTGGCGGATTTTTTTGCTGGTCTCGGGTCCAAGGTTCACGCGTCTGCCACTGAGGACGTAGCCTCTCTCAGCTAGTTTTGAATGGGCTTTTATAAATGTGGTGTATGGGATGCAGTCGCCATCGATGAATATCAGGTATTCGCCGGTACTTTTTAGTATGGCATTGTTTTGAGATCTGGCTTTTCTGATTCCTAAATCTTCCTGGGTCGTGTGTATTACATCCAGGTCGGTAATCGATCTGACGTATTCAGCCATCTTTATATCATTATTATCCTCGGCGACAAGTACCTCAAGATCAGGATAATCCTGTTTTTTCAAAGCCTCGATTATCAGGTTTAAAGCTTCGATGTCTTTATAGACGGCGATGATGAGACTTATGCGCATAATAGGCTACCAAACATGTTAATTGAATATCAGGGTCTTGATGTGTTATTTCCACTTCGAGAGTGTATCGTCGATATATTCCCCGGGATAGAATTGCTTGAAGAACTTTGAGTTACGCATTTTATCAAGGTACTTTGCTGGCAGCTTTAAACGGCTTTTAAACTCGGAATAGTCATTACGATATTGTTTCTGTGAGCTGATATTTCTGTTGTGTAAGGTAAAATCTGGCATGTCTAGAAATTTCTTTATAGCCTGTTCTTTTTCATAGTCGCTTATGTCGATCCTGAAAACAAGCAAGCTGACGTTATCTTTGCGATATGTCATTATACCATCGTCGGGAAAGTGGCTTTCGTAGATATCGATGTTAAAGTATTTCTTGATGTTTTTATCAAACCATTCTAATGGTTTGTCGTGATCATTTTTATCTAAAAACAGCTGGATCAGCTCTTCAGTCGAATGCTTGCTCTGTGAAAAAGGCGTGCCAGTTATATTTTCAAAGTTCTGAAAAAAAGATGATATGTTGTATCCTATCGGATCTCTTACCGGGCTTATCACTTTTATTTTGCGACCCTGTTTGAACCAATCGTAAAATACTTCAGATGCCCAGTTACTACTGCCGATATGATGTGCATGTGCGACTGGGCCGCGGTACTGCTTCTTTAGAGAATGATGGATCGAGGATGAAGCTACCTTGCCCATCTGAAAGATAAATACCGGATCGGCCTTATTGAGCCTGCTTTTTAGACGCAGGTATTTTATGTGTTTTCTTGCATCCTGTTCTGCTTTGCGTAGAGATTTATACAGGTCTGTCGACTTGAATATTTCTTTGAGGTTGGTCATGTCAGTAATAATAAGTTTTCGTGTGTCAGCAATGCATTAATAGCTGTATTTTGTGAGATATGTTTTACAAATATTCAAGCAGGCATCCATCATGTCTATGTCTACCTCTTCAATATTAGCGTTTTTATTTATACTGAACGCTAGCCTCTTATCTATATCATTTACCGTTTGCCATCTGAGTTGTGTGGCAGATCTCTTTGTCGGATAAAAAGCAACCGTGCGGATATTTAGCGCGCCTGCTATATGTAAAGGGCCTGTTGAGCCACTAATATATACGTCTACTATATTAATCAGTTTGCAAAAATCGACAATGCTTCCTTCTGAGAATTGAATATGATGATCTGATTTTATAAGTTTTGATAAGTTTTTAGCTGTTTCAGTTTCGCCAGGACCTGCGGTAATGACAAAATACACCTTATGGCTTTCTGAAATGCAATTTGCGAGTTTAGCATAGTGTTGCAGAGTAAGATTGATGGCTGAGCCGCCAGTACCCGGATGAATCAGGATTATAGCGGTATTCTTGGCAATGCTGCAGTCCGACATCAGCTTGTCTCTAAGCGTGTTGATCTCGTCTGGGTCAAAGCTTAGATATGGCGGTGATATATTGTCAACTGGTGAGTGCTTGTTAAGCTGGATGTAATACCTGATCAGGTCAATATTGTACTCATATTCAGGTTTGAGTGATCTGGAGCGTTTCTGTTTTAGTCGTCTGTTCAGGAACAGTTGTGCTAGTTTTGTGGCTGGCCCCACTCTTACTTTTATTCCTGCTAACCACAAGGAAATTGCGGTTCTGGACTCAGAGAAAAGCGAGATAGACGCATCAAATTTTTTGTCTTTTATCTTCTTTGATAGTCGGCTGATATCTTTTATAAATGAATCGGCTTTTTCATCGATGAGTATGTCGTCTATCCATTCACACTGTTCAGCCATAACCGCAGTGTATTCTGGTACAAGGGCAGTGATCTCAGCTTCAGGATATTGTTTTTTTATCAAGGCATATGATGGCCATGCGAGCATGAAATCACCGAGCTTGTCGTTTCTTATCACAAGAATTTTCTGTGGGTTGTTCATGTGATATCCAGATCATGATGCGGTTCGTTATTTGATAACAGCTCACAGCATGCATCAAAAACCGTATCGACATCAATTGCATTGATGCCTCTTTCTGGTTGCTCAGTGTTCTCTGAGCGTAAGATGATGAATTTATCCGGGTCCATATAGGGTCCGCAGTCACCCGGGTCTTTCATCGAGAAGAAAGCGACTATTTTTGTACCAAGTGCTGATGCCATGTGCATCGGTCCCGAGTCTGGCGTCAATATTACGTCGGCTCTCTGTATCATCGCTTTGTAACGTTCGAAGGTTGATTCTGACTTCAACAATAAAGCCCGGTTGTCGCTGTGCCGGAGAATCTTCTCTCCGAATGACAGCTCATCGGGTAACAAAACCATAAATACTTTCACAGCGCTGCCGGAACCGGTATGTATCTCAGTGACCTTTTTGATCAGTTCACCGTAGTTCTCAGGTGACCATAGCTTGCGTAATTTTGCTTTTCTTTTTCTGATGCCAAAGCGCGAGTAACCGCTGAAGGTAGGATGGATCATCAAGACAGTATCATCGGTGGAAATATTGTGTTTTGCCAGTTCCTCATCAACCTCTCGACGTGCATCCTGTTCGACCGGGAGATGGTTGTAGGCTTCAACAGCTGGTTTATTGCAGGCTTCAGCCAGAAAGTCGAGGTATGCCTTAGCGCAATGTTTAAGCTCCCGGCTTCCCTTGTACTGCTGAAAGTCGGTATCTACACCGTCGAAAAGGGCAGCGATACGCGGGCTGGTATCGAAGCAGATAATCTTGTCGAACTGCACTTTCTTCAGGTCTTGAAGAATCCTGTTCTTGTCTGCTATCGGCTTGAATATCCCGCTTCTGTCCCAGGTCCATATGTCTTTAATGTTCGGATGATAATCTTTGAGTAATAGCTTGCCGACCGGGCTAAGCAGCAGGGTGATCTCTGCGTCCGGATAATACTGTAGTAAGGCGGTCAGTGCGGGAGTCATCATCACCGTATCACCGACCCGTCCGATTCGTATGGCAAGTATTTTTTCACTCATTTTTTGATGACATCCGAAAGTATGTTTTCCAGTTTATCGAAATGCAGGTCGTTATCAAACGTGCTGTCTGCTTTTTTCCTGCCCTCGCTGGCAAGCCGCTGTTTCATCGCCGGGTCGTCATACAGTTGCGCGATCTGCTGATACAGGCTCTCTGCATTCTCCGACTCGAATAACAGGCCGGTTTTCTGGTGGGCGATGATCTCCGGCACGCCACCTTTATCACTGCCTATGACAGCCACGCCGGCACGCATCGCCTCGGGCAGTACCAGGCCAAAAGTCTCTTCATAGGTTGTCAGGCATATGCAGTCACATATCTGCATCAGCTGTTGTGG
>JABDRN010000029.1 GCA_013041745.1 Gammaproteobacteria bacterium
ACCGTTTCAGCTACGAAGGTATCGATACAGAAGACCGGCTGACGACACCGATGATCAAGCGTGATGGTGAATGGCAGGCTGCAGACTGGGATTCAGCGCTGCAGCTGGTGGCGGATAAATTGAAAGCCGCTGCTGAGCTCAAGGCACAGCAACTTGTTGCTGAGAAGGCCGCTGCTGAAAACACCGAGGCGGACGATGCCAGTGAAGCACCGGTCGAGGCAGAAGATGCCGATGCAGCAGAACCGGTCAGTGCAGAGATGGCAGCGTTTGTATCAGCAAACTCGACACTGGAAGAGCAATACCTTGCGCAGAAATTGCTGCGTGGCCTGGGCAGCGGTAATATCGATTTTCGTTTACGTCAGTCTGATTTTTCAGACCAGGCGAGCGCACCGGTGATGCCCTGGCTGGGCCAGAACATCGAGCAGCTGGAAAAACTCGATGCAGCGTTGCTGATCGGTTCCAATGTTCGTAAAGAACAGCCGATCGCTAACCTGCGCCTGCGTAAAGCTGTAGTCAACAATAACGCACAGATCTCTTTCCTGAATCCGCGTCTGTATGACTTCAACTATGCCGTAGCGAACAATATTGCTGTCGCTCAGCAGAACATGGTGGCCGAGCTGGCAGCTATCGCAGCCGCTGTTTTCAAATTGAGCGGCAATTCAGCGCCAGCAAGTATTGCTGACGCTGTTACAAAAGCACAGGCCGGTGCTTCTCATGAAGCCATCGCACAACAGTTAAACGATGCTGATTCAGCAACCGTCATACTCGGCAACATCGCCGGCATGCACACAGAGTTCTCGGCATTACGCGTTCTTGCTGAAGCCATCGCAAAAGAGACCGGCAGCAGCTTTGGCTATCTGACAGACGGCGCCAATGCCGCTGGTGCCTGGTTGGCCGGGGCGGTGCCGCATCGTGGCGCAGGCGGAACTACAGACGATGTCATCACCGGCAAGAATGTCGCCGAGTTGATGGGCGAGAAACTGGCGGCCTGTCTGCTGTTAAATATCGAACCTGACACTGATGCAGCTAACGCACAACAGCTTATGGCAACACTGGATTATGCTGACTTCGTGGTTTCCGTTTCGGCTTATGAATCAGCTTCATTGAAACGAGTTGCCGATGTCATGCTGCCGGCAGCGTGCTTCATGGAAACCTCGGGCACCTATGTCAATGCTGAAGGTTTCTGGCAGAGCTTCAAGGGTGTGGTCGAAGCGAAAGGCGGTGCCCGCCCTGCATGGAAGGTGTTGCGCGTTCTCGGTAACCTCACCGGTATCGAAGGTTTTGATTACCTGTCTTCTGCAGACATCAAGAATGAAGTGCGCTCATCGTGTGAATCCATCGAGCTGAGCAATGCCATCGATAACGCAGCGAAGGTAGCGATCAATGCAACGAAAGGCCTGCAACGTGCCTCGGACGTTCCGATGTATGCGGCTGATGCCATAGTGCGCCGCGCTGCTTCGCTACAGAATACGGTCGATGCACAATCTATATGTGTGCGACTGAATAGTGCAGAAGCAGAACGGCTTGGTGTCAGTGCAGCATCGACGGTCACGGTGAAGCAGGGCGACAGTAGTGTTGTTCTGCCGCTGGTCATCGATGAATCGATCCCGGATGCTTCGGCCTGGATCCCGATGGCGGTCGAAGGTAACGACCTGCTTGGTTCAGCATTTGCAGCGGTCAGCATCGAAGCCATGACTTCAGAGGCAGTGGGAGCATGAATGAGATGATAGACAACCTGTTAGCGACCGGTCTCGAAATGTGGAGCTGGTTCCCGGCAGACTGGCAAACCTTTTTGTTGATCCTCGGCAAGATCGTTCTTATCCTCGTGCCGCTGATGATATGTGTTGCCTATATCACCTATGCCGAGCGCAAGATTATCGGTTACATGCAGATACGTATCGGTCCTAACCGTGTCGGTCCGCGCGGTTGGTTGCAGCCCATCGCTGATGCCATGAAACTGCTGTTCAAGGAAGTTATCATTCCGACCAAGTCAGACAAGTTTTTATTCCTGATCGCGCCGGTATTGTCTATCATGCCGGCGCTGGCTGCCTGGGCGGTGATACCGTTTGACCGCGGCATGGTCCTCGCTGACGTCAATGCCGGCCTGCTGTATGTACTGGCACTGACATCGATCGGTGTCTACGGTGTCATCATCGCCGGCTGGGCATCCAACTCCAAGTATGCGATATTGAGTTCGCTGCGTGTCGGCGCACAGATCGTGGCGTATGAGATCGCCATGGGTTTCGCCCTGGTCGGTGTGCTGATGGCGAGCGGCAGCCTCAATCTGGGTGATATCGTCGAAGGCCAGGCCGGTGGTATCTCTAGCTGGTATATCTGGCCGCTGTTGCCGTTGTTCTTCGTCTACTTTATCTCCGGTGTCGCCGAGACCAACCGGGCACCGTTCGATGTCGCCGAAGGCGAGTCCGAGATCGTCGCCGGTTTCCACGTAGAATATTCGGGCATGGCGTTTGCCGTGTTCTTCCTCGCTGAGTATGCCAATATCATCCTGATCTCTGCGCTGACCGCATTGATGTTCCTCGGCGGCTGGCTATCACCTTTTGAAGGTTTTGTCGGTGCCGATCACTGGCTCGGCGCTTCCAGCCTGTTCTGGTTCTTTGCCAAGGCCTGTATTTTTGCTTTCTGTTTCCTCTGGTTCCGGGCGACGTTCCCGCGTTATCGTTATGACCAGATCATGCGTCTGGGCTGGAAAGTATTCATTCCTGTAACCATCGTCTGGCTGTTTGTCGAGGCTGTGATGGTGGTCGCTGAAGTCGGCCCATGGGCGGTGTAGTCTGATATGAATAGAGTAAAACATTTTATTAAGAGCTTTACCTTCTTCGAACTGTTGAAAGGTTTGAGCGTTACCGGAAAGTACCTGTTCGCGACGAAGATCACCGTTCAGTACCCGGAAGAGAAAACACCGATGTCACCGCGTTTTCGTGGCCTGCATGCGCTGCGCCGTTATGCCAACGGTGAAGAACGCTGTATCGCCTGCAAGCTATGCGAGGCGGTGTGTCCGGCACTGGCGATCACCATCGATTCTGAAGAGCGTGAAGACGGTACCCGGCGTACCACACGTTACGATATCGATCTGTTCAAATGTATCTATTGCGGATTCTGCGAGGAGGCCTGTCCGGTCGATTCGATCGTAGAGACGCATATCTTTGAATATCACTTTGAAGAACATGGTAAGCAGGTGATGACAAAAGAAAAACTGCTGGAGATCGGCGATAAATACGAAGCAGAGATTGCGGCCAATAAACAGGCGGATGCAGCTTACCGCTAGTGCGGCAATGGGCGATATAGGATTAACTGAATAATGATGATTACAGATTTTTTATTTTTTGCATTTGCCGGCGTGGTAATAGCTTCTGCTCTCGGCGTTGTCGCATCCAGGAATCCGGTGCATTCTGCATTATTTTTAGTGCTGACATTCTTCAGTTGTTCTGCGATATGGCTGATGCTGGAAGCGGAGTTCCTGGCTATCACACTGGTGCTGGTCTATGTCGGTGCAGTGATGGTGCTGTTCCTGTTCGTCGTGATGATGCTCGATATCAATGTCGCAAAGATGCGTGAAGGCTTTGTCTCTTACCTGCCGGTCGGTATCGTGTTTGCGGTATTGATGCTGGCGGTCATGGTCTACGTGGTCGGCCCGGTCGGCCCCGATGTCATGGGCACGGCGGCGCTGGATAATGCGGTAAGGCAGGCGGCTGATTACAGTAATACAGAAGCTTTGGGCGAGGTCCTGTATACCGATTATGTGCTGGCATTTGAGATCGCTGCCGTGATCTTGCTGGTGGCTATCATCGCTGCGATCACTCTGACACTGCGCAGGCGTCCGACCACCAAGTACCAGACGCCGGGCAAACAGATCAAAGTGAAACGTGACGACCGCCTGAAAGTTATCAAGTCGGATGCCGAGGTACTCAAGTGATGGATACAAGCGTGATCGGTCTAACCAGTTACCTGACCCTGGCTGCAATCCTGTTCGCTATCAGTGTTGCAGGTATCTTCCTCAACAGGAAAAATATCGTGGTCCTGCTGATGTGCATCGAGTTGATGCTGCTGGCTGCCAATATCAATTTCGTGGCGTTCTCGTATTTTCTCAATGATCTGTCAGGCCAGGTTTTCGTGTTCTTCATCCTCACCGTGGCAGCGGCAGAAGCAGCCATCGGTCTGGCCATCCTCGTTACCCTGTTCCGTAGTCGTAAAACCATTGATGTCGAAGAGCTCGACAGCTTGAAAGGATAAGCCTGAGGGACTCTATGATGGAAAATATATATTTAGCTATTCCACTGGCACCATTGTTCGGCGCCATCATCGCCGGATTCTTTGGCGCACAGATCGGCCGTAAAGGTGCGCATAGCGTAACCATCCTGGGTGTTGGTATCTCTTTCATCCTGTCACTCGTCGCCTTGAACCATCACGTTTTCAATGGTGCAGCAGCCTATAATGATTCTGTCTATATCTGGATGGTGTCGGATAATATCCGCTTCGAAGTCGGTTTCCTGGTCGATAACCTGACGGTGATGATGATGTCGGTGGTCACCGGTGTCTCCCTGATGGTGCATATCTATACCATCGGCTACATGGCGGATGATCTGCATAACTGGCCGAAAGAGAGCCTGGCAGGCACCAATGCATACCAGCGTTTCTTCAGTTACATCTCGCTGTTTACCTTTTCCATGCTGATGCTGGTGATGGCTAACAATTTCATGCAGCTGTTCTTTGGCTGGGAAGCGGTAGGCCTGGTCTCCTACCTGCTGATCGGCTTCTGGTCCGTTCGCCCGACAGCAGTATATGCAAACCTGAAAGCATTCCTGGTCAACCGGGTCGGTGATTTCGGTTTCATCCTCGGTATCGCTGCCGTTGTCATGTATACCGGCAGTCTCGACTACTATGATGTGTTCGCGAAAGCAGAATCGTTATCATCGCAGAGCATGAGCATTTTCTCAGGCACCGAATGGAGCGTGATCAGTGTCATCTGTATCCTGCTGTTCGTCGGTGCCATGGGTAAGTCAGCACAGATCCCGTTACATGTCTGGCTGCCGGATTCTATGGAAGGCCCGACGCCGATCTCTGCACTGATCCATGCTGCAACCATGGTGACTGCCGGTATCTTCATGGTGACACGCATGTCACCACTGTATGAATGGTCCGATGCTGCGCTGAGTTTCATCATCGTCATCGGTGCACTTACCGCCTTCCTCATGGGGCTCATCGGTATCGTGCAGAATGACATCAAGCGGGTTGTTGCATACTCGACATTGTCGCAGCTTGGTTATATGACGGTGGCACTGGGCGCCTCGGCATACTCTGCGGCCGTGTTCCACCTGATGACGCATGCCTTCTTCAAAGCGCTGCTGTTCCTCGCTGCCGGTTCGGTCATCATCGCCATGCATCATGAACAGGACATGCGCAAGATGGGCGGTCTGAAAAAATATATGCCGATCACTTACTGGACCTCGCTGGTCGGTTCGCTGGCATTGATCGGCTTCCCCGGATTCTCCGGTTTCTTCTCGAAAGACGCCATCATCGAGGCGGTGCATCATTCGAACATCCCGGGCCATGAATTCGCCTATATGGCGGTACTCTCGGGTGTCTTCATCACCGCGTTCTATACATTCCGTATGTTCTTCCTGGTGTTCCACGGTGAAGAACGTATGGATCAGCACACCAGAGAACATCTGCATGAAACTCCCTGGGTCGTGACTGTGCCATTGATCTTGCTGGCGATTCCATCAGTCTTTATCGGTGGCTTCACCATCGGTGATATGCTGTTCGGTGATTACTTCGGCAGCGCAGTCTATATCGCAGACAACCATACCGGCCTCGCCGAGGTGGGCAAACATTTCCACGGTGCCTGGGCATTCGTCGAGCATGCGTTTGCCGGGCCTGCGATCTATCTTGCTGCTCTAGGCGTCTTCTCTGCATGGTTTATCTACATGAAGCAGCCAGATATTGCTACAAACATGAAGAATCGCTTCATCTTTATCTACAGGTTGCTGGATAACAAATATTACATGGATGATATCAATGCTTTCGTCTTTGGCGGTGGTAGCCGCACCCTGGGTGACCGTCTATGGAAGGTCGGTGATGTGACATTTATCGATGGTCTGCTGGTCAACGGCTCGGCCAGGCTGGTGGGCTGGTTTGCCGGTGTGACTCGCAGGCTTCAAACAGGCATGCTCTATCATTATGCGTTTGCCATGATCATCGGTGTGCTTATGCTGTTTGCTATCGGCCTTATTGTTTGATGCAATGAATAACGAATAACGAAAAATGAATAATGACAAAAATACGATTAACGAGCATGGAAATATGAAGAATTATTCATTTTTCACTTTTCATTTTTCACTGATTTTAAGGGAATCCCATGTTTGCTGATTTACCATTATTGAGCTTGATCGTCTGGTTACCGATATTCGGTGGCGTGGCTGTGCTGCTTTCGGGCGATAAGGGTGATGCCAATGGTGTTCGGGTTTTATCGCTGGTCATCTCGATCGCGACCTTCGTATTGAGCCTGGGTCTGTATACCGGTTTTGACTCTTCGACTCCAGCGATGCAGTTCGTCGAGAAATCCGCCTGGATCCCGGCCTTCGATATCAACTATCATTTTGGCGTCGACGGTTTTTCGATGCCGCTGATCATCCTCACTACCTTTACCACTATCCTGGTAGTGCTGGCTGGCTGGGAAGTGATCAAGAAGCGGCCGGCGCAGTACTTTGCCGCTTTCCTCATCATGGAAGGCCTGATGGTCGCGGTGTTTGCCGCGCTGGACGCTATTTTCTTCTATGTCTTCTGGGAAGCGATGCTGGTACCGATGTTCATCCTGATCGGTGTCTGGGGTGGCGAACGCCGGGTATACGCAACCATCAAGTTCTTTATTTACACCTTCATCGGTTCGGTGTTCATGCTGGTGGCATTGATCTATATGTATTACATCGGCGGCAGCTTTGCCATCCTGGATATGCATACGCTGCGCCTGACGCATGACGAGCAGGTTCTGATCTTCCTCGCCTTCCTCGCTGCTTTCGCGGTGAAAGTACCGATGTGGCCGGTGCATACCTGGCTGCCTGACGCACACGTGGAAGCGCCGACCGGTGGTTCGGTGATACTGGCTGCGATCATGCTGAAGATCGGCGGATACGGCTTCCTGCGTTTCAGCATGCCGATCACTCCGGATGCTGCCAATTCGCTGGACTGGTTGATCATCTTCATGTCACTGGTCGCGGTGGTCTATATCGGATTCGTCGCCCTGGTGCAGCGAGACATGAAGAAGCTGGTGGCGTATTCATCCATCGCGCACATGGGGTTTGTTACTCTTGGCCTGTTCATCGTGTTCCAGATATGGGAGAACCCGGCCAATACCGAAGGCACCGGTGCCGCACTGGCGGTCGAAGGCGCGATGATCCAGATGATCTCTCATGGTTTCATCTCAGGCGCCATGTTCCTGATGATCGGTGTGTTGTATGACCGTATGCATACCCGTGAGATCGACGCCTATGGCGGTGTGGTGCATACCATGCCGATATTTGCTGCTTTCGCGGTGTTCTTTGCAATGGCGAATGCAGGTCTGCCCGGTACCTCCGGCTTCGTCGGTGAGTTCATGGTCATCATCGCCAGCTTCAAGGCTAATTTCTGGTATGCCTTCCTCGGCGCGTTGACACTGATCCTGGGTGCGGCTTATACCCTGTGGATGGTGAAGCGGGTGTTCTACGGAGAGATCGCTAACGATGGTGTGCGTGCTTTGAAAGATGTCAACTCACGCGAATTTGCCATCATGACTGTTCTGGCTATAGCTGTGCTGGTACTGGGTCTGTGGCCCGCACCTGTGACTGATGTGATGCACGCGACTGTAGAAAACTTCCTGCAACATGTTTCTGTCTCCAAGCTTTAATGGCGAAACTATAGTCGCAGATAGATTAGAAAAATCGACTGGATAGAAGAGAATGACATTTGAATCACTGAATATAGCTATCGCAATGCCTGAAGTATTTCTGCTGGCGATGGCCTGTCTGGTACTGCTGGTAGATGTTTATCTGCCCCAGGAAAAAAGAAATCTCACTTATATATTTACCCAGTTCTCGCTGATCATCACGCTGGTCCTGCTGCTGGGAAATCAGACCGAGATACGTGTCCTCGCATTTAATGATCTGTTCGTACAGGATGCCATGGCCGATGCGCTGAAGATGTTTATCGTCATCATCAGCTTCGGCGTATTTGTATATTCCAGAGAATATCTGCAGCAACGCAATATCTTCAAAGGTGAATTCTATGTGCTGGGGCTGTTCAGTATCGTCGGCATGATGTTGATGGTGTCTGCCAACAACCTGCTGATGCTCTACCTGGGCCTGGAACTGTTATCGCTCTGCCTGTATGCACTGGTGGCATTCAGCCGTGATGATGGCAATGCTTCGGAAGCGGCCATGAAATATTTTATTCTAGGTGCCATCGCCTCCGGCATGCTGCTCTACGGTATGTCAATCCTCTATGGCCTGTCCGGCAGCCTGCAGATCTCTGAGATCGCACACGCCGTCATCGCGACAACAACGGGACAGGGTGCTGATAGTGCTCAGAATATCGGCATGGTCTTCGCGCTGGTATTTATTGTCGTCGCACTGGCATTCAAACTGGGTGCGGTACCTTTCCATATGTGGATGCCGGATGTTTATCATGGCTCGCCGACGGCGGTGACTGCACTCATCGGTACGGCGCCAAAACTGGCGGGTTTTGCCATGATCATGCGTTTGATGGTAGAGGCCCTCGGTGGTCTGCAGGCTGACTGGCAGCAGATGGTCATCGTATTATCTGTGCTGTCACTGGCGGTCGGTAATATCATCGCTATCGCACAGAGCAACATCAAGCGCATGCTGGCCTATTCGACCATCTCTCACGTTGGCTTTATCCTGCTTGGCATCCTCGCCGGCACGGCTGAGGGTTATTCTTCGGCGATGTTCTACACCATCACCTATGCGATGATGTCGCTGGGTGGTTTCGGTGTCATCATGTTGATGGCGCGGCAGGGATTTGAAGCTGATCAGATCACTGATCTGGCCGGCCTCAACCAGCGCAGCCCCTGGTTCGCTTTCATCATGATGATATTGATGCTGTCTATGGCCGGCGTACCACCAACGGTCGGTTTCTGGGCAAAACTGGCGGTGCTGACAGCCGTGGTCGATGTCGAACTGGTGTGGATGGCCGTGATCGCTGTATTCTTCTCCATCATCGGTATCTTCTATTACCTGCGTATCATCAAGATCATGTACTTCGATGATGCGGTTGAGGATCAGCCGCTGGAGTGTGGTCGTGATATGCAGATAGCACTGAGCACCAATGGACTCGCTATCCTGGCCCTGGGTCTCTATCCGGCGGCACTGATGTCACTCTGTGTCTCTGTTTTCAGTTAAACCGGCGCTTCTATATTTAAAAGTAGAATATTCACCGCAGAGGCGCGGGGAAAATCATTATATTAACCGTCATTGCGAGCGGAGCGTGGCAATCTTCATAAGCAATATAATCGTCCAAATATGATTGCCACGCTCCGCTCCCAATGACATAGAAAAACTCAGCGTCCCGACAATAGCTCCCGCATTGGTCAAATAACAGGCATCGATACACTGATTTACAGTAATATTTTCTGTAAATTTCTATAAGCATCTTGCATTTATTAGTGTAACTCCGTAATATTCGCCACTTGTTGTTGCGGGGTGGAGCAGTCTGGCAGCTCGTCGGGCTCATAACCCGAAGGTCGTAGGTTCAAATCCTGCCCCCGCTACCAAAATTTATATCGAGCTTGTAGTTCAGGAGTGCTGTATAGGGCTTCGGATTATGAGCCCGACATGTAGATGGGCTCATGGTCATAGGACCGTGGGAAGGTCGTAGGTTCAAATCCTGCCCCCGCTACCAATTTTCTCTTGTGTAACCAGTCGGTTACACGCACTTAAGCCAGATTTTCTCTTCATTAAAATACTCATTGTGACTATTGAGTAATTGTCGCCCTTACAATTTTTCAGAATAGGCAATTAACAGGTTAATTTGCTCTGATGAGTATACGTGCATATGCCAGTATTCTCGTGACCATGAAGATTCTTCCTGCATACCAGGGGCGCTTGACAGGCCGTCAGC
>JABDRN010000113.1 GCA_013041745.1 Gammaproteobacteria bacterium
GACCTGCATCGTGTCGGCGGTCGTTATTCTGATGACTGGCACCGTGTTCACCTGATTAACCTGCGTGATGTAGTGCCTGAGTCAATCATGCCTGCTTATCCATGGCTTGAAACCAATGCGCTGGATGGCAGTGCGATCAAGGACAAGATGTCTGCGCTGGTCATGATCGGCCACCCTTACTCGGATGCAGAGATCGAAGCAGCCCCCGCTGCGCTGGAAGGCAAGACTGAGCTTGATGCAGTAGTCGCTTACCTGCAGTCATTAGGGCTGCATGTGAAGCAGGCGCGTTAGTGCTTGAATGTTTAATCGGTTGATCTAGTGGATACATCAATACTGCAATCTGTCTGGACCGTTATCGCATTCGTGTTCTTTGTCGCTGTAGTGATTTGGGCATGGAGCGGTAAACGTAAGAAGAGCTTTGATAAGGCGGCAAGAATGGCGCTGGATGATGACGAAGCGGTGACTGATGAACAGCGCCGTGATGGATGAGGTTTGTGCTAAGTAGTGCAGCCACTGGATCTGAACAGAGTTAAAGAATAAAAAACTTAGGTTATGAGGAATTATTATGTCTGACTTTACCAGCGAATTCTGGAGTTGGTTTATTATTGCAATCGTAGGTGGCGGCATCATCTGGCTGTTCTACCTGCTGATGGGAACTAATAAAGCAGAGACTGAAGAAGGTGTGCCCACGGGTCATGTGTGGGACGAGAATCTGGAAGAATTGAACAACCCGTTACCACGCTGGTGGTTGTGGATGTTCTACATCACTATGATCTTTTCTATCGGGTATCTGATCCTCTATCCAGGTATGGGATCATTCAAAGGTATACTCGGCTGGACAGAAGTGGGTGAGTATGAGGCCGAGGTGGCAGCAGCTGATGAAGAATTTGGCCCTATCTTTGAGAAGTTTCAACAGACCTCTGTCGCTGTACTGGCTACTGACGAAGCAGCGATGAAAGCTGGTGAACGTCTTTATGTTACCTACTGTGCTGTCTGTCATGGCTCCGATGCACGCGGTGCGACCGGATTCCCTAACCTGCGTGATAACGACTGGTTATATGGCGGCTCACCTGAGCAGATCGAAGCAACGCTGTTGCATGGTCGCAGTGGCGTAATGCCAGGGTGGGAAGCTCAATTAGGTGAAGAGGGTATCGATCAGGTTGCGACTTACGTGATGAGTATCGCCGGACGTGAAGTCGATGCTGCAACCGCTGAGGCTGGTAAGGCTAAATATGATATGTTCTGCGTCGGCTGTCATATGCCTGGTGGTACCGGTAACCAGGCTCTGGGCGCACCAAATCTGACTAACAATATCTGGTTGTATGGTGGTTCACCTCGTGCCATTAAAGAGACTCTTGCCAAGGGACGAAACGGCCGAATGCCGGCTCATGGCGAGTTTTTAGGTAAGGCAAAAGTGCATATCCTGACAGCTTACGTATACAGCCTGTCGCACAAATCTGACTAGTTAAATGTATCTGGACAGCATCTGTACTTAGATGCTGTCCAGGTGTAACATGAACACTATGAATGCGATACCTTTAATACAGAGAGTGGTTGCCATATTATGGCCGGCCTTTATCATGGCCGGTATTGCTACTATATTGTTTACTACTGCATTTGATCCTGCCGTAATATTTATCGATTACGATATAAGCAGATTGGGTTTCTACTCAATCTGCTTTTTTGTTTTCTGGTTCTTTGGAGCGGCAACCGCTGCGGCGACCTGCTACTTCCTGAAACCATGCCAGGCAATAAATAAAGCAATGCAAGAAGCTGAGGCCAAACGTCAGCCTGCAGATGAAGCGGGTAGTGTCAGTTAAAGAAATATTTCTTTAGCTAGCTAGTAAATCACTAAATCACATTTTAATTATATTGAAGTGCATGTTGGCCGCATGTGCTTTTAAATATATAGAAATAACAGTATTAGGTAATAAACTAATAATGGTTGATAACGAATCAAAAGTTAGTTCTCAGGCTAACGATACTAAATCGAGTGATGATGTAGAGCAGTCGTTATACGCTAAACGGCAGAAGATCTATCCGCGTGAAGTGCATGGCCTGTTTGCCGCCCTGCGTACCATGGGTGTGATGACTTTACTTGGCCTGTATTACATTCTCCCCTGGCTACAATGGGACGAACGCCAGGCAGTGCTATTCGATCTGCCTGAACGTAAATTCTACATCCTAAACATGGTGTTCTGGCCGCAGGACTTTTTCTACCTGGCATTATTACTGATCGTTGCTGCGCTCAGTCTGTTTTTTGTTACCGCACTGGCCGGTCGTGTATGGTGCGGTTATGCCTGTCCGCAGACGGTATGGACCGAGGCGTTTCTGTGGATAGAGCGGAAAGTCGAGGGATCACGACCACAGCAGATGAAGCTGGACAAATCGCCAAACTCTTTCCGAAAGTATCGCATAAAAGCTACCAAGCATATTATCTGGATCGTATTTGCACTTTTTACCGGCCTGACATTTGTCGGCTATTTCTCGCCTATCCACGAGCTAGCAGTCAATTTCATTACTTTTGATACAGGTCCATGGGAGACCTTCTGGATTTATTTCTATGCCTTTGCTACCTATGGTAATGCTGGCTGGCTTAGAGAGCAGGTATGCCTCTATATGTGCCCTTACGCACGTTTTCAGAGTGCGATGTTCGACCATGATACGATGATCATATCGTTTGATGAGTCACGTGGTCTGCCTATGGGCCCCAGAAAGAAAACTGTCGATAAGGTAGCAGCAGGTCTGGGTGACTGCATCGACTGTACCATCTGTGTGCAGGTATGTCCGACGGGTATCGATATACGTGATGGTCTGCAGTATGAATGTATCGGTTGTGCCGCCTGTATCGATGCCTGTGATGATGTTATGGACAAGATGGGTTACCAGCCCGGCCTGATACGATATACCACAGAAAACAGTTTGATCGGTAAACATACACATATCCTGCGGCCGCGCGTGATCATCTATGGATTAATCTTGATCGGTATCACAGTCGGCGCTTTCTATTCTATCCTCAACCGTAATCCTATCGGTATGGATGTGATACGCGATAGGAACACCCTGTACCGTGAGACCAATGAAGGCCTGATAGAGAACGTTTATATCATCAAGTTGTTAAATATGGATAAACAGGATCACAGCTATACTCTGACGGCAGAAGGTATACCGGATTTAATACTTAAGAAAGATTCTGATAGTATAGAAGTTCAGAGTGGTGAGGTCATAGAGTTGCCGGTTCGTGTGCAGGTGGACTCATACAACCTGAAGCGACGCAGTAACGAGATATCATTTACTCTGAAAGCTATCGGTTATGATGAGTTAAGCGTGGTCGAAGAAGCGCGCTTCCTCGGTCCAGCATTCAAATAAAAATTTATAGAGTCATGCAGGAAATTATGCAATCAAGTGAGCTGAAGAAACCGTGGCACAGTTACCCGCTGGTATGGATGATGATATCGATACCGTTTTCTGCTGTCATCATGGGTGTCATTATGATATCGCTGGCGATCAATACTGATGATGGACTGGTCGCTGATGACTATTACAAACAGGGGCTGGCAATCAACGATGTGATTACCCTGGATAAGAAAGCCACAGAACTCAACCTGAGTGCCGTTATACAGTTCGAAAGCGACAGCAAAGTGATCAATGTACGGTTTGATAAAGGTTTAATTGATGATTTTCCGGCTTCGCTGCTGTTAAACTTTCATCATGCGACTCGTGCCAACAGTGATATCAGTATCACCTTGAATCATGGTATGGGTGATCAGTATATCGGTTATCTCGATGAGCCTATCTCACAAGGTGTCTGGTACTTTGAAGTGACTAACACTGAAATGGCAGAAGAAAACTGGAAACTGAATGCTCGTAGTTATGTGACAGCAGACAATGTGATAAAACTACAGAGTGATTTATAACAGCCTGTTAGCGGCAGTTGTCGCCAGGTTGCAGATCAACAGGCCATCTTCTGAATAACCACCTGGTTCCTGCCAGTTTGCTTGGCCTGGTAGAGCGCTTCATCAGCTTTCTTCAGTAGCATTTGGTCAAGGCTTTCAGGCATATCTGTTGTCTGGCCTGTTTCATCTTTAGCCATTTGAAATTTTATCTGGCTCAGTGAAGCCAGACCTATGGATACGGTAATCCCCAGGGTATCATCATCGAAGATCAGCTTCTGCCTCTCTACCTGGCTGCGTATGCGCTCAGCGACTTCATGTGCAAGTTGTATGCCGGTCTCGGGCAAGATGATGGCAAACTCTTCTCCACCATAACGTGCGACGATATCACTTGACCGTACCTGTTCCCGCATCAGTGCGACCAGCCGGACCAGTACGGCATCGCCGACCTGGTGCCCGTGCTTGTCGTTGATCTGTTTGAAAAAATCAACATCGATAAATAAGCATACCAGGTCATATTTCTTCCGTGAGCAGCGGTCAACCTCATGTTTTAGTCGCTCGTCGAAATAGCGGCGATTATATGCATTGGTCAAGCCGTCCTGGTAGCCGAGTTCTAGGGTACGTTGGCGGTTGATGCAGTTTTCGATCGAGATGGCGATCATGGCGCCCAGTTTTTGCAGGAAGGTGGTGCCATATGAGTGGTTATAACGTGCCTCATCCTTGCTGAGTAATAGCTGTATACCGATGATCTCGCTACCCCGTTTTAATGGCAGCAGGGCAGCTGATTTATACATGCTGGTCTCATCGATGTTGATCAGCCAGTCATATTTAGTGATGATCCGAGTGCCGAGTACAGGGCGGTCAGGTATATCCGAGATCAGCAGTTTGCTGGTTTCTGTATCGATAAAGCTTAGGCCTGGGTAGCTATTCTGATAGCTCTCTGTGAGCAGGCGTTCGACTTCATGGAAGCGATCGACCAGGCAGAGCCGTATCTCATCGATACGAAATTTTTTCTGCTCATCGAGCAGGAGGCTGAACAATTCCTTGGGTCCCTGTGCTGCAACCACGGATAAGGAGAAGTCATCAAACGTACTCTGTGTTTGTTCATTACGGCGCGCCTCATTAAGCAGTTTGTCCAGCTGCTCACGTAAATGCCTGTTTTCTTCGAGACGCTTCTCTTCCATGAGACACTTTATAACATAATTTTTACGGGATTTAGACGATTTTCTTTAAAAATCAACACCCTGCTTAGACCCTGTCTTATTTGAAATCACGCTCATCAGTGGCGGAAATGGCGCATCCCGGTAAAGACCATGGCCATGCCAAACTCATTGGCAGCTGCGATCACCTCTTCATCCCGCATTGATCCACCAGGCTGAATGACGGCGACTATACCTGCGTCATGTGCTGCATCGATACCATCACGAAAAGGGAAGAATGCATCAGAAGCCATCACCGAGCCGGCAACTTCAAGGTTTGCATGCTCCGCTTTAATGCCTGCGATGCGCGCGCTGTTGATGCGGCTCATCTGGCCTGCGCCTACACCGATGGTCATATCGTTTTTACCGTATACGATGGCGTTAGATTTGACATATTTGGCTACTTTCCAGCTGAACAGCAGATCGTTCATTTCCTGTTCAGATGGCTGGCGTTCGCTGACCACTTTCATTTCATTAAATAACAGCAGATCGGCATCCTGAACCAGTAATCCGCCATTTACACGTTTGTAGTCCAGGCGCGGAGCTGCGTCGTGCCACTGGCCGCACTCCAGCAGTCGAACATTTTTCTTTTCTGCGACAGCGTTTACTGCTTCACTGGAAACAGCGGGAGCAATGATTACTTCGACGAACTGGCGTTCGACGATAGCTTTGGCCGTATCACCATCGAGCTCACGATTGAACGCGATGATGCCACCAAAAGCAGACTCCGGATCAGTACTGTAGGCCTTGTTATAGGCGTCCAGAATATTATCGCTGACAGATACACCGCATGGATTTGCATGCTTCACGATGACACAGGCAGGCTCTTCAAATTGCTTGACGCATTCCAGTGCGGCATCAGTGTCACCGATATTGTTGAATGAAAGTTCTTTGCCCTGAAGCTGCTTAGCGGTGGCGATGCTGGCTTCGGCAGGCTCTTTCTCGCTGTAGAAGGCAGCATGCTGATGCGGATTTTCGCCGTATCGCATTTCCTGTATCTTGTTAAACTGCAGGTTGATGGTACGTGGCAGCTCATCCATAGCGCCGTCTTCTTTAATCCGGCCCAGGTAATTGGCGATCATGCCGTCATAGTTAGAGGTGTGTTCGAAGGCTCTAACTGCAAGGTCAAAGCGTGTTGCATCGCTGACCGTGCCTTGATTACTGTTCAGTTCTTCGAGCACGCGCTGGTAATCTGCCGGATCGACGATGATGCTGACATAGGCGTGATTTTTCGCCGTTGCACGCACCATGGCCGGGCCACCGATATCGATGTTTTCGATGGCGTCTTCCAGTGAGCAGCCTTCTTTGGCTACCGTCGCTTCGAATGGGTACAGGTTGACGACAACCAGGTCGATGGGTGCGATGTCATTGTCTTTCATCACGCCATCATCGATGCCGCGACGACCCAGGATGCCGCCATGGATCTTCGGATGCAGCGTCTTCACGCGACCGTCCATTATCTCTGGAAAACCGGTATGTTTGGATACTTCCATGACCGGTATCATCTCTTCGATGAGCATCTTTGCGGTACCGCCGGTGGAAAGGATCTCTACGCCTTGAGAATGCAGTGATCTGGCAAAATCGATGATGCCGGTTTTATCTGAAACACTGATAAGTGCACGTCGTACTGGGCGCTGGGTTGCGTCGGTCATAACTTAGCCTGTTGAGTATTTTTGGGAGGTGCGAATTATAACTGAGAGTGGCGTTTTATGTCACTTTGAGGAGGTTTTTTCGATACTTTTGTGGGCTGCTGTTAATATTTACTGTTGGTTTATTAAGCCAGGCTTTGTGGTTCTCGCACAGTAGGAGCGGATTATAATCCGCCATCTCTCTTTGATGTTACCTGTGCACGTGTATTGCCCCCATGAGTATTTTTTATTGCTAGCATTTACGATTTTGATTTATTTAGGGTTTGCGGTATTCGCACCGCGGGCGAGGTACTCTTTTGCAACAGCCCAAAAGAGTACCCAGAAAAGGCCGCCACGTCAGCTACGCCCCTGTAAAAGACACAGGGGTACCCATTGAGACAGTGCCATTACCATGCTGCACCAGAACTCGTAAGCAACACTCAGACAACTGGCTCAGAAAGCCCATGATAATAGCACTGCCTCAATGGCTTGCTAAGGTGGATTGTAGGTCAACGTCAAAAACGGTGTCTTTCTAAACCCTCCCATTTCTTCTTTATGTCTTTTTTTGTTTTTAGTTATTAGCTTTTTTCTTTTGACACTGCTTCGCATCAGCCAAGCCATTGGTATGTCACCGCTAGCATGGGCTTTCTGTGAAAACTGTCTGAGCGTACATGTTTTTCAATGTGGGCGAGTTTTTTCACAGCATGATAGCGGTGACATACCAATGGGAACTCCGTGCACTTTACGGGGCGCATGGCGTAGCGACGGCCTTTTTTGGGTACTTTTTTTGGCTGCAGAAAAAAAGTGCCTCGCCCGCGGTGCGAATACCGCAATGCTTAAATAAAAGAAACAAGTAAATGCTAAACACCAAAACCTAATAGCTAAGTAGCGTCTAAAAGAAATCATGGATTACAATCCGTTCCTACAGAAAATATCTCACCCGCGGGAGTGACGCGCAATGCCTGACAAAAAGCACATAGTCAATGCCAAACACTAAAACAGTGAAGTGAGTATTTACCGAAAGGTGAAAATACTTCGAGAATAAGATGAAAAATGATGGCGCGTCAGAGTAAGCGCTCTATATAGTGACTGGCTATTTATGTAAATTATAACTGCGCAACTTCTTACGCAGGGTACCGCGATTGAGCCCCAGCATCTCGGCCGCCCGTGACTGATTACCCTTGGTATGCTCCAGGATCGCTTCAAATAACGGTTGTTCGATCTGCCGTAAAACAAGATCGTACATGTCATTTGGTTGTGTGCCTTCGAGCTCGAAGAGATAGCGGCGTATCGAGTGTTTTACCGCGTGACTGAGTTGTGATATTTCCTGTGTCTGATTTTCACCGGTATGGTTCATGTCTGCTGTGGTCGCTTGAAAATCTTGATCGCTCATGCTGTTCATGCCGCTAAAGGGGGACGTTGTAAGTTAAAAAATTCGCTAACCAGTTCAACTTGGGTATTTGCATCTTCTACCTGGTTTACTTCCTGTCTGAACAATTCAGCAGCCTGCTGATCGATGATCGATGCTGCCTTAATATACCATCCTATGTGCTTGCGTGCGATACGTACACCAGAGAGTTCGCCATAAAAGTCATATAAATTTTCAAGATGGCCAGTCAATATTCTGCTGGTTTCAGCATGCCCTGGTTTTGATGCTAGATAGCCTTCGTTCAGATAGTGCTTTATCTGCTGGAAAATCCAGGGGTTTCCCTGTGCCGCTCGCCCGATCATCAGGCCATCCGCCTTTGTCTTAGCTAATACCTGTTTGGCTTTCTGCGGGCTGTTTATGTCGCCATTGGCGATAACAGGTATAGCAATGGCAGCTTTTACAGCGGCAATGGTTTCATATTCAGCGTCGCCGCGGTATGCATCAGCGCGTGTGCGGCCATGGACAGCAATCGCCCGGACACCGTTATGTTCTGCTATACGGGCGATATTGACAGCATTCTTGTTGTCTTCATCCCAACCGGTTCGTATTTTCAGAGTTACCGGAACATCTACCGCGCCTACGACGCTACTGAGGATTCGTTGCACCAAAGGCTCATCTTTTAGCAACGCAGAACCGGCTTGTACGTTACAGACCTTTTTCGCCGGACAGCCCATATTGATATCGATGATCTCGGCACCGTTATCGACGTTGAATTGTGCAGCAGCGGCCAGTTTCGCAGGATCGGTGCCAGCGATCTGGACACTGCGGATGCCTTCTTCACCCTGATGGTTCAGTCTCAGCTGTGTCTTCCGTGAGTTCCACAGGTGTTTTTCAGCGGTTACCATCTCTGAGATGCAGAGGTCTGCGCCCAGCTGGTAGCAGAGGTTTCTGAACGGCCGGTCAGTGACGCCGGCCATAGGTGCCAGGATTACAGGGTTTTCAAGTATGTGTTCGCCAATTCTCATCAGGTAAGTATTTTACAGATTCTCAAAGTTAAAAACAGCAGATCGGTAAATCTGTACTGTGTATACAGTCTCAGATATGTCACAGGAAATCGAATTCATAGGTCATCGCATGCTTGCCTGGGTCCTGTATCTCCATGGTAAAGGTCATATTCGTTTCGGGTTCTAATAGCAGCTGCGAGTCGGTGGTATCCGCAAGCATATCTTTGGGAAGATATTCACCAGGTAAAAAGCGACGTGCTGCGACGCTGCCACCACGCACATCAGAGAAATGTATCTGCATAACAGGGTAGGGTTGGGCGAACTCGGCATGATTTTTCATAGTGACGTTTACCATCAATGCGCCTTTTTCATTGGGGTGTGAATAAACATTTCTCGAGATAAGTTCTATCTTTGCGGGATCCCGCATAGAGATATTCCTGCAGTCTATCTGCTGGCATATCATTTCTGACCAGGCTCTTAATTGAGGGATCTGATTCAGTTGGTCGCGGTTAAACCAGGCATATTCGATGAGCAGTGTCGCCGTTAATAACAGGGTGCCCGCGCCCCATAATAAACTTGACAATAATGCGGGAGAGTCAGAGTCATGTGCGTCTTTATATTTCTCCGGGACAACGTGCGGCAGTGACTCATTTGATTCTTCGTCAAAAAAGTCATAACTATCTTTATGCTGCTCATCGCTTGCAGTTATTTTATCGAAAGCGACTGCCCCTGGCTCTGCTTCAGTTGCAGTTTCTTTAATATGGTCTTCTAGCTCAGCATCGCTGGATCGTTGTTGCTCAGCTAAGGCGGTATCATCAGTGGTATCGATACTGTCTGCGGCAAGGTCCTGAGCGAGCAAGGTGTGCTGTCGTTCGTCCTGTTCAGCAACTTCGATCGCATTGAAAACTTCCTTACAGACGCTGCAGCGTACATAACCGTCTGCGGTATTAACCTGGCTTTCAGTTACGCGGAATCGTGTTGCGCAATGTGGGCACTGTGTCTGCATATGATTTTTTTATTCAATATATAAACCAGAACAAGACTAAAGATTAAACCCTTTGTTGCCCTGTAGTCCACCACTATGTATGGCTATGATGATAGTACCGGGTTTGAAATACCCGCTTTCTATAAGATGAAATAGGCCAAAAAACATCTTGCCGGTATATACGGCATCAAGTTCAAATCCATACTGTGCCTGAAACTGTTTCATAAAACTGAGCAATTCCTCATCTATCTTTGCGTAACCGCCGAAATGGAAGTCCTGTTCGATCTGCCAGTTTTTTTTCGACCTGTCTGTTGATGCACCAAGGCCTGAGCTGTTCAGGTATTTTATGACCTCATGGGAAAGAAAAGCACCCCCCTTGAGGGCTGAAAAGCCGATCGCCAACTGACTGTCGGTGATGGCATTCGCCAGTCCAGCCAGTGTTGCTCCTGTGCCACTGGCGCAGCATATGACATCAAACTTTTGTCCACTTTCATCATTTATCTCGTGGATGATCTCTTCACAGCCTTTTAATGCAAGCTCGTTGCTGCCGCCTTCTGGCAGCAGGTAGACATCACCAAATTCCTGCTTTATTTTTTTTAGGTATTCTGGCTGGTGTTTTTGCCTGTACCGGGCTCGATCCACGTAATGTAGCTGCATGCCGCAACTTTTGGCAAAGCTTAAGGTGGTATTGAGTGGTGTATGTTCTTCACCACGGATCATGCCGATGCTGTTGAAGCCGAAATGCCTGGCAGCTGCAGCAGTCGCATATATATGATTGGACCAGGCGCCGCCAAATGTTAACAGGGTATCGTACTGTTTCTCACGGGCATGGATCAGGTTATATTTCAGTTTACGCCATTTGTTGCCACCAAACTGGGGATGGATGAGATCATCGCGTTTAACATAAAGTTCTACAGCTGCATCATCCAGCAGCTGGCTGTGCAACTGTTGTAGAGGACTGTCGGCTAGCTCAGTAGAGCTAGCCGGCTGGAATACTTTGTTAGCTGATGATGGGGTGTGCGGCAAATGCTCTCGCTTGATCGTGTGAGCGTCTAGCGAGCTACCACATGTAATACGGTGGAGTATTCAAAGTAGACGACACGGTCGTTGTAGGTCCAGTGTGTTATCGGTGGTTTACCTACGGCTTGTGACATTGCCATCGGCTGACCAAATTCCTGCTGGACTTTGTCCATGCTGGTGCCGCGACGAGGGTAATCGAGCAGCTTGATCTTGATGGTTTCGCCTGGCTGCATCTCTTTTGGCGGCAACTGAATCACGTCGCCACTCTGGCGAGTGTAGGTGCTCTGCTGGGACTGGCGTTGCATCATAACTTCGACAGCAGAAGGTGCATCTGCTTCTGGACGGTTTTGTATTCCGCCCTGTTCGGGTTGTGTCTCGACCTGCTTCATGGTGTTGACTGTCGCTGATCCATCATCCATGGCGGGACGATTGGCCAGGGCAGCGGTCGAAAATACGGAGATAAAGACGGCAGCAATCAGCGGAGCAGTTATGCCTTTCCTGTTCACGTTATCCAGTTCTAAGTGATTGAACCTTATAGATTTTTTTGTAAGTAAACTATTCATGAGCCTGCTGTATGGTATTTGGTTATTTTTATAGTAATTACAAGTGTAGCACCAGAATAACAAAGTTCATGTAAGTCACTAATTATTCTTTAAATTTTTTCATCACCAGGCAAGCGTTGGTGCCACCGAAACCGAAGTTGTTGGACATGGCGAGGTTGATATCGACATCATCCATCCGTTGGGTCACGATGGGCATATCTGCTGCATTCTCATCGATGTTTTCGATATTGGCAGAAGCCTGGATAAAGTTGTTCTGCATCATCAGCATGGTGTAGATCGCTTCCTGTGCGCCGGATGCTCCCAGTGAATGTCCGGCCAGCGATTTGCTTGAACTGATCGGCGGTACGCTGTCACCAAATGTTTCTCTGATCGCATAAAGTTCCTTGGTGTCGCCTACCGGGGTGCTGGTACCATGGGAATTGATGTAATCCAGGTTTTCTTCGATACCCTGAGTCGCCATCTGCATGCAGCGTATAGCGCCTTCGCCGGAAGGCGCTACCATGTCGACACCGTCAGAGGTGGCACCATAGCCGACGATCTCAGCATAGATAGGCGCACCGCGTTTGAGAGCGTGTTCAAGCTCTTCAACGACGACACAGGCGCCACCGCCGGCGATGACAAAGCCATCACGGTCAGCATCATAAGTGCGCGAGGCTTTTTCCGGCGTCTCGTTGTATTTGGTCGACAGTGCACCCATGGCATCGAACAGCATGCTCAGCGACCAGTGCTCTTCTTCGCCGCCACCAGCGAAGACGATGTCCTGTTTACCCATCTGGATCAGTTCGTAGGCGTTTCCGATACAGTGCGTGCTGGTAGCGCAGGCCGAGCTGATGGAGTAGTTGACACCCTTGATCTGGAATGGCGTAGCCAGGCAGGCGGAAACGGTACTGGCCATGGTGCGGGGAACCATGTATGGGCCGACTCGGCGGATACCTTTTTCTCTGAGGATATCGGCAGCTTCTACCTGGTTGGCTGAGGAAGCGCCGCCAGAACCCATGACGATCCCGGTACGGATATTGGAGACCAGGCTGTCATCCAGTTTTGCGTCATCGATCGCCTGCTGCATTGCGATATATGAAAAAGCAGCAGCATCGCCCATGAAACGTTTTACTTTTCTATCGATAAAATCATCGATATTTATATCGACACTGCCGGCGACATTACTGCGCATACCGATATCAGCATACTGTTGATTGAATTTAATACCAGAACGACCCTGTTGCAGTGAGTCCAGTACGACATGCTTATCATTGCCGAGACATGAGACTATTCCAATTCCAGAAATTACGACTCGTTTCATTACAATACCTTAAAAATCTTCTGTTGAGGTGAATAGGCCAACACGTAAATTTTTTGCTGTGTAGATCTCACGGCCATCGATCGACATAGAGCCTTCGGCAATACCCATTACCAGTCCGCGTGCGATAACGCGTTTTATATCGATCTGATACTGGACCAGTTTACCTGTCGGTAGTACCTGCCCTGTGAATTTGACTTCGCCAACACCTAAAGCGCGTCCCCGGCCTGGATGGCCTCTCCAGCCGAGTGTGAAACCGACCAGTTGCCACATGGCGTCGAGGCCAAGACAGCCCGGCATGACTGGGTCATTTTCGAAATGGCACTTAAAGAACCATAGCTCAGGTTTTATATCGAGCTCCGCTTTGATCTCGCCTTTACCAAAAGCGCCACCGGTCTCTGAGATGTGTGTAATACGATCCATCATCAGCATGTTAGGCGCAGGCAGTTGCGCGTTACCAGGACCAAACAGTTCGCCGCGGCTACATGTCAGCAGATCTTCGTAACTGTATGAAGTAGGGCGAGCGTTGGAGTCCGAATCGGCAGGCATAATATTTCTCATTGATTAATTTTCAGGATTTTTAATTTTCGTGTTTAACGGGTGATTTTATCGGAAATTCATGTACGATGAAATCATTGTGAGTAAGTAATATGTGAAGATGGAAGATTTACTGTTAATAATTTTGATTTTAGCCGCTTTTTGGTACTGGTGGGATACCCAGCGGAGCAATGAGATCGCATTTCTGGTGTGTAAAAAGAAGTGTGATCTTGCTGGTCTGCAGTTGCTCGATGCAACGGTGACCAGGCAGCGCAGTTGGCTGAGGAGGGGGCCTGGCGGTTATGTTCAGATCTGTCGTTTATACAGCTTTGAATACAGTGATGATCAATCGTTGGATTATGGAGAACGTCACCATGGTTACATCGTGCTGATCGGTAAACAGGTTGTTGAAACTAATATGCCGCATGAGAAAGATTTTCCAGAACAGATACATTGATAGAGTGTTGTTAGCGACAGCCTGTCATCATCAAAAAAAGCCAGGATAACTGGCTTTTTTATACCTGATTCTTTGCAGTAACCCTAGTAGGTAAAGAATCGCTTGTCGAACTGTAATCTGGCAGCGCGTGTTTCACCTTCAGGTATGATTTTCAGGTCAAATTTCAGGAATTCACCGTCGCTGATCTTTGTTTCAGCAAGATAATAGATGGCGTTGCCTTCTGTAATCTCTTTGAATTCAAGCTGTTTTAGCTGGCCCGTCAGGTTGCTGGCATGGCCACTGACCTTGGCAGCAGTAGGCTTGCCGGTGGTGTTCAGGACCTTTTTCAGTAGCGCGATATTGATGAGCACCCGGTTGTTGGCCCGTGCCAGACCATGCTGTTTTGCCACTTCGGGTGATATCGTATCACTTCTGAATGCATTGTAATGCACGACGTAATCACCAAACTCTTTCGAGTTCTCGGCGTAGCTGTTCAGGCTGAACAGAGCTATTGCAGATAGAAATATGACTTTAAAAAGTTTGTTGATTTGACTATGCATGCTGACTCCTCATCGTGTATCACTGTGTTATTGTCGAGCCTGTTCTGGCCGAATTTTTGTTAGTTATTTTGCGTGAATTGATGGTCTGTATAATGGCTTGTTTTATATAGACTTTCAAGCAAAAATGGGGCTTGTTATCAATAGTAATACTGTTAATGCTGCAAAACAACGATTATTTCATGTTATCGATCAGTTGCTGGCCGATACATCGTAGCCTCCAGCCCTGCATTAAACTCAGGCCTGTAACAGCTGCTTTGCTGTGAGACAGGATCAATTGCTCCAGCTCTTTCCTCGAGCCCAGCATGGCTGGCGAGATACCCAGCTCTTCAGCTTTTTTGTTGACTATCTGCTGCAGTTTTTTCAGTGTCGACTTCTGTTCGTTATCCAGGCTGTTGAACTGATTGTCTGGACATTGCTCCCTGGGAGTCTGTCGTGATGTGGTGATCACGTCAAATAACTGTCGCTTTTCTTCGTTATCTAATCTGTACCTGCGCTCGATGAAGCTGTCGATGCTGTCTATATCCTCAGGTGGAGTCACCGCGAGACTGATCATGATCTCGTCTGCCAATATCCTGCGCCGTGTTCGGTCTCTCTTCTGTGCCAGTGTTTCACGCCATGTGGCGATGGCCTGTACGATGGCCAGCTGTTTTCGGTTTAACCTGGTCGTGCCCTTGACACGTCTCCAGAGATTTTCTTGCGCCAGCTGAAAGTTGTCATTGCCATCCAGAAGTTTTGCTGATTCTTCATCAAACCAGTTTTTTCTTCCCAGTTGCTGCAGTTTCTCGTCGAGCAGATGCTGTAACCGATACAGGTATAACACATCATCGCCGGCATACTGTAACTGCTTCTCGGTCAATGGCCGCTGTAGCCAGTTGGTCCTTGTCTGTGATTTATCCAGCAAGGTGCCCAGTTCCTTTTCTACCAGTGACGCGTAGCCGATCTGGTGATGTTCGGTCAACAGGGCATTGGCGATCTGAGTGTCATAGATGGCAGCTGGGGCCTCACCGAGATAGTAAAATAATACTTCGAGGTCCTGTGAGCAGGAGTGAAAGATCTTCGTGATGCTGTTATCGAGTAACAGTTTCCTCAATGCGTCTTTAGCATCGAATGCCAGCGGATCGATACAGGCAACGATCGAATCAGTCGCTATCTGTACCAGGGCGAGTTGCGGGTAATAAGTTGTTTCGCGAAAAAACTCGGTATCAACTGCGATCAATGTTACATCGTTTAGTCGTTCAAGCAGGTCATCCATCATACCTGTTGTTTCTATCAGTTCAGGTTTCATCTATCAGCGTTGTCTGTGACCAAGATCAAGGTTTTGGCTGGAGCAGTTCGATCTCATATCCATCCGGGTCTGCGACGAAAGCCAGCAGTGTAGTACCCGCGTTCATCGGTCCCGGTTCACGGATAATCTTACCTCCCTGGGTGCGTATCTTCTCTGCTGCCGAGTACACATCATCGACTTCGATGGCGAGGTGGCCAAAGCCTTTGCCCAGATCATAGCTGTCTGTATCCCAGTTATAGGTAAGCTCCAGTGCGGTATTGTGCTTCTCGTCTCCATAGCCCAGAAATGCGAGGGTAAATTTGCCATCCGGGTAGTCTTTCTGGCGCAGAAGCTCCATACCCATAATCTCGGTATAAAATTTTATTGATCGCTCCAGGTTTCCAACTCGGAGCATGGTATGTAGTAATCTCATCGTATTAAATCAAGGTTGAATGTATTACTGTTTATATTAACTTATAATAGCCTGCAATAATGTAGCGAATCGAGACTAAACGATGGATTTTTCATTCAAAGCCAATACTTTTCGAGACCTGTTTCATAATGCTGTTGCCGAGTATATCGATGATAAGGGTGATGATGAACAGGGTGTGAATTCACCAGGGGAGCTGCTGGCAGCGATGGATCAGGCGATAGATGTTATGGCGAGAGCTGATGCGGATAGCTCTGTGCAGAGCGATATGAGCGCAGAGAGCATGGGGCTACTGGAAGAGAAGGACATCAGTAAGATAGGCCAATATACGCTGGATCTGCTCGAGGGCTTGGTAGCCTACGTGCAGAATAAAACCGGAGAGCAAAACCGCGAGCTGATACGATTGAGTGTGCCTGTATCATTATGGGTGGCGCGCCATGGTGGTAAATTGTCACATATCGATATGCTGGTTAATTCACTGGCGGGTTATGCAAATGAACTCACTGAGCCACATCTGCTGGCTGATCTTGCTGCCGTCATAAGAGAGGTGATCGATGCCTGCGACAATGATATCAGACGCGACATCGAACAGAGCAATATGATGCGTCCATGGCGGGTGTTGAACCTCAACTACGGTATCGTGGCAACACGCAGTCATCAGCCTGAGCTGATCGAACAGGCATATGATGCGTTGATAGAAAACCTGCCACAGGATGCGAGACAGTTCTTCAAAGAGGGCAAGCAGCAGATGGATCTGATCGGTTACCCGGAAGAAGTTCGAGAGGTGGTTGAACGGTACAATAATATGTGGGGTGCGGAGAGTCCCTTGCATTGAAAGCATATTATCGCGCAGACACGGTTTTTGCATTCAAGACTCCACATCCTTGCGCGAGGTGAAGTACTTAAAAATTATGATTCTAAGACTTTATGTTTGGTGCGGATGAAATCCTGGTGCGGCACATGCAATAACTCTGCTAACCGCCTTAACAGATGCTCTTCATACTTGTCCAGCTGGTGATCGGCATAGGCGAGTTCCCATAGATCCTCGACCAGGTCTATTTTCTGCTGTTGTGAATAGTGCGTATTTAGTAAAGACGTAAACTGGTAGTAATCGGTGGCATTGTGTTTTTCGTTATGTGCGAGATCGATGAGCGACTCGATTTCACTGGCATCAAGCTTGAAACGCTGCAGCAACAGTTGCCGTAACTTTTCATCTTCTTCTGTAGTAACCTGTTCATCGACATGAAGCATCTCTACCATCAGTGCTGCAGAGGCCATCTGCAGGCGGCGCTCCAGCGGTATCGTTGATTCGCTCTCTTTGCCGAGATACTGTTCAAAAAAATTCTGTAACTTGGTAAGCATGATTATTTTTTAAGTAACGCTAATGCAGCCTCGATCTGCTGTTCACTAAAACCACTTAGCTGATATTCACCGATGAACATGATGGGAACAGCGCCACCGCCACTCTCCTGGTATAGACGTCTACCTTCCACGGTATTTTCCATATCGTACTCGCAGTAATGGATATCGTTCTGTTGAAAGTATCGCTTCGCCTGATAACAGTAAGTGCACCACCATGCACCAAGCATGATTACGTCGGGTTCGCTTGCAATGGTTCTGGCATCGCAGTTGATGGTGTCTACCGGCTCTCGCTTGCTGAGAATAACCAGCACTATAATGAAAGCTGCAATAACAAACAGACCGCCACGTTTCCGTTTTGGTCTGTTATCGCTGATTTCAGTGTTACTGTTCATTTACGAATTAATTCTGATCTGACATGAGTTTTAAATACCACTCTATGGAGACCATGTCATTTCGCACAGGTTCACTACCAGGGCGTTTGTACGGGAAATAGTGTTCTAGTAAGGACGACGACTCTGTCTTTCAAACTCGCGTAATTCAGCAATGAAGTGGCGGCGATAGTAGAGTACGGCACTTGAGCCATTGGCCTTAACATCGATGATCTTCCAGTCCTCGCCATCACGGCGCATACGGAAATCCAGACGCACGGGCAAGGTGTCAGGGCGATAGATATTGGTACCGACAAAAGATTCATCTCGGCCACGATAGCGTGTCTTGAGGAATTTCACTCTTGTGTTTTCCGCATCGAAGCTGCCGAGGTGCTTCGACAGGCTTGATAAGAAGGTCTCACGCAGGTTTCTCTGGAAATCTGACTTGTCCTTGGCTGACATATTGCGGGCATAACGGCCAGTTATCCAGTGAGACATGTTGTCAAAATCAAAATGCGGAATAATTTCGTTTTCGATGAATCCACGAAGTTTAACTGGGCTGATCTTGTCCGAGTTGCTGCTGAAGGTGGTTATCTTCTCCAGTGTTGTATGGATGATATATGAAGGATCGGTCGGTGTATATGATGGAGTCTTGGCAGGTGCTCTAGCAGGCCCGTTGTAAGCAAAAGACCAGGATGATACAAGTAATAAGGAGATGAATGTGAGCAGCGCCGAACTCTTGAATCTAGTATTTTTTATATTTAATCGCATCATGTATTTACCTGTTTTGAGTGTGGTGACAGTTAGTAATTTCGTAAAAAACAAGGCGCTATGATAACAGGAAAATGTAGGGATACAACAGACAAAACTGGTCGCGAAGAAAGTGATTCGTGCTCTCTATCAGAGCTACCGCCTCCTTGCAGGAGCAAGAGGAATACGACGGGACACTATCAGTAAAATTTATATCTAGGCAGGCGTTTAACCTTTACTTCGCTGGTTTTACCGAAAATGGTAACACGTGTGATGATTGGCGAGTTGCCACGGCAGTAGTCTTCAAACGGGGTGCGCTCGCGAATATCGAAGCCATCGAAGGTTACAGTGAAGGCAGATGAGATCGATGTGCCACAGGTGCCACTGAGGTTGTTACTGAAAACCTGGGGCTCGATGGTGATGGTGTACTCGCCTGAGCTGAGTTTACAGGTCTTGACGATCTTTTTTGTTCTTACGATACGGGTGCGTTCAGTCCTGCGGTCAATCTCGACCAGGTCCCATGGTGAGTAGGTGCCATCTTCATCCGAGTATTTATAGGAAGCGCCTTCTTTGCCCTTCAGTATCGAGTTGGTCAGGGTTATGATATCGGCCTCTTCATTACACTTATAGGTGACCAGCGGATATATTGCTTCATTCGCAGACGCGCCTGCTGCATATGCACAGGTACTGAATAATAGTATTAACAATCTCAATCTGGTCATAATCGTGCTTACAAGCTGGACTGATTTCTTTGACTTATGTGATCGTTCCGATCATGGATCGTGGTCGCATCCCTGATGATTTCTTTTATCGTAGTATAGTTTATAGGAGGCTATATAGCGAAATGAGGCCATGGCATGCTGTATGGGACCCGAGAAGTCCAATATTAGCAGGCCTGATAGCGATTACTCCTGGTAATAATAATCATATTTATTCAATAATCCTCTCATGAATGTCCATGCTTCGCTGTAAGTCAGTCCGCTTTCTTTCGGGATGACGATTTTTATATATAATTTTTTCGGGTACTGCTTCTTGAGTTTTGCAAGCTTGCTGTGCATCTCTTTTTCTGAAACGAGAGTATAATTTTTATCACCGGAATCTTTGAAGCGGATTCGTTCCTCGCCTTTGATGCGCTCATAGTTAACACTGACCACATACTTGCCCTTGGTGGTACGCGCCGGCTTGATCAGTTTGTCATATTTGACTTTGAGTGAGCCGAAATCATCCTCCAGAGTAGATAGCTTGCGTGACTGTGAATCACGTTCCTGCGTTATAATGATGACCTTCTGGCGTTCTTCTTCCAGCTCTTTCTGCTTCTGCTCGACGTCGATGTTTAGCTGTGAAAGGTTTTCTTCCAGTGCGGATATCCTGGAGCTTAAGCTGGCGATCTTGTTTTCATTGCTGGTGAGTGAGTTTTTCAACTGTTCGTTTTCGGACAGGACGATAACTATCTGCTGCTCTTTATTCTCCAGCGCCATGTTCATCTGACTGGCCTGCTCATCGGACTGCAGTAACTGCATGCGCAGCATCGATATCTCGTTCTGAGCCTGTGCAAGTTGTTCTTCCAGAGTGGCATTTTCCTGCGAGGTGTCGAGGATGATCTTCTCTGCCTGTTCTTCCGCAGCCATGCTGTTACGTAACTGGTCTAGCAGTTCCCAGTTCTTCACCATCAGTAGCATCGAAGTGAGCAGGAAGATGATGACTACCACCATCATGATGTCGGTAAACGACGGCCAGAAGCTCTCGCTGTTTAGATGTCCGCGCCGTAGATCAACAAATTCTTCGTTCACTTGGTAGCTCTTCCTGGATTATGCGTTAGATCATTCATCAGGTGATAGACGGAAGCCGTGTCGTAACAATGATTTGATCTGTTCTATATCTGAGCTTAGCTTGGTCAGGCGCTCAGTATGAGTGCTAGTCAGCTCATTGAGGTTGTGTCCTGCTTCAGCGAAGTCGACCTGTGTATTTGTCATGGTCCTGGCTGCTTCATGTAAAGCTTTAACCAGGTTGCCGACCTCGTGCAGCATACTGTCAGTTTGGTAGGTGAAGCGGGGCATTATATAAAGGGTGGTAGCCTGTTCTATACCGCTTAGCAGCTCGGTCTGAACATCTGTGAGTTTCAGATAGAAGTAACCGAAGAACAGGTAGCAAACGATCGCCGTAGCCGTAGTTGATAATGCAGTCGACATTCCGTGAATTACAATGCTCATGCCACTGATACCATCCGCGCTGTCGATGATGTCTGATGCTCCGAGCAGGGCGATTGATAATGAGATGATAGTACCGAAGACACCGGTGAGGATCAGGATGTTGCTGATAAAACGTGGCAGGCTTAGTCGTGTGCTTTCAGTCGCTACCAGCGTAGATGCCAGTGCACTATGGTTGACTGCAACATTATGCTTGCTGATTTCCAGTACCGAGGTGTAACGGTTGTATATCAGGCTCTTCTTACTGATGCGTTCGGTCGGCAGCAGTTCTTCGTTTTCAACGTTTCTTATAAAACGGGAGAGCGCATTTTCTTCCCTGCTATAGCGAAGCAGCAGGGTGACTATGCGTAAGGTGCCGAGGAAGAATATGGCCAGTATGCTGCCATTGACGATATAGCCGGTATTAGTCGCCTGGTTTTTGAAGTAAAAATTGAACAGGAACTCATGGTTGATCAGAAGTAAAAAGCCTGACAGTACTGATAACATGAGAAACTGAAATAATATGTTGCGGCTGTAGTTTGTTTTGTACTGGATCATAAACGTGTCCGTTTAAACGAAAGATTTTAATGGTGGCTTTTTTTAACATGCTGATTGTACGGTTATCTGCCAGAAAGTACATGAGTAATTGGTGATAAAAAACGGCTTTCTTAACAGGTATGTAAAACAAACGCTCGTAAGGTTTCTATATTATTTAACATGGTTAGTCCGATTTGCTGCCCCGGCCGAAATTAATACCGATCGAGAGGCGGTTCTCAACGCTATTATTTTTACTGACTTCATGGCGGATATCAGGTTTGAAAAAGATGAAGTCTCCAGTCCTTGACTGGATTTTGATCTTTTTAATATCACTGCTGATCGAGTCATCGTAGATGATGAGGTTTCCAGAGTCTTCAGGTACGTAGACATAATAGACGGCAGAGAGCAGTTCGTCATCATCGTCGTGGGTATGTAATGTCGTACTCGAACCCGGTGGCATATCATTGAACCAGTAGCCTGCACGCAGACCTTTTGTTTTCAGTATCTGTTCAGCATGTAAAACGGCTTCATCGATAAGTATTTTTAACTGTGGGATGTGTTTTTCATCAAGGTAGATATTTTCAAAACGACCACCGAATAGATGTGTTTTACGGACATCCGCTTTGTCCTTTTGTTTGACGAAGCCATCAAGTATTTCACTATTCATGCGGGCTGCCGCCGAGGAGGTGATTTGTTGAAAAATACTCATAATAAGCGTAGCTATTCTAAAAAAGCAGCAGTTGCTCGGTCAGTAAAAAGTGTGATTTTATCCGCAATTTGAGAAAAGATTAATGGATTATTTTGCCTTGGTGAACAATAGTTATAAAATAAAATTTATAACCCATTGAAATATTTGTTTATTTAATGTTAAACCTTAAATCACACAAAGTATTATGGAATATGAATATCTATTGCTTTTAAATGATTGTTCTATGATTTAGCTATTCGTGTATACGGAAGGACTCGTTGTCATCAGCCTGACAGACGAGTGGTCAAGCCGGTTCATTAAGCCTGTGCTTGTTGCTTCTGCTGTCGTTTACCATGGCGCTCAGTTATCGACTGCGACTGGGATACTGCTTGAAAACAAAGGCGTTAATCAAATGCTGCAGTGGTTAAAGCCAAATATGGCTGATGTGACCTGACTTGCTGTAATACCAGTGATCGCCCGCCGATTTTATATAACCCGTGAGAACCGGTTACTCTGCTTTTCCTGAAGATAGCGGTCGAACTGCATGCATATCGAGCGTGCCAGTAAGCGTCCTGTCTTGGTGATGCTCAACCTCGTTTTTTCCAGGTTGAGCAGGCCATCATCAGCCATCTGCTGTAAGTCTTCCAGCGATGATTCGAAGTATGCTTTAAATTTTATGCCCCATCTCCTTTCGAGCTTTTCGATATCGAGATTGTTATTGCACATCAGATCATTGATGATCTCGCGACGTAAAACATCGTCAGCCTCCAGTTCGATGCCACGAAACACTGGGATCCTGTCCTGGTCAAGATAGCTCTTGTACTCATCGATGGTACGTACGTTCTGGCTGTAGTTGTCACCGATGCGGCTGATCGCTGTAACCCCCATGGCGATCATGTCACAATCAGCATTCGTTGAGTAACCCTGAAAATTTCGATGCAGGCTGCCATGCTGTTGAGCTTTTACCAGGTCATCAGACTCTTTCGCAAAGTGATCCATACCGATATAGACATAGCCGGCATCCTGGAGTTTTTCAATACAGAGTTGCAGGATATTGAGCTTCTCTTCCGGTGAAGGCAGATCTTCTTCTTTGATGCGTCGCTGTGGCTTAAACATCTCGGGCAGGTGTGCATAATTATAGATCGCAATCCGGTCTGGATTAGATTCGATAGTGGTATCAAGGGTTTTACTGAAAGACTCTAGTGTCTGGTGTGGCAGGCCATACATCAGGTCGATATTGATCGACTGGAAGTGCTGCGTTCGCGCATCATCTATACGTTGCTTTATATCTTCGGTAATCTGGACGCGGTTGACAGCTTGCTGTACATCCTGGTCGAAATCCTGCACGCCAAAACTGATGCGGTTGAAGCCGATGTTAGCCAGGTTCTTTATACGCTGCTGGTCTACCGTACGGGGATCGACTTCGATGCCGAACTCGACCTTATCGCTTGAAGGGACATTAAAGTTTTCGCGTATACATGCGATGATATCGTAGATCTGTTCATCGTTGAGGAAAGTCGGTGTGCCACCACCCCAGTGGATCTGGGTGACTTCCCGGTCCCTGGCGAACAAGGCGCCCTGCATTCTTATCTCTTTCTTAAGCAGTTGTATATATGGCTCAGCTTTGGATTTATCCTTGGTTACGAGCTTGCTGCAACCGCAGTAATAACAGATCGTATCGCAGAAAGGGATATGCAGATAGAGTGATAGCGGCGCCGGTATGGGGTCTTCATTGCTGTGTTTTACCCATCTTAGGTAATCGCTATCATCATAATCGGTTGTGAACTGAACGGCTGTAGGATAAGAAGTATAACGTGGCCCGAATGTATCGTAACGACGTATCAGTTCTTTATTAAAGACAACTTTATTATCCATGGTATATGAAGAGTGTGATCTTGTTGGCTGTGCTCAGATTGATATGCTATGTAATTAACAGCCATGCTGGCATGACATACATCAAAAGTCTGGCGGATTAGAAACAGATGAGATTCTAATATGTTGATATGCTGGTCCGATTTGGTGCGGAACGCGCTTTTTCTTGCCCTAGGTCAATTTCCTGAGAAGTCAGGCATAGACCACAGATTTTAGATCTTTGATCAGGATCTCTTTGTCTCGCTTGTTGAGAAAGGATCCCAGCTCGAGTTCTTTACCATGTGAGCGGATGAATATCTGCTTCGGGTGTCCGCGTATGAGCGGTGTCTTTACGAAAATCTTGGTCCAGAGGCGATGATATTTCCACGTGTTCTCGGCATAGTCATTGCCACGTTCGACGACGACGGTGCTATCATCAAAAGTGATGACTTCGGTCTTGAAGTTAGCTGAAACCCGCAGGTATAAGCAGATGTATACGCTTGCTATCACCAGAAAAGCAAAGGGGAATACCAGCCAGAGGCCCTGAAATGCAAAGTAACCGGCCAGCAGCAGGATGATGATGCTAAGGGATGCCAGCACCTGCATATTAAACTGCCAGCTGGATGAGTTATTCGGTTTTAATATGATGGTTGTTAAACCGGTTGCCTGATTTATCCTGGTTTCGACCATAAGTACGATCTTTTATCTAATGGAACAGCATTATTGTAACACCATGAATTGCATAATTTCAGCAATGACAGATGCAATCCTGATTATAGATTATGCTTCTTCAGTCGGTACAGAAAAGCATCACGGCTTAAACCGAGTAACCTGGCTGCCCTGGATTTATTGCCGCCGGTATAGCTCAGGGCCTGTTTTATCAGGTCCACCTCCAGAGATTCCATATCGATACCATGCTCCGGCAAGGTGTAGCCAGAATTGTTCTCTGGCTGGTATTCGAGGATAGCCAGAGGCAGGTTTTCTTTCTCTATGAGCTCACCGGGCAACAGTGCAGATACATGCTGGCAGACATTTTTCAGTTCACGAATATTACCGGGCCAGTGATACTTCTTTAGCTGTGTCAGCGCCTCCTGACTGAAGCTGCAACATTGCGAATGGTGTTTTTCGGCTGCCTGTTGCAGGAAATGTTTTGCCAGTTCGGCTATGTCATTACGGCGTTCTTTCAGGCTTGGTAGATGCAGGCTGACGACACTTAGACGGTAGAACAGGTCCTGGCGAAATTGACCTGTCTCCATTAGTTTCATCAGGTTCTTATTAGTGGCAGCAATGATCCTGACGTCGACGACTTCATGCTCGTGTGAGCCCAGGCGCTGGCATTCACCGTTTTCAACGAAGCGTAATAATTTTGACTGTAGAGACAGGGGCAGCTCGCCTATCTCGTCGAGAAACAGCGTGCCACCGGAAGCTTTTTGTACATAGCCGTCTTTTCTTTCATTGGCACCGGTAAAGGCGCCTTTTTCATGGCCGAACATCAGTGATTCAACCAGTTCCGCTGGTAGCGCAGCGCAGTTGATGATGACGAAAGGCTTGTCTGCGCGTCTACTGCTCTGTTGCAGCGCCTGCGCCATGAGTTCTTTGCCGGTCCCTGTCTCACCCTCTATAAGGATGTGCACATCAGTCGCAGCGGCGATCTGTGCTGTCCGTATAACACTCTCCAGGGCGGGCGAATGTCCGACGATGGAAGTGAAGGCATCATTGTCACTGAAATCAAACATGGAAGCTAGAACGGTGGGTCGTATACTTAATGATGGTGATGGTGTTCCATCGGTATGAACAGGCTGCCGATAGCCATCGCGACGATGAGCAGTCCCACGACCTGTCTGGCACGTGATGATTGCGCTAAGCGGGTGATCCACGAGGTCATGAAACCGGCGGTTACCAGTGTGGGAAGTGTACCCAGGCCGAAAGCGAGCATGGTCATCGCGCCCATGAGTGCATCGCCGGCAGTCAGCGCCCATATCAGAACAAAGTAGACCAGACCGCAAGGTAGCCAGCCCCAGATAAGACCATAGCTCAAGGCCCTGGGTATCGAAGATACCGGTACCAGTTTTCTGCCAATCGGTTCGAGTCGTTTCCACACCGGGATACCAATCTTTTCGATACTGGCAAGCTGCGGTAACCAGCCTGTCAGGTACAGTCCTATGGCGACCATCATCGATATGCCGACTATCCTCAATAAGGCATGCCCCTGGTCAAATCCGGCTGCTTGCATGAGGCCGGTACCGACGGCACCGGCGATCAGCCCGGCCAGGGTATAGCTCGCCAGTCGGCCGATGTTATAAGACATCACGAAAACAAATAGCCTGGGTTTATGGTTGCGTACTTCAACCGGCAGGCTCAGGCTCAAGGCACCGATGATGCCGCCACACATACCGATGCAGTGCATGGTACTAAAGATGCCGAGTAGGAAAGCTGAGGTGAGCGTGGCTGGTTCGTTCATCATGTAAACAGTGAATAACTAATGGTGAATAGTGAAGAGTAAGAAGTGAAAATCCGAGTTGCCGTGGCTAGTAACGCCCCGATCTTGATGGGGTAGGTGCTGACTGTTCGCTTGAGTCAGTGCCGGATTCTTTAGCAGGATTAGAATTGCAACCAGCTGCTAACAATGGGCTACCGAGTATCAATGCAAGTAATATGTTTTTCATGTATTTTCTGTTGCTCTGTTACGTTAACGTTATTAACTATTAGTTATTAACTGAATTTGGCCCACATATCATACTCGTCGGTATCGGTGATTGTCACCTGTGTGATATCGCCCACATTGACAGTGTTGTTGTCAGGTATCTCGATATAGACCAGACCATCGATATCCGGTGCGTCAGAGGAGGTGCGGGCAATGATCATGTTCTCCTGAGGGTCGATGGCGTCGACGATGACATCCCGGGTCCTGCCGATATTCTGCTTCAGTTTCTCTGCGCTGATAGCAGCCTGTTTTTCCATAAAACGTGAGACCCGCTGCTGCTTGATCTCTTCCGCAACAGCACCATCGAGTTCGTTCGCCTTGGCACCTTCGACATCTGAGTAGGCAAAACAGCCGACACGGTCGAGCTGTGCTTCATCGAGAAATCCCAGCAACTGTTGAAAATCCTCTTCGGTCTCGCCGGGAAAGCCGACGATGAAAGTGCTGCGTATTGTTATATCAGGACATATCTCCCGCCATTGCTTGATGCGCTGCATGGTGTTCTCCGCAGAAGCTGGCCGTTTCATGGCTTTCAGTATCTTCGGACTGGCATGTTGAAATGGTATGTCCAGGTAAGGCAGTATCTTGCCTTCAGCCATCAGCGGGATAACCTCGTTGACGTGCGGGTAAGGATAGACATAATGCAGCCGCACCCAGATGCCGAACTGGCTCAATGCTTCGCACAGCTCAGTCATGCGGGTTTTTACCGGCATGCCGTTGTAGAACTCTGTCTTGTATTTGACATCGACGCCATACGCACTGGTATCCTGTGATACCACCAGCAGCTCTTTTACACCGGAAGCCGCCAGTCGTTCTGCCTCCAGCAGGACATCGTTGACCGGGCGGCTGACCAGGTCACCACGCAACGATGGGATGATGCAGAATGTACAGCGGTGATTGCAGCCCTCCGAGATCTTGAGGTAGGCGTAATGCCTGGGTGTCAGCCGGATTCCCTGCGGCGGCACCAGGTCGAGAAATGGATCATGCTCGGCAGGCAGGTGTTCATGTATGGCTTCCATGACCTCGTCTGTTGCATGCGGGCCGGTCACCGCGAGGACGTTTGGATGGGTCTGCTGTACGATGTCACCCTTGGCGCCGAGACAACCGGTAACGATGACCTTGCCATTCTCATCGAGTGCTTCACCGATCGCATCCAGAGATTCCTCTACTGCTGCATCGATAAAGCCGCAGGTATTGACCACCACCAGGTCGGCATCCTGGTAACTGGGTACGATATCATAACCCTCTGCGCGTAATTGTGTGAGAATATGCTCCGAATCGACTGTTGCTTTCGGACAGCCAAGACTGACGAAGCCAACGCGGTGAACTTTGTTTGTTGGGCTTGCTGACATTGATGAATATGTTTGAAAAACTGTTATTTTACCTGAATTACAGAAGTGAGGGGGCAGCTTCGGGTTGCACCCGGTTTTTATTAATAAGATGAGCGATAATGAAGAACGCTTCGGTTCTCTCGCCCGGCTATATGGCGCGAAGGATCTGGAAAAAATTCAGCAGGCCAATATCTGCGTGGTCGGAATAGGCGGCGTCGGTTCCTGGGTGGTCGAGGCATTGGCGCGCAGCGGTGTACAGCGGCTGACATTGATCGATGGTGATGATATCTCACGCAGCAATATGAACCGCCAGTGTCATACACTGGAGTCAACGATCGGCGAGATGAAAACCGAGGTCATGAAACAGCGTGTACTGGATATAAATCCGCAATGTCAGGTGCAGACGGTAGCGCGATACCTGGACGATGACAATATCTTCGAACTTTTACTGCCGGATACTGCTACCCCATTTGATTGTGTCATCGATGCCATCGACCGTATCAAGTACAAAGCGCTGATGATCTATTTCTGTAAGCGAAATAAACTGCCGGTTGTTACTACCGGCGGTGCGGGCGGTCTAACCGATCCTGCACAGGTAGGGATTAAGGATCTGACCCGTACCTGGAACGATCCGCTAGCAGCCTCCGTTCGATTGAGCCTGCGGCAGCAGCATAATTTCACCCGCAACCCGAAACGCAGTTTTGGCGTGCCATGTGTTTTTTCCACACAGCAGCAGCGTTATCCAGACAAAGATGGCTGTGTCGGTTACCAGAAGCCAGGGGTCGCAGGCCTGTCACTGGATTGCAGTTTCGGTTATGGGTCATCGGTTGCGGTGACCGCAACGTTCGGATTCGTGGCGTCAGCGAAAGCCATCGAGATAGTTACGAAGTAGTGATTGTGACGCTAGATCTTATGGTAGCACCTGCGTCCTGTGGCGCAGGTAAATGATCAGGATCAACAGCAGCAACATGACGATCCAGAGCACGATATAGAGTAGTCGTGACTGTTTCGCCTTGCGTGCTTCCAGCCAGTTTCTCGGTTGAATGCCCCGAAATAAAAACACCAGTTTGGATGCCAGATTAATACAGACGATATTGACTGTGAGTAACAGTGCCGCACCGATAGCATGATCGTACTGGCCGATGCTCAGCATTATGCCGATGGTGACAGCAGGCGGCATAAGGGCGACAGCAACCATGACACCGACCAGTACGCTGGAGGCGCTGGTAACCAGTGATAGCGAAGCAGCAGCACCGGAGGCCAGGGCGATAGCCGTACCGGAGTAGGTGACATCGGTACGCAGCATCAGTTCCATGCTGTCGAAGTTGCCAGGCCACAGGAGCCCGATACAGATAGAGGTAATGATAGCGATCGAGATACCGCTAAATATCACCTTGAGAGAATCGGCAACCAGTTTCTTTTCACCCAGGGAAGCGCCCAGGGAAAAAGCGATGTTCGGTCCTAACAGCGGAGCGATGACCATGGCGCCAACGATGACGGCGAGGTTGTTCTCCAGTAATCCGATAGCTGCTACGATGGCTGATAGAATGATGAGCAGTATGAAGTTGTTATCGAGCTGTGCGTCCTTTTCTACCTGCGCCAGTATCTCTTCTCGAGTACTCATCAGCGCGGCTTTTTTTCGCTGTTTCTCTTTTAATTTCTCTTCTTCCAGCTGTTCCGCAGTGAGTGATTCCAGGTCTGCTTCAGCGGGTTTGGGAAGGGCGGTATCGAGTGGCAGGATCAGTACGCGATAGTTTTCTGCGTTGTGCAATACTGTCTGCAATGAATCTAGTACTTTCTGGCGCTTTTCAGGGTGTACCAGGAGTCGAGTGATTATACGGCCATCTTCATTATTTTGAGTCGACCAGAAATCTTCGACTTGCTGCTGCTCAGCAATCGCCAGGATGGTATCATGATGACCGGGGTCTGCAATGACTTCGATTATTTTCATCGCAGATGATTATATCGTTTTATTCTTATTATATTTAGTGCATAAAAACTTACAGGCTGCTGTTAAAGATAAATATGATAACCATAACAACAACCGAACCTGCGAGGATACAGGGAAGTTTCAGGCATATGCCGGGCAGTGCCGAACAATGCTCTTTATCTTTGCATTTATCACAAGGACTCATTCAATAACTCCGCAATAAGTGGTACGTTCCAGATGTCGCCGGTCATCATTGACACAGGCTGCTCTCATCAGGGTCTTCTACTGCTTCCGTGATTGCACATACTAATGTGTTCAGCTCATCCGTACTGATACTTTGCATCACCTTACTCAATAATTCGGGTGATACCCTGGCATAAACGTTACGGCCGTCTTTCAGCTGTACCGTGATGCCAGCGGCGTGGATATCACGCGAAGAACCATCTTGCTGCTGAGCAAGCGTCCTTTCGATATCCATCAGTTCATCGTAATAATCCTCAAGCTTTTCGAGGACTATCTCGTCTGAATCTTCAGGCAGTCTAACCGTAATAATGTCACCTGCACAGTCTACTATAGTCTTAATTTCTGACGATGTGGCAGATTTAACAAATAAATCGCAGGTTTTTTTATTGAAGAAAATATATTCGAGCATACAGTCTAAATTATTGATCTATATCAAATATTTTTAGCTTGGCCGTGGCCTGTCGGATAACTTATGTTCTGTAAGTATGACAGGTTCGAACTACTATCCGGTTTTGAAAGATATACTATCGGGCGAATAAAAAAGGCGATGATAAATCATCGCCTTCAAATTCACTCCAGCCTCCTAGGCTTATTTTTATATCCAAATCCTACCTGCACTTTCGTGTGTAGTGAGTGTCTTTCTTTATCAATCGGGTTAATCCCAAGTCAGCGCGCCACCTGTCTGGTACTCGGTAACGCGGGTTTCGAAGAAGTTTTTCTCTTTCTTCAGGTCCAGTACTTCAGACATCCATGGGAACGGGTTGCTGGCACCGGTGTATTGTTCAGGCAGACCGATCTGTGAACAACGGCGGTTAGCGATGAACTGAAGGTATTCTTCGAACATCGGTGCGTTCAATCCGAGGATGCCGCGTGGCATGGTGTCACGTGCATATTGTGTCTCGATATCGACTGCTTCACGGATCAGCTCTACCATTTCTTGCTGGAACTCGGCAGTCCATAAATGTGGGTTTTCGATCTTGATCTGGTTGATCACATCGATACCAAAATTCATGTGCATGGATTCGTCACGCAGGATGTACTGGAACTGCTCGGCAACACCGGTCATCTTGTTGCGTCGGCCCATCGATAATATCTGGGTAAATCCGACATAGAAGAAGATGCCTTCGAAGACGACATAGAAAGCGATTAACTCTCGCAGCAGTTTCTGGTCATTTTCAGCTGTGCCGGTATGGAAGTTCGGGTCGGCCAGGTGCTGTGTGAAAGGCAGTGCCCATTCTGCTTTGCGCGCAACGGCCG
>JABDRN010000042.1 GCA_013041745.1 Gammaproteobacteria bacterium
GTAATGAAAGCAGCACCGATCGGTGCACCCATTGCCACGGCCAGCATCAATGCCTTGGTCATCTCGCCTTCTGCGGTCATGAAAGGTTCACGGAATACGCGTGACAGGCAGAAGCGTGAACGGTGCAGTACAAAACCGATACCGAAACCGGCAACCACTAATAGTGCACGTACGTACTTTATGTCTTCACCCGAAGTCCACCATCTTATCGCCCAGTAAATGATAAAAATAACCACCAGCAGGCCGAATAACGGGTACCATTTTTTCAAGGTTGCAGGCCTGTAGGCTGGTGGTGTGCAGCCCCAGGTGATATTTTCCATAGTCCATAACAGGAGCTTCAGACCAGCGATAGCACCGACCAGCAGGCCGGCCCACATCGCCCATCCGGAGGCAGATGAAAATGTCAGCGGTACAAAGAAGCCGCCAGTGGTGCAGCCGCCTGCCAGCGTTGCGCCGATGCCCATCAAGGTGCCGCCAACAATAGCCCAGACATATTCAAGTGGTGGTGGGCGGTTGATATGGAACTGGCGTGAGAGCAGCGCGGCACTGAATGCGCCCAATAAAAGGGCGATATTCATTATTGATATACGGTGAACCAGCGGACTTTCCAGCTGTTCTTTAATGCCGAGCACTGAGCCGAGGCCGATAGCGTTATTGAGATAGTCCCCCCACAGTTTGATACCGCCAAAAACACCCCAGAATAGACCCGAACCCATCAGTATCGCCATGATGATTACCAGCATAATGGCACCGGTATAGGCTGACCATGGCTCTACAAAGACAGAATCATAATCCTGCTGGAAGCCTTTCAGCCATGCTGGTTTGGTTACACTTTTATTCAATCAAATGCGCCTAAAATATAACTACTGAATTATTTTCTTAAGTCGAGCCTGATTAAGCTATCCGGCATCCGATCAACCTGGCCTTTCGGGCTTCGCGGTTTACAAACCGCGAAACCGCATATGCATGCACAGCCGCTACTCACAGCGCGAAGGCTGATCAGAATCTTTTGCCGTGTGAACGAGGAATGCTTTTACATCTTCCAGTAACTGATCTTCCGGAACCTTCAGCATCTTTTTAGCTGCACGATTGGTGTTTTTGATGCTCTCGCGGTATTCCTTGCTGACAAAGTAACTGGCAGTATATTTTGTGGGCGCATCCTGAGGGCCATGTATATTCTTCTCAAAATAATCCAGCCATTCAGCCTTGGTTTTTTCTGAGGGTGAAATCTTACCGCCAGCTTTCTCGAGATGGCATTCAGAGCAGACCATCTTGTAATAGATGCGTCCTTTTTTCCAGTTGCCTTCCTTCGCTACTGCCATCGATGAGAAACCTAGCAATATTGATATGAGTACAACGAAGATGGTTTTATGGTGTTTCATACTATTCTCCTTAAACCTACAACATCTCTACTAGCAGTATTATCTATAACAATAAACTAGTACTTGCTTGAGGTCATGTTTTACCAAGATTATGATTCTTTAGCATTCGGATCGATCTCTTCCCAGCCGGTGATCATGGCTCTCATGTGCGCCCATACCGTTTTACCGGTAGTGATCAGGTAGAGATGAGCGATCAGGAATGTCAGCATCATGAAGGCACCTACTGCATGGAAAAATGCCACATCCTCGAGCTTCAGGTATTGATCCAGCCCCCAGTCTGCCCATTGTGCGTAGAATAGGTAGGCCCAGCCAGTTGCCCATATAATGGGTGAGATGACTACCCACATGAACAGGTAGGCCAGTCTTTGCAGAGGGTTATGTTTTCTCAGCATGGTCTGCCTGAACGGGTGTGGTGCACGGATGAATATGCCCAAAAGGTAATACTTGACCATGGCATCGACTTTTTTCAATGTAGGGATGTACTGTTTCCACTCACCGGTAGTCAGGTGCCAGAATATAGCAAACACCCACAGAGTGACGAGTGACCATGCCATAGCCCGGTGCAGCGTGACCGCATCTTCAAATCCCAGTATCCGGTAGGAGCCATGTATCTCAAAGCCGGAAAATAACAGGACCATGATCAGTGCCGCCTGGGCCCAGTGCCAGAAGCGCTCGAAGCGCTTGAAGATCATTACTTTTTTAGCTCTTTTAGTCATTTGCGCTTACTCCAGTAGTAGCTGATGATGCGTCCGATACCATGCAAAATAACACCAACAAGGGTCATGGAAGCGATCAGCCAGCCATACGCATCCAGTGTTTTGTCGGCATCACGGCCCGGAATGTAGATACCATCGATATCCTTTAAACGGCCATTTTTACTGTGGCATTCATTACAGCCGACAGCGCCTTCTCCTGGTGTAACCATGTGGTTGATCAGCCATGACATCTGGGTCTTAACAAAATCCACTTCGCCGGAGAATGGCAGGCCGGCACTCTTCATGCCTGCAGCTACCGCTTTTTGCCAGTCAAAGTTCTTCCAGTAGGAGGCTTTATCTGAGCCGGTAGTGTGTGGCACGACCAGTGTCTGATTCACCGGATCATAAGGCTGTACACCGCGGAAAACCTTTACCGGCCAGATGCGTGATTCCCCGTCATAAGGACTGCCTTCAAACTCATTGACCAGCACATATCCATCATCGTTATATCTGACTTTTTCTGTAAGGAGCTGGTACCTTACTTTGCCGTTAAACCAGATATACTCCGGATTGATATTTTCAGCATAGGTTATGGTGCCCCGCTTGCTGGAGTAGACCAGGTTGCCGTCAACCTTTCTCTCTATGGGTTCTCCGTCTTCATTGAGCTGGCCTGCCGTTGACCAGTCCCAGGTCATGCGTGTGGGAATACCGCCGCGCGACATCTCGGGTATATGGCATGTCTGGCAGGCGATCTTGTTTGCGTGATGATTCAGTCGAGACTTGTCTGCTTTTTTATGTGGTTTATTACCATGACAGGCCCGGCAGTGTGCATTATTTTCTTCGTCATAATCTCTTCTGTGAACATGGTAGTCGTCGGTATGTTTCGCATCTGGCATATAACGGCTGCCAGCAACATCATGTTCGATGCTCTTGTGGCAGGTGGAACAGGTGAAGTCAGGGCCTACTGCATCCATGTGTACATCGAGATCCCGGTCGGGCACTGCAAGTGAGTCATCCATATCGCCGTGTTTGACGCCATTACCGCCACCACCATAGAAGTGGCAGGCGCCACAGGTATCACGGCTGGTCTTGCCAACATTCTGTGCGATATATGCCAGGTCGACAGTTGATTTGGGGTGTCCGGCATTGTCTCCTGATTTGAGGTAGTCGCCGGTGGTGTCATGGCAGACCAAACAGTCAACGTTTACTTCTGAGCTGAAGTCAAAGGTGTCATCTCTCCAGCCATAACCGACATGGCAGGTGGCGCAGTGATCAAAATTGGATTTTGGCGTGATGCAGAAGTTGTTGACGATATTTTTTTTGCCGAGCCGCTGCTTGTTTTGCGGATTGAGGAATTCCCAGGTCCAGTGCTTGGTTTTATGGATCTGTTTGGCCGCCTCGGTATGGCACTTGATGCAGGTACGGGTCACATCAGGGCCGGAGTTGAAATGGACCTGAAGCTGTTTGAATTTAGTGTGATCAGCAGTCGTCGTCGCATAGGCAGACCCCGACAACAGAACAAAAAGTAACGATATCCTGCAGATATGAAAAATAGTGCTGCCTGGTATTTTCAATGTAACAACTCCACGGGATCTGTCTTATCAACCGTTAAAATGCGATAGTTATCCAAACATATAGTGCATTTTCTATAAATGCATCACCATTGTAATTGAGATATCTCAATAAAACTTGAACTAAATCAATTACACTACGAATTGAGCGGTTAAAGTATATGTAACTGGCTTTTTAAAATTTGACGGTATCAATAGAAGCATGAATTATAGCCAAAAATTATCCACTCTCCTGATGATGGTTCTGCTGTCTGCCAGCCAGATACAGAATGCCGCTGAAACAACCACTTCAACTGAGGCGGCCACAGCTGTCGAAGCAAGTGCTGAAGTTACAGCGAAAGACGAAGCGAAACAGGCCGAGGAAAAAGCCCCGGTCGAAGTCGATCCTGCTGATCCTGTAGCAGCAGGCGAGGCAAAACATGCCTTCAAAGAACCAAATATCTGTGAAGGTATGGCGGAAGGTGAGTTTCTCGGGCCTGACGTCTGCGCTGACTGCCACCAGGACAAGGTCGAGACCATGAAGGTCAGCCCACACGGGCAGTCTGCAGATAAACGTACACCTTTCGGCAAAGAGGGCTGTGAGCAATGCCATGGGCCCGGCGAGATGCATTTTGATACGGAAGGCAACTGTATCGTCAGCATGACCGGGCGTTTTGGTGAGTCGGTTCAGCAGCGTAATGATGTCTGCCTTGGTTGCCATAAGAGTGGCGACCGTATGCACTGGGTCGGCAGCCTGCATGAGTCAGAGGACCTTGCCTGCGTCAGTTGCCATTCAATCCACAAGCGTAATGATGTGATTCATCGCAACTCACAGTCAGAAGTCTGTTTCACCTGCCATAAAGATATCCGTGCAGATACTTACCGTGCTTCTTCACATCCGATACGCGAGCATAAGGTGATATGCAGCGACTGCCATAATGCACATGGATCTGCAGGGCCAAAATCATTGAATCAGTTCACTATCAACGAAAATTGTTATAGCTGCCATGCGGAGAAGCGCGGCCCCTTCCTGTGGGAGCATTATCCCGCCAGTGAAGATTGCACTCTGTGCCACAGGGTTCATGGCTCCAACCATGCAGCCCTGCTCAACAAGCAGGGACCGCAATTGTGCCAGCAATGCCATGCAGATATCAGGACGCAGGGTGGTGGTCGCCATATCAGGAATTTCCTGGATTTCGATGATAATGACCCCGGACGCGCACGCTTTAAAGTTGTCAGCAATTGTGCCAACTGCCACATCAAGGTGCATGGTTCCAATCATCCCTCAGGTGCAGCTTTGCAGCGGTAATTATGTACAGGGCTACTGATCAGACAGGTGGAAGATTATGAAAAGAAAAACATCACTGCTGATTTATTACCTCGCCGCAACGGCGCTTGTATCGAGTGCCGCACTGGCCGAAGACAAACCTGTCGCAGAGCAGGGCGCAGCGGCAGTGCCGTCTGAAGGTCAGACAGCGATAGATATTCCGCCAGATGTTGATGGCGCAGCACAAGCGCAAACTGGTACTGAAGATAAGCCTGCTACAGAAACACTAAAAGCAGAGCAGGAGAAAGCAGAAGAAACAGGTATTCCGATCGGCAAGTCTTTATCAGAGGAAGGTGAGCTGATCGTTCCTGAGGAGATCGTCTCCGAACAGATACTCAATGATATCGAGCTGGGCATCGGTTATGTCTCGGATGATGCTTACAAGTTCGGTCGCTATAATGGGCTTCAACAAAAAGGTCCCTTTGTTATCGGTGATATTGATATCGAGGCGTTCTATGAAGACGGCCGTTTCTGGAGTGTTCACGGCACCAATCTTGGGCTAGAGTCGCGATTTCTGCGTCTGGAAGGTGGTGTCCAGGGCAGTTATAAACTCTTCCTGGAATATGACGAGTTGCCCAATTACAGAGACAATACCGTTCAGAGTCCTTTCCTGGGTATCGGCAGTGATAACCTGACACTGCCTTCAGTGTTTGATGTCAATACGAACCTGGATGCCAACCTGAACAGTTTTGACCTGGAAACAAAACGTCGACGTGCGAAAGCCGGGGTAAGTTTTATCCCTAGACAGAGTTGGCAGTTTGATGTCGATGTCAGTCACGAGAACAAACAGGGTGTCGATGCAACCGGAGCAACGATAGCGAACACCACTGGCTCGAGTCCCGGTTTCATAGGTAACCTGACGACGGCATATTTACCTGAACCTGTCGATCAGGATACTGATATCGTCAATGCTATCCTGAGATATGCAGGTGATGACGGCCAGGTTGACCTCAAGTACCAGATGTCGATCTTTGATAATAAATACAATTCGCTGACCTGGCAGGACCCTTTCAATACCACGGCACAGGGCAGCATGTCACTGGCGCCGGATAACGAGTTTCACCAGTTGTCACTTACCGGTGGCTATGTCTTACCTTATAACAGTCGTCTCACTGGTATGATAGCCATGGGACGTATGACCCAGAACCAGGCTTATAATCCTTACACGGTTAATAGTAACGCTTCGCCATCTGCTTTGCCCCAGTCTTCACTGGACGGAGAAGTCTGGTTGACTAATGCGCAGCTGAAACTGGCATCACGTCCGACAAATAGTTTAAGGCTCAATGCTGAACTGCGTTATAACGAGCGTGATAACAAGACATCGGTTGCTACCTATGATTACGTATTACTGGACTCTGACAGTTTTACCAGGACTGCAAGCAACCGCCCCTACAGTTACAAAAATAATCGTATCAACCTGGATGCCAACTATCGTTTCAATGCGATAACCAGCCTACGCGGTGGATACAAGTACAACGAGATGAAGCGCAGTTACACCGATGCCGAACGTGATAAGACAAAAGAGGATACATTGTTTGCCAAGTGGAAGGTAAAAGCACACTCAACGGTCGATGTGGCACTGTTTGCCGAAGCCAGTAAGAGGGATGGCAGTGATTACAACAGCCTGGTCAATGAAAATCCGGCATTACGTAAATACTATCTTGCCGATCGTGATCGAACCAAGGTGGGCGGCAGCATCGATTATATGGCGACGGATAAGCTGTTCCTGACCGCCAGGGTTGATTACAACCAGGACGATTATACTGATTCTGTCATCGGCCTGACCGAGGCTACCCAGCCGGTCTATACCGTCGACTTCTCTTATACGCCACGCCACAACATAACGACCTATGGCTACTATACTTACGAGACCATCGAGTCCAGCCAGGCCGGTAGTGCTGCTGGAACAACAACCGCAGACTGGCAGGCAGATTTTGAAGACACCTTTGATACCATCGGCATCGGTGCCAAGTGGGCAGATCTCGGCAAGTGGGATATCGGTGCTGATATCGTATTGAGCAAGTCCAGCGGTTCCAGTGAGATGATCGATCTGTCAGCTGCCGGTGCCGCAGGCCAGTATCCCGATACCAGAACAGAGCTGACCAGCGTCAAACTGTGGACTGATTATAACTACAGCAAGCAGCTCGTGTACAAGCTGGGTTTATGGTTTGAAGAATACAGTGCAGATAACTGGGCTATCGATGGTGTCGCCGTGTATGACCCCCTGGCAGTTGAAAATATGATGTTCCTCGGCAGTGAAACCCTCGATTACAACGTATACGTGATCACTGCGTCGATGAGTTACCGTTATTAGAATACCGGCATTGTATTGCATGGGGACTGCTAGATGGTTCGGTCGATCAAAATCACTATGTTTGTTTGATGCGGGTTTTCGCTGTTAACAGGATGCAGGATCACCTGTCTATTTCTTCGCTGGTTTAATATGGCATAAGCGGCATTTCTTCTTCACCGGTCCAGCATGCTGGCCGCCAGCAACTGTATACTCATGACAGCCTGTGCAGCGTGTATGAAACGCCTTCTTGGTCTTGGGCGCATTCTCATCTGACTTATGCTGGTGGCACTCATGACAAGGTTTTACAATAGTGTCACCAGGTTCCATCTTGTGATGGCATGTGGTGCATTCAGTGATGCTGAGACCCGCATGCTTGGCATGTGCAAAAGTAACAACACCAAGCTTGGTATCAAACTGGATGACAGCCTTGTCATCAGGGATGGTTAGTTCAGCTGCCACTGCATTGCTGGCCAGCATGAAAAACAGAGCAAAAGAAAATATTTTTAAACGCATAATGAATAATCTCTAACAATTTATTCTGTTTACACAGGTTATTTTACTACTTTATCTGACTCGATAAATATTCATGCTTGGATAGCAGTATTACTAATTCTTACTCTATCAATATATCCATGAATATAACAACATGTTTTATTTCATGTGTCTTTGGCTGGTCACAGCTATGTGGCCAATGCCGACCGCGCCGTTTTAACAGCGGCATGAATTATTGCATCATATTGTTGCTGAGACTGCTGTGAGGATTGTCGCCAGTACAAAAAAACCCCTCTGCAAGAGAGGGGTTCTGGTTACTGCTTTAGTAATGGCTTACTAGAAACGTCTCCTTCTCAGCAGCAGGCCAAGCGCAAGCAGGCCGGCTGTGATCCAGCTCAA
>JABDRN010000054.1 GCA_013041745.1 Gammaproteobacteria bacterium
CCCAGGTTTTTTAGCTTTCGATAGATAGTGCGCTCACTGATTCCCAACGCGTCTGCCGCTTTCTTACGGTTACCGTGGTACTTATCCAGCAGGTCACTGATATGCTGCGCCTCGATATCTTTCAGGGTTGCCTGCTCATTCGGTTTTGCTGAAGAGGTAGAAGCCGGCGCAGCATTACTTATCTGATCGCTAGCAACTGCGTCTGAATTAATGCAATTTGGCAGGTTATTAATCACGCTGTCGATCAGGGCGGCGTCGATGCTCCGATTGTGACTGCGTGTTGCCGCGATAAACAGGATATTACGAAGCTCCCGGACGTTGCCGGATATTGATAGGTTTTCAGATGCTCATAAGCATCAGGCAATAGATGATAACTGCTGTGCATCGTCCGGTTGATACCATCGAGCAAAGTCTTCGCCAGCACAGGCACATCATCGAGACGATCACGCAGGCTCGGCAGGCGGATATTCAGACAGGCGATCCGGTAATACAGGTCTTCACGAAAATCACCGGCCGTCACCGACTCCCAAAGATGGCGGTTAGTCGCGCAGATTATGCGTACATTGACCTTGCGTGTTTTCTTACCGCCGACCCGCCTGTATTCTCCGCTTTCCAGGACACGCAGCAGCTTTGCCTGCTGTGATGCCGGCAGATCACCCACCTCATCGAGAAAGATCGTGCCGCCGTCAGCAAGTTCGAACAACCCCTGCTTTTCGCCGACACTGCCGGTGTAGGCACCATTGGCATGGCCAAACATCTCTGATTCGAACAGGTTTTCGGTGAACACGGTACTGTCGATGATCTGAAACGGTTCGCTGCTGCGCGAAGAATGCTGGTGGATAAATTCAGCGGCCAGTTCCTTACCGGTACCAGTTTCACCGAGAAGCAAAGCCGGTGCATCTGAGCTGGCGGCAATGTTCAGCTGGTTGACACAGGCGATGAACTCGGCTGACTCACCGACCATGCGCTCGCCACCTGGCAGGTGGGCGTCCATCGATGATATCTTCTCGATGCACTCCCCGAGAAAAAGTTCATTATTAGAGCCTTGCAGAGGAAAAGCCGAGACCTTGACATGGTGCATACGCTTGTCAGCGTCACAATGGACATGTGCACAGACTGTCGCTTCGCCCTTATTGAACACCTGGTCATGCGGGCAGTCTTCACCCTCAACACTGCATGGGTGCTCGTTCCCATGGCTGATCTGATAGCACATCTTGCCGATCGCGTCTTCGCTTGATGCACCATACTCCAGCTCATACGCTTTATTCACTGCGAGTATTCGATAATCTTTATCGATAACGACGAAAGGTTTCTCGTGACTGTTAACCAGCGACGCCAGGTCAATAGATGTTTTTTCAACTCTTTTATCCATTTGCGCCTCTGCATTTACCAGTTATAAAACAACAATATTACATATGTCTTACTGACATACAAGCACCTCATATGTCAGCGTAACATGCCATATATGACATACCTTTGATATATATCAAAAACCCTTGCAAATTTAGAATCAGTAAAAACAGCGCTTTAGAATAAATACAATAATGGCATGACAATTGCAAATATATCCGGACTGACAGTATAGATTCAGGATAAATTAAATGATCAAAAATGATAAAGAAGTAGAAAAACATCACCTGATGAACAAGCTAATCATAGCCACTTTTCTGGCATTGTTCGGTTCACTACTGAGTACATTGTTCATTACCAGCGCCCATGCCGCAGATATCGTACCCAACGAGATACAGATGCCCGGTACGCAGCCCAATGAAGTAGGAAATTTCGAGTCGCCTGACAAGTGCGACAACTGTCACGCGGGATATGACGACCTGGCTCCAGAGCATGAGCCTGCCACGGGCTGGCGCGGCGCGGCCATGGGTAATGCAGGCCGCGATCCGATTTTCTGGGCGACTCTTGGTGTCGCTGAACAGGATTTCGACGGCTCCGGTGACCTCTGTATCCGTTGTCACAGTGCTGGCGGCTGGTACGGCGGCCGCTCTACACCGACTGACGGTTCAGGCCTGGCTGCCAGTGATGACAATGGCATCGACTGTGATACCTGTCATGCGATGACCAATCCGGATAACTCCGAGCACCAGGGTGTGATGAACTCGCCCTTTATCGCAAACTGTGATCCAGATCCAAACCTGCCGAGCAAATGCTCAACAACAGGTTCAGCTGGTGAAGGATTTTATGGCAGCGGTATGACCTCGTTATGGGACGGCAGTGACAAACTCGGCCCTTATTCTGATGCCGCCGCACGTCACCAGTTCATGCAATCCAATTACCACCGCAGTGTAGACTTTTGTGGCACCTGTCACGACGTATCAAACTCTGCGGTCGGCGACCTCGCACCAGGTAACGGTGCTCAGCCCGGTGCACCACATGTTGTGTCCAGCCAGGACTTCAATGGCGGCGCACCCGACCTCGGTGGCCCAGTCGAAGAAAAAGCCGCATTCAATAATCCACCCTATGCTTACGGTATCGTCGAACGTACCTTCAGTGAGTACAAGGCAAGTGCTTTCCCGACAACACTGGTATCTGACTTTAACAGCCTGCCTGTTGACCTGCAGGTAGCCGGCGGTTCTCTCGACGCTACCTACCAGGCAGCGATCCTCGCCGGGACTGGCGGCAACTATGAAGATGGTACAGATCGCTTCTTCAGCTGTCAGAGCTGTCATATGCGACCGGTTGAGGGCAAAGGCTGCAACAAGAATGGCGCACCGACCCGTAAAGACCTGCCGATGCATGACCAGACCGGCGGTAACTACTGGTTTGCCAACATGACGCAATACCAGGACAACGCCGGCACCTTACGCCTCGGCGGCGGCCTGAGCGGCAACCAGATCCTGGCGATGGACCTGGGCCAGCAGCGTGCGGTCAAGCACCTGCAACAGGCCGGCGACCTGCAGGTCAATGGCAACACGCTGAAAGTGGTCAACCTCACCGGTCATAAGCTGATTACCGGTTATCCGGAAGGCCGCCGCATGTGGCTGAACATCAGGTGGTATGACGCTAACAATAATTTGCTTCGCGAAGATGGTGAATATGGTCCTATCGGTGTCAGCATACCTAATCCAGCGGGCGGTCCTGATGTAGAGGTCGAATCGATCATCGATCTGCATGATCCGAACACCAGGATCTATGAAGCACACTACGCGATGACCAAAGAATGGGCGGATACCTTGCTGGCCGTTGGCAAACCTGCCGACCTGCCGTTGAGTTTCGACCGCACCACCGGTGCTGTTGATTACACACTTGGCGATCTGGCCGCTCAGGCCCCTGGTACCCACCATGAGACTTTCCACTTTGTGCTGAATAATACCGTGGTCAAGGACAATCGCATCCCGCCTTATGGCATGAGTTACGATATCGCCAAGAAGCGAAACGCTTTACCTGTTCCTGAGAGCCAGTACGGCAATCCTGGCACAGGCGGTGTATATGAGTACTGGGACGAGATCGACATCAATGCACTTAAACCTGCAAATGCTGTCTATGCCGAGATCGACCTGCTCTACCAGGGAACAAGCTGGGAATATATCCAGTTCCTCGAAAAAGCAAACACCGGTCAGAACGCTTTCCTCGGTGCGGAAGGTGTGAACATGCTCGACGCATGGATCAACGCAGAAGTACCAGTGGCGATGGAAGTCGCAGGTGACCGTAAGATGGTACCTCCGGTACTGATGAAGTCGACTACCTGGGGCACACCACCTACCGGTAACAATGCACCGGTAGCCGTCGATGACAACTACAGCACGAACCAGGATACACAACTCAATGTTGCTGCTCCTGGAGTACTGTTAAACGATAGCGATATCGACAATGACCCGCTGACAGCAGTGCTGGTATCCGGTGTCAGCAACGGTAGCCTGGCATTGAATGCAGATGGCTCCTTCAGCTACACACCGAGCAATGGTTTCACTGGTGCTGATAGCTTCATCTATAAAGCAAGTGACGGCAACGCGGAGTCCGCAGATGCCACTGTAAACATAACCGTAAATGCGGTCGGTGGTAACAATGCACCCGTAGCAAACGACGATAACTACAGTATGGATCAGGGCGCTACACTTAACGTGAACGCACCAGGCGTCCTCGGAAATGACACCGACGCCGACGGCGACACACTGACTGCTGCAGAGATTGTCAGCCTGCCAGGCTTAACACTGAACAGCGATGGTTCGTTCAGCTATACGCCAGATGCCGCTCTCACTGGCGATGTTACTTTCACCTACCAGGCCGATGATGGTAACGGCGGTATTTCTAATGCAGCCACCGTAACTATCACTATCAATCCGACTGGAAACACAACCTGTAGCGATATACAGGATAAAGGCACATGCAACAATGAACCAGCATGTGAATGGACAGGTAGTCCGAAGAACGGTTCCTGCGGCGACGTGGCTGTATGTGAAGCCACGGAGCCTAACGAAACCAACTGTTCCGATGGCATCGATAGTGATTGTGACGGAGTGGTCGACTGTTCAGACAGTGATTGCAGCGGCGACCCTGCCTGTGCACAGGCAGATTGCTCTACGTTTACTAACAAGAACAGCTGTAACGCGGAAGCAACCTGTCGCTGGGATAACAGAAGTAAAACCTGTATTAACAACTAAAGTTATCTCAACAGGTAGTTGAACGATAAAAGGGACTGACTGTCCCTTTTATCGTT
>JABDRN010000089.1 GCA_013041745.1 Gammaproteobacteria bacterium
CTGTCGTTCTGATTGAGACCGCCAGATAATCTGCCACCAGCGCTGGTGTGCGCGTAGGGCATACTCGTATTCCGGTGCGCGCGGGTCAGGGACCTGCGGGCCCTGGTCATAGCCGATACGGGCATGGATATGATGCACGTTATCGGCGATCGCTTCGATGACATCCAGTTCGCTATCCATCAGGCGCTCACACACCACGCACCAGTGACTGAAGTCGACGGTCAACAATATTTCCGGCAGCTGTTCGACGATACGCTGCGTGACCCAGGGATTAAATAGTGAGCGGCTACGGTGCGTTTCGAAGCTGACATTGATGCCTGCGGATGAGGCAAGCTCCATGCAGCGAGAGAAAAATTCGATGCTCTGGTCTTCATGCCAGGCATCACAGCCACCGAGGCAGGTGATAAACATGGGTTCCAGCGGAAGGCTTTGTTCGAGCTTATCGCTGAAGCTGTCGAGGTGATCCTGCAGACTGGCGCGACGCTCGGGGACATAAGTACCAGCCGTGGTAATCTCAGCGATATAGAACAGGCCGGCGTTATCCAGCATGGTCTTGAGCTGCAGGCTATCAGACCGGTGATCCGGTGCAGGTCCCTCCACTCCGTCAAACTCTGCCTCTATCGCCTGATCGATCGCTGACCGCAAGGTGCCATCATGCCCCCAGAGTGTTTTGAATAACCGTAGTTCCATGTTGTTTCCTGTAATTGACTGCTTCGAGTCTTGCAATTCGGGTGCCATCTCGTGTTGCACATGCTGTCGGGCTAACACGATTTTATGTCTCGATCATGCGCACTGTTAAGGTGCGCCCTGCACTGTTAAGAGTCGATGAAACAATATAACAGGCGGTTATATGACCTTAAAACAGGATTGTATTGGGTGAAACCAGATTGGCATGCAAGTTGCTTTGTGAGTATTACTGTTTGATTTTTTAGTAATACTAACCCCGAGAGGACTTTAAGATGATATCACTTTTCAAAAAACTGCTGGCCGCGATGCTGGCGGGCCTGTTAATTAATACAGCGGCTTATGCTGCCGAACCGTTGAAGATCGGCTATAGCGACTGGCCTGGTTGGGCGGCATGGGAGATCGCTATCGAAAAGCAATGGTTCAAAGAAGCGGGCATTGCGGTTGAATTTGAATGGTTCGATTACGTAGCATCGATGGATGCTTTTGCCGCCGGTAAACTGGATGGTGTCGGTATGACCAATGGTGATGCACTGGTAACCGGTGCTACCGGTGCGAAGAGCGTAATGATCCTGATGAACGACTACAGTAACGGTAACGATATGGTAATCGCTGGCCCGGGTATCGGTTCAGTGGCAGAGCTTAAAGGCAAGAAGATCGGTGTCGAAGTCGGTTTTGTCAGTCACCTGCTGTTGCTCAATGCGCTGGAAAAAAATGGCATGAGCGAATCAGATGTCGAACTGGTGAATGTGCCTACCAATGAAACACCGCAGGTTCTGGCTTCGGGTGATGTCGATGCGATCGTTGCATGGCAGCCGAGTTCTGGCCAGGCACTGAGCCTGGTTCCTGGATCAAAAGCCATCTACACCAGTGCCGATGAGCCCGGTCTGATCTATGACCTGTTAGCCGTTTCTCCTGAGAGCCTTGCTGCGCGCCGCGATGACTGGAAAAAGGTTATCGATGTCTGGTACCGCGCTGTTGCTTATCTGAAGGACCCTAAAACCACTGATGATGCGGTGAAGATCATGGCTTCACGTGTTGGTCTTGGTCCTGTGGAATACAAACCTTTCCTGAAAGGTACTTATATTCTTACCCGGGATGAAGCCAATAAATTTATGGTCAAAGGCGATGGTTTTAAATCGTTATATGGTTCTACAAAGATTGCCGATGACTTTAATGTTGCTAATAAAGTTTATGCAGAACCTCAGGTAGTTGATGACTATATCGACGGGTCATTGATGAAATAAACGTAGCAGTGAACGAATCAGGCACACTAATCAGGCGTAGTAAGCAGAACAGGCCGCTAGATGAATACTAGAACAGTAACAAATTTGTTTTCAGTTCGCAGGCAGATGCCGGCAAAATCACGCTTTTTTGTAACGATTTTGAGCTTTCTGCTGCCTGTCCTGCTATGGAGTCTGATCAGTTACGTGCCCTGGTTATGGCACCCGAAGGTCGAGATCAGCGACCCGGGTGCTGTTGCCTATTTCAAACAGGGCATGCTGGTCGATACTGAGTTGTTTGATAAGGAAACCCTGAAGCAAGAAGCATCGGGTAAGGCCTTACCGGAAGGACGTCCAGCCAACCCGATATATCTGCCGGCACCGCATGAAGTGGTGGTCGCTTTTTATACGGCATTTACCACGGAGCCGAAACGGCGTTCAGAAAAATGGTTGCATGAAAGCCTGTGGCAGAGTATCCAGGTTATTTTCTGGGGCTTCTTTCTTTCATCGCTGGTGGGCGTGCCACTGGGTATTCTTGCCGGCACCTATGATTTTTTCTCCCGCCTGTTCGAACCTTTCATAGAATTCTTTCGATATCTGCCTGCGCCTGTTTTTGGCGCGCTCGCAGTTGCCATCCTGGGTATCCATGAAGCACCCAAGATCGCCATAATATTTATCGGTACCTTCTTTCAGCAGGTGCTCATCGTTTCTAATACAACACGCAAGCTGGACCCGTCATTACTTGAAGCGGCGCAGACGCTGGGGGCAAATAACAAGGCATTGTTATTAAAAGTAGTCATCCCGGGTATCTTGCCGGACCTTTACCGTGATCTGCGTATCCTGCTCGGCTGGGCCTGGACCTACCTGATCGTTGCCGAGTTGATTGGTGCCAGCTCGGGGATCACCTGGTTTATTACACAGCAGGCGCGTTACAAGAACTTCGACAATGTATTTGCCGCCATCATGATCATCGGCATTATCGGTCTGACCACGGATCTTATTCTGGCCGCACTGAGTAAGCGGATCTTTCCCTGGCAGCGTAATGCGGCTGGCGCCTGATTCGATGAAGCTATACATGATGAGCATAAAAGCAGTGAAGCCACGAAAAGTAAAGGTACCAATAGTGAATACAAATACAGCAGGCGTGTTATGACACACATACTGGAACTACCAACCTATCTTGATCAGGACGATGCTGTAAAAGACCGCTTTGCTCGGCTCAAGCAGCGACCGATCGCGCTCGAAGTAAAAAACTTGAGCAAGACTTTCGAAACCACCGGGGGAACCGTCACCGCGTTAAAAGATATTAATTTTAAAACGCATAAGCGAGAGTTTGTCTGTGTTATCGGCCCTTCGGGCTGTGGTAAATCGACACTGATCCGTATCCTTGCAGGACTTGAATCGCCCACCTCAGGTGAGGTGCTGCTCGACGGCAAAGCCGTGCATGGGCCTGGGCCTGACCGCGGCATGGTCTTTCAGGGGTACACGCTGTTCCCCTGGTTGACAGTGAAAAGGAATGTCATGTTCGGCCTGCTGCAATCGGGGCATAGCAGGGAGCATGCCGAAGAAGACGCCCGCCAGTGGATCGACCTGGTCGGGCTGACCAAGTTTGTCGACAGTTATCCGCACCAGTTATCCGGTGGTATGAAACAGCGGGTGGCGATCGCCCGTGCACTCGCCAACCAGCCGGGGATCCTGCTGATGGATGAGCCGTTTGGTGCTTTAGATGCACAGACACGCATAAAGATGCAGACATACCTGATGGATATCTGGAAGAATATCGATATCACTATATTGTTTATCACCCATGATCTGGATGAGGCGATATATCTTGCCGACCGTATCCTGGTGCTGAAAGCGCATCCCGGAGAGGTGCAGGAACTGATAGAGGTGCCGGTACCACAGCCACGCTCTCCCGAACAGTTATTATCCCCCGAATTTCTGGCGACCAAGAAACGCCTGGAAGAACTGATTCATCCACCGCAGGAAGGTGATGAGATCAACGGTGACCATATGAATATGGTGCGTATGGTGCCGGTGGATCATGAGGTCGAGAGTGTCTTCTGATGAATGACTGGTATCAGATGACATGGCAGGAGATCGGCCAATTGCCCGGGCAGGGGACTGATTGTGCCATGCTGCCGATCGGTGCTACCGAGCAGCATGGCCCGCATATGGCTTGTGGTATGGATGCAGATATTGCGCTGCATCTGTGCCGGGCCGTCGCTGAACAGACCTCTGTGGCATTGTTGCCGACATTGCCTTATGGCTGTTCTATAGGACATTCGAAACGCTGGCCGGGTACCATCGCTTTGCAGCCCAAGACGGTGATCG
>JABDRN010000107.1 GCA_013041745.1 Gammaproteobacteria bacterium
GGTATATGTAATGAAGGTTAAAATATTTGATAGTCAGACTTCAGAGCACCTCGAAGCGGAAATCAATCAGTTTTTGGAAGATAACCCGGGAATAAACATTTTAGATAAGCTTCAATCATCTCAGACGCAGGGCGAAAATAATCATATAAGAGGTCTTATAGTTGTAAGCATCTGGTACGAATAAATAATTAGAGGGATTTGATCCCTATATTTGCTTACAAAGAAGGGCCGGTATTAAACGGCCCTTTGTTATTGATCAAACAGTCAGTTTATTGCGCAACCTCACTGAGTGGAATGTTGAGGCTGCATGCACCGCGGATGCCACCCCACTTATAAATTGGCGGGCTGGCAATTCATGCTTTAATATGATTGTTAATATCATAAAAAAGTAAGGAGAGAATATGTCCGTATTGAAGGTTAGCAGTTTCATGACTCAGAAGGTGCTAACAGCACATCCCGATGACGGGGTTCGTCATACATTTTTTAGAATGCGCGAGGACGACGTCCGTCATTTTCCGGTTGTCGATAATGACAACAGGCTTGTCGGTATAATAAGCGATCGTGATCTTCGTCGTCCCGAATGGGTGGATGAAGCTCCAGATATATCGCACATATATAATCTTGATGATGATCTGACTGTTAAAGACCTGATGAGCACAAACCTGGTTGTTGCCCATACCTATGAGTCATTGTATAAGGTAACCAAGGTATTGATCGAGCATCGTTTCGGAGCACTGCCCGTGCTGAATAAGGAAGATGAACTCGTCGGGGTCCTCTCTGCTACGGATCTACTGCAAGCTTTAGAAATGCTTCTTACCGAGCAGAAGAATAATAAATAAACTAAATGGGTCATAAGATAATAATAGGGGTCAGAGAACAATCGTTTCTAATATTTGAGATCATTGCTCTCTGACCCGGTTTATTTCAGACCTGCAAAATATAATACATGACAGCGAAACTCATAGAAATACTAATAATGGAAGGCATAGCCGTGTTGATGTTATGGCTTGGTTATCTTATTGGTATAAAAAAGAAGATGGAACTAATTGCGGGCTACAACAAAAAATCATCACAACATGTCACAAATAAGGCTGGCTTAGCCAGGTTGATAGGACGTCTATGCTTGCTAATAGGTATTGCATCCGCCGTTATGCCGATTGCTACAAGCATTTGGGGAGTATCAACACCCGCGCTTAATTACTGTATCGGGGCCTATGGTGGGTTCATTGCTGGAGTTATTGGACTAACAATGCTTCAAGCAAGAGATTACACGGAAAAGTGATGCATCTAATAGATAACTCTATATAACTAGAGCTGGCATAATATTTATTGATTAAAGGGGGCGTGATAAAAGGGTGATAAAAGGGGATGGAGGGGTTAAATTTTTAACTACTTCTTCTGAATTGTTCATTACGTAATCTCTCCGTCACCTTTTTTGCCCCTGAGTTATAATTGAATCTGCTCACTGCTCTCTTCCTAATAGTACGATAAGCCGCTAATTATGCGTATCAAACTTCGAACACAGATCCTGCTAATACTCTTTCTGTTTGGTTTGGCCCCTCTGATCGCTCACCAATTGATCAATCAGCCGCTGATGTTTGACTGGTTAACCCGACTCTATAATGATGCCCATCTGCAGAATCTTCGTGCTGACTTTCATGAGCTTGACGAGCATATTGCCAGTCGGCGAGAGACGGTGCGTATCATATCCCGGTTTCCACACATTAAGCAGCTGCTATCCGGTCAGGATGGCGCGGAACCAGAGGTGGTGCAGGGACGTTATATCGACTGGATGAATCGCCTGGTGTCTGATCGGCTTGATGTCGTGCAGGTCTTATTCGTAGACCGAGATGGTAACCAGCGACTGTTGATGCAGAGTGACCTGAATACCCTGGAGATGCATATCGAGAAAAACCATGAGGTCGATCTCGATCAGTCTTTTTTTGAAGAGGGTATCAGCGCGCTACGGGGGCAAGTAATAACCAGTAACATCAATATTGATGAACGCGCTGGCCGGGTTGACCCTACCCGTTATATGAATCTGCAGTTGATCACCCCGGTGTTTGAGCAGGAGGTTTTGCGTTCGAGCGTTACTACCTCGGCGCCGCCGATCGGTGCCGTTGTGATCAATCTCGATATTGGCGGCCTGGCGAGAGTCTTCCAGGGCCTCCTTTGGGTGCATGACGACGGCAGGTATTTAACAGCGGTGGGTAGTGACGAAGCGGCATCCACGGCTTTTGCTGATTTTCCTGGTCTGGATGGTTTGTTCAAAGCCGGTAACCTGAATCTCTGGAAAGGGGAGGATGGACGTCAGGCGATCTGGGTACCGTTATTTGCGACTACCGATTCGGGTCCTCTCTGGGTGGGTCGCTTTGTCGATTCATCGCCTCTGGATAGCTTCCGTCAAAATCTGGAGCTGCGAACTGTGGGTATTCTATTCGCCATGGTGGTGCTGGTATTCTTCGTGGCCCATCGCTTTGCGGATCGTGCCGAAAAAATTCAGGCATCACTCACCGATGGTGTCGCGCGTATGCTTGAAGAAGACAAGCCTGTGACATTTGACTGGACAGGCCCTCGCGAGGTGCGTGCCTTGGGAGACAAGCTTACTACCCTGTCAGAAACGCATGCGAAGAACCGTGGTGACCTTCGTGATTATGCTGCAGAACTGGAAAGGACTAACCGTTACAAGTCAGAGTTTCTTGCCAATGTTAGTCATGAACTGCGTACCCCGCTGAATTCGATTTTATTGCTGTCGAAGTTGCTGGTATCAGAAGACCAGGGTCTGGATGACAAACATAAACAGCAGGCGCGGGTGATCAATAAGGCCGGACAGGATCTGTTGCAACTGATCAACGATATCCTTGATCTATCAAAGATCGAAGCCGGGCGACTGGATCTGCATCTGCGCGAAGTAACGATTGCGGATCTGTTAAATGACATCCACGACCTGTTCAAGCCGGTTGCAGATGAAAAAGGCCTGGTGCTGGTGGTGGAGCGCCAACCGTCGGCGCCAGAGACATTGCTAACGGATGCCGACAAACTGGCGCAGATTTTGAGAAACTTCATGGGTAACGCGATAAAATTCACGGCACAGGGGCAGATTACCTTGCGTCTCGAGCATGATGTCTCGGATAGCCAGTGGCCCGTCAGGATCAGTGTCACAGATACGGGTATCGGTATACCTGAAGAAAAGCACGAGCTGATCTTCGAAGCCTTTCAACAGGCAGATGGCTCGACCAGTCGTCGATATGGTGGCACCGGGCTAGGGCTTTCGATCAGCTGTAATCTCGCAGACCTGCTGGGTGGGCGCATCACGGTTGACAGTCAGTCAGGGCAGGGTGCAACCTTCACGCTGATGTTGCCTGAGCGATTAGAGTCGAGTGATCAGAGCGATAAACCGATTTTAAAAGAGTATGCTGACTCTGAAGCGGAAGGATCTGAAGCTATTCCCATAGCGAATTTTAACGGCGCACGGATCCTGTTGGTGGATGATGATATGCGCAACCTGTTGGCTTTAACACCGGTGCTTGAAGGGTGGGGGCTGGATGTGATCGCTGCGGGTGATGGTGAAGAGGCGCTGGAAACTCTGGCAGAGGAATCCGATGTAGCGGTCGCCTTAATCGATGTCATGCTGCCCGGGTTGGACGGTCTGGGACTGGCTGGCGCCATTCGTGAGCAGTCCCGCTTTGCCACACTGCCCTGTATCGGTCTCTCTGCCAAAGCGGGCGATGATGATCGAGAGCGCTGGCTAGCACTCGGTGTCGGTGATTATCTGGTCAAGCCGGTCGATGTCCATGAGCTACACAGCGTGCTGAGCAAGGCCTTAAATGTAGAGACAGGAAATGAGGAGACGGGTAAAACATGACAGAGCACACCATGACAGAGAAACATCGTTACGCCGGGTTCAAGGTGCTGATTGTCGATGACAATCCAAACAATCTATTTACCCTGCGTAGTCTGATCGAGAAGTATACTGACGTGCATGTCATCGAGGCCGATGGCGGGGAGAAGGCGGTCAATCTTGCGCTCACCGAGAATGATGTCGATCTGATTATCCTTGATGTGCAGATGCCAGAGATGGACGGTTTTCAAACTGCTTCCATGCTCAAGGTGCGCAAGAAGACGCGCGATATTCCGGTGATATTCCTCACCGCTGCCTACAAGACAGACGAATTCCAGCAGAAGGGATACGATGTGGGCGCTGCCGATTACCTGTTGAAGCCCATCGACGACAACCTGCTGCTGAATAAACTGACGGCATATTTCCGCCTGATCGAAAAAGAACGCGCACTGAACGTGCTGCTGGAGGAAAAAGTAGCACAGCGCACGGCTGAGCTGGAGCAGATCAGGCGGTATCAGGAACGGCTATTGAATACCATGGGTGAGGCGCTGCTGGTGCTCTCACCTGAAGGACAGATCAAGTCCACCAATCCTGCAGCGCAGAAGATGCTGGGCTACGAGGAAACTGAGCTGGTCGACCTGAGCATCAGTGATGTTTTTGAAGAAGCCGAGGACGAGCAGGCTGGAGCCTTCTTTGGAACCTGGTTGGAGGCGATGATCCGTGCTGGCGCGGTCAGGGATGTCGAAGCGCGATTTATTGCCAAGAACGGTAGCCTTGTGCCAATCCTGTTCTCACGCACCGCGATGCTTGACGAGGCAGGTGTAGTCACGGATATAATCTGTATTGCGAAAAATATGACCGGTTATGTAAAGATAGATGATGACGATGACCTGTCCGGATCTGACCTATCTGCATCAAATACGGGAGATTCTCTATGAGTAAAGATCAACCTGCTTCACCAGAGGAGCAATCAGTAGAAGATGCTACTCTCACGGCGAACGCACTGAAGGCTATGGCCAACCCGCTTCGCTGGCGGATCATCTGTGCCCTGGGTAGTGAAGAACTTTCTGTGGGTGATATCATGCAGAAGATAGGCGCATCGCAAAGCAATACCTCCCAGCATCTGGACCTGCTGAGGAGTAAACACATCATCAAGTCCCGCAAAGATGCCAACAAGGTGTACTACAGTATTAGCAATGATCAATTGTTGGTGCTGATCTCCAACATGCGCACAGTACTATGTCCGACCAATCTTGAGGACTGAAATAATCGGGGATAAACCGTGGTTTTTTCTGAGTAATCAAGCTGATTAATCGTGGTCTTTTCCCCATAATTGTTTTAACTCTTTCGACGGAACCTGAAGCGGCGACAGTCTTGCTATTCTGGAAACAGCTCTAGTAACTTAAATACCTCTTATAAGTAATAGGGGTATTCTTCGTTTATTTATAATTCCAGAAACAACAGGCTGCTTCAGACCCCTTGATTCTCTCGTCACCCTATCATGGGCACTTTTTATACTCTTGTTGACTTTGCCTGCGCATATTCTAATAATTGAATCATTTGGCCAACTGGCCAGCCAGACGAGGTAGCGTATGACCATCAATCCGATCTCCCTACGATGTATTTGCCTGGCTATATTTTCGGCACTGCTGCTGGTGAATAACCCGGTCATCGCAGCAAAGGATACCACTTACCGGTCACCGCTCCAGTTACCAGGTGCGAAAACGATCGATGCAGATGAGGCAAGGTGGATGTACGAGGACGGGGTCAAGTTCATCGATGTACGCAACTCCAGGTTTTTCGCGCGCGGACATGTTCCCGGCGCCATCCATCTTGACCTGAAGTATGCCTACAACAGGCAAGCATTGGAAGCGGTGGCTGATCGGAGCGAGCCTATCGTGATCTATACCAGCAATATCAAGTGCCCGCGTGCCTACCATGCAAGCAGGATGGCGCTGGAGTGGGGATACAAGAGAGTTTATTACTTCAGGAATGGTATCGTGGAGTGGCGCAGACTCGGCTTTCCTGAAAGTTCGCTAAAGCCGGTTGAAAAGAGACGCTGACCCCTATTATTCGAAATGATAATTGAAATTAATGATGATTAATTTATCCACAAAAAATAATCTTTCTCTCTTTACGCTTATTGCTATTAGCCTGATGCTGTGTGCTTGTGAGCAACATAGCACGCAATCCTTGACTACCATTGCAGATGCCCGCAACAATCCTGCTCAATATATCGATAATGGAGAGCCGGGTGATTCAGTTGGAGATATTCTGGTCTTTGATCAACCATTGCTGGATAAGGATATGAAAACGATCGGAAACAATAGCGGAATATGTATTCGTACTCTTGTTGGCCATAGCTATCAATGCCAGTGGACTCTAACCTTTGACAATAACACTCATGATAGTGGAACTATACAAGTTGCAGGCCGCGAGAACGAAAAGGGGTCTTCGAGTATCAGTATAGTCGGAGGTACTGGCAGATATTCAGGTATTGTTGGGGAAATGAAATCAACAAATAACAACGATGGTACTTTTACACAGGTGCTGCACTATTCGTTGAAGTAATACAATTGAATATAGTGGACAGACCTCGGCTTTTCTTCCTAAATAATCCCTTCGTATCCTAACCTCGTCACTCCGAGTGTGGTATTTTTCTCCCATGCATGCCGTTATTCTACATATGACCGCCCTGATTGCCTGCGGTATTGGCTGGCGTCTGTTCCGTCCCGGTGGCCTGGATGCCGATAGCACCCGGCTGGCGCTGACTTCACTGGTCTACTACCTGCTGCTGCCCGCGCTGGTAATACAGGTGTTATGGAAAGCACCGCTTGGTATCAGCTCGCTCGGCATCGCTGCCAGTGCAGCCGCCGGTGTGCTCGGTTGCATCCTGCTCAGCTCCTTGATATGCAGCAGCTGTCGTCACGAAGGCAGGGTTACCGGTGCAGTGATACTGGCAGCTTCGTTTCCCAATGTGACTTATATGGGCTTACCCGTACTGGAAAGCCTGTTTGGCGATGCTGGACGCAGCATCGCTATTCAGTACGACCTTTTCGCCTGCACGCCGCTACTGCTCACCGTTGGTATTCTGGTCGCGCGCATCTATGGCAAGCAGGACAACGCTGTACCACTTTGGCAGTCCCTGCTGCGGGTGCCGCCACTGTGGGCTGCGCTGGCTGGCGTCATGTTGAACCTGTCTGGTATCGCTATGCCCGCCGCGCTGGATGAGTGGCTGGAAATGCTTGCGGCAGGAGTCATACCGCTGATGCTTTTCTCTCTGGGACTTAGTCTGCGCTGGGACACGATCGATGTATCACGCCTGCCCACTCTCTTGCCCATAGTCATTCTGCAGATGTTTATCTCGCCATTGATCGTCTGGGCTGTGGCCCAGGGCGTTGGACTCGATGGCATGGTATTCATGGGTACCGTCATGGAAGCCGCCATGCCCAGCATGGTGATCGGCATCGTGCTGTGCGACCGTTATGGTCTGGATACCGGCCTGTATGCCGCCGCCGTTACTGTCACTACCCTGGTCAGCCTGTTTACACTGCCCATGTGGTCAGGCTTATTGTCCTTATAAATACTGGAATAACAGGTGGCAGACCACCTTTTTTTGTTATTAATTGATAACTGTCACTAAGCAATTGTTAATATCATGTATAATGCACCCAGCTTGAAAGTACTACATGTATTTATGCAACACCATTTCGATGTCACATCTTTAGTTTCTCGTCCTGTTCTTCATATTTAGCAATAACACTTCTCGCCAAACGGACTCATGGTTTTTTTATGACCAGGTCTACACTTAAATTTAATTAATAGGAAATAACTTATGTCTACTACAACAGGCACCGTAAAATGGTTCAACGAATCTAAAGGTTTTGGCTTTATCGAGCAGGAATCTGGTCCAGATGTTTTTGCACATTTCAGCGCTATATCCAGTTCAGGTTTTAAAACCCTGGCTGAAGGCCAGCGTGTTGAATTCACTGTCACTCAAGGCCAGAAAGGCCCTCAGGCAGAAAATATCGTAGCGCTTTAATTTATAGATCGCTATGTGACCGGTATTGAATACAATGCCGGTCAGGCTCGCATCCTTTCGGATCAAGAGTTAGAAGGGCAGGACCTTATGGTCCTGCCCTTTTTAACTGTTTTCGAATAATAGGCGGCTGACCACGGTTACTTGTTATCGCCTTATATATTTGGGATCAGTATATTCGGGATCTGATTAAAAATCGATAAATGACAGATATTCGCCGGGGTCACTGCCATTTCCACTGCTGGATGCCGACAAAGATCAGGGCGATACCGAGTATAAATCCCAGGAGTATGGCCGAGCCGAAGCTTCCCATGGCTATCAGCAGTACACCGAGGCTAATGCTCAGCCATTGCTGGATCTTGTGTGCAACAGAGATGTTGATCACTGCAGAGTCGCGTATTGCTGTCAATCCGGTGATACCGTTCAGGATAAGCCCGGCGCCCAGAAGCACGGCGATCAACCACAGGGTCAGTTCTGGCCAGACCAGTATCACGAGACCGGCGATCACCTGCACCCAAGGACCGGAAACGCTTATGAGGAAGCCCTGCCTGCGTAAGTAATACATATAGAATAAAGACACGATACCACTGGCGAGTATGACGCCGCCGAGCACCATGACCGCCAGTGTTCCAAAAAAATAGGGGATCACTATGGCTGTTACGCCCAGCAAGATGGAGACAACAGCAAAGGTTTTAGTCGAATTCACGTAGCAGCTCCGGTAGACACACTGGATTAGTTTACAACGTGCAAAATCAAAGGTGTCAAAATATCTAGTTTAATAATCAATCGAGTCTGACCCCACTGGTTGGTTCGTGACTCCACTGGTTCTTTTGTTTAATAATCGATCGAATCTGAACATATTGGTTCAGCAGTCTCTCGAGATACCGGCAACAGATGACGCATGTCAATAAATGAAAACCCGTATATGTTAACTTGTATACCGCGTATGTCCCGATCAACTGATACCGAGAAATCTCCATGAATGCATCTGAAGCAATGGACCCGAATCCGACTACCCTGAAACCGGGCGACACGATCGAATGTGCAGCAAAATACATCATGAAACACCGTTATCGAAACCTGCCAGTGGTAGATGACAATTTTTGTTATATCGGCATGTTCGGAGTTAACTGCCTTCTGAAGCTGGTTATCCCTAAAGCTGTCTTCTTGCCCAGGGGGCTGGAAAATGTCGGTTTTATACATGAATCTTTTGCAGACCTGTTTCACCGCTTCGATGAATTCAAAGACCAGCCTATATCGATCTGTATAAACAAAGACATCAAATCGGTAGCACCAGATACACCGCTTACCGAGACCATGCTGCAGCTCTATAATACGCGAGCCAGTATCCCGGTGGTCGAATCGGGTTCCTGCAAGCTGCTCGGTATGATCTCTTACTGGGATATCGGCGAAAAAATAATTGCCGCGGGAGATTCAGAAGATGCATGAACTGCACCAGCCAGATGTCATCTTTGGTCTCTCTCCGACATTGTTCGCCGGCAGCCTGTTCGTATTGACCTATCTGCTGATTATCACTGAACGCCTGAACCGGGCCATCATAGCCATGACCGCAGCAGCGTTGATGATCATGGGTGGCGTGCTGACACAGGAGGCGGCTATCCAGGGCATCGATTTCAATACTATCGGTCTGCTTACGGGCATGATGATCATCGTCGGCATCACTCGTGACTCCGGGGTGTTCCAGTACCTGGCGATACGCTCTGCAAAAATTGTTAAAGCGGACCCCTGGGGAATCCTGGTGATGCTGATGTTTGTGACTGCGCTGCTGTCGGCATTACTTGATAACGTTACCACCGTATTATTGATTGCACCGGTCACCCTGCTGATCACCGATACGCTGAAGATAAGCGCTTACCCATACCTGTTTGCAGAGATATTTGCCTCTAACATCGGCGGTACTGCCACACTCATCGGTGATCCGCCGAATATCATGATCGGGTCAGCGACAGGGCTTGGTTATAACGATTTTCTTTTTAACCTGGCGCCGATCGCGATCCTCATCCTGTTGGTGACAGTGATCCCTATCTATCTTATATGGGGCAGACATATCAAGGCAGACCAGGAACTGATCAGCAAAGTGATGATGTACCGGGAGATCGATGCCATTAAAGACTGGCGATTACTGAAGCAATCACTGTTCGTGCTGACCCTGGTCATGTTCGGTTTCATCGTTGGCCATGATTATGGTTATCAGCCTGCAACCGTAGCAATGTTCGGCGCGGCAATGTTACTGACTTTGAACTGTCTGCCGCATGACCAGGAAAAACAGAGCAGTATGGTTGCCAGGTCTTTAGGTGAGGTCGAATGGATCACCATCTTCTTTTTTATCGGTCTGTTCATCCTGGTCTATGGTGTAGAAAGCACCGGCCTGCTCGAATCGCTGGCACACCAGGTCATCGATCTGACGGATGGCGACAAGACGGTGACGGCTATGTCCATCCTGTTCGTTTCTGCGGTGGCCTCCGCGATCGTCGATAATATTCCTTTCGTTGCTACCATGATCCCATTGATCAAGAGCATGGCGGTAAGTTTTGGTGGCGCTGAAGAACTATTGCCCCTGTGGTGGTCGCTGGCGCTGGGCGCCTGCCTGGGAGGGAACGGCAGCCTGGTAGGTGCCAGTGCCAACCTGATCGTGGCCGGGTTTGCTGAACGCGCAGGTCAGCCGATCCGTTTTCTGCCGTTCATGCTGATGGCTTTTCCGATGATGATCGCATCAGTATTCATCAGCAGCATATATGTCTACCTTCGTTATCTATAATAAAGGCTGAATATCTGGGCCCATATGCCTTTCTCTGAGAAATGAACCTGGCATCCCCGTCATCCCAGGGTGACGCATGGCTGTGGCTAATTGTAAAATCAATGTTGAATCGTATCGCATAACATACAAGATTGAGAAAGTATGTGGTATTTTTATGGTGTGTAAGCAATTCATCAGATCAACCGAAAAGTTAACAGTTGACTGAAACCTGTTAGCAATATTGGCGGTCAGACAATATGGGTCTGACCCTGTGTCCTGTTGCCTGGTGCGATATAGAACGTGATCTGACAGCGCGCATGTTGAGCAACAAGGTTGTGATCCATCATCTGGACTAGTCAGAATGTTGCTTCGTATCCCGGCAACTGCTCCTGCGTAGCCCTAATAACCTGCATCCATGTAAGGGTCGCAATGAAAAAAATATATCAGCAATGAAACAATACGAAAAATTCCTCAAGGAAGTCGAAATCCTGAGTCACAAATATGCCTCGATCTATTTCAATGTCGAGCTCGAAGCTCTCTCCATGCCGTTCTGGTCATGGGATGAGATCCAGAAGGGGCTGGAGCTGAGGAAAGAGTGGGAGGTGGATAAAGAACTGATACCTTTCTACGGTGACTGGCATGACCTGTTCTGTCTTAATGGGAACACGGGTGAGATCGTGGCACTGAACGATGAGCGGGAAGTGCTGTGTAGCTGGGCGTCTGTGAAAGATTTTATGAGCTGCCTGTCTGAGAAAGAGATCGTCTATGATGATGAATCTATGGAAGGTGCGGTGCATCATTTTGGCGACTCCAGGGGACATGAGGTGAAGCATTAAACAGCGCCCCCCTGGTTTCACATCGCATCGATAAGAAAGGTTCCCAGCCTGAGGTCGGCAACCAGGATATGTTCTGTTAGCCAGCGTTCCAGAAATTCGATATCCTCTCCCTCATCAAGCTTGCCCGTCTGGATAAATTTCTGTTGCAGCGCTTTGGCGCTTTCGATCAGGTCTCTGTGTTCTGTCTTGTGCTCTAGATATCTATCGTAGCCATACTTCAGCATTAAGCGTTCTTCATGGCTGAAGTGCCAGACGGTACAGTTGATCAGTTCTTCCAAAACCGACTCGATATAATCGGTGGTGGCACCTTCAGTTAAAGAGTGGTTGAGGATATTAAACAGGTCTACCAGCTTCCTGTGATCGTCATCGATCTCATCGATACCGATCTGCAGCGTGCCATCCAAAACTAAATCTTTCATTGTTACTTCTCTTGTTGATGTGACTGGGTTTGTCACCTTTATACGCCGTTAACTACAGGGCTTGTTCTGTTCACAGTCTACGCTCTTAATCACTGTTTGTGTCAGCGCAATGGTCTCAAGAGCTGGTGCCTGCATCTCTGGTGCTTGTCACCCGCGGTTGGCCTGTTTCTTTTGGTTGATAAAATAAACCTCTATTGAACCCGCTGCGATTTCCAGTAGGCACTGCTCCAGTAGGGATTTTCCAGGCTGGAGATCATGACGCCCTTGCTGGAGGAAACATGGAGAAAATCACCATCGTCTATATACATACCGACATGACGGGTGAATATCCCTGTCTTGAAGAACACCATATCACCAGCTCTTAGCTGGTTTTTTGGGATCGACCGGCCGACCTTCGACTGGTATTCGGTAGACCGGGGTATATCAACCCCGAGCTTTGTTCGATAGGTCTGATAAACCAGGCCAGAACAGTCGATGCCATTTTTAGATACACCGCCCAAGCGATGTCGCACATGGCGCCAGTCTCTATATTGCTGATTCAGTATCTGTTTTACTTTATGTGTATCGCTGAGATCAACGCGTTCCGCGGTAACTTCTACCGATGGAATCTTTGAACCATGATAGGGTGTAGTCGAACAGGCTGCCAGAAACGTTGTGCAAACAAATATAATTACTAGTTTATACATACGAAGTATTCTAGCTGAAATAAACTGATTTACTGATATGATCGCTGCTCAAGTGTAATGTTTAAAGTCTTCATCTGGCCGGGAGCAGCCGCTCCATTTTCATGATCTTGTTTGAAAATTAAAAGGGACGGATCTATTTAGGTTTTAAATAGCCCCGTCCCCTTTGGGTTTCTTTTGAATTTATTGCTGTGCAACGTAGAGCTCAGGTACGGATACATCCATTCCCATCTCAGCCAATACGAAATAAAATCCTTCCCAGTTATGACGATCAAATGTATCAATAACGAGTTCGCGGCATGACAGTTTATATTCCATTACTGCTCTCTGCAGGTTGAATACATCGCTCTGCATTTTCCTCAGAGTAAACG
>JABDRN010000110.1 GCA_013041745.1 Gammaproteobacteria bacterium
GTACTGTCTCAATGGGTACCCCTGTGCCTTTTACAGGGGCGTAGCTGACGTGGCGGCCCTTTCTGGTTACTCTTTGTGGCTGCTGACAAAGAGTGACTCGCCCGCGGTGCGAGTACCGCAAGGCCTAACTAAGTAAAAATCGTAAATGCTAAACACCAAATCCAGGCAACAACTAAAAATCATAGGGGCAATACAAGTACCCAAGTTGTATCTGAAAGAGATCGCGGAATAAATTCTGCTCCTGCAGTTCGTGTTATGGATACCGCGAAGTTCGTGAAATATAAGACACACAACAATCCACAAAATCCACCCCTCCCCATCAATTCAAACTACACTCATGTTACACTCGCGAAAAAAATAAAAAAAACAAAAGCAGGTAATAAAAGAATTCCATCATGGATCAAGATCGCTCACAAAAAACTGAAGATCAAATCCTGGCGTTATCCGATGCCCTGGAGTCAGGCACCATGCAGCATGCACGTGGTATGCTGAATGAACTAAGCCCGCCTGAGATCGCGCACCTTCTCGAATCCCTGCCCCACACCGAACGTAACATCATCTGGGAACTGGTCGACCCAGAGAAAGAGGGTGAAGTCCTGATCCAGCTTGGTGAAGAGCTGCGTGCCACCCTGATCCGTGACATGACGTTACAGGATCTGGTAAGCGCTACCGAAGGCATGGACATCGATGACCTGGCCGACTTCATCCAGTCATTACCTGACCGCGTTACCACACAGGTATTGACCTCGTTAGACACACAGCACCGTGAACGAGTAGAAGCGGTTTTATCTTATCCGGAAGACAGTGCCGGCGGTCTGATGAACACCGACACCATCACCGTGCGAAGCGAGGTGACACTCGATGTCGTCCTGCGCTACCTGCGCATACTGGATAAGCTGCCGGATAATACCGATAGCTTATTCGTCACAACGCGTGACAACCTGTTCGTCGGCACCTTGCCACTATCCGAGATCCTGACCAATGACCCCGAGCTCACCGTTGCCCAGGTAATGAAACGAGACGTCGAGGTCATCAAAGCCAGCATGGAAGACGATGAGGTGGCCAAGATATTTGAAACCCATGACCTGTTCTCCGCCCCGGTCGTCGATGAACACATGAAGTTGCTGGGGCGTATCACCGTGGATGATGTCGTCGATGTGATCCGTGACGAAGCAGAACACTCTGTACTTGGTATGGCCGGCCTGACCGAGGAGGAAGACCTGTTCGCGCCCGCCTTACCTAGCGCCCGCCGACGCGCTATCTGGTTAGGTATCAATCTACTTACCGCTTTTATGGCTTCCTGGGTAGTATCCAATTTTGAAGGCACACTGGAAAAAATTGTCACCATTGCTGTATTGATGAATGTTGTCGCCAGCATGGGCGGTATAGCCGGTTCGCAGACCTTAACCCTTGTCATCCGCGGCCTTGCACTCGGTCAGGTAAGCAGGAGCAATCGGTTTTGGCTGGTTAATAAAGAGATCATTGTCGGACTATTGAATGGCATCGTCTGGGCACTGGTGATCGCTGCCATCGCGATTTTCTGGTTTGACGATCTACAGATCGGTTATGTCATCGCGGCAGCGATCATCATCAATCTATTCGTCGCTGCTTTTTCAGGTGTTGCGATCCCCATCATTTTGCAAAAATTTAATATCGATCCTGCTATTGCTGGCAGTGTTATCTTGACTACAATCACTGATATTGTCGGTCTGTTTGCATTTCTCGGTCTGGCAACGATCTTCCTGCTTTGAATGGAAGTTACTAACAATCTCAAGCCAAAAACCTTTATCTTGCTTGTTACAGAAGAATAATGAAAAAATTAACCAGCATCTCCCTCCTGTTCTGTATTTTTTTTCTATTACCAGCTGGCTGCAAAGTCAATAATGTAGCAACCGCTCAAAACCTGGATATGACAAATCTAAAAGACGCTGAAGACAAGAAAAAACGTTTCTTCGATTTTATGCGACCCATAATTAACGATGAAAACAACAGAGTTCTGTTACTCAGGGAATCTTTGCTGGCAGCAAAAAAAAATAACTATCGAAAAGCTTTTGTTAGAAGAACAGCAGAGGACTATGGCCTGCAATGGGATACCAGCAATGAGAACTGGGAAAAATTGCTGCAACATGTTGATGCGGTTGCACTGGAATTAGCATTAGCCCAAAGCGCTAACGAGTCTGCCTGGGGACAGTCGCGTTTCGCACAGGAAGGTAATAACTTTTTTGGACAATGGTGTTACAAAAAAGGCTGCGGGATGATTCCGGATGATCGTGACCATGGCACATATCATGAGGTTAGCCGATTTAAAAACGTTAACAGTTCAGTCAGAAGTTATATAAGAAACATCAATACCGGTCCTGCTTATGAAACATTGAGAGATGTCCGTAAGAAAAATCGTGCTGCTGGCAATAATCCTGATGCAGAAGCACAGGCTGGCGGTCTACTTAAATATTCACAGCGTGGTGAGCGATATGTAAAAGAGATTCGCTCGATGATACGTATAAACAGAGAGCTGATGCTGGGTAACTAGATACACCTATGGCAGCGACCTCTTTAACTGCTCTAGATGACAGACAAAAAAAGGCAGCCTTACGGCTGCCTTTTTCTTGCCAGTGAGATATCTTAAGGCTATCCCCTGCGGCTGGCCTGCATCTTCAATCGTAATGCATTCAGCTTGATGAAACCATCAGCGTCTCTATGATCATAGGCGCCATCATCCTCTTCAAAAGTTGCAATGTCTTCATCAAACAGTGAGTCATCCGATTTACGACCAACGATATCTACATTACCCTTATACAGTTTAACGCGAACCATACCATTGACATATTGCTGTGAGGCATCGATCATCTGCTGCAACATCTCACGTTCTGCACTCCACCAGTAACCGTTATATATCAGCTTAGCGTATCGCGGCATCAACTCATCTTTTAAATGTGCGACTTCACGATCCAGTGTCAGCGATTCCATGGCACGATGTGCACGCAACATGATGGTGCCACCGGGTGTCTCATAGCAGCCGCGAGACTTCATACCAACATAGCGGTTCTCAACGATATCAAGGCGACCGATGCCGTTCTCGCCAGCAAGGCGGTTTAGCTCCCTCAGTACCTGCGCGGGCGTCATCGCTTTACCATCGATAGCGACGATATCGCCTTTCTCGTAAGTGAGCTCGATATAAGTTGCTTTATCCGGCGCGTTTTCCGGAGATACCGTCCAGCGCCACATCTCTTCTTCCGCTTCCGCCCATGGATCTTCCAGGATTCCACCTTCATACGAGATATGGAGCAGGTTGGCATCCATCGAATACGGTGATTTTTTACCTTTGTTGAAATCGACCTCGATGCCGTGTTCGGCTGCATAAGCCATCAGCTTTTCACGGGACAGCAGGTCCCACTCACGCCACGGAGCGATCACGTGCACGCCAGGTTTAAGCGCATAGGCACCGAGTTCGAATCTTACCTGGTCATTACCTTTGCCGGTAGCGCCATGTGATATCGCATCGGCACCGGTTTCATTGGCAATCTCGACCATGCGTTTTGCGATCAGCGGACGCGCTATCGAAGTACCTAACAGGTACTCGCCTTCATAAACTGTATTGGCACGGAACATGGGAAACACGTAGTCACGGACAAACTCTTCTTCAAGATTTTCGATATAGATCTCTTTGACACCCAATGCTTCCGCTTTTCCACGCACTGGATCAACCTCTTCACCCTGGCCGATGTCTGCGGTAAAGGTAACGACTTCACATTGATACTCATCCTGCAGCCACTTCAGAATTACAGAAGTATCAAGACCGCCCGAATAGGCAAGAACAGCTTTTTTAATGGTTGGCTTTGCAGACATGGTGAGTTTCCAGTTGTGTATTCTAAAAAGAGGTGGCGATTATACTGAAAAACAAAAACATATTCACCGCAGAAGCGCTAAGAGACAGAGATCTCTATAAATTTTTTCGTCATTACGATGCCTGCAGGGACGTAGTTAGTAGAACAACACAGGATGCTTACATGGATGTAAGCGGTAGAACGACTCAGGAGATAAAGTCGAGCAGTTGTCGAGTGCAGCGCGACAATAATTTTTCTGGAAAAAACTGAACACACATAGTGTGGCCCGAAGGGTAAATTACATGGATGTATTTTATAATCTCTATAAGCAACTGAGCCGCATGCCTGTGATTGCCACGCTGCGCTCGCAATGACATCGTATTAATTATGCTCTATGTAATCTACGCAGATGACAATGCCTGTCAAAGCTGCTAAGTAAACGATTACTAACTTACATGCATATTAAATTCGACTAAAGTAGCATTAACTTCTATAATTACTCTCCTGACACGCAGGAAAACCCTATATTGTTCCGCGGGTTAATAATAACTATCAAAGAATTCCATTAAATTACGTCAACATTCGTTAAATTGACGCGATTTGTGCCGAATGTGCGAGATTAAGATGACAGAGTTACATGATATTGATCCCCTGGAAACCCAGGAATGGCTGGATGCGTTAAAAGCAGTCATAGAAAATGAAGGCGTTGAACGTGCTCACTTCCTGCTAGAGCAGCTGATTGATGATGCTCGCCGCAATGGCGCAAATCTGCCTTTCACCAATGAAACGGCATATTTGAACACCATACCTACCCACCTTGAACAGCGCACACCAGGCAATCCCGAGCTGGAACACCGTATCCGCTCTTTTATTCGCTGGAATGCGATGGCGATGGTGGTTCGTGCAAACAAGGAGAGTTCGGAGCTGGGCGGCCATATTGCCAGTTTCGCATCGGCAGCCACCCTGTACGATATCGGTTTCAACCATTTCTTCCATGCACCAACGGTCGATCACGGTGGCGACCTTATCTTCATGCAGGGCCACTCTGCCCCCGGTGTCTATGCACGTGCATACCTGGAAGGCCGCCTGGATGAAAGCCACCTTGATAAATTCCGTCAGGAAGTTGATGGTGGCGGGCTATCCTCTTATCCTCACCCGTGGCTGATGCCTGATTTCTGGCAATTCCCGACAGTATCGATGGGACTGGGGCCAATCATGGCTATCTATCAGGCGCGATTCATGAAGTACCTGCAGGATCGCGGTATCGCCAAGACTGATAACCGCAAGGTCTGGGCATTCTGTGGTGACGGTGAGATGGATGAGCCTGAATCCATCGGTGCGATCTCACTGGGTGGCCGCGAGAAACTGGACAACCTGATCTTCGTCATCAACTGTAACCTACAGCGCCTTGACGGCCCGGTACGCGGTAACGGCAAGATCATCCAGGAACTCGAATCCGTGTTCCGTGGTGCTGGCTGGAACGTACTCAAGGTCATCTGGGGTTCCTACTGGGACCCATTGCTGGCCAAAGACAAGGACGGCCTGTTACAGAAACGCATGGCTGAGATCGTCGATGGCGATTACCAGAATTATAAAGCTAAAGATGGCGCTTTCGTGCGCGAACATTTCTTCAATTCGCCCGAACTGAAAGCCATGGTGGCGCATATGTCTGATGATGATATCTGGCGCCTGAACCGAGGCGGTCATGACCCGCACAAGGTTTATGCTGCCTATAAACAGGCAATGGATCACAAAGATCAACCGACCCTTATTCTGACCAAAACCGTAAAAGGTTACGGCATGGGTCCGGCAGGTGAGGGCCAGAACACCACGCACTCGCAGAAGAAGATGAACATGGAGGCACTGGATGCCTTTGCCAAGCGGTTCAATATCCCGGTCACTGATGAGCAGATCGAAAAGGCCGAGTATTACAAACCGGCGGAAGACAGTGAAGAGATGAAGTACATGCAGGCCCGGCGACAGGAACTGGGCGGCTACCTGCCATCTCGAACACACCTCGCAGCACCGCTGGAAGTACCTGAACTGTCAACCTTCGATGCTCTATTGCAGGGCTCCGGTGAACGCGAGATGTCGACCACCATGGCCTTTGTACGTATCCTCACCTCACTGGCTCGCGATAAGAAGATCGGTAACAACGTGGTTCCCATCGTGCCCGATGAGGCACGAACCTTCGGTATGGAAGGCATGTTCCGCCAGCTCGGTATCTATTCTTCTGTCGGTCAGCTATATGAACCACAGGACAAGTCTCAGGTGATGTTCTACAAGGAAGACAAGAACGGTCAGATCCTGGAAGAAGGCATCAACGAAGCGGGTGCCATGTCATCATGGATCGCGGCCGCCACGGCCTACAGTTCGCACGGTGTCAATATGATCCCGTTCTATATCTATTATTCGATGTTCGGTTTCCAGCGCATCGGTGATCTCGCCTGGGCGGCTGGCGACATGCAGGCGCGAGGCTTCCTCATTGGTGCTACCGCTGGCCGTACCACACTGGCAGGTGAAGGCCTGCAGCACCAGGACGGCCACGGTCTGATCACTGCATCGACCATCCCGAACTGCGTCGCATACGACCCCTGCTTTGCTTACGAGCTGGCAGTCATCATCCATGATGGTATGCACCGTATGGTCGAGCAGCAGGAAAATGTTTATTACTACATCACCACGATGAACGAAAATTACGTGATGCCCACGATACCTAAAGGTGCTGAAGCTGGCATCATAAAAGGCATGTACCGTTTCAGCCAGGACAAAGCCAGGAAAGGCGAAAACAAAGTCCAGCTGTTCGGCAGCGGCACCATTCTACGTGAAGTCATCGAAGCAGCTGAGCTGCTGAAAAAAGACTGGAAGGTCAGCGCGGATGTCTGGAGCATCACCAGCTACAACGAGCTGGCACGTGAAGCCGTTGACTGTGAACGCTGGAACATGCTGAATCCGAGCAAGAAACCACGTGTACCTTACATCACAAAACAGCTGGAAAAATGCGAAGGCCCGGTGATCGCTTCTTCTGATTACATACGTACGGTATCAAACCAGGTCCGCCAATATGTACCTGCGACCTACACGGTACTGGGCACTGACGGCTTTGGCCGTTCCGACACACGTAAGAACCTGCGCCGCCACTTCGAAGTCAACAGTCACTACGTAACCGTGGCGGCTTTAAAAACACTGGCAGATGAAGGTGCGATACCTGTTTCCAGGGTTAACGATGCCATCAAGAAGTACGGTATCGATACCAAGAAACCTAATCCGCTAACAGCATAATTATCAGGTAAAGACTCATGGCAGAAATGAAAGACATTCTTGTTCCTGATATCGGTGATTTTGATGGCGTCGAAGTCATCGAGATCATGGTTGCAGCAGGCGATTCAATCAACGTTGAAGACCCTATCGTGTCACTGGAATCAGATAAAGCCGCGATGGAGATCCCATCTCCATTTGCCGGTACAGTAAAAGAAATAAAAGTTGACCTGGGCGACAAAGTCTCTGAGGGCAGTTTATTAATCACCGTAGAGGCTTCCGAGAGCAGTGCAGCAGCTGAAGAAACTGCGCCGGCTAAAGAACCGGAAACGGCTGCTCCAGAAACAACTGCGCCTGCACCGGCTCCTGCAACGCCTGCTCCTGCGCCTACTGCAAAACCAGCTTCACCGAGGCCTTCACCTACCGCTTCGATACGCATAAATGAAGAAGGCTTCAAAAAAGCCCACGCCAGTCCATCAGTGAGAAAGTTTGCCCGCGAGCTGGGTGCCGACCTGTCACAGATGAGCGGCAGTGGTAACAAAGGACGCATCCTGAAAGAAGATGTAAAAGTCTGGGTGAAGCAGGCACTGTCACAGGGTAGCGGCGGCGGTCTCGGTGTCGAACCGATGCCGGAGATCGATTTCAGCGAGTTCGGTGATATCGAGATACAGGAATTAACACGCATCAACAAGCTGACCGGCAAGTTCCTGCACCGCAACTGGGTGACTGTGCCTCATGTCACACAATTTGATGAGGCGGATATCACCGAGCTGGAAGCTTTCCGCAAGCAGCTGAATGAAGAAAATCAAAAAGACGGCATTCGTGTAACCGTGCTTGCCTTCCTGATGAAAGCGCTGGTTTCTGCACTGAAAGAGTTCCCGCGTTTTAATTCATCGCTGGATCATACCGGTGAAAACCTGATCCTGAAACAGTATGTCAACATTGGCGTCGCCATGGACACGCCGGATGGCCTGGTAGTCCCGGTGATCCGTGAATGTGACAGAAAATCATTGATAGAACTGGCACAGGAATTGGTCGAAACCAGCCATCGCGCCCGTAACAAAAAGCTGTCGCCTGTTGATATGCAGGGCGGCTGCATCAGCATCTCCAGCCTGGGTGGTATCGGCGGCACCTCGTTCACTCCGATCGTCAACGCACCTGAAGTTGCTATCCTCGGTGTTTCACGTTCGGTGATGAAACCTGTCTACAAGGATGGAGAATTCGTACCTCGCCTGATGCTGCCGCTGTCGCTGTCCTATGACCACCGCGTTATCGACGGTGCTGATGGAGCACGCTTCACTTCATACTTGAGCAGAGTATTATCTGATACGCGAAGACTCTTACTGTAAAGTTTTGCATACAGCAAAATCATGAATGATAGCCTTATTAAAAATACTCAACCTTCCATTCTGTCATCTCGACATCAGGAGAGATCTTTTACACCAGGCACTTTAGATCCCTCCCGCTGGTCGAGATGACAACGGTTAAAGACATATGAGCAAAATAGTTAATGTAGAAGTTCCTGATATCGGCGACTTTACTGACGTCGATATCATAGAAGTACTGGTCAGCGCCGGTGACATCATCGCAGAAGAAGACCCTCTGCTGACACTGGAGTCAGACAAAGCTTCAATCGAAATCCCCTCGCCCGCTGCAGGCACTGTAAAAGAGGTCCTGGTCAGCGTTAATGACAAAGTCAGCCAGGGGCAAGCGATCCTCAAGCTGGAAGTATCTGACAGCGATGTTGCAGAAAGCGCCGATGCTGATCAGGAGGTACAGCGATCAGAACAACAGCCCGCTGCTGCAGACGCTCAGGCAGCCCCTACTGCTGAAGCCACACCTGCAGCTGATACGTTTGATGGTGAAAGTGATCTGCATGCAGAAGTCGTCGTACTCGGTTCAGGCCCCGGCGGATATACAGCGGCCTTTCGTGCAGCGGACCTGGGTAAGTCAGTTATCCTTATCGAAAAATACGACAATATCGGCGGTGTCTGCCTGAATGTCGGCTGCATCCCGTCAAAAGCCTTATTACATACCGCTGAGATCATCAATGAGGCGGCAGAGATGGCTGACCATGGCATCGATTTCGGTAAACCGAAGATCGATATCAAAAAGCTGGCCGCCTTCAAAAACAAGGTAATCACACAGCTCACCGGCGGACTGGCCGGCCTGGCGAAACAACGCAAGGTACAGATCGTTACCGGCTATGGAAAATTTACATCGGCAAGCAGCATAGAAATTTGCGGCAAAGATGGCACGAAGACCGTCACTTTTGACAATGCCATCATCGCAGCAGGTTCATCTGTGTTCAAAATTCCCGGGCTTCCATACGAAGACGAGCGCCTGATGGACTCCACCGGCGCTCTGGAGCTGGCTGATATCCCAAAACGCCTGCTAGTCATCGGCGGTGGCATCATCGGCCTGGAGATGGCGACCGTCTATGACGCACTCGGTTCCAAAGTATCTGTCGTTGAACTTTCACCTGCTTTGATACCCGGCTGCGATGCAGACCTGGTTCGACCACTGATGAAACTCGTCAAAGGACGTTATGAAAACATCTGGTTAAACTCTAAAGTCACCGGCATCGAAGCACTGAAGAAAGGCTTAAAAGTCTCCTTCGAAGGCAAAGGTGTACCCGATACCGATACCTTCGACCGTGTATTGCTCGCCGTTGGCCGGAGCCCGAATGGCAAGCTGATCGATGCCGAAAAGGCCGGTGTTATCGTCGATGAGCGCGGTTTTATCTCGGTGGACAAACAACAACGCACCAATGTCAATCACATCTTCGCTATCGGTGATATCGTCGGCCAGCCGATGCTGGCACACAAAGCAACGCATGAAGCAAAGACCGCCGCTGAAGTCATCAGCGGCATGAAGTCGTACTTCGATGCCAAAACAATCCCATCGGTCGCCTATACCGATCCGGAGATCGCATGGATGGGAATGACCGAAGAACAAGCCAAAGCCGAAGGTATCGAGTACACCAAAGGGGCATTCCCGTGGGCAGCCAGCGGCCGTTCATTGAGTATAGGACGCAGCGAGGGCATCACCAAGATACTGTTCGATAAGAACACACACCAGATCATCGGTGCCGGCATGGTCGGTACCAATGCCGGCGAACTGATCGCCGAAGCGGTACTGGCACTGGAGATGGGCGCAGATATCGAAGATATCGCACTCACCGTGCACCCGCATCCAACACTATCAGAGACCTTCAACTTTGCAGCTGAAATGGCTGAAGGTACCATCACTGACTTATATATCCCCAAAAAATAGAATCGCTCTGTTACCCGGCTTCGCCTCAAGCTATCTCGAAAGGATTCGAGTGGTCTTTAAATAGATAATTTAATGCAGGTTCACGAGCCAGAGACTAATATCAGGGTTACTTGATACTCTCCCTGCTGAAAAATCAGCCACCAATTCGCATCTAGCCCTTGAAAGATGCCAACACTCAGTTATGGTGTAGGTTTAAAAATTTTTAAAGCATATATTGATTCTAGAAGACACTTCCTTATAATTTATAGACCTTCACCGTACACGGCCGGCAAGATTGGACTACTAAGCCCACCGTGCTTTCGGCAAACGGAGGACAATGATGTCTTGTTTACGCTTTAGGTTGAGGGCCAATATTTCCACCTGTCTGGTGCCAGGATGCCATCTTGCCACCACCACTCCAGCTATCTACCCCAGGAATATTAAAGAATCAGGGGAGCACAGTGAAATGCTGTAATGATATAGTTGTAACTATCGTAGATGGCATCCACGCTACAGGGTTCCTGTACCTGGCGTTAATTTTTTCAACACTTTGCACATCTCTCTCGATTCGAGCAGAAAACCCACCTGAGATTGCGAAATACACGCTGCAAAGAGACAAAACATCGGAGTTTAAATCATCCGTTCTACAATCGGGGAAGCGGCCTGAAATAGAAATATATGAACAAAGTGGCGTTTACCAGATAAAAGTCGTTGCAGTTATTGCCGCATCTGCAGATTATGTACGATATGTGCTGACAGACTACAAGCACATATACCGCTTGAATCCATCGATTATTGAAAGTGAAGTCCTCGAGCAATTTGAAGACGGTGCAGTTAACGTTAGAACCAAAGTTGTCGGCTGTGCCGCCTATTTCTGCGAAGAACTCGAGAGAGTCGAAAAGGTCCGCCTACAACCTTCCGGGGACCTGTACGCAGAGATCATCCCCGAGCAGAGCCAGTTCAAGTCAGGTCAAACACACTGGCGCATTAAACAGATAGGCGATTACTGTGAAGTCACTTATCTTTCGGACATGGAACCTGACATCTACATACCCCCTGTCGTAGGCAAGTTCTTGATCAAAAAATCTATCAGACAGGAGATGCATACCAGCTTCACAAATCTGGAAAAGATTTCAAGTGTTCTAGCTGAGAGGGACTGGCTAAATAAGGAACAGAATATAACAGAAGTCATAAGACAACCTCCATGTAACACCTTTTCAAACTATACGCTTACTACTAGCGAGTAATATCATATGACGGTAATGATTTACCCACCTGCATTGCTTTTTATATTATCAGCCAGCAGTTGCTCGACACAGCAAGTGATTAGTTTTCAAAACGATATCGATCCCATATTGAGCGAGAAATGCTTGCGTTGCCACAAGCCGCCCGATGGCATCGGTTATATTCGAACAGGACTGGATATGGAGACTTACGACACCCTGATGAAAGGCACCATCTTTGGCACAGTGATTGTTCCAGGAGATAGCAAACGTAGCGTGATTAACAAGTTAACTGAGGGGCGTGCTGGAGAGCTGATGAAGATGCCCCACGGTGACGCAAATAAACTGACTATGGATGAGATTAAACTATTGCAATTATGGGTTAACCAGGGCGCACTGAATAACTGATAGCACTTCACTGAAAATCACAAAGCAATAGTTTTTTATACAAGTAAAAAATATAACCAGTACTTGCATGAACGCTGGTTAAGTAATCGATAGAGGAGTATCTGCCTGTGAAAAACATACTAATGACTATAAAGGATTGTGACACTACAATCGGATCACCAATAGTGGAAAAAACTCTTGAGCTGGCAAGCTCATGTTCAAGTAAAGTACATATCATCCATGTGGTTCCAGCCTCGCAGCAGCCTCCCTACAATGTCGATAGTACGATTTTTCGTCGTGAAATTGCTAACGAACTTCGTCACGAGCACAACTGCCTACAGCACCTTTCAAAATGTATGCAGGACATGGATATCAAAGCCACGGCTATGTTAGTACGCGGCTCGATAATAAATACAGTATTACATGAATCTGAACGACTTGCTGTCGATCTGGTTGTTATAGGGCGCCATAGACATGGGCCCTTGTATAGCGCACTGATGAATGGCACAGATGAAGGACTGCTGGCTAAATGCAACTGCCCAATCATGTTCGTCCCTGTCTGAACGTAAGCTGCAGGTCTGTAACTGCAGTCATGATTTATAGAAATCTCTGCCAATGATGCTAAAGTCATTCAATGGGAAGCTTATCAGACAACCATTGCGCCATCATGTTTGCCGATATCGCCGGCAGCACACGGCTATATAAGCAGCTGGGTGATGATAAAGCCGAGCTGCTTATCTCCACACGCCTCGACATCATGTGCGATATCACTGCGAATAATAATGGCCGAGTGATTAAGAAGATCGGTGATGAGATCATGTGCCAGTTCCCAACTGCTGAGGATGCCGCGCTCGCTGCGACCGAGATGCACATTAAAAAGGTAACCAGTGATACTGTAGAACCGCTGAATATCCGTGTAGGTTTACATTATGGCAACATCATCGCAAGAGATAACGACATATTCGGCGATGCCGTCAACATCGCTGCACGCATGGCCGCTATAGCAAAAGCAAACCAGAGCATCACTACCGAAGGTTTTGTACGACTTTTGAGCAGCGAATCTAAATCAAAAACACGCTTGTTCGATAGCGCTCGTGTAAAAGGCATCGATGAAGAGATAAAGATCTATCAGATACTCTGGGAAGAAGGTAACGTCACCACCTTTGCCACGGCACATCACATCCTGCAGGTATCACAGGCAAACCTTTCTATCGTGCTGATGGTCAATAGCGAGGAACGTTTTTACACCGACAGCGACATGAATACCGCGATTAGTATAGGCCGAGACGACGCCTGCGATATAACTGTCGATGCGAAGTTCGCATCGCGTTCACATGTCGACCTGGAGTTTCGTCGCGGCAAGTTCGTGCTGCTAGACCACAGCACCAATGGCACCTATGTAAAACTCAACGATCAGAACGATATCTTCATCCGTCGCGAAGAACTGCCGTTGATCGGCGAGGGTCATATCAGCCTTGGTGAAGATTACCGATCAGAAAATACGAATAATATCTATTTCAGCATCTTGCAGAAGCAGTAATATTCCTCGACCTGGAAGACTCTGACGGCAAAGGTTGATTCATAAGATTAGAAGCATACCTGAAAAACCACCATCACTAGTCAGGGATCAAGGTATCCCTGTTTTTTTCTTTTTGCGATTCTTCCAGCAGCGGCTTTTTCGATGCGTCAGCGGATGCTGAAACAATGATCACAGAAACATTATCATTACCACCGTTGTCTATCGCTGCGGTTACCAGCTTCTCAACAGCTTCCGCCTCTTTGCTAGTCGAGGCGACTATTTTTTCGATCTGTTGATCATCGATCTCATCTGACAGTCCATCACTACACAGGATGATCTTCTGATCTCTATACAGCGTGCCCTGTTTCAGCGAAACCTCTGGTACTTTTACCTCGGGAGCACCCAGGTTCTGATAGATGATATTCTTTCGTGGATGCGAGCGTGCTTCTTGCTGCGTGATCTGTCCGGTATCGATAAGCATCTGCACCATGGAATGGTCCTTACTTATCTGCGCTAATGCGTCGCCCCAGAGGTAGGCACGGCTATCGCCAACCCATGCCAGCGTATAATCATCGCCATGCAACTGAACCGCTACTACGGTGGTCCCCATTCCCTTCTTGCCAAGACCGCTTTTAACGCCCTGCAGGATAGCGATATGAGCATCTTCGATGGCTTCGACCATGCTGCAACCATCTTTTATCCGTTGCTCTATGGTAGTTACCGCAATCTCACTGGCGACTTCGCCACTGGCATGACCGCCCATACCATCAGCGACTACATAGAGCCCAAGCTCAGCATTAACGCAGAAACAATCTTCGTTGTGCTCTCTTACTTTCCCTACATCTGTACGTGCTGCGTAGTTAACGCCCTGTACCGGGTCTACATTTACAGGCATCTCATTTGCTCATTTGATTGCTTACTTTATTAAAAATACTATTCTTATAGTCTGACAATACTATAAAAACAGCAAGTTTTTCATTCATTCCGACGAATAGACATGATCGAGTTACCCGGTTACAACATCGAAAAGCAGCTAGGCCGCGGCGGCATGGCCAGAGTCTATCTCGCTCGCCATATCGGCCTCGATCGTCTGGTCGCCATCAAAGTATTATCGAAGGATCTTGACGGTGATAAGTCGTTCAGTGACCGTTTCATACGTGAAGCACGTATCGTCGCTAATCTGACCCATCAGAACATCATCACCGTATACGATGTTGGCGTTCACAACCAGTTTCATTACATCGCCATGGAGTATCTTCCCGGTGAGACGCTGGACGACAAGATCAAAAAGAAACTGAATATCAACCAGCTGCTTGGCATAACAAAACAGATCGCCGCAGCACTGGATTTCGCTCATAAAAAAGGCATCGTGCATCGTGATGTCAAACCGGACAATATCCTGTTCAGAGAGGATGGCACCGCAGTATTAACCGATTTTGGCATCGCACGCGCTGCCAAATCAGAAACCAAGATGACAGCCACCGGTACTGTCATCGGCACGCCGCATTACATGAGCCCGGAGCAGGCTCAGGGACAGGAGATAGGCCCATGGTCAGACCTGTATAGCCTCGGCATCGTATTATTTGAGATGCTCAGCGGTGAAGTCCCTTTCGATGCGGACTCAACCATCGCCGTCGTATTCAAGCACATAACCGAACCGGTACCCGATCTCGATGAGCCCTATAAAAAATATCAACCTCTGGTTAACACCCTGTTAGCGAAGGAACCAGGTGACAGGTACCAGAGCGGACGTGAGGTCATCGCCGATATCGAAGCACTTGACCGGGGTGAGGCACCGGCAAACGCGACGCTAATTTTTAACCAGACCGCGATCAATCCTGTCGTCAGTGCCAATACGGACACGACGCAGAAGACCGGTACACAAACGACGCTCAAAATAGAGCGGCCAACTTCAGGAAAATCAATAATATTTACCGGCATTGCAGCAGTCTGCATCCTGCTCATCATCGCTGCAATCGTCTTCATCTCAGAAAAAAAAGCTGCAGACGAAGCGGATGATATCGCCGCTGATCAACGCTCATTGGCAATGGCTTACGAGAAACAGGAACTCGACAAACGCCAGCGGGAACTAGATAAAAGAGCCGCTGAAAACGCCCTGCTCGAACAGCGCCGTAACCAGGCCGAAAGAGAGAGGAAGGAAAAGCTTGAACAAGCAACTTTAAAACGCCAACAGGCTGAACTGATTGCTCGTCAGAAACAGGCAAGGGCAGAAGCTGAAGCACAAAAAGCAAAGCAGGAACTACAGGCATTAAAGAAAAAGCAGCAGCAACAGAACAAACAGGAAGCAGTCAAAACAGTAACAGCGACTACCCCGAATACAAAAACCGAGGCCGTGGTCGCACAACCCGTAACCCAGCCCGATGAAAAAAAGAGGACAGGACTGCTGTCGAGCTGGCTGGGCGATAACGATGACACTAGCAACGAATATATCAATGATCTTTTCAAAGCAGCGGATAACGCCTTAGAAAGTGAATATTTTACCAGTGCAAAACAAAATTACGAAAAGATCCTGCTGGCCGATCCCGGCAATCAACGAGCTGAACGCGGCTTGAAAAGAATCGAGCAGCAGATGAACAAAAAAGCTGCCAGCAGTAATGAAGCTTATATCGCAGATCTGTTAAAAGCGGCAGACAACTCTCTGGCTTCTGACCGCCTGAGCAGCGCTGCTCACAACTATCAAAAAGTATTGCAGCTGGCACCTGGGCACGAACAGGCAACAGATGGTCTCGACAAGGTATTTGATCGATACTTACATCTGGCTGTTGAAGAAGCCAAAGACGACGACTTCGATGATGCAGCCGAGTACTTCATCGCTGCACAAAAACTAAGGCCAAATGACACTAAGATTAAAACTGTCGGTCGCAAGATCGAAAATTTACAGAACAGATAATACACTTCAGCCATGTTAATCAGTGGCGATTTCTTAACAGTCAGAAATCTCATAAGCTCCTGTATATAAAAAGCGTTTAATCTTGATATCAAGCAAATGATCGACTTGATATTTATTCAAAAAACCTGATTATATAGGTATGAGAGAAATGTTTATTATCAGGAGTTTGTCGTGAGTACGGTCCGTCAACCAGCAGTTGCAGGTGCTTTCTATCACGGGCAGAAGCAGGTGTTGGCAAACGATATACAAACATTACTGGAACATGCCCGAGCTAACATCGATGCAAACCGGCTTTCGCCGAAGGCTATCATTGTACCGCATGCCGGTTACATCTATTCCGGGCCGGTCGCCGCATCGGCTTATGCCAGCCTGTATGCTGAACGTGACAAGATCAAGCGCGTCGTCCTGTTAGGTCCTGTTCATAGAGTAGCGGTTCTTGGCCTGGCACTTCCCGGTGTTGATGAATTTGCCACACCGCTGGGCAATATCCCTGTCGATACTGAAGCTGCAGCCGCGATCGAACACATGCCACAGGTCGTCGTCAGTACCGCCGCCCATGCTCCAGAGCATTCGCTGGAAGTTCAATTACCGTTCCTGCAATCGGTACTGGGTGATTTCAAACTGCTGCCCCTGGCCGTCGGTAATGCAACGTCCGAGGAGGTGGCCCAGGTACTTAATGAGTTATGGGGTGGTGATGATACGCTTATCGTTATCAGTTCAGACCTGTCACATTTCCACCCCTATGAAACAGCACAGGCTATCGATGCCGAGACAGCGCAGGAAATCCTGAACCTGCACAATACTTTAAGTCATGAACAGGCATGCGGTGGAACGCCGGTAAACGGATTACTTCTGGCGGCCAGGCAACACCACCTGCGACCTCATTTACTCGACCTGCGTAACTCTGGTGATACTGCCGGTGATAAAGCTAGCGTCGTCGGTTATGCCGCATTCAGCTTTACGGAGACGGACCATGCCCATTGACAGGGGTGAGATACTGCTGCGCATAGCCCGCGCCTCCATCGCCGAAGCATTGGCACAGCCTCATGAAAAAATCGATGATGATATTAAAAAAGAAAGCTGGCTTCAGCAGGATGCAGCCAGCTTCGTCACCCTGACGCAGCATGGCCAACTCCGCGGCTGCATAGGCACACTGGAGGCTCACCGGCCATTGCTGGAAGATGTTTCCAGCAATGCCAGGGCTGCGGCGTTTAAGGACCCGCGTTTTTCTCCCTTAACCGCTAATGAGCTGAAGGACACAGAGATCGAAGTTTCGTTGCTATCACCTATGCAGGCGATGCAGTTCACCGATGAGGACGATGCACTGGCGCAGTTACGGCCCGGTATCGATGGCCTGGTGTTCGAACATGGCCACTACCGCAGCACCTTCCTGCCCCAGGTGTGGGAACAGCTGCCAGGATGTAAAGACTTTGTCGCTCACCTGAAACAAAAAGCCGGCCTACCCGCTGACTTTTGGGCTGATGATGTCAAACTCGCCCGTTATAAGGTCAGCAAATGGAAGGAGCATGATTTTGAAGATCAGCATGAAGACCAAGACGAAGGTATATCAGCATGACAGATAGCTCACACTACGTTGGCCGTTACTGGCACAAGTTAGACGATGGCCGTATCCAGTGCGACCTCTGTCCACGCGACTGCAAACTGCACGAAGGACAGCGTGGTGCCTGTTTCGTGCGCATGTGTGAGAACGACCAGATCATCCTCACCACCTATGGCCGCTCGTCCGGTTTCTGCATCGACCCCATCGAGAAAAAACCACTCAACCACTTCTACCCCGGTAGCAGTGTGTTCTCCTTCGGTACCGCCGGCTGCAACCTGGCATGCAAGTTCTGCCAGAACTGGGACATCAGTAAATCACGAGACATGGACCGCCTGATGGACCAGGCTTCTCCCGAAGCCATCGCCATCACCGCACAGCAACATGGCTGCAAGAGCGTTGCCTTTACCTACAACGATCCGGTCATCTTTGCCGAATACGCCATGGATACCGCCGATGCCTGCCACGCCCGCGGTATCAAAACCGTTGCCGTCACTGCCGGTTATATCAGTGAACCGGCACGGCGTGACTTCTTTGCGAAGATAGATGCGGCCAACGTCGACCTGAAAGCCTTTACCGAAGAGTTCTACTACAAGCTCACCGGTGCCCACCTGCAACCAGTACTGGATACCTTGATCTATCTCAAACATGAAACCGATGTATGGCTAGAGATCACCACCCTGCTCATCCCCGGTAAAAATGATTCCGATGAAGAAATAACCGAGATGTGCAAATGGATCAAGAAAGAGCTGGGAGCCGACGTGCCGCTGCACTTTTCAGCATTTCACCCGGACTACAAGATGGCAGACATCCCAGCGACGCCACAGGCAACCCTGGTACGTGCCAGAGACATCGCCCTGAAACAGGGGCTGCACTATGTCTACACCGGCAATGTACATCACATCGAAGGCGATACTACCTTCTGCCCGAGCTGCCAGAGCCCGCTGATCGTGCGTGACTGGTATCAGATCAACCAGTACCGCTTAACCGAAGATGGACACTGCCCTGACTGCGGCAAGGCCATTGCTGGAAAATTTGACAAGGCAGCCGGTAACTTTGGCGCTAACCGTATCCCGGTCAGAATCAGCCAGGCAACAGCCTGAAGCCTGGGCACATCAGCAGATCGACCACATAAAACTCTGAAACACTCTGTCACCTCTACATCAGAAGAGATCTTGATCCGCTAGTGTAAAAGATATCTCATATCCATTCGAGATGACACCGGCTTTTTAATACGAGACAACATCAAAATCGCTTGATTCACCATGACCATTTCACTTAAACTATCCTCATGATGAGAACATTTTGAGAACATAAGTGGCCGATAAGCAACAACTCACCGACAAACAAAGACTTACCCTGGATTTCATCGAGCGCTATATCGCAAGGCACACGGTAGCGCCCAAGCTGCAGGAGATTGCCGAAGGCATCGGCATCCGCTCCCGCGGTGTTGCCCATCGCTACGTACAGGCACTGGCTGATAACGGCGTCATCGCCCTCGATAACGGCAAGCACCGCGGCATCAGGCTGCTGAAACCGAACCCGTTTCGCAGCGAGTCAGTGCTTCCCCTGCTAGGTAAGATCGCTGCCGGTAAACCCATAGAGGCTATCCCGGGTGAAGACCAGATCGACCTGCAGGACTTCTTCGGACACAACAACTTCGCCGTGCGGGTACAGGGCGACTCGATGATCGAAGCCGGTATCATGGATGGCGACACCGTCATCATCGAATTTCGCGAGACTGCCGATGACGGCGACATCGTGGTAGCACTGATCGATGAGGCCGAAACCACGCTGAAACGCTTTAAACGAAGCCACAGGGGACGTTATATCAAACTGATACCGGCCAATAAAGATATGGAAGAGATGGTATACGAAGCCAGCCGGGTGAGGATACAGGGGGTATTGATCGGGCAGTTGAGGAAGTATTAAAAGCAATGAATAATAAATCCCGTCATTGCGAGGTACGAAGCAATCTTCTTTAGCATCGGTATCGTCTGCATAAGATTGCTTCGTACCTCGCAATGACAGCTTTTTGCGTAACCATAGAATCAAATGTTAAACACGAAACACTGGAACCGCGCCATCGCCCTGCTCGACATGAACGCTTTCTTCGCCTCCGTCGAACAGCGCGACTTCCCCTCCCTTCTGGGACAGCCGGTAGCCATCACCAATGGTATGCGCGGCAGCTGTATCATTACCTGCTCCTACGAGGCACGTGCCTTTGGCATCCGCACCGGCATGCGGGTACGCGAAGCACTGCGACTCTGCCCGCACCTGGTACAACGCCCGACCCGTCCTAAGGTATATGCAAAAGTTTCGCGCAACATCATGCATTCACTGGTCGATGTCTGCCCCGATATCGAGGTGTTTTCGGTTGACGAAGCCTTTATTGATGTCACCTCCTGTCAGAAACTGTATGGCTCGCCCGAACAGGCAGCACGGGAGCTCAAGCAGGCGGTTTACGGCGCTTCCGGCCTGTTATGCTCACTGGGTTTAAGCGGCGATAAAACCACTGCCAAGTATGCCGCCAAGCTGAACAAACCCGACGGCTTTACTGTCATCCCGCCCTGGCAGTCAAAATCAGCGCTGCAGCACGTGCCGGTCACCGAACTCTGCGGTATCGCCAGGGGTATCGGCAACTTTCTCGCACAGCATGGTGTGAGCTATTGTGGTGACATGGAAAAACTGCCCATCAGCGTGCTGTCGCGACGTTTCGGTAATCTCGGCCGGCGTATCTGGTATATGTGCCAGGGCGCCGACCCCGACCCGCTGCACCCGGATGTCGCCGCACCAAAATCTATCGGTCACGGCAAGGTCATGCCGCCCAATACCCGCGACCGGGATACCCTGCTCACCTACCTGCAACACATGTGCAGCAAGGTCGGTACACGCATGCGCCGCCATGACATGCAGGCAAAAACATTCTGGATCGGTCTGCGTACGGATCATGGCTGGCTAGGCAGCAAGAGCCGGCTCAGCGAGTTCAGCAATGATCAGCAGCAGATCTATCGGCTGGGACAATATGTGCTCGATCTATGCTGGCAGGGCGAAGGCATCCACCAGGTACAGGTCACCGCTCTCGACCCGCAGCCCACCGCCATGCAGATGGACCTGTTCAGCACCCAGGAGGATAATAGATTGCGCCAGCAACTAAATTGCACCATGGACAGTATTAATGAACGCTATGGAGAGATGGCGCTATCCCCAGCGCGGCTGCTCAACCGCTCGGATATGCCCAATGTCATCGCCCCTGCATGGAAACCAGATGGTCTCAGACAGACTATATAAGGCAGGCCATATAAGATAGCAATAAATATAACGTATTGCGTTATATAACGTTTATCGTTATATTATAACAATGCCCTGCCAGCATCCCGGAAAAGTTTTACAGAAACAGTACCTGGAACCTCAGAACATCAGCCAGAATGCACTCGCGCGTGCCATAAAAGTGCCACCAAGGCGCATCAATGAGATTATCCTCGAAAAACGCCGCATTACGGCAGACACCGCCGTTCGCCTGGCAACATATTTTAGTAACAGTGCAAGTTACTGGATGCACCTGCAGGCTGAGTTCGACATAGAAAAAGTAAAACACAACATCGGCCGGCAACTCGGCAGCATACAGGCATCATCGCAGCCGAACGTTGCACCGATAATAGAAAACGGAAACACAAAAACAGAGAGTAAGATAAGAAAACGTCTGATGCGATGATGCAATGCGCTGAAATCGTTCCCAACGATTTTTAGTATACGACCTATATGGATATAGGAAGCGCAGAAAATGCAGGAGCAATTTTCAGCCACTCCATCCATGGAGATAAAAAATGATGAGTGAACAATGAAAAATAAAAAACAGACATTCCGTCAACTACCAACCACCAGCAATCCATGGAAGCCTCAATCCAGCAGACAGATATTCGAGAATCCATGGCTGACCCTGCATGAAGACGAGGTCATAAACCCGGGTGGCGGCATCTCGCATTATGGAAAAATAAATTTCAAAAACCTGGCGATAGGTATTATCCCGCTCGATGAAAACAACAATACCTGGCTGGTTGGTCAATACCGCTATGTACCCGATTGTTACTCATGGGAGATACCGATGGGCGGAGGCCCGCTTGATATCGACCCTTTAGAATCCGCTAAACGTGAGCTGAAAGAAGAAACAGGCCTGATCGCTGATGACTGGCAGGAGCTGATGAGGCTGCACACCTCAAACTCTGTCACCGATGAGCGCGGCCTTGTTTATGTAGCCAGAGATCTAACGCAGGGAGAGACAGAGTTTGAAGAAGCCGAAGACTTGCTGATCCAGAAAGTACCACTGGTGGAAGCAATCGAGCGCGTCGCCAGCGGAGAGATAACTGACGCGATCAGCGTCGCAGGAATACTCAGGCTCCAGCTTTTGATCTAACTGTCTGCAGAAAATTTTTCTTCCAGGTATTGATTGATATCGGTAGATTCATACATCCATTCCACAGAACCATCTTCCCTGGTTATTTTCAGACAGGGCACCTGGTATTTGCCGCCCTCATCGATAAGCTCCTGGTTCCATTTCTCATCATAACGTGCATCA
>JABDRN010000121.1 GCA_013041745.1 Gammaproteobacteria bacterium
ACCGGATTCGATACGCCAGCATGTGCTCGACAGTTTCCTCGAGTTCCCACGCTATTTCGGCCTCGAACCGGTCTTCGAATGGCGCCTGCCGGTATCTTCTGCTGCTAGCGGAACAATACTGCAGCAGCTGGCGACGACGAAGAAGTTGCTTATCATCAATCCCTGCGCGGTCGCCAAATCGAAGAACTGGCGCAACTGGCATACCGAAGGTTATGCCGCTATCGCCGACCTGGTCAGCGACAGCTATGATATGCAGGTCGTGCTGACCGGCGGCGGCAGCGCACTGGAAAAAGGCATGGCTGACAGCATCCTGTCCTTATGTGACTCGGCGAGACCGCTGAACCTTGTCGGTAAAACCAGTATCGATGAACTGGTCGCGGTGTTACAGCTGGCCGATATCGTCATCGCCCCCGACACCGGGCCGGTGCATATCGCCAGCGCCCTGAGCACGGACACCATCGGCCTGTATGCCGCCACCAACCCCGACCGCGCCGGCCCCTACAATCATCGATCGTTTGTCGTCAACCGATACCCGCAAGCGCTGTTAAAATACAATAACAAGGCCGTCGAGGATGCTTCCTGGGGGGAGCGGGTCAAAACCGACGAGTGCATGGCATTGATCACGGTCGATGATGTGGTAACAAAGATCGAAAAAATTATTTCACAGCAGGGTGAGAAACAGCATGACACATAAATATAGAATAATCGGCTGCATACCGGCGAGATACGCATCGACCAGACTGCCGGGTAAACCGCTATCCGATATCAACGGCAAGCCGATGATCATCCATGTGCTGGAACGCGCACTGCAGGCGGCGACGCTGAGTGATGTCATCGTGTTGACAGATGACCAGCGGATATTCGACGTGGTCAATGACGCCGGTTACAGCGCCGCCATGACTTCGCAAAACTGCGCCTCCGGCACCGACCGTATCGCGGAGTACATGCAGGAGTCGCATGCAGATATCTTCGTCAACATACAGGGCGATGAAGTGACGCTGGACCCGCTGGATATCAACCACCTGGTGCACACCTTCGTTGCCCAGGAGAATCCGCAGATGGGCACGCTGTCGCACTGGTGCACTGACGAAGAACTACTGGCAGCGCCGTCGAATGTAAAAGTGGTGACCTCGGTCACCGGCAATGCCTTATATTTTTCCAGGAACATGATACCGGTGACCCAGCAGGGCGAGAATCCAGGTAAAGGCCAGATCCATATCGGTGTCTATATCTACACCCGTGAGATCCTCACCCGGCTGATGCAGCTGGAGCAGACACCGCTGGAACAGACCGAGAAACTGGAACAGCTGCGTGCCCTGGAAAACGGTATCGCCATCAACGTGACGACGCTGGATGAATACCAGGGACTGGCGGTGGACACGCCGGAAGACCTGGAGAAAGCCAGGCAGCTGTTCAAGCGCTGAGCAGCTGATAACAGCAGCACCTGGAAAAGCAGCGCCCGGGAAAGCAGCATCGAGGAAACCTTATCCCCTATCTTGAGAGTGATCGGCGCAGCTACTTGTTACAGCCTTGATACTCACTGCTGAATTCAGCATCCTTGGTGATACTGAACTCATCTTTTGCCTGGCCTTCATTGTTGATAAAACGTGCCGTCAGCCTGTTATCCACCACATCGATGACCATGGAGCCTGCCTCACGCAGGCCGACATGATGCGCCGGGTGGTCCATCGGACCATTATCGACCTTTGAAGACGAGCCCGAGATGGCATAGATGGTGCCCTGGTGCGCTCCCAGCGGCAGCGGTTTCTGATACTGTTTCTGCTCGCCCTCGATACCTTGCGAGACGATATTTTGTTCACTGAATTCTGCGGATGAACCATAGGCGCAGTCGATCAGGTGGGAACGCTCATACATATGACTGTGACCGGACAGCACCAGGTCGACCCCGGCCTGTTCCAGCATAGGCAGGAAGATCTCTCTCATATCCTGCATCCTGCCCCGGCTGTCGTATTCCTCGTCAGAATCGTGACTGCCCTTGGTATATGGCGGATGATGGAAGGCGACGATGACCCACGGTTTATCGTTCTCTGCCAGGTCACGCTGCAGCCATTTGGCCATCTTTCCTGTTTTCGAGCGATCGCTTTCCTGTGAGTCCAGCATGACGAAATGAACATTTGAATAATCGATCGCATAGTAATTTTCTGTCTTCGAGGCAACGCCGCCAGCCTCACCACTCTGCGGCAGATCGAACACCCTGAAATACGTCCAGCGGCGGTCATCGTGATTGCCATAGACCGGCCAGATTGCGGTATTGGCCAGCAGGTCGCTATAGGGCTCAAACAGCGCCGCCTGAAACTGGGCATTGGTGCCCGAAGTGTATGCAAGATCGCCCAGTGCGATCCAGATATCGATCAACGGACCTGCATCTGTTGAAGCCTTATCGGCAGTGATCGGGTTTTCCCGCATCCAGTTCAGCGCCGAATCACGCACCTGGTCTGCCACCGGGCCCGGATCACCCGAGTCACCGATAACCCATATCCGGGTGGGTTTTACCGTGTCAGGATGGGTATAGAACCACTGCTTCTCGATATGCCGGTTGTCGTAACCGCTGACTTTGCCGGTCTGATAATAGTAGCGTGTTCCCGGTTCCAGGTTTGTCAGTCTGACGATATGATTTTTGTTGGAGGAACCTTCGAGCATGATGCTCGGCATATGTTCGCGGTTTTCACCATAGCGTACCACACCGAGCTCGCTGTCTTCCGTCATCCAGCGGATAACGGCACTGTCCTGAGTTACCATCTGCACGTAAGGCGCACGATATCCGGTCAACAGGCTTCCCTGAAACACCACCACGAAACGACCCACCGCGTATACAAGTGCGATGAATATTAATAATTTAACAAGCTTTTTTATCAAGGACATTCCCAACAGTATGACACACCGAGAGCATATATATCATTGATTATGATACAATGCCCGGCGTTTAGTAATAACCAGGCGCGTTAATTTTACGAGTTAATTTGGTATGCAACAACTATATATCAAATATGGATGTAACGTGACTCCCGGCCCGGTCAATCAATACAAGAGTCCCGCATTCGCTGTTATCAGTATTCGACCATGATGTCATTCATCAACAGGCTACCGCGCCTTCATCTCTACGTCCTGATCACACTCTGCCTGTTCCTCGTCATCCAGACAGGACTTCGACTCATCTTCTGGCTAAAGTTCAATAATCCGGATGATCCGGTCGCTAATGGCGACCTGCTATGGTCATTCTACCTGGGCATGAAGTTTGATCTGCAGGCATCACTCGGCACCCTGTTACCATTACTGATACTGGGCTGGATCAAGCCGCTGCACCCGGTGTACAGCCGATTCGGCAAGCGCCTTTGGGCGGTTTATATCAGCCTGGCATTTATCGTGATGTACCTTGTATATATCACTGATGCCGGGCACTATGCCTACCTTGAGCAGCGTCTTAATGCGACCGCATTACGTTTTCTGGAGAACCCGCTGATATCGGCTAACATGATATGGCAGACCTACCCGGTCATCAGTGGCAGTATCATTTTCATCCTGGTCAATGCCGCCAGCATCATCCTGTTCCTGAAACTTACCGGCCTGATCGATAACAGCAATGCGGATTCGGCTTACTGGTCGAATAGACGCTGGTATATGAAAACCGCGTTAGTCCTTGTTACCATATTCGCCGTTTTTTTCGCCCTGATGGCAAAGATCTCATGGTACCCGCTACGCTGGAGTGACGCGTTTTTCAGCACCCATGCCTACAGCGCGCAACTGGCATCGAACCCGGTTATCTATTTTTCCAACACGCTGAAAAATGTTGCCGAGACCTATGATCTTGAAGCAGCACAACAGGCCTATCCGCTGATGACGGACTACCTCGGCATACAGCAACCGCAGCAGTCGGAGGATGGTGCACTGAATTATGATCGCTATCATGATTTCTCCCGGGATGAGGGCATGGCTGACAGCAAGACCAATGTCATCGTCGTCATCCTCGAATCTTTCGCTTCATACAAGACCAGCCTGTCCGGCAATCCGCTGCAACCGACACCCAATATCGAGAAGCTGGCGAATGAAGGCTATTTCTTCAACAACTTCTTCACCCCGAGCACCGGCACCGCACGCTCCATCTGGACCTTTATCACAGGTTTGCCGGATATCGAAAAGAACAAGACTTCCAGCCGTAATCCGCTGATCGTGGACCAGCACACCATCATGAACGCTTTCGAGGAGCATAAGAAACTCTACTTCCTGGGCGGCAGTGCGAGCTGGGCCAATATCCGCGGCCTGCTCTCATCGAACATCCCGAGCCTCAGGCTGTTCGAGGAAGGCAGTTACGACTCACCCGATATCGATGTCTGGGGCATCTCGGATCTCAGCCTGTTCCGCGAAGCGAATGCTGTCCTCAAGCAGGAGACCGAACCGTTTTTCGCAATAATCCAGACCTCGGGAAATCACCGCCCCTACACCATACCGGATGATAATGAAGGTTTTGTCACCTGGACCGAGCAAGACCTGCAGTACGAGGTTCAGAAATACGGCTTTCAGTCACTGCAAGAGCTTAATTCTTTCCGCTTCATGGACCATAGCGTGGGACACTTCATGAAGATCGCAGAAAAACAGCCGTATTTCGAGAACACGCTTTTTGTCTTCTTCGGTGACCACGGTATCCATGCCCCTACCGGTGCTCATATACCGGCCTATGAGGCCCAGCTCAAGTTGCAGGGCCTGCGTGTGCCGCTGGTCTTCTATGGAAAAAGCGTTATCAGCAGCAGTAGAGTCTTTGATACAATAGCCGGTGAAGTTGACGTGCTGCCGACCATCGCTGCGCTGACCAGAACCAGCTACCTGAATACCACGCTCGGCAGGGATCTGACCGATGCTGCATTTGATGAAAACCGTTATGCCTTCACTATCGAACATGGCGGTGGCCGCACTATCGGGTTATTATCCGATGACTATTATCTGCTGATGAGGCCTGACGGCAGCAGCAAACGGCTGCACCACCTTAACGGTGATGATTCTCGAACCGATGTCTCAGCCAAAGAAGTTGATGTCGCAGATTTGATGACTCGAAAATTGACCGCGATCTGGAACACGGTGCTTTATATGCGAGAAAATAATAAACCACAAGAATAAATAAAAATGAACATACAGGATAAAAATTCATGAACATCTCAGTCATTGGCACAGGTTATGTGGGACTCGTAACGGGTACCTGCTTTGCAGAAATGGGACACAATGTTATCTGCGTTGATATCGATGAGACCAAGGTCAATAACCTGAAAAACGGCATCATGCCGATCTACGAACCCGGCCTGGAAGAGATGGTGGTAAAAAATGCCAATGAGAACCGCCTGCACTTCACCACCGACATCAAGGAAGCTTCTGAGAAGTCGACCATCCACTTCATCGCCGTCGGCACCCCGCCGGGAGCCGATGATGCTGCAGACCTGCGCTTCGTACAGGAAGTCGCTCGCCAACTGGGCCAGACCATGACGGCAGACTATAACATCATCGTCGACAAATCGACTGTCCCTGTCGGCACCGCCGATAAAGTGAGCGCCATCATCGATGAAGAGATAAAGAAGCGAAATATCGATATAGACTTCGACGTGGTCAGTAATCCCGAGTTTCTGAAAGAAGGTACCGCCATCGATGATTTCATGAATCCTGACCGTGTCGTCATCGGTGCCGACAGTGAACGCGGTCGCAAGATCATGCATAGCCTGTATGCACCATTCACACCGAGTCACGAACGCATCCTGATGATGGGTGTGCGCGGCGCCGAGATGACCAAATATGCATCAAACGCGATGCTGGCAACAAAGATCTCCTTCATGAACGAGATCGCCGAGTTATGCGAGAAACTCGATGTCGATATAGAAGACGTGCGCCACGGCATGGGATCTGACTCCCGTATCGGCTACGAATTCATCTACCCGGGCTGTGGCTATGGCGGTTCCTGTTTCCCCAAGGACGTGAAAGCACTGGTGCGGATGGCGGCAGAAAACGATGTGCCTTACAACGTTCTCGATGCCGTCGAGATCCGTAATCAGCGCCAGAAAGAGCGCATGTTTGTCAAGATCAACGATTTCTACAATGGCGATGTAAGCGGTAAGACATTCTGCATGTGGGGACTGGCATTCAAGCCGGGCACCGACGACATGCGTGAAGCACCATCACTGCAGATCATCAATGACCTGGTCAACGCCGGCGCAATAGTACAGGCTTACGACCCGGTGGCGAAAGAAACTGCAGCGATCGATATACCGGATGAATGGCTCGACGATGGCCGCGTCAAGATACTGGACGACCAGTACCAGTCACTGGAATCGAGCGATGCACTGATCCTGGTGACCGAATGGAAACAGTTCAGAAACCCTGACTTCAATTATATTAAAGACAAGCTGTCCGCACCTGTTATCTTCGATGGCCGTAACCAGTATGATCCAGAGCTGATGGCCAGCTTTGGTATAACCTATTCCGGCATCGGACGCACCAGAAGTGACAGCTGATAAATACCTATATCGATGAGTAAAAAACGCATCTTAGTTACCGGTGGCGCCGGCTTTCTCGGCACCAACCTTTGCAGACGCCTGCTCGATGATGGCAACCATATCATCAGCCTGGACAACTATCTTTCAGGTCTGAAGCGCAATGTCGCTATATTTGAAGACCATCCTGACTATGAGTTTATCGAGCATGACATCATCGATCCGATAGACCTCCAGATCGATGAGATATACAACCTCGCCTGTGCCGGCTCGCCGCCGAAATACCAGGCCGACCCGATACATACCACCAAGACCAACGTATACGGTGTCATCAATATGCTGGAGCTGGCAAAGAGGAACGATGCAAAGATCATGCAGGCATCGACTTCCGAAGTCTATGGTGACCCGGAAGTACATCCCCAGGTAGAGAGTTACCATGGTAACGTCAATACCCATGGCATACGTTCCTGTTATGACGAAGGCAAGCGCTGTGCCGAGTCGCTGTGTTTTGATTACATGCGCCGCTTCGGTGTAAAGATAAAGGTCGCCCGTATCTTCAATACCTACGGACCCTACATGGATGCCGAAGACGGCCGCGTGGTATCAAACTTTATCGTACAGGCGATCAATGGAAAATCTCCGACCATATACGGTGACGGCTCACAGACACGCTCATTCTGCTATGTAGACAACCTGATCGACGCATTCGTACGCCTGATGGCATCGCGCGACGACTTCTACGGCCCGGTCAATACCGGCAACCCGGGTGAGTTCACCGTGAAAGAGCTGGCAGAAAAAGTTATCGATATGACAGCAGCCAATGTAGAGGTGACCTATCATCCGTTGCCACAGGATGACCCCACCGTGCGCTGCCCGGATATCACGCTGGCACAGAAAGAACTTGGCTGGACACCTGACATATCATTAGAAAAAGGCCTGGTGAAGACGATTGAATATTTCAAGAGCATCAACTAACAGCAAAGCCGGCTATAACCCGGCGGCGGCTATCTGATGGTAAAGATCAGCGCCTGCATCATCTCTTTCAACGAAGAGAAAAAGATCGAAGACTGCCTGAAGAGCCTGGTAGGCATCGCTGATGAGATCGTCGTGGTCGACTCCAACAGTACCGATAATACGGTTGCCA
>JABDRN010000033.1 GCA_013041745.1 Gammaproteobacteria bacterium
CCTCTACTGTAATCATTCTATAAGCTAATACAGTTACGGCTAAATATACAATTATGGCAAACATAATGGCGGTCTTTGCCCCTATACGTTCACCTAAGTAACCAAATCCTAATGCCGCAGGGAAAGCGATAAATTGAGTTATAAGCAAAGCGCGCAAGAGGTCTGAACCGTCAAGACCAATAGCAAGGCCATAGTCCACCGCCATTCTGACAATGGTGCCGACGCCATCGATGTATAACCAGTATGCCACCAGGAAAAGGACTACCATTTTGAGTTTATGTATTTTTTTGAAGGTATTGATCAGCTGTGCAATTCCAGAATACATGACCTGTGTCGTCGAGTATTTTTCACTGGCTTTATCTTCATGTACAAATAGCCACAGGGGTATTGAAAATACTAACCACCAGATAGAGACAGTAATAAAAGAAAAGCGAACGGCATCATTAACTGAAGCGAAACCGAACCACTCTGGCCGGCTTACCATGGCGATGTTAAATGCGAATAATATTCCGCCCCCGAGGTAACCCAGGGCATAACCGAAAGCGGAAACACGGTCATAATTTTTTTCTTCGGTGATGTCAGTCAATAATGCGTCATTAAATACGATGCTGCCTGAAAACCCGATAGTGGCCAATACAAAAAAACTGATGGCCAAAAACCATGAATTTTGTTCAACAAAATACAGGCCGAGCGTCATAGAAATCCCGAGAAATGAAAAAACAATAAGTAAACGTTTTTTCAGGTTGCCTGCATCCGCAATAGCGCCTAATGCCGGTGCCAGCATAACGATAACCATACTGGCTAGCGCATTGGCTGCGCCAAGCTGAAAGGTGCTTTCGGTAACCGTATTTTGTGCTGACCAGAACTGCTTGAAAAATAACGGGAAAAAACCAGCTAACACGATGGTGGCAAAAGCCGAGTTGGCCCAGTCATAGATTGCCCAGGAGAGAATTTGTTTATTCTTGTATATGCTCACAACCAGGCCAGTATAACCCACTCTGCCTCTGTTTCTGATCTCACAAACTACCTTGCCGTGTCTTTCTGCTTGTGGGTATTCAGGCAGAATGACAGGGGGCAGAGCATGTACCCTTGAGCTCGACCCCATCATCATTCATAAGAGACGTTCAGTACCTTTTAAGAAAACTTAACACTGCCTGAAATTAGTGTGATTCACCCTGAAACACTCATAAGGCAGTTGTCGACCCGAAGCAGATATTATAACTTAATATCTTTTTTAAATAACGCTAGAGGAATAAAGTATTGGGCGTGTAAATGCTGTGTTTTTTACATGGCGAGCTATACTTACTCTATAACAAAACAAAATAAATCAAGGAGAATTTTGAACTTGTCACGGATGATGAGATGCTGCACAAGTGATATAAACTGGACTAAGTCGCGCCTGCGGAGAGATAAGTTAAATACGCTTCCGGTTAGTAATACGGAATAGAAGTGTTGATATTTATTTTGGAGTAGCTGATATGTCAGATGAAAATGTAGAAGAAGTAATAAAGTGTTGTCGTGCGAATAATCGGATATGCCCTATGCCGAAGCAGTGGAATAAATTATGGAAGATGTTGCCAGGTAGTGATCGTGTTAGGTCAGATTTTAGACCGCCTTTACCGTTAATATTAGGTTCCTGGCATGACTCCACACCTGATATGAAAATGGGGAGGCTTACTGAGCATATACAGTGGGCTATTACTCATAATGCAATCGTTCAAATTACTCGTTATTTATGTAGACTGCCTGAAGAAGACTGGCTTCATTTTGGAGAATAGTTGAGTCCAGTATAAATATTTTATTTCCTACTGCTGTTGGCCGGTAGGCGACCACTTTAGTTCGACCCCATTATCATTCATAAAGAGACGTTCAGTACCTTTTCAGGATATTTGGGGTCAGGGTAAAACTCAATAATAAGAATTATGCCATTGAAGAGTTTCGGCTCTTAAATTATCTACTCCGGTTTTGATAATTTTAAAACCATCACGGTCAATGCCGGTAGAAATGTCAGGCTGACGATGGCTGTTCCCAGCAGGCCAAACATCACGATTACACCCACACCACGATAAAGCTCGGTGCCTTCGCCAGCAAGGAAAACCAGCGGTGCGAGACCGAATACTGTTGTCAGGGTCGACATCGCGATCGGGCGGATGCGTGCGTCGACGGCGTGGCGTACGGCGTCCAGTGCGTTCATGCCTCTATCGCGTACGTTGGTCATGGCCTGATGCACGATCAGGATCGGGTTGTTGACCACGGTGCCCATCAGGATCAGAAAGCCGAGCATCGCGATCATATCGAAAGACAGGTGCAGTTCATTGAGGCCGATCAGCGGCAGCCACTGCCCGCCGAGATTGAACAGCCACAGGCCGAGGATGCCGCCGGCGACGCCGAGCGGGATGGTGGTCATGATCAGCAGCGGGTAGCCCCAGTGGGTGAAGATAGCGACCAGCAGCAGGTAGATGATGACGATAGCGACGATGTAGTTGGCGGCCAGTGCTTCGCGGGTGGCCTGCAACTGGTCGCTGGCACCGGAGATGGTCATGTTGATGCTGCTCGATACCTTGCCGCTTTCACGCAGGTAATCGACGACCTCGCGTTTGACGATGTCGACGCCGGTTTCGAGTGCGACCCTGTCCGGCGGAATGATGTTGAGCGTGACCGTGCGCTGGCTGTTGAGGCGACGGATGATATTAGTATCGACGATCTCCTCGATACGCGCGATGGAAGACAGAGGCACCACGGCACCGATCGGCGTGTACACGGCAATCTGGTTGAGGGTGTCGATGCTGGCATCACGTCCGACCTTGCTGTACAGATAGATATCGATCTTGTCGTCGTCGCGGTAGAACTCGTCGACAAAGGCGCCGTCGGTAAGTGCGGCGATGGTGTAGCCGAAATCCTGCGTGGTCATGCCGACTTCACTGGCGCGTTCCCATTTTGGCCTGACTTCGATCAACGGTTGTGATAGCGACAGCGTCGAGGGGTCGGCACGGATACGCGGCGAATCGAACACTTCCTCGGCGCGGCGGTAGGCATCCAGCGCGGCATCGTAGATGTCCGACAGGTTGGGACCGGAGATGTCGAGGTTGACACTGCGCGTGCCGCCGGAGTTGCTGGTGATGATCGAGCCGCGGGTGACGAAGCCGCGCATCGCCGGGTATTCGCGGTACTTTTCCTGCAGTGCAGTCATCAGCTGCTTGATGTGCGCCGGGTCTTTGGTCTGCGAGATGATGCGGATGCGCTGTGCCTGGATACTCATATTGATGTATTTTAGCGCCGGCACCTCGGTCTCGCCGTTGTCGAACTGTTCGGCTTCATCTTCGGTGAACGGCAGGAAGTAAGCCTGCAGTTCGTTGCCGATCTTCGCCATGGTGTCGATGTTGTAGCCGGGCGGCGAGGTCAGTGAGGCGAATGCCTTGGGTTCTTCGCCCTCGGGCAGGTATTCCGCCGGCGGTGTCAGCAGCAGGAAGATGCACAGGCTGAGCAGCACGATACCGGCGATGATTGCGATGCGCCGTTTTGGTTCGGTGATCAGCCAGTAGATCTTGTCGGTCACGCGCTGGTGCAGGTCGTGGCTCTGGCCGTCGACGTGAAGGTTATCGGTGGAGAACTCCAGCCGTGCGGTGGCGGTTGGGATAACCGCAATCGCGACCAGCATCGAGGTTAGAATCGAGGCTGAGATCGCGATTGCGATATCCGAGTAAAGCTGGCCAGCTTCTTCCTGGATGAACATGATCGGCAGGAACACCAGCACCGTGGTCATTGTCGACGCGAGTACCGCCGGCCACACCTGCTGCACGCCGGCCACGGCTGCACGCAGACGGTCGATGCCCTTGCGTCGCTGGTGCTCGATGCTCTCCAGCACCACGATGCTATTGTCCAGTGTCATACCGATGGCGAAGGCGATACCGGCGAGCGAGATCACATTGATGGTGCGCTCCGCGATCAGCAGGCCGATGAAGCCGGCGATGGTGCAGATCGGGATGCCTATGACGCCGACCAGTGTGGCCTTGCCGGAGCGCAGGAACAGGAACATGACCAGGCTGGCGAGAATCGCACCGAGACTGAGATTGAACCAGACGTTGTGTATCGATGCCTGTACATATCCGACGTCATCGGCGATCAGCCGCATCTTCATACCGGCCGGGTTGAGCACTTCCTGGTTGATACGCGCCATCTCCAGCATCAGCTTATCCTTGATGTCGATCACGTTGGAGCCCGCCTGGCGCCTGACCGAGAGGCCGATCACCGGGTCGCCATCGGTGTAGGAGATGCGGCTCATCTCGTAGTGGTCGAGCTTGATCTCGGCAACATCGCCGAGGCGGATCAGCGAGTCGCCTCGGCGTACCAGGATCAGCTCGCGCAGATCCTGCAGGTCACGGAAGCGGCCGACGGTGCGCAGCAGGTAGCGGCGCTTGCCGGACTCGATCTCACCGCCGGAGATGTCGCGGTTGCGCTCGATGATGGCCTGGCGCACGTCCTGGATGCTGATGTCGCGTTCGCTCAGCCGCTCCGGGTCGAGCAGTATCTGGATCTGGCGCTCGGCGCCGCCGTAGACGTTTACCAGCGACACGCCGGGCACGGTTTCCATGCGCGTGCGCACGTGGTCGTCGATGAAGTCCTGCATCAGTACCATATCGAGCTGGCGCGGATTGTCCGGCAGCGGCATGACGCGGAAGTACATGAACGAGTTGGCGGAGAACGAAGTCGCGTAGATGCGCGGTTCGTTGACATTGATGGGATAGGAGGGCACCTGTGACAACGCGTTGTTAACGTTGATCAGGGTTTCGTTGAGGTCGATGCCGAACGGGAACTCGAGTTCGATCGAAGCGCGGCCGAAGGACGAGGATGAGATGATGCGCTGTAGACCGGGGGTGCTGCGCAGGTATTCTTCCTGTTCGATGACGATTTCTTTTTCGATGTCCTGCGGTGTTGCCCCCGGCCACGAGGTGCGCACGGTAATGGTGCGCACTTCGAGGTCGGGAATCATCTGTACCGGGATGCGCAGCGCGGCCATCACACCGAGCACGCTGACGATCAGGATGATGACCGTCATCAGGGTGCCGCGCTTTATGATGGCTTCGAACATGCGTGCTTACCGTGCTTACTCGTGACGCTGGATGCGCACTTGCTGGCCGTCCTGCAATGACTCGTTGCCCTGCACGACGATGACATCACCAGCACTGATGCCGTCACGGATCGTGAGCTGGCCGTCGAAACTGTGGCCGGTGGTAACGTGTTTTTCGGAGACAGTCGCTGTCTTGCTGCCTGGCTCGCTACCTGGCTCGCTGTCCGGATCGATCACCCAGACAGTGACGCGGCCATCCGGATAGCGCAGTATTGCATCACGCGAGATCACCACGCCACGGCGCCCGGTGGACAGGTGCAGCTTGCCGTGTACTGACATGCCGGGGGTCATGCGTGCATCTCCGGCATCGACAGTGGCGTGTATCAGGAAGGTACGCGAAGTGGGATCGCTGACCGGAACCACGGCATCGATGGTGCCGGCAAATTCACGCCCAGGGAACGCGTCCAGGGTGACATCGAGTGTGGTCTGTTTGTCGATGCTGCTGTAGAACTCCTGTGGCACGCGAAACTCGATGCGCAGGTCGTCAATTGCGACCAGTGTCAGTACCGGTCTGCCGGGTTCGATCCATTCGCCTGCTTCGGTCAGGCGTTCGCTGATGACGCCGCTGAACGGTGCCTGCAGAATATGACGATCGATACGCGCCTGCTGGCGGCGTTGTTCGACCTGCTGCTGCTTCAGTATCGCAGCGTCGACTTCGACTTCCGCTTCCAGCAGGCGCAGATCATTTTCGGAAATGCTGTTCTGTTTGCGCAGGCCCTTTGCATCCTGGTAGCGGCGTTTTGCATCGCTCAGCTCGGCGCTGGCCTGTTTCGTTTCAGCCTGCAGCGCTTGCAGCGTGAGCTGTTCGATTTCCCGATCCAGTGTTATCAGCGCGCTGCCGGTTTCGACAAGATCGCCGACTTCGACATTGACGGCCTCGACCTGTCCGCTGACTTCTGTCGAAAGTTTTGCGACGCGGGCCGAGGTGATGGTACCGCTCAGTGGCACCTGCCTGATCACGCTATCTGTTTTCGCCGTGCTGACAACAACGAGTGGCGAACGGTCGGCAGCGTTAACCGGTAACGTGGCTGAGACCATTATGATAGCCGTGAACAGGGCGTGCGTGATGACAGCGGATGTCAGCCGGCGACAATTTATGCGGGCGATGCTTGTGAATGCAGAATGGTTAACTGTCATGATGAACCTGTAGCTTATTCCTATGGCCGTAGTGCGCGTATGCTATTGTATGTCGTTGTTGTCTGTGTGGCGAGTCATAGTGATCAATTAGAGCAAGATTTCTATTAGTAAAGGTAAGGTAGTGAACTACCCGAGATTTCTAAACCCCCGGGTTTCACAGACACGCCATTGAGCAACAGCTCGCATCGTTACCTATTCAACGGCAACAGGGGTATGGGGTCATGGGTCGAGCCTTACATTTCACATATTGTCAATTGTAAGGCCTGTCCCGGTAAATTAGAGAACATAGTTTTTGCTAATATATCTCGATTAAATATTGGCAACAGGAGTACTGAAATGGACGAGATCAAAATCTGATATGGTCGGGCGCTATTCACTTCTTCCGCCAGTCGTCAGGGCACTGCTGGTGCTCAACATCGCTATGTTTGTGCTGGAAATTGCCAGTGCTGGCCAGGTGATCTATTCACTAGCGCTGTGGCCCCTTGAGTCACCCGGTTCGATGATGTTGATGCAAGCAGCGCCCCCGTTCCAGATCTGGCAACTGGTGAGCTATTCATTCCTGCATGGCAGCGTCATGCACCTGTTGCTGAATATGTACGCGTTGTGGTTGTTTGGTACAAGGATGGAGAACGTCTGGGGATCCAGGTCTTTCATTTTCTACTATTTTTTCTGTGTCGTCGGTGCAGGCCTGGTACAGTTGTATGTTGCCACCGAGGCCGCATACGAGGGGGGTATTTATCCAACGGTTGGTGCCTCGGGTGGTGTCTTTGGACTGTTACTGGGCTTCGGTTTGACCTTTCCCAATGAGAGGCTGTTGTTGATATTTCCACCCGTGGCATTGCCGGCGAAATGGTTTGTGCTGATCTATGGCATCATCGAGTTATGGGCGGGTGTCAGCGGTACTCTGGCGGGTGTGGCCCATTTCGCGCACCTGGGTGGTATGCTGTTTGGTTTCCTGTTGCTGATGTACTGGCGTCGCAATCCTCCCGGGTAACTCTGGTGATTCGAAAGATAAATAGGGGTTTATAGATCCGCGATGGGCAAAGTAACAAAACGTCATTGCGAGGAACGAAGCAATCTCATGCAGGCAGCACGATTGTCTAATAGAGATTATGGATTACGTCCATGTAATTCACCCTACGGGCCGCAAAAAACGCGTTCAATTTTTCTCCTGGAAAAATTAGTGACGCGCTAGCGCTCGCAATGACAGTAATTAATAAACAGTCTAAGGAAACACTTCTGGTACGAAGGTCTGATCTGACAGAGGTGGTCGGACGTAACCGACACCTTCTTCGCGTTTAGGCAGTTTGATCGGTTCCGGTGTGAGGTCTTCGTAAGGGATCATGCTTAGCAGGTGCGAGATGCAGTTAATCCGTGCATATTTTTTGTTATCTGATTTGACTACGTACCAGGGTGCTTGCTTGATATCTGTGTGTGCGAACATCTGGTCTTTTGCCTTGGAGTATTCGACCCAGCGTTTGCGTGATTCCAGGTCCATCGGGCTGAGCTTCCAGCGTTTGTGAGGTTCTTTAAGGCGACTCTGGAAGCGGTTTTCCTGTTCTTCATCAGATACCGAGAACCAGTACTTGATCAGGATAATGCCCGAACGTACCAGCATGCGTTCGAACTCAGGGCAGGAGCGCAGGAACTCCTGGTATTCTTCGTCGGTACAAAAGCCCATGACCTTTTCAACACCGGCACGGTTGTACCAGCTACGGTCAAATAATACAATCTCGCCAGCTGCTGGCAGATGTGGTGAGTATCGCTGGAAATACCACTGGGTCTGTTCACGTTCTGTCGGCGCCGGTAGTGCCGCAATACGGCAGATACGTGGATTAAGGTGCTGGGAGATACGCTTGATGACGCCGCCTTTACCCGCCGCATCACGGCCTTCGAAGAGTACGACTACTTTCAGGCCCATGTGACTGACCCATGCCTGGAGTTTTACCAGCTCTAACTGAAGTCTGAACAGTTCGTCTTCGTATCGTTTTTTATTGCTGCGTTTTTTCTTTTTGTCTTTACTCATGATTCTACCCTGCAAAAAACCTTAGTAAATTATAAGTTATTAAAATTTATAGAACCATGACATAACGTCAATAACTAAAATAAAAATAGGGGGCAGACCACGGTTTTTACCTAGCATAGTGTTCTGCCAGCAATTGATCTCATATATCGAATAATTCTGCAACTAGAATCAAATTAAAGGTATGGGGTCAAGGTATGGGGTCAGGCCTTAGATTTCATATCTTGTCAATTGTAAGGCCTGAACCGGTAAATTTTGACCCTGTAAATTTCCGTGGCAATGATCCATACTGTACTCTAGGCAGACAATGAAAAATAAGGTAAAAACCTGGGTATTACTTCGCGGCCTGACTCGTGAACATCGTCACTGGGAAGATTTTCCAGAGAAACTGCAACAATGCTTTCCTGCTAGCCATATCATTACCCCCGATCTGCCGGGTAATGGTGATCATGCAGATTTAACAAGCCCCGCCAGTATTCAGGATATGATGCATTTTTTACGTAAAGACATCACCACGTCTATAGAGAGTGGTCCGGTGCATATTGTTGGTTTGTCTATGGGCGCTTTGGTGGCGATCGAGTGGATGAGATCTTACCCGCAGGAATGTGCCGCAGGTGTTTTGATCAATACCAGCCTTAAAGGAATGAGCCCTTTCTATCACCGTTTACGACCAGCAAATTATTATCGGGTCCTGTTTTCTCTGTTCACAAAGAATAAGTATCGCAGTGAAAAAATGATATTAGCGATGACGGCGAACCTTTATCCGGATGCTGAGCAGTTATTACAGCGCTGGGTATCTTATGCGGAACAAAATACTGTAACACCGGCTAATGCATTGCGACAGTTAGTTGCAGCCAGCCGCTATCGTGCACCCGGCCTGCAGCCCGATACCCCGATGTTATTACTCAGCAGCAAAAACGATAAGCTGGTCAATTCGCAGAGTTCTGTGTCAATTGCGCAAAACTGGTCATTGCCAATAGAGACGCACCCGCTTGCAGGTCATGACCTAAGCCTTGATGACGGTGACTGGGTATGTCATAAAATAAAACACTGGTTGAATGATAGCGGGTAGAATCAACTCAGCAACAGTGATCGAAACCACGGTTATTTCTCTTAAATCACAAGTCGAGGTCTGATCCTCACTACACGAGACAGGTTATAAATGAACGAGAAAACAGAAACCAGAAATATGGCGTTATTCTGCGACTTCGAGAACGTCGCACTGGGTGTGCGCGATGCCAAATATGCTGCCTTCGACATCCAGAAGGTGCTGGAGCGGCTATTGCTGAAAGGCAGTATCGTTGTCAAGAAAGCCTACTGCGACTGGGACCGCTACAAGGATTTCAAGGGGGCCATGCATGAGGCAGCATTCGAGCTGATCGAGATTCCCCATGTGCGCATGTCGGGCAAGAATTCTGCCGATATCCGTATGGTCGTCGATGCGCTCGACCTGTGTTATACCAAGTCGCATGTCGATACCTTCGTCATCATCAGCGGCGACTCCGACTTTTCGCCGCTGGTCAGCAAGCTGCGCGAGAATAACAAGGTGGTTATCGGTGTCGGTGTGAAGAGTTCTACTTCCGACCTGCTGATGGCCAACTGTGACGAATTTATCTTCTATGACGACCTGGTGCGTGAATCCGAGAAACCTCGCCGGGCACGACGTAAATCATCGACCAAAAAAGCGAGCAAGAAGAGCAAGGCAAAGTCCGTAGATGATAAACAGCAGGAGGCACTGGACCTGGTCGTCGAAACGGTCGAGGCCCTGCTAAAGGAACGCGGCGAACAGGAAAAGGTCTGGGGTTCGATGGTCAAACAGACACTGAAGCGCCGCAAGCCGGGTTTCGATGAGACTTATCATGGTTTCCGTAACTTCGGACAACTACTGGAAGAGGCACAGGCACGAAACCTGCTGACATTGCAGCTGGACGAGAAATCTGGCGGCTATATCATCAAGGAGCTCACTGGTGAGGACTAGCTAAATAATCGGGTTTTAACTCTGAGTCAAATATATTCTGTAGTTAGTGGCAAACTTATCTAGATTACTCCTCGCATCCATGCAACAGTAATTACCTACGCTGACCTCCATGGATGGAGGAAATG
>JABDRN010000038.1 GCA_013041745.1 Gammaproteobacteria bacterium
TTACGGGGCGCCCGGCGTAGCGACGGCCTTTTTTGGGTACTTTTTTTGGCTGCAGAAAAAAAGTGCCTCGCCGTAAAAGGCGAAACTCACGGTAACAATACACGTACCTAAGTAGCGTCAAAAAAGATAATAATAAAATTAAAAAAAGAATAACTCGCCCGCGGTGCGACAACCGCAAAGCCTGAATAAAAGAAACAAGTAAATACCAAACACCATATCCACGCAAAAAGTCTCGAGAGCAAAGCACATACCCAGGAAACGTCCAACTGAGAACGCGGAATAAATTACGCTCCTAACAGAGTACTCAAACCCAAAAAAACTGACCAAACACGACCATATCCAATAACAACTATACGAATAAAACAAACAATCACGTAAAATATTCCCGTGATAAGAAAAGAGACAGAACATGGCTGAATTTTTACCCGGTCAACGCTGCATCAGTGATGCCGAACTCCAGATGGGCCTGGGGACCATTCTATCGGTCGAACAGCGTACCCTGACAGTATTATTCCTGGCGACCGATGAAACCCGGACCTACGCTAAATTAACCGCGCCATTGACACGGGTGATGTTTTCTATCGGCGACTCGGTAAACACGCATGATGGTGTAAAGATCACCGTTAAAGAAGTTTTCGAAAGTCACGGCCTTCTCACTTACTCCGGTATTGATGCCAGAGGAATAACACACCAGATCGAAGAAGCTGAACTGGATAATTTCATACAGCTGAACCGTCCTTCAGAACGACTGTTCAATGGTCAGATCGATAAGGATAACTGGTTTGAGCTGCGTTTCCAGACGCTGTATCACAGGAACCGGCTGGCAAAATCAGACCTGTATGGTCTGACTGGCAGTCGTACCAGCCTGATCCCGCACCAGTTATATATTGCTCATGAAGTTGCTAACCGCTATGCACCGCGGGTACTGCTGGCGGACGAGGTTGGCCTTGGTAAGACCATCGAAGCAGGCCTGATACTGCATCATCAGATACTGACTGAGCGTGCGAAACGTGTTTTGATCGTGGTTCCGGAGACCTTGATGCATCAGTGGCTGGTGGAGATGCTGCGTCGTTTTAACCTTCACTTCAAGATATTCGATGAGGATCGCTGTCAGGACCTGATAGTAGCGAATGAGTATGAAAATATTTTCTACTCTGAACAACTGGTGCTGTGCAGTATCGATTTCCTGGTCGCTAATGCTTCCATATTTGAGCAATGCGTGCGCGCTGACTGGGACCTGATGGTCGTTGATGAAGCACATCACCTGCAGTGGTCTGCGGATGAACCTAGCATCGAGTATATGCTCGTCGAACAGTTGAGTCAGCAGACCAAAGGTGTTCTGTTATTGACGGCGACCCCAGAGCAACTAGGTAAAGAGAGCCATTTCGCACGCCTGCGTCTGCTCGATGCTGATCGATTTCCTGATTTCCAGCAGTTCGTCGAAGAAGAAGCGAACTATGAACCGTATGCCCAGGTGATAGAAGACCTGCTGAACAATGAAACGCTCAGCGCTGAGGATGTCGCCCTGATCGGGGAGACCATAGAGGAAGGCGATAATCTAACGTTGCTGGAATTAGTTAAAGAAGGAACTGAGAGAGAGGATGATGTTCAACAGGCGCGCTACAAACTGGTCGAACATCTGCTCGATCGCCATGGCACCGGGCGGGTACTGTTCAGGAATACCCGTTCAGCAGTCAAAGGTTTCCCTGAAAGACAGTTAAGCGCATACCCGCTGGCACTGCCAGAAGAATATCGTTCCTTAAAACATGCTGATGTCAGTGAACTGCTAACCCCCGAACTGTTATACCAGCGAGTAAATGCAACTTTGCACTGGACGCAGGTCGACCCTCGCATCAGCTGGCTGAGCAATAAATGTGCAGAGCTGAACCCTGACAAGATACTGGTGATCACGGCTGATGCAACAACGGCTCTGGACATTACACAATACTTCAAAACGCAGACCGGGCTTCATGCTACCGCGTTCCATGAAGGCTTAAGTATCGTCGAACGGGATCGCGCTGCCGCATTTTTTGCAGACTTTGAAACAGGCAGCCAGATCCTGGTATGTTCAGAGATAGGCAGCGAAGGCCGCAATTTTCAGTTCGCACATCACCTGGTATTATTCGACCTGCCGATCAATCCAGACCTGCTGGAGCAGCGTATCGGCCGTCTCGACCGTATAGGTCAGAGCGAGACGATCAATATCCATGTGCCCTATTTTGAGGCGTCGGCTCAATCCGTCTGTTTTAGCTGGTACCATGAGGCACTGCAGGCCTTTTCACATACCTGCCCGGCGGGCCACTCTGTATATAAACGCGTTCAGCACGAGCTTTATAACGCTTTGAGTGAAATAAATGAATATGGCAGTGCCAGTGAGACAGTAGCTTCCCTGTTAGACAAGTCCAGGATCTATTATGCCGAGCTCACCGAGTCGCTGCAGCGTGGTCGTGATCGTCTGCTCGAATATAACTCCTGCCGCCCAGCCATAGCGCAGGATATCAAGTGCCGCGCTGACGTCGAAGACAACTCATCCGAGCTGGCTGAGTATATGGAGAGCGTCTATGACTGTTTCGGGATCGACAACGAGTTACATAGCGAAGGCTGTTTCGTCATTACACCGACAGAGCATATGATCAATAACTTTCCCGGTCTGGCTGAAGATGGTATGACGATTACCTACGACAGAAATGTAGCATTGAGTTTCGAAGATGCACATTTCATCAGCTGGGAGCATCCGTTAACCAATAATGCTATCGATATGGTGGTCACCAATGAGATGGGTAATACATCGGTTACAGCGGTGGAATATAAAGGTGTGACGGCAGGCAGCGTGTTACTCGAATGCCTGTTCTCGCTGGAGAGCGCACCCATCGACGAGTTGCAGAGCAGCAGATATCTGCCGCCGACAATGATACGCGTCGTCTGTGATGAACGTGGTGCTGATCATCATCTGAAGCTGCCGCATAAGACCATCAATGAAGGCCGTCAGTTTGTCGATAAAGGTGTCGGTAACAAGATCGTCAAAGCCAAGAAGAAGATACTGAAAGCGATGCTGCAGCGTAGTGAAAAATTTGCAGAGTTGAAGTCCGCTAAATTACTGGAACTGGCACAGGAGAATGCCAGCAATATATTAACAATAGAAATCAATAGGCTAAAAGCTCTTTCTAATGTTAATCCTAACATAAGAAAAGACGAGATTCTTTATTTTGAGAAGCAATTATCGATGCTGACGGAAGTCATTGATGCAGCAAATATCCGCCTGGATGCCGTCAGGGTTATAGTCGCAACCTAGTATTTTTATAGAGGTTATTACAGGTGTAGAAGCTACCAGCTGAAATAACTGAAGCCCTGCTCCTGCAGTTTCATTATTCCTTCGACACCGATGGGTATTATCTCAGCCTCTGCCAGCATGTCTTCCTCGCTCCACTGCAGGGTCTTCATGGTGTTACCGCAGGCCTGAAAACGGACACCATAAGCGGCAAGCGACTTAACGCGCTGCTGCTGTTCAGGTTTTATCATTCGCCTCGGATGCTTCGCCAGCAGGTGTATGCCGGGACCGAGAGTGGTTACGACGATCTCAATATCATCTCCGTATTTTCGCAGCATTTCGCCGCATGAAAACAGTATATGGTCGATATATTCTATATCTGCCTTATTACACTGGTAGAGCAGACGGTGTTTTGAGCTGTCATCGAAATGTGTCTCTGTGTGGTGTGCCTGAGCTTTGGTTGAAACACCTCCAAGACCGAGGCCACCCAGTCCAAGAAGTGATAAAAACTGACGTCGTTTGCTTATCTTCATGGTAGTCTCCCGGTAGTGTCGATACTAGCTTATAATTGAGGTTTATTTCTGTAGCACAGGTGTCTACGTGTTTTCTTCCCTATTACTTGACGAGCCAATCCTCGAAGCTATAGATAAGCTTGGATTCAAAGAGATGACCGAAGTTCAGTCTGCTGCTATTCCTTCAGGGCTGGAAGGCAGGGATATGATCGTCAATGCCAGGACCGGCAGCGGTAAGACACTCGCCTATGTCGTGCCGATGTTACAGCAGATACTCGATAATCCGCAGAGCCTGACACAGGCGATCATCCTCGCGCCGACACGCGATCTATGCCGTCAGATAAATAAACAGTGCACGCTGTTAGCACGCTACACCGATATAAGCACAGCGATAATCATCGGCGGTGAAGATCCAAAACATCAGATCAAAGCGCTGGAAAAGTATCCTGATATCATCATCGCCACACCCGGACGACTGCTGGAACATGTGAAACGTGACATGATAGTGCTCGATGCGATCAGTATCCTGGTGCTCGATGAGGCTGACCGTATGCTGGCCATGGGTTTCAGTGATGATGTTATATCCATTGCCAGCCAGTGTAATGAAGAGGTACAGACCGTACTGTACTCTGCCAGTTTCAATCAGAACAAGTTCAGTGAACTCATCGAAGCCATACTGGTTGAACCAGAGATCATACTGGTCGATAGTTCACGTGAGAGCAACGAGAATGTCATTCAGCAAAAGATACTCGCTGACGACAATACGCATAAATTAAAACTTTGCCAGTACCTGTTAGAGAATGAAGCTTTCTCCAAAGCAATTATCTTTGCCAACAAGAAAGAGACTGTCAACCAGATAAGTTCGGCTCTGCAGTCAAAGAATATTGCCAATGCCTTCATCCATGGCGATGTCGAACAGGATACTCGAAATCGCCTGTTAAGAAATTTCAGGAAAGATGACCTGAATGTTCTGGTAGCGACCGATGTCGCATCGCGTGGACTGGATATCCCAGAGCTGGATCTCATCATCAACTTCGACGTTCCCCGAAATGGCGAAGACTATATGCACCGTATCGGACGCACTGGCAGGATGGATGAATCTGGCCGCGCGATCACACTGGTCAATGCCAACGAATGGAACAATATGATCAGTATCGAAAATTTTCTTAAGATCGATTGTGAGGAACGCCGGATAAAGCCGCTGACGGCAAAATTCACCGGACCTGAGAACAGGAAAACATCAGGCAAGTCATATGGCAGCAAGCGCAAGAAGTCAAAAAAGGTCAAAAAAGCAAAGAAAAAAATCAAAAACCGGGCACGTGATAGAAAAAATATAGGTAAACGGAGAAAGCCTTCCGAAAAGAAAGCGGGTGATAATATAGTTGGAGAATGATCGATCAAGCCGGACATGAATAGAAATACTTTAATAATTTCACTATGTTTTTTACTCGCCGGGTTCCTGGCTGCATATTTTGTCTTTGCTTACAAGACGCATGATGCGGCCTATAGTGACAGGCCTGCAGAACTCAAATCACAATTATCTCCATCTATTTCGAATCCATTCTCGGTAAGAGAAGAAGATGAGCAGGCAGAAACCCGGCTGAATTATCTCGAAAATGAAGTCATAGTGATAAAGCAGCAATTGCAGCAGATCGAGCTTGCACTGCAGGATTTATCGACTACATCGACAACCGGTGTGTCCATACCCCGGTCTACGGTATCCAGTAGCAATCGTTTTGCCTCGGCACTGACACGCCGTCTATATAATCTCGATAACCTGATCAGCGGTGGAGTCGATCCTGTGCTGGCGGAAGATATCGTCAGAAGAAAAAACCGTATCGAACTCGAGAGGTTGGCACTACAGGACAGAGCTACCAGGGAAGGATATCTTAATACGCAACAGTATTTCGATGAACTGGAAGAGATCAACATCGATGATGTCAGTTTGAGAGAGGAATTGGGTGATCAACGATATGATGAGTACCTTTTTAACAGTAAACAGAATAACCGCATCAGGATCTCATCAGTGATACTTGGTTCTGCTGCCGAGCAGGCAGGAATTCAGGATGGTGATGTTGTCATCAGTTATGACAACACCCGGATGTTCAACTGGCAGGAGCTAAAAGATGCCACCTCAGAGGGGCAGCTCGGTGAGTATGTTTCGATCAGCATCTACAGAGATGGTGAGATCTTCAGTTTTTCGGTGCCTCGCGGCCCTCTTGGCGTACAGTTGGGCGCGACACGGCTAGAGCCCTGACCTGGCACGCGTTGTTATCCTCAGGGCATACTCACCATAAGCTTTTATTGATGAGTGCTTGATCGTATTCCTGATATCCTGCAGTGATACCAGTGATTCTGGCAGTGTTATCGACTGATCACTTGCTATTATCCAGACTGACTCTTCTCCGAAGGGTGCGCTTATGGTGAAGCGATACAGGTTTTCATATTCCGGTATCGTCAGAAAATAACCGGCAGAATAAAAATGGCTCGGCTGGTTCGCGTTAGGCAGTATCTGAGTGATGATGCCAGAGGCATCCATGTAGAACATATAGATGTAGGCATCCTGGCCCAGGCTTAACAGGAACTGAATCTCATCACCTTCGACAAACTGTTGCTGGTCACCGAGGTGCGTGGTCAGTTCCAGCGGTATCGCATCCAGCTGCTTGCTGCTCGACGGGCTCTCTGCATTATTGCTTACACTGCAGCCGCTGATAGATAGTGCCAGCAGCAAACATGAAAAGATCTTGTAATACATCGATAACTCGAGATGAGATGGCCTATAGTGCAAAACTATAGTTATAACCGATAAACAGGGCGTTGATATTATACTGCTGTTTACTATCATCTAGATATTCGAAGTTGTACTTCCTGGTCTTTATACCGGCATTGATAAAATTTCGTTCGTTGATCGAATAGATCGTGCCTGCTTCCAGTGCCCAGCTGGTCCCCTCACCTACTTTATTATCGTCGTCATCTCTGATCTCTCCCCTGCCGATGAAACCGAATGAGCCGAATAGTGTCCATTTTTCATTTAACGGGATATAACCTGAAGTGCCGATACCCAACCCCAGGAATGTCTGTTTGTAAGGTTCATCCAGCCAGTTATTGGTGACACTCTTTATATCGGCGAAAAGAGATACCTGAGACCAGAAATAATAACCGACGAGAAGATCCAGGTCTGACTGCTGGATCTTTACATCTGAACTCGGGATGCGACCGGACGTTGTGAATTTGTCAGGTGCTTCATTTTTAAAGTTGTATTCACCTCGTTGTAAATTCAGCCCGGTATAAAATCTGCCGATTTTATAGGCGATATTTAATCCGAACTGGCCGCCTTCATCACTCTCGAAATCAGTGCCACCCGCGCCGTTATCACCGTTCCAGCCAGCGGCTAAAAGTTTTGCGCCGAACGTGAGACGCTGCTCTGCGATTGCATTGTTAACAGATAACGTCAGTAGCAGCAACATAAAAACTAATTTCTTCACAAGCATGATATATCCTTTTTACAATGTTGGGATAGGAACAACCTTCTGTTTCGTATCTGGCTGCTTCTGTTCTATTTTTATGGTGTCTGTGCCGGTATTTTCGCCAGGTATCACATTCACCTCTAGTTTTACTCTTTCGGGGTCGACACCCTCTACGGCGACATCCATCCTGATAAAGATAAATTCGCCCAATTCATCGCCTGCACCCTGCAAGACACCGCTCTCCGGTACCTGGTCGACATTGTTAGCGACGGCACGTTCGACGTTGCCAGATAGCTGACTCACCGTGAACATCGGACTATTATTCGTCTTTAATTCATTTATCAAAAAATAGGTGAACGGTGAATGCCCGGACTCTCGATAATCATCATCGACATATTCAAAGCCGCCTGCCGCCATTATCTGTACACTTTTCTTGTTCGATACTTTTTCGAAGTACTTCTCCGTATAATCAGACTCGGAAATACTGCGTGAAGCTGATCTTAATAGCGAGCCGCTAAAACATGAGTCAGATATGAGCAATGTATGTTGCACCCGTGAAGCGATGCTTGATACCTCATCGCGGATCGTCGAATTACGCAGGAAAGTTGTGTGGTCATCACCTTCGGCATCGACGGGCACCCAAAAGCCCTTATTGGTTTCGTCATCTAGAAAGCCATGGCCGGCATAATATATCAATACGTTATCGTTTTTCAGCGACCTGTTAGCCAGTTCCTCAAGGGCAAACAGAACGTCCCTGCGAGTAGCATTCTCAAGTAATCTGATATCGGTAAAGCCATACTGTTCTGCGAGTAACCTGGCAACCACTCGCGCATCAGTGATCGCTGTACTCAAAGGCTGCCATTTTCCCTGTTCGTCCTGATATTGATTATTACCTATGATCAGGGCGCGGTAGACACCGCTGTTGATGTTAGGTCCCGGTGATTTAGCTGTTTTCTCGATCGAGATACCCCGTGAATCTGCTGCAAGAACATCATGGCTAAGGAATGTAAAAAAACTGAACATCGCGATGACGATGACAAGTGTAAGTTTGTAATTTCTATTACGCATATGTATCACCATAGTTCAGCTTCAGTATCAACCTTGCTGATGACAAAACCGCCAGAGGCGTAGAATATACGGTCATCCTGGGTATTACCATATAATACCCACTCATAACGTTTGTTATGACTACTATCGCTGGCTGAGTCCGGTTTTTCTGGTTCAAGTTGAAATGAGGTGTGATTCGCCTGGGTCGAATTTTCTATCAATACTGTCTTCTTACCCTGATTAAAGACCTGTATACGTAATTTGTAAAGCGTAGCACCTGCAACTTCCGGCCACGATATTTTAATCATGTTATCCGCGATGAGTTCGATAGTGATATCTTCAAACGGCCTGGAATCACTGCCAGCCTGAGAGAAAAAACCGATGCCGGGTAATTTATTCTGCTCGCTGAACTGGATCGTCGGGTTATCCTGGTATGAGGCGATCATGATCCGATCCTGCTGTATCTCAGGCAGTTGCAGCAGGATCATGATGGCAGCGAAGATGCTCGCCGTTAATGCCATGGTATAGACCATAGGTGAGCGAAAGCTGAATATCTGACCGAGCCTGTCGATGATTGGCGTTTGCATTGAACCAGACTCGATATTCGATGTTTTATTGCGTTCCCCTAGATCATCACTTGCTGCAAGGGCCTGCTGCATCTGATCGCTATGGCCCTGGTAATATAATGCAGCCTTTAGCGCATCTGGTTGCGAATCGATCAGCGACCTGACCTGTTCTTCCTGTTCAGATGACAAAGAACCATCGACGTACTCACATATCAGCTGGTGTTGATCATCACTGAGTGCTGACTGCTGGTTGATTTCAGGCCATCGTTCCTGTAATTCAGATAACATCGATACCTGGCTTCTGCATTCTTCACAGGATGCCAGATGATCGAGGACTTCTTGATACGATGCACTACTCATGCCACTGCTGGCAGAACCCTCGTAATCGGTTACAGCCGTCGTTCTGACAAACATCTTTAAAGTATCGTGATTGATATGATTATTCATCTTGTTGTGCCCTTCATGCCCTTGTTACTAAAGAGACATTATTAGCTTTGATATTTGAAAAATTATTCATAGGTATCTAGCCGGTATTATTCAGCAATCATCAGGCTATGTAGTCTGGACAGTGTTTTGCGACGGAAATAGTATAATTGCTGCCTGTCCAGCTCCGCTGCCGGTACATTATTCTTGAAACTTATGTTAAGTTTTTTAAGTGAGTTGAGTACGAGCTCTGCGTCCTGATCTTCGATCACAAGTGCTTCGACGACATACTGCTCCACAGGGTTCAACTGCTTCCATGCCTTTGCTAACAGCTGATGATCTTCGATACTCTCGATATCCTGGTCATAGCTCGCTGTCTCACCCTCAATCGCGCATTGTACAGCTCCGTCCTGGTCGTCATGGGTCAGAGATATATTCTTAGGTGGGCTCAGCAGATATAGCCTGTTTTTTTGCGTCAGAAGTTTTATTATCTCTCGACTCATTGCTCTTGTTCCATCGATGCTGCGTGAAGTCTGCTGGCTTATCTGTTCTATTGGCAGCTGTGAACGCATGCCATAAAACACCGTTTTGGCGCCTGGCCCTAAAGCCTGTATATAATCTGGAACATGGATGTTTCGCCCGAAACGCCAGTTTTTCCAGCGTTCATAAAATGGTAGTGAATTCGCAATGACATAACAGTAATCAAATAAGCTTGCGTTGTTTCGTGCCTGGTATTTTTTTAGACGGTTTGCACTACTCAGGTCATCCAGCATCCAGGCATAACTGCCATTACCCCACTCGCAGAGAGCTGCATCCGCGGGTGGCGAACCGATGGGTGAATTTAATGTACAGCTGAACCGATAGCGATTTTCTTTGCAGAAGCGTTTACAGAAACGATCAGTCTGATACTGGATGATCGGTGTGATCAGCTCATTGACTTTTTTTCTGGCAGACGCGTCATTATTAGCCGCATGATGTGCGAGCTCGATATTCTCCCTGTTTCTCTCGGCCTGGATACTCTCCTGACTGGCTGCTGGTTTCGCCAAAATATTACCCGCATTAAGTTATCATGCATTCTATTGTAGTGAAGATTTCCCTGGAAACATCAAACTCAGTCCAGAACAGGCAGGTATAGCCTGTCTTGCTTCATTATTCATAGTCAAATCGACAGACATTTATGGTGTCTCATATAAAAACCAGCCTTTGATCTTTTCATTGCTGATACGTATAGCCAGTCCGAAGTCATCGTAAGCCAGGTATTCACCTGAAGTCATGTTCAGTTGCCTGTCCGGAATGCCCAGTGTTTTGAATGGTCTGTCAGCCGTGTCGCCAATGCTCAAAGAATTGTCGATATTGCCAACATCGATCTTGCTGTCACTCTGCCAGGCACTGATCAGAGTGCCATCATCCTGGATGACATATCGTGAATTCTGATCGCGTACGATCTGAAATCGTTCACCATCGATCCATAGATCAGAGCTGTTATCGTTTTTGACCGAAACAGACATGCTATCACCAAGCCGTTTACCGTTTACCGTCGGTGCACGCTGCAATTTTTTCACTTGCGCTGAATTCTTTTCTGGATCGATGTGTGTTAGTGCCAGCCTGAACAGTAAGGTGTCTCCTTTTCTCTGTGATATTTTTGCCAGCTCCATCCAGACCTTTTTAGCCTCTGCAGGGCGGTCGATAGTGTGATACAGCTGCGCGAGGTTATAAGTCACGCTGTAACGCATGATATGACCGGGTAACGGTGAAGCAATATCTTCATTCTCTATCGTCTCTGACAGTTTATCTAAGTCATTTATCGACTGTTCATTTTTTCCCTCGATGGCGTTGGTCAGGGCGAGCAGCATGTCAACAGCAGGATCAGAACCAAATCGTTTGACATATTGCCCCTGCAGCACACCTCTGACACGATATGAGTTATTAGCCAGTATATGTGCGGAAGCCAGCAACAGGTATGACTGTCGATGCTCAGGTGCCAGTCGTATTGCCTTTTCAAACTGGCTAATGCTTTGATCGAGCAACTGAGATTTTTGTTTTTGCAGACGGCTGATCAGGCTTGTCGAGTCTGCACGCTTGTTCTCCAATGAACTGCCAGATGTTGTACCACGTACATCAGCATCGAGGATCAATGGGTAATAAAAATCGACAGCTCGAATGCTATCGTCGTAATCCGCGGCGCCTGATGTCAGTTCCATTAGCTGCTTATGAATACCCTGTGCCTGCGCAAAATACGTTAAACCTATTGCAGATATGATAGCCCTGCCCGGATAATCGCGCCCGTAGACAGTAAAGTAGTCTCTCGCCTGCTGGTAATTTCCTGCGACAAATTGCTGTACACCAAGATCATATAACATCGATTGTGCAGCGATGGTCTCGAGCTGTGTCTGTGTCCTCAGGGCGCGTGTCTGCGCCTGTCTGCACGCCTTGTAGTTACTCTTATCGGACTGGCTGTCAACACAGTTCTGCTGCCAGATGCTCTCCACCCATAAGGTAAAAAAATCCTTGTCATTGATGACCTGGTAAGCATCAAAACCAACGCTGGACATCAGTACCAGGCCGTCATGGTCAGCCTGTGCTTCTTTCTGTTGCAGCTGAGAGAGCATTTCTGCATCCAGATCCAGGCCGGCCATCATCTTTTTCTGAGACTCTTGCGAGCGATTACCGATCATTCGAAAGAATCGCTGATGCCACAGGTCATCTGCTCGCTGATGTGCAAGTTCATGCGCTAATACGAAAGCCAACAGGTGCTCCCCTCGCTGCTCACCATAGGAGAAGCAGGTGTCGATAGCCTGTTTACTTAACAGGATGTTGCCATCTGCCAGTGAGGCGGCCCAGGCGCCGACATTCGACTCGACTACATACAGGCCAGGTTCTATGCGTGACTGGTCCCATGCACGCAACAGTACTGAGAATATTTGCTGAGATCTCTGTACCTGGTCAGTGCTGTCATCAAGTGCGTAGCGCTTCCAGTAGGTGATCGATTGTTTCGGATCTGATGGCGGTACCAGTGAAGGCATTTCACTGTCAGCAACAGCATATCCATTACCTGCAATGGCAGCACTAAATAATATCAGCAGAACTTTCATTAACAGTTTAATCGGCTGCACCTCATTATCTTTCAGGTGATTTTTCATAGGGTATCAAAGCCTTTATCTATTTACATATAAACAAGAGACAGCAGTTTTTGCTGTATTTGAATAAAAAAAACGACATAATTTTTTCAAATATCAGTCTTGAGCCCGTCTCTTGAATATCGAACATAACTATCTGGCATGAGAATACGCTTACAAGCTTAAGCCAGCATAAAGGAGAAACAAGATGAAACTGAACAATATTAGTTTTAAGAAACATATGATACCAAACTTAACATCCCCGATTGCTGTTACGGCATTATTGTTAAGCAGCCTGTTAGTTGCCTGTTCTGGCGAAGACGGTGCTGATCCGACGCTGCTATCGGATAATCCAAGCATGGATATGGGTATTCCGGAAAGCCTGACGGGCGGCAGTGCATCTGCTGTACCGGCACTCGCCATGGCGACCGATACCATGACCAGTGCCAGCAGTTCTATCAGGATGGCAAAAGCAGGTGTCGGTCAGCCCTGTTCATACCTTGGCAATGAAGACGAAGACGATCCTTTTCGAAATGGTTACGAGACCAGTAAGTTTATGATTTCTATCATGGCGAGCTGGACCTGTATCGCCGACCTGCTGATCGATGTTTCGAGTTATGTGCCACATGACGGTACTATCATCGAGACCGAGAATGATACTAATTCTGATGATTTCGAAGCCGATGAGCCGACACATTACAGCGTCATCGATGACTCAGAAACTCAGGTTACAGTGCGACTGTATTATAACTATAGCCGTTCACAACCGCCTGTCGCCGGTGAACAAGCACAGTTTTATGTCTCGTGGAACGAGGCAGAGAATGGTGATATCGAAGGCCGCATGATCATCGACGGAGATGGTGTTGCCTGGGATAACCATGACAGTGAAGATCCGTCGATGATGCGCATGGATTTTTTCTATACCGATACACAGCAGACAGCTGATATGTTTCTTCAGTTCGATGAAGATAATCTATGGGCCGATGGCTTCAGGATTCAGATCGTAAAAGATCTTGATAGCAATCCTCTACTCAAAGTATTCGAAGCAAGAGGACTGATTGACATGAAAGCGCAGTTTGCACCGGTCGCTAATGTTACAGAGATCCCAGATGTTCAGCTTTATACTGTCTCGGATGCTCTGGGTAATGGTGCATCGATCGCTGAGTTTCAGGACTTGTCCCTACCGCTTGAGCTAAATGCCAATCTGGGTAACAATCTGGGTAACTATATCTTCACCAAAAAAGATGTGTATTTCTTCGAGTATGATATGGACTGGGAATATATCCACAAGACAGTGTTATCTTCAGAATACAGGGGAGCCCGCACTACACCGGTATCTGGTGGCACATGGCTACCATTCGACCCATCACTGGATCTGATCATCACCGCTTTGAGTCTTGATAGTGATTATTTTACCGGTGCTAAATGTGCAGTTATCGGCGACGACTGTAACGGCCTGTTGAATGCAGTATTCGACTTTAGCGGTGGGTTTGCTGGCCAGGAAGAAAATCAGGGCACGGATCCCTTGGACTGGCGCTCTACTGCGATAAGTAATGTCGAGTATCTGACGACAGTATACCCGAATGGTGTCGACTGGACAGGCGCTTTTGAGCATAGTTTTACCCCGTCTGAGAACCCTTAAAGGGGCCAAGATTTTCAATATGTCCAGTATCACTCGAAATAGTGTTTAAGGTAAAATGATGTGATTGTAAAAAATAGATAACCTTGAACTTTTCACGATAAAAACCTGTCTCATTCAATTAGAGGCGGGTTTTTTTTGCCTGCTTGATAATCGCTTTTGCTTTTTCCCTGAAAGTCGTTTTATCATAACCAGACCACACTAAATTATCTAAAAGAAGAATTCCACATGGTCACCTATCTATACTGGTTCGGTATATTCGCCCTTGCACTGGGCCTGTTTTATATAATCGGTTACAAGATTGACGAGCTTAAGATTGCAGCAATCGCGGCTTTTTCTGTACTCGTTATCGGTTTTGTAGCGTATCACTTTCATTTCCAGCAGCTATTCGTCAAGAGATATGGTGGCGTGATGACCATAAAAGTCCCAGATGATGAGGTGCATCTGGCGGCAACCTGGAAGGACGATAACCTGTGGATTGAAAACTATCACCCGGAAACAAATACCTGCCACTTCAGAGAATATTCACGTGGCAACCTGTTGCAGGGAAGAGTGACCATCAAGAACTGCAATCCACTGCTAAGACAACCGCCTGCTGCAGCAAAGTGATCAATAAATAATCTTATAGTTAGCTTTATGATAAAGAACTCTCGATTTAATTCTGATTCCAGAAAGTTATTTTTCTGCCTGTTACTATCACTGCTGATTTTCAGTAATGTAAGCGCGAACGAAAACAACACAACTGTATCATCGCAGTTCAGCCGTGAAGATTTCTCTCACTGGCTGGATGCAGCCTATATTGCTGACGCAACCTATAAATCCAGGCAGGATATTGAAAGGGTTTTGGCCTCTCAAGGCTATAAGGTTAATCAATTCAAACAACTGAAGGGTTTCTCTGTTGGCTATGTCCTGGCCACTAATGATGAAAAACGGCAGCATGTTATAGCTGTGCGTGGCACCTCTAACGTGGAGAACATCATTGTCGATGCTGCTTTTGTGCTGGTGCCTGATAAGATCACTGGAGTCGATATCCATCAGGGGTTTCTACTTTCAGCACGTGATATTTACCAGCAAATTCTACCTGAGTTGACCCCTGGCTATAGCATAAGCACTATAGGTCATAGCCTGGGCGGTGCTGCAGCACTCATCATAGCCATGATGCTTGATGCACATGACCATATGGTTGCTGAAGTCATCACTTTTGGTCAGCCAAAAGTGACCAATATCTCTGGCAGCAGAGCGTTCAGACACCTTGATGTTAAACGACTGGTTACGCCGAAAGATGTTGTGCCGCTGGTTCCGCCGCTTGACCCGATGGAGATGATGAACCTGAGCATATTCTGGCACCAGGGCACGGAGATCGTGCTTTTTAAAAATAACCAGTATTCCGTGCTGTCAGGCATGGACAGCATGATGCGTGCGACAGACTTTCTAAATGACATGCCCAGTGAAAAACATATTAAAAACCACTTCATGTCGACCTATATCGCACACCTGAAAAGCAAGCAGGCATCAACCGAACAGATTACATTTAAAAGTGACTTCAAATTTTCAGACTGGTTCAGTCCGTCACCGGCTACAAAAAAATAGCTTGATTTTGTCCTGCATCAGGTTGATATAAGGTATCTGTCATTAACATTATATTGAGTATACTTTTTACTGGAACAACGTATGATACAGAGCTAATATAGCGTAATCATAGTGGATGATAGAAATATCTTCCGATAATCATAATCATATCTGGAGCATAGAGAATAATGAGAGTGAATAAAATATCACTAACTGTAATGAGCATCGCATTCGGAGCGTGCACTTTTACTGTGCAGGCTGCTAATGATGGCAGTCGCGCCTGGGGACAAGGCCAACCAACAAACCCATATTGGCAGGCACCAGGCTGGCCGCAAAGCAATGCTCAGCGTCCCGCACCCTCTTCACCTCCAGTAAATAATCGACAACAAAATTACAATAGTAATACGCCGCCACCGCCGCCAGGACCTTATAGGGGTACCCCGGCACCACGTGATCAGGCACCGGTACAACGTCAGGGACAGAGTATTCCACAACAGGGACAGCGTACTCCACAACAGGGCCAGCGTACTCCACATCAGGGACAGTTTACTCCACAACAGTACAGAGGGGCTCCAGCGCCACGCCCACCTGCTCGTTATAATGAGCCATCGGCATTTAGTACCCCGGGGTATAACCCCTACAGGAGCTCTCGCAGAAATAATAGCCGTTGGGGCAGTAACAAGTTCTGGGGAGATAGTGGGCCAAAAAAATGGATGAGTCCAAACAAGCGCAACTGGGAGGATAGCTGGGATGATATGATCAATGCGCCTAGCCGTATGGGTGAGATGCCAGGAGGCTGGACAGCCCCTGAAGTGACAGTACCAAACCCGATCGATATGGGGGACCAGGTGCAAGATAACATGCAAGACCTGCCATCTCAGATGAAAGACGGAAATATTGGTAATGATATTTCTGACTGATCAAATATTGACCACTCTTTGATTAAAAGCCCTGCAATGCAGGGCTTTTTTTTGTAGACTTAATTGTGTGTTTATTTCAATAAAGGACTATGTCACTTATGAACAAAGTTATTTAGTCTTTAATGTTATTAATCATATATAATACAGATATATACATAACATTATGAATGTATTTTGTTATATATAGCTGTATTATTCCCAGGAAATTGCCTAATAATTAATAAATTATAGGCTACTCTTTATGTCTGGAACAACGCTTTTCTAGTTGTTGCGCGCCCAAAATGTAAATGATGTTTATAGCGTATTTAAAATTTATTACAGGATGTATAAATTTGTAATAGGTAATTTGTAAAAAATATTTACATTTAATATGTTAAAAAAATTCACAGATAAGGCTACATTACCAGATCAGGCCAAGATCCTTTTTAAATCATCTATCTCGGGCGGATTATCCAATATCTTCGCAGCGTGGATGATATTCGTTCTTGTATACGAAACATCGTACATGTCAGATGCCCTGCTCCTTGGTATCACGATAACTGTTCTCACCATAATCCGCACCATTATTACAGAAGCATATCTAAAGCAACAAAAGTTTAGTTTAAAGGTAAGCCTTGGCAGCTACATATTATTTACTTTTTCAGTTGGCTTAATCTGGGCTCTTTTTGAGTATACACAAGGCTCACATAACGATGAAGAGATAAGAAATATCATCTTTTTGATCAATTTTGGTCTGATTGCAGGAAGCACCGCTATCCTGTCCGTGTGGTTGCCAGCTTTTCTGTTTTACGTGATACCACAGGCTATTGCGATATTTTATGTATTCATTAATCTCGATTACGAGCATAATTTTTTTATTGCCTTCACCTTTCTAATTTTTATGGCCGTGATGATATCAACAAGCCTGAAAATTAACCGTACACGTAAGAAAGAAATAAGCCTGACGCAAAATAATGAAGAGTTGATTCTCGATTTAAACAGTGAAATAGACATGCGTGAAAGAGCACAAATGGAAACCGAGAAAGGTAAACAGCAGTTAGAGTTTAAAGTAGAAGAGAGAACCAGAGAACTACAGGAAGCGAATATATATCTCGAAAAGGTGATTGAGAAAAAAGAAGAGGCAGAGCGGAGTTTGCAGCACCTTGCTTACCATGATGAATTGACAAATCTACCGAACAAGAACCTGCTAGTAGATAGAATAAGCCAGTCGATCAAGATATCACTAAGAGATAACCAGCAGATGGCTATCCTGTTTCTTGATCTTGATCGATTTAAGACAATCAATGACAGTCTTGGGCACATTATAGGTGACAAGCTGTTAAAAGAAGTGGCAGTACGTCTTCATGAGACCTTACGTGAACATGATACCGTATCTCGTAATGGCGGTGATGAGTTCGTTGTAGTACTTGAGAAACTTAAGAGTTATAACGAAGCCATATATATCGCGAAAAAAGTTATTAATAATTTAACCAGACCGTTTGATATACATGCACACAAAATTCATATCGGCGCTAGCATCGGTATCAGCGTCTATCCATCTGATGGAGATAGCCCGTTAATATTATTACGAAATGCAGATACCGCCATGTATCGCGCAAAAAAGGCAGGTGGAAACCAGCTACAGTTCTATGATCCGAGCATGTCAAATCAGTTACGCGACAGACTCGAACTTGAAAATGAATTACACACAGCACTCAGTAATAATGAGTTTTATCTTGTTTACCAGCCGCAGATTAGTGCGGAGACCGGTGTCACAATAGGTGTGGAGTCATTGTTACGCTGGAACAATAATAAACATGGTGAGATCCCGCCTGAGCGTTTCGTACCACTATTAGAAGAGACCGGGCTGATATACACCGTTGGTGAATGGGTCATTAGACAGGTCATTGGCTTCATGAGCAGCCTCTCTGAAAATGATGTCATATTCTCAATAAACCTATCTGCACTACAGTGCAGTAACCAGGAGTTGCTGAATTTTCTTGAGGAAGAGATTAGAAAGTCAGGTATTGATCCCAGCAGGATCGAATTCGAGATTACAGAAACGCTGCTGATCAATGATTTCGTAAAGACGCAATCATTCCTTGATAAATTACACTCCCTTGGCTGTACTATTGCACTCGATGATTTTGGCACGGGCTACACCTCGATGACCTATCTCGCTAAATTACCTATCGACGTGATTAAGATAGATAAAACTTTAGTGCGTAATATTGGAAAAAACTATAACCTCAGAAGCATAGTCAATGCGATCGTAACGATGAGCAATAGTCTCGGTGTGAAGAATATATTTGAAGGCGTAGAAACCCAGAGTGAGTTAGAAACAATAATCGCCATGAACGGTGACATTATCCAGGGATATCTTTTTAGCAAGCCTCTGAGTGAAGTGGATCTATTAAGATGGATCGGATGTGAACCAGCCGATAACGTCAAATATTTCGATACCTACCAGAAAAACAACAAATCACCTGTGTAGCGCAGTCAACCCTCATCACGTTTATATTTTTTCAGTGCAATCACTGCATTCAAACCGCCAAACGCAAATGAGTTTGAGATAGCAACATTGACTTTTGAGTGGCGTGATTTGTTCGGCACATAATCAAGATCACAAAGTTTGTCAGCTTTGGTAAAGTTTGCGGTTGGCGGGATAATATCATGATATATCGCCAAAATAGTTGCTATCAGTTCAAGAGCACTTGATGCACCAAGTGCATGTCCGTGCATCGATTTAGTCGAAGATACCGCCAGCTCTTTGGCGTGGTCATCAAATACACGATTGATCGCTTCGGTTTCTGTTGCGTCATTTACCAATGTGCCAGTTCCGTGAGCATTTATATAGTCAACATCTTCGGGGGCTAACTCGGCATGGTTGAGTGCATTTTTCATCGCTGTCGTTATACCTGAGATATCTGGACGTGTTATATGTCCTGCGTCCGATGTCATGCCACAACCAGCGAGCTCTGCATAAATTCGAGCGCCGCGTTTTCTGGCATGCTGCTCGGATTCTAATACCATTATGCCCGCACCCTCGCCCAGGACCAGGCCACTGCGATCTTCACAGAATGGCCTGCACGTGTCACTCGATGCTACTCTCAGCGCATCCCATGATTTTAATAGACCGTAAGTGAACGGTGCATCAGAAGCGCCGACCAGAGCAACATCGATCATTCCTGACTGGATCATGGTCATGCCCTGAATGATAGAATGGGAGCCAGATGCACAGGCACTGGCGAGTACAAATGCAGGGCCTTTAATACCAAGGTGTAAGCTAACCATACTAGCTGCAGCACTAGGCATTCCCTTGGGGATGGTTAGTGGATGTGCACGAGAGGATTGTTTTTTATACAACTGTTCATATGTGGCTTCATCAGTATGTTTACCACCACAACCAGTACCGATGATAGCTGCGGCATCTTGAAGAACAACGTGATTTTTAATTAATCCTGCATCTTCGACTGCTTCCTGCGCAGCGATGACTGCGAGTTGTGAATGACGATCCAGAATGCTGAGCTCCTCTTCTGAGAAATAACTATCGGGATCAAATTCAGGCACAGTTGCGCCCAGCGAAATTTTTACACCTTCCTCTATTTCCGGGCCTAGTTTTCTGATTCCTGATCGTCCAGCTTTTAATGCCTCCCAGAATGATGCCGTATCGAGGCCGAGGCCAGATATGGCGCCTAAACCTGTGATCACGACGCGGTGATTATTCATTGTCTAGTTACCTCTTCATAGTAAAAAGATAATGACTGTTGCCATAGAAGGTGCCATCTAGTGGAGAAAACATGGCTTTACATAACAGGAAATAATCATTCCAGTGTTTGATACTATCGATATTGAAACCTTTCTGATATAGCACGGGCACACTATTCCAGTAACGATGATGCCACTCATTCAAGGTGCGCAAGTAATTCTTACCGCTTACAAACCACGCTTTTTCTAGATCAAGATGCTCTGTATGACGGGAAAACTCATCATGTGGCCAGATTCGACCACCAGGAAAATATTTTCCGATAACGGTTTTTTTATCCAGTCGCACATGCGGAGTTGTTACCTGTGAGGTGATGAAGTGATGAAAAGTGCGGCCAGCGGGTTTCAGTAATCTCGCGATCAGTGCCAGCATGGCCTTCATGTTGAGTAATTGTTCGAAGACGCCTACGGAGATAACAAGATCAAATTTTTCATGGCCGATTTTTTCGATGATAGTTTCATCAAATACATCTTCGATTAGTGTAAAACCGCTACTCAGGGGATTAGATCGATCCTGCATCTGTTTTTTCAGGTAATCGATCTGTACCTTACTGGGGGTGATACCGGTTATATGTATGCCAGGATACTCTTCCAGCAGGTATGTCTCCAGTGATCCAAAACCACAGCCGATGTTCAGGATATTCTCATTGCCTTTTATCCGTGCTCGTTGTGAGATAAGTTTAAATTTTTGTAGCTGTGCCTCTTCAAGAGAGATATCATCTTCGCCGGCTTCGCCATAATATGCCATGGTATAGGCCCGGTACCTTGAATCCAGAAAACCCATGAATAACTCGAGGCTTTCATCATAATGCGTATTCATCAGGTCATCGGTCTGCTCCATAATCGGACCACTGTCGGTCGAAATACCGGTAGAATCGAGCGTTATAGGGTTTTTCAGGTAACTTCTGTATTCTTTTTCAAGGTATCTTGCAAGACTTTTCTCCTGCACTAACATGGCTTTACTGTCAGGGCTGAATATTTCAGCCTCGGCCAGCAATACATCAAGATTATCTAGTGATCGCATTATGTAGATCCAGGTGATCCGCCATTATTATGAATGTGACTATTTCTGGTCGATCAAGTCGTTTAATTTATCCAGAAGGTCACTGACGGTGACGATAGACATGATGGCTTCATTTGGAATCTCTACATCAAAAGCTTCTTCGAGTTCAAATATAACGGTAATTGCTTTTAGAGAGTCAATGCCGAGAGCTGTCAGTTCTGATTCAGGTTTAATATCCTGTATATTACAGTGAGCAACTTTGACGATTATATGTGCTACTTTATCGAAAATCATAGTTTTCTTCAGAAAATGGTTATTTAACAACGATTTAACCTATCAACTGAGTTGCACACAAGATAACTGAATCCCGCCTAGTCCATTAGCATCCTTAGTGCCAATTCCTATAGTACGCAGAAGAAAAATCGATACCGGTTGTACTAACAGGATATTTCAATAATACGTACTTGACTGCTATACGTCTATATTTTTTTATCATATATTTCAATTAGATTGAAAATATAATTAAAATAAAAATTAATTTGCTGTTTTAACTGAAAATTGTCATTATAGGGTGCAAAGGTTGTCTCTTTTATAATAATAATAATAAAGGTAAATCCAGTGAAGATTGACCACGAACCAACTGCCGAAGAGCAGGTAAAAGAACCTCACATCAAGGCCGAAAACGCTCCTAGAGAATATACCCAGTTCAGTACACGCTACGATCCTGATACCAGCGCTATCTGGTGCTGGATGAAACCTGAGCCTCGTCCCTGTCTTAATACCACGCTTATCGATGAGCTTGTTCAGCTGCAGTATCAGCTCACTACAACATATAAGACTCAGCATCCCGATACTATCTGGCCCTTTCGCCATCTAATCGTGGCGTCAAAAACACCCGGCATCTATAACCTCGGTGGAGATCTGGCCCTGTTTAAACGATGTATAGAAAATCGTGAGATCGAAAGGCTGAGAGATTACGCATACAAGTGTATCAATCTACTGCACCGAAATATCGATAATCTCGATCTACCTATTACTACTGTTTCACTGATACAGGGCCAGGCCCTTGGCGGTGGCTTTGAAATGGCTCTCTCCAGTGATGTGATCGTTGCTGAACGTAGCTCACAGGTGGGATTTCCTGAGATCCTGTTTAACCTCTTCCCTGGCATGGGTGCGTACAACCTGCTCACTCGCAGGATTGGATCAGCGCTGGCAGAACGTATTATTCTCAGTGGCGAGACATATAATGCGGGAGAGTTATATAACATGGGAGTCATCGATGTGCTGGCGGAAGATGGTGAGGGTGAACAGGCTGTCGAAGATTACCTGAAGAGTCATAACCAGTCACATAACACAATACGTTCCATCAAGAAGATCCGTCAGATCGTCCACCCCATCACGCGCCAGAACCTTTATGACATCGTCGATATCTGGGTTGATGCAGCCATGGACCTAAGTGACAAGGATCTCGCGAAAATGGAACGGCTGCTACATCTGCAAAAGGACATGAAAGACAGTAAGACGATCGAGCAGCAGAATAATGTCCTAAAGCCACGTCGTGGAGACTGGCGTAAGGTAAATGATGTAAGCTTTCCCCTGATCACGCATCTCGGTGAAAATGTTTCTCGTAACAGAAGAAAAAACCAGAGTCGAAGACGCGATTAGGGTAATCGACAATCTGTTAAGGATATTTCCGGTCATGGTAGCGATGGATGCTTAAATTCATAAAAAACCTCTTTATATTGCCCATCACCTGGCTTCTGCTCATCATCCTGAGCATCTTACTGTATTTACTATCATACCTGCCAAGAGCATTTTCAGGGCGCTACTACCATTCCCTTGCGCGTTTCTGGTGCCGTATGTTTGTCAGGGCACTAGATGTCGATCTAAGGCTTATCCATAAGAATATTCATCCATTACCCGCGCAATATATCCTTATAGCTAACCACCCGTCGGCATTAGAAGACTTCGCTATCCCCGCCCTGTTTGATATCTATCCACTTGCAAAAGCCGGTGTCCGTGACTGGGTAGTACTGGGGCGCATCAGTGATTATGCGGGAACGGTCTATGTTACCCGAAGCAACGCCAATTCTCGCCAGGCGGCCAAGCAAGCACTGTCGGAAGCGGTAAAATCCGGTAAGAATATCGTTATCTTTCCCGAAGGTGGCTGCAAAGGCGCACGTATTTACCAGAGGTTTCATACCGGTGCTTTTGATATATCATTGCACACAGGCGTACCGATTTTACCGGTATTTCTGCAATATATAGACCAGCAGGCATTTGTGTGGAAGGACCAAACTTTAGTTAAAAAGTTATGGCAGATATTTAGATCTGACAATAACAGGGTTAATTATTATGTTTTTGATGCCATCAAGCCAGATGGGTTTAAAGATAGAGAAAGCTTCGCAGAACATGCTCACTCTTTGTACCTGCAATGGCAGAAGGAATACCTGGATAGTTTATGATGCGGAGTGCTTCGCAGTATCACGGTTGTCAGTCTGAATCAATTTGGACTCATCCCTGAGTCGATAGTGTTTGTCTACTACTCAATAGCTGTCAGCTTTGCATTACCAAACCATTTTACTGTCAGTGCTGTGTTTACACCGACATTTTCAGTTCGTAGCAGGAAGTTCTCAGCCAGGTTAACGAATAATGGATCATTGGCTGGTAACGCTATACCGATGGGCTCATAGGTCAACAGCGAAACCACCGATTGAAAACCACTGTCTGGATATCGTTTCATCACGCTCAAACATATCGGAAAATCGGTCAGCATGGCTTTTGCTTTACCACTTGCGACAAGGTCTGTGCCTTCGTCAGCATCAGCTACCGGTATACGTTTAAGTTCCGGCAGCAGTTCTTTTACGAAGCTTTCACTGGTAGTACCGCTGACCACGGCCATGGTCAGATCAGCCTCTTTCAAGTCCGCAGGTTCGTCAGCTTTGGCCATAGCCTCTTCCTTAGTGATCAGACATTTGCCAGAAACAAAATACGGGCCGACAAAAGCAACCCGCATATTTCTTTCGACTGTCATGGTCATATTCGACAGCACCACATCCACCTTGCCGCTCTCCAGGGCTGGGATCAGTTCTGCAAAAGGCAGAACTTTTGTCACCAGTTCTACACCCATGCTCTCAGCAAGAGCATTTGCCATATCGATATCGAAACCGATGACTTCACCTGTCATGGTTTTTTCAGACATCAGCGGCATGGTTCCCGAGGTACCGAGTACCAATTTTCCAGATTTCTGGATTCGAGACAGGACCGGTGAATTGTCAGCTGCATAAACGGTACTGCTGATTAAGAAGAATAATGCAGTAAGAGCGAGTATCAAACGTGCTGAGTATTTCATAGTTATTTCCCGGGGTAACTTTCAGTTGTTATAAATTCGCCGTGCAAGTTATCCTCTGCCTGTGAATTAGTCAACGTAATTAAAAACTATTTCCTGATACCGTCTGCAGCAAGACTCATCATATTAGTAAATATTAATATTTAGTCACATTTCTCAGCTGGGTTCATGTATAATGCGGCTGCAACTTCTGGTGCACTTCGGTCTGCACCTGTATCTTTTGAGCAGTAATACAATACCGCTTACCCTGGAACAAATATGTTTCCGCCTGGACCGACCCAAACTCATATGTATTGGGCGGGCCGATCCCTAGAGAATATTACAATGTCATTTGAATCACTCGGCCTTATGGCTGAATTACACCGTGCTGTTTCTGAAAAAGGTTACAGTTCTCCAACACCGATACAGAAACAGGCTATACCCATTGTTCTGCAAGGTCGCGACCTGATGGGCGGCGCACAGACCGGTACCGGTAAAACCGCCGGTTTCACCCTGCCCCTGTTACAACGCCTGATAGAGACAGACAAGCCGCGAAAAGGCCGCCGCCCGCTGCGTGCGCTGATATTAACGCCGACCCGAGAACTGGCTGCACAGGTTTCTGACAGTGTCCGTGACTATGGCAAACACCTGGCACTGCGTTCTACGGTCGTTTTTGGCGGGGTCAGTATCAATCCACAAAAGATGAAGCTGATCAAGGGTGTCGATATCCTGGTGGCGACACCGGGGCGCCTGCTGGATCACGTCGGTCAGCGCTCTGTCGATCTCTCACATATCGATATACTGGTACTCGATGAAGCTGATCGTATGTTAGACATGGGCTTCATTCACGATATCAAAAAAGTACTGGCACTCGTGCCAAAGAAGAAGCAGACATTACTGTTTTCAGCAACTTTCTCCGACGATATCAAAAAACTGGCCAATGGCCTGCTGAAAGATCCTGCACTCATCGAGGTAGCTCGCCAGAATGCAGCGACCGACACAGTCACACAGGTCGTGCATCCGGTCGACAAGAGTCGTAAACGTGAACTGCTCTCATTCCTGATAGGTTCTAACAACTGGCAGCAGGTACTGGTATTCAACCGCACCAAGCATGGCGCCAACCGTCTCGCAGAACAATTGAACAAAGATGGCATCACTGCTGCTGCGATCCATGGTAACAAGAGCCAGGGAGCGCGCACCCGAGCACTGGCAGATTTTAAAGCCGGAAAAGTTCGGGTACTGGTGGCGACGGATATCGCAGCTCGCGGTATCGATATAGACCAGCTGCCACACGTAGTGAATTACGAGTTACCCAATGTGGCGGAAGACTATGTTCACCGTATAGGGCGAACCGGTCGTGCCGGTAATGAAGGAGAAGCCATGTCACTGGTCTGCGTCGATGAGCTGAAACTGCTGAAAGATATCGAGAAGCTGATCAGGCGCGAGATACCTGAAGATGTCATCGAAGGCTATGAGCCTGATCCGTCCATCAAAGCCCAGCCCATCAATAAGGGGCGAGGCCAGCAACAGCAGAAACGCGCACCACGGAAAAAAGCAGGCCGACCTGGTAAAAATGCGAGAAGAAATGCATCTGCTACTGATACATCAGGTAATAATAAGCCTACGCCATGGAAAAAACGGAGTAACAGCAAGAAACGTACGAGTAACCATAATCGTAACAGAGATGCCGCCTGACATTATATCCAGAACACTCGATCAGCTATCTTTAAGCAACTATAAAACAAACCATTTATTCGGAACGAAACAATGTTAATAACTGCAAACCTGACTATGCAATTCGGCCCCAAGCCGCTATTTGAAAATGTCTCAGTGAAATTCGGTGAAGGTAACCGCTATGGTCTCATCGGAGCCAATGGCTGTGGTAAATCGACTTTTATGAAGATCCTCGGCAGCGACCTGGAACCTTCTGCCGGTAACGTTTCAAAAGATCCAAATGAGCGCATCGGTAAGTTGAAGCAGGATCAGTTTGCATATGAAGAATTCAATGTTATCGATACTGTGATCATGGGCCATGAACAACTATGGGCTGTCAAATCAGAAAAAGACGCGATCTATGCCAACCCGGAGATGAGCGAAGAAGACGGCATCCGTGCAGGTGATCTGGAGGCGGAATTTGCCGAGATGGACGGTTACTCAGCTGAAGCTCGTGCAGGTGAATTGTTACTCGGTGTCGGTATCCCAAGCGAGCAGCACTACGGCCCGATGAGCGAGGTTGCACCGGGCTGGAAGCTGCGGGTCCTGCTGGCGCAGGTACTGTTTTCTGAGCCAGATATCATGCTGCTGGACGAGCCGACCAATAACCTGGATATCAACACTATCCGCTGGCTTGAAGACACCCTCAACGCACGTAACTGCACGATGATTATCATCTCGCATGACCGCCACTTCCTGAACAGTGTCTGTACCCATATGGCCGATCTGGATTATGGCGAAGTGCGTATCTATCCGGGCTCATACGATGAATATATGACGGCAGCGACACAGGCGAAGGAGAGACTGCAGTCTGAAAATGCCAAGAAAAAAGCACAGATAGCTGAACTGAAGAGCTTTGTCAGCCGCTTCTCTGCAAATGCCTCGAAGTCCAAGCAGGCAACATCACGTGCCAAGCAGATCGACAAGATTCAGCTGGCAGAAGTAAAACCGTCCAGCCGGCAAAACCCATACATCATTTTTGAAGAGGAGAAAAAACTTCATCGTCTGGCGCTCGAAGTAGAAGGCCTCAGCAAGAGCTATGAAGGTGAAGACTACCTTTTCGCAAATCTTGATATGATGGTAGAGGTCGGTGAGCGTATCGCTATCATCGGACCAAACGGTATCGGTAAGACAACTCTGCTGCGATGCCTGTATGGCGACCTGGAACCTTCCGCCGGTACCGTAAAATGGTCTGAAAACTCCCAGCTCGGATATTACGCACAGGACCATGCATCTGATTTCGAAGAAGATAAAACGCTTATCGACTGGATGAATCAATGGGGCAAGGAGAGCGATGACGAACAGTCGATACGCGGTACGCTGGGACGTCTATTGTTCTCTTCTGACGATATCAATAAAAAAGTCAGCGTTATCTCCGGTGGCGAACAGGGGCGCATGCTATTTGGCAAACTAATGCTGCAGAAGAATAATATCCTGTTGATGGACGAGCCGACCAACCATCTCGATATGGAGTCCATAGAATCTTTAAACCTGGCGCTGGAAAATTACCCGGGCACCCTTTTCTTCGTCAGTCATGACCGTGAATTCGTGTCATCACTGGCGACAAGGATCATCGAACTGACGCCAAAAGGCCTGGTTGATTTCCGTGGCACATATGAAGAGTATCTCGCCAGTCAGGAGCTGGATCAGGGTAAGCGTAAAGCTTCCTGAATAATGCCCTGGTGAAAATAAAACGGCAACCTCAGGGCTGCCGTTTTTGATATAACTTGCTGAACTGATACCGAGACTATATACCTTCAGGTGTTGCTGGCACCGGGGCAGGCGCTGGCGCCGGGGTTGGAGCTGGTTGTGGGGCCATCGGCTGTCCACTGCCCTGTCCTCTGCCGCTACCCATGCCACTGCCGTCACGATAACGGTATTGATGCTGGTACTTGTACTGGTTGGGATTGCCCTGGTTACCGGCACCGCTACCCTGACCACCCTGGCCGTAACCACCCTGGCCACCACGACCATAACCCTGACCGCCCTGTCCGTAACCACCCTGGCCACCACGACCATAACCC
>JABDRN010000063.1 GCA_013041745.1 Gammaproteobacteria bacterium
CTGTACTTTGATAATGTGCACTTCGCCACGGGTGACGCCGGTGCGCCGCCGGTACTTACAGGTCTGCTGGTGGACGCAGCGTTGGAAGGCGTGACTTTCCAGACCGCGACACAGTCGGGTGTAACCAATAACCTCGGTGAATTCAAATATATTCAGGACGAGGACGTGACTTTCTCCGTTGGCGGCATCGTTCTCGGTACCGTAACAGGGGCGCCATTGATTACACCTGTTGAGCTGACGGGAGGAGCCAATCCCATAGATCAGGCTGCCACCAATCAACTGGTGTTTTTACAGAGCATCGACGTGGATCAGGATCCGCTGAACGGTGTCACCGTTAGTGCTGCCTCACAGACTGCAGCAGCAACGCAAACACTCGATTTTACCCTTGATAGTGCAGCGTTTACTGCGGCGGTAACACCAGTCGTGACGGCTATCACCAACGTTAACCCTGTTGGTCCAAATCCGGTCGTTAGTGAAACTACGGCTCTGGATAATTTCTATGTGACCTATGTTGCATCCGGCGGCACGGATACCTTCCCCTGGTCGTTCCCGCCGCAGTATCCACCATACCCGGGTATGGCAAGCTTCCCGGTCGACTTCGAAGATGCTGGTGGTCCTTACTACATCTCTAACTTCGCCGGTGGTGTGACGACGATCATAAGTAATCCACAAACCACGGGAAACAGCAGTGCCAAAGTGGCACAGATGCAGAAATTCAGCGATACGAATAATTTTGGCGGCAGTACCCTGACCCTGGGCACGATCGACTTTTCCGCAGCTGAGGTCTTCACCATGAAGGTCTGGGCGTCACGTGCAGTTCCGGTCACCTTCAAGCTGGAAGGCCTGGGTGTTGAAAGGATTGCTACTCATAGTGGCTCTTCAACATGGGAGGAACTGTCATTTGACTTTACCGGATTTACTGGTCAGGGCGTAAGAGAAATCAGCGTAATCTTTGATAATGGCGTGGTCGGTGATGCAGCTGGCGATGCAGCCAACTGGACCTTCTATTATGATGATATAACGCTGCAGTCATCTGCGCCGATAACCTATCAATTGATCTGGTCAGACGAATTCGATGTCGATGGTGTGCCTGATACCGATAACTGGGTCATAGAAACCGGTTACGGTGACAATGGCTGGGGCAATAATGAGTGGCAGTTATATACGACCTCTCCGGACAATGTCAGAGTTGAGAGTGACAACCTGGTCATTACTGCTGACTGTCCTACTGCACCCTGTGGCGTGCGTGACGGTACGGTCACCTCCGGCAGGATTAACTCGTTAAATAAATTCAGCTTCAGGTATGGAAAGGTCGAGGCAAGGATCAAGCCGCCAGTTGGAAAAGCTTCCTGGCCGGCATTCTGGATGCTGGGTAAAAACTTCCCTGAAGTTGGATGGCCAAAGACAGGTGAAGTGGATATCGTGGAAATGTTCCAGACAAACGGGTCTGATGCAAATACGACACATTTTACCGTGCATTATTTTGATGACACCGGCAGCTTCGATCCGTCCTGTTTAACTTCTCCTGTTCCTGGGCATGTTTTCTGTACGGATCAGCTGCGGTTGTCACAGTCTCTCGGTGATGATTATCATGTCTTCTCGGCTGAGTGGGACGCTACTGGTATCACTGGAAAAATCGATGGTGTTCCCTATTTTTACAAAGCGATCGATCCGGGTACCATGGATGAATTCTTAAAAGAGTTTTTCCTGATCCTGAACGTGGCGATGGGTGGAACGCTTGGTAGTAACAGTCTGGCGCCTGATGGTAGTGAGACATGGCCGCAGACCATGCTGGTCGATTATGTGAGGGTCTACCAGGATGTTAATAACAGTGATTCTACCTTCACCATCGGTGGAGGTGCACCACTGGATCCACTGGGTGTTTATTCCGAGACCTACACTAACCCTGCTTTAGCCTATGCAATAAGCATAGCGCCTGGTGGCAAAGACACGATCATAGAAGAAAATAGCACCACCACCGTTCTTGAAGGTTCATTCTCATTCAAGGCTGAGTACAAGAGTACAGGATCTGGCCCTTTAAACTGGAACGGTTTTGACTTTGATTTTGGCTCTGCTGGCGGTAGCAACCTGCTGTTGAACGGCAATATTGAAGCCGTTGATGCCAGTGGTGGCGATATATCGGGTGTGTTCGATTGGACCACGTTTGAGACGGTGTTTACCAACAGCACGATTGGCCCTGCCTTTGGTCCGGTATCACATGATGCAGGAGGTACTCAATCCATCAAGATGTATGGACCGTTCAATCCGAATGGGGCAGCGGGTGCTTATCAGCCTGTTGATGTGACGGCTGGCCGAACCTATGATTTAACCGCTTACGCGATGAGCTGGGACCCCGATCCTGTTGGCCTCGGCAATGTCGGCATATTGCAACTGACTTTCTGGGATGGCCCTGGTGCCAGCGGAAATCAGCTCGGCGGCAATATCGAGTTTTTCGTTGACTCGGATCCTAGTAGCGCCAACACCACCTTGACGCCGCAGGACGGTGCCGATATCTCTGACTGGACCGAGATGAGCGTCTCCGGAGTGGCACCCGCGGGAGCAGTTTCGGCCCAGGCATTCCTGCTGCATATTCAATCTGGTGCTGGTGGTGTCGGTGGATCTATCTTCTTTGATGACGTGAGTTTGAGTGAAGCGGCAGTAGCAGGCGGCGCGGATATCTCTGGTTATGATACGTTAAAGTTTGGTATTAATACCTCTGCGGCCAGTGGCTTGAAGGACCTCGAAGTGAAGATGGAGGATCCTGTCTTGGGTTCAGCATCTGTATTCCTGTCAGCATATATGCCATCAGCAAGTGGTGTTGCCAATTGGGATATTTATGAAATACCACTAAGTGACTTTGTCGGTGTAGATAAAACCCAGATTACCTCCCTGGGATTCTGGAGTGCTTCATCGACAATAACAGGGTCAACCGCAGTGGCTCCAACATTGTTAGACGGTATCATTTATTTTGATGATATCCATTTTAAGGTTGGTCTGCCTGTCGGAGGCGGCCCGAACCTGCTGTTGAACGGCAATATTGAAGCCGTTGATGCCAGTGGTGGTGATATATCGGGTGTGTTCGACTGGACCACGTTTGAGACGGTGTTTACCAATAGCACGATTGGCCCTGCCTTTGGTCCGGTATCACATGATGCAGGTGGTACCCAATCTATCAAGATGTACGGTCCGTTCAATCCGAATGGGGCAGCGGGTGCTTATCAGCCTGTTAATGTGACGGCTGGCGAAACCTATGATTTAACCGCTTACGCGATGAGCTGGGACCCCGATCCTGTTGGCCTTGGCAACGTGGGCATATTGCAACTGACTTTCTGGGATGGTCCCGGTGCCAGCGGAAATCAGCTCGGCGGCAATATCGAGTTTGTTGTTGACTCGGATCCGAGTAGCGCCAACACCACCTTGATGCCGCAGGACGGTGCCGATATCTCTGACTGGACCGAGATGAGCGTCTCCGGAGTGGCACCTCCCGGTGCGGTTTCGGCCCAGGCATTCCTGCTGCACATTCAATCTGGAGCTGGCGGTGTCGGTGGCTCTATTTTCTTTGATGACGTCAGTCTAAGGGCACGTTGAGTTAGCGCCATTTAGCCTGTTTTGATTAGCAGGCAGGGCACGGAGGCCCTGATTTATCAGGAATGTAGTATTTTCAACAGTATCCTTGGATATGTCACTAGATAACACTTTCAAGCAAATGTAATTGAAAAAAAACAACAGGAATAGTCATCACGTGGCAAAAATGAAGCATTACAAGACCGCACCGGAAGATCGTATATCCCTGCCACACAAGATCATTTATGGTTTTGGCGCCTTCGTAAACAACCTGCTGGCAGCGGCTATCGGTGGTATGTCAATCGTACTCAACCTTGGCCTCGGTATGAATCCTGCGCTGGTCGGTTTGCTGGGTGCTCTGCCGCGACTGACAGATGCCATCACTGATCCGTTGATGGGTTATATCTCCGACCATACCCGAACCCGTTGGGGCAGGAGACGGCCCTATATCTTCATCGGTGCAATCGCCGCCGGTGTTATCTATGCCATGCTGTGGCAGTTACCCCTGGGCATGAGTGAGAACTACTACTTCTGGTTCTTCCTTATCGGTTCCTTCATCTTTTACCTGGCATATACCGTGTTTGCTACGCCATGGGTAGCCTTGGGTTATGAACTGACACCGGATTACCATGAGCGTACCCGGCTGATGGGTGTGCAAAACTTTATGGGTCAGCTGGCTTACGTCATATCGCCATGGTTCCTGTGGATAATGCAAGCATGGTTTTTTGATGACCTGGTCGAGGGTGCAGCTTACCTCGCCATCGGAATCGGCGCGCTGACTATCATTGTGGGTATCATGCCGGCGATCTTTTTGCGTGAACGTTTCAAGCAGCCTGTGCCCAGAGAAGAGCTGGTGAAAGAGGGTGAAGCAGTGCCCACGGTAGGGCAGGCACTGAAAAAAAATATTATCGATTTCTTCAATGGTTTCCTCGAGACACTGAAGGTGAAGCCATTCCTAAAGTTATGCGCAGCGACATTTTTAGTGTTCAACGGCTTCATGCTGGTGGCATCATTCCAGTTCTATGTGATCATCTATTACGTCTTCGGCGGCGACCAGGAGTTAGGTGCGGAATATGCCGGTTACTCGGGAACGCTTGCAGCGGTCTCTACTTTCTGTGTCATCTTCCTGGTGACCTGGATGTCTACAAAGCTGGGTAAGAGGCGGACGTTCTTTATCGCTATCGCCATCTCCATGGTCGGTTATGGATCGAAGTGGTTCTGTTACGATCCGGATATCCCCTGGTTACTGTTACTGCCTGCACCATTGATGGCATTTGGCCTGGGTGCGTTGTTCACCCTTATGGGTTCGATGATCGCTGATGTCTGTGACCTCGACGAACTTAACACCGGGCAGCGACGTGAAGGCATGTTCGCTTCGATCTACTGGTGGGTTGTGAAACTGGGCATGGCGTTAGCACTGGCACTGAGTGGCTTTCTGCTCAACTGGACGGGTTTCAATGTTGACCTCAATGGTGCGCAGACAGAACAGGCTATTTTCCTGATGCGATTATTTGATGCACTTATTCCTTTTGTTAGCTCGGGGCTTGCGATATGGGCGGTATATAGCTTCCCGATCACTGAAGAGAAAGCGCATGAGATCAGGTTGCAACTGGAAGCGCGACGTGGTGAACCTGCGGTGGAAAATTAAACAACATGACTGATAGTGCAGATCTGTGATGAATTTATATGAGTTAATAATAACCGCTGCTGCGGTAACTTCTGGAACTGGCGATATGCTCGATATTACAAATACACATTATAAATTAACTTCGACTAGCGAGATCCTGGTCACATCAGAAAAAGGTGACAGGCTTGCCAGTAAGAAGAATCTCGATTTTGCTTTTGGCCAGGCTGAAGGTGTTGTGATAAATGTTCAGCCCGAAATGATCAAACAGACGTTGCATGGTATCGGTACCTCTTTTACCGAATCATCGGCTTTTGTACTGGCGCACCTGAGTAAAGACAAAAGACGGGAAGTGATGAATAATATCTACGGTGAGAAGGGAGCGAATTTTTCCATGGCAAGAACCGTGATCGGTGCCACTGATTTCTCGGTAGAAGGGGGCTTTTCATATGATGACGTCAAAGAAGATAAAGCGCTGGTTCACTTCTCTATCACCCCTGATTTTGACGGTTTTAGTGAGAAAGAATATCCGCGAATCAAGGATAATGCATTCGATGTTCTACCGATGATAAAGCAGGCGCTTGCGATAAAGGCCGGGCAAAAAGATTCTGAGCTGAAAATTATCGCGTCTGCCTGGACAGCGCCTTCCTGGATGAAAGATATCGAAGACTGGCATCATCCGGGCAGTAAGGAAAATGATTACCAGGGTACCGGTGGCGTCTTGAAACAAGGCTATGAAAAGTATTACGCCAACTACCTGGTCAAATACCTCGATCATTATAACAATCAAGGGGTAAATATCTGGGGCCTTACCCCGGTCAATGAACCGCTGGGAAATAATGGACAGTGGGAGAGCATGCATTTTTCTGCAGAATCACAGAACGATTTCATCAAGCAGCACCTTGGCCCGGCCCTTCACCGTAGTGGTAAGGCTGACGTCAAACTTTTGATGTTCGACCATAACAGGGGAGAACTGGAACACTGGGCGCATATACTTTATAACGATGATGAGACCAAAAAGTATCTCTACGGTGCGGCCGTTCACTGGTATGAGAGCACGTACAAGGTATACGAAGATGTGTTTCAGCGTGTGCACGATGCATTTCCTCAATATGAGATTATTCACACCGAAGGTACCATCGATGACCTGGGTAAAGATGCACCTGTCGGAATAACAGATCCTGTGCGTTTCAAAGAATCCGGCTGGTTTGATAATGACGATTTCTGGTGGAACGACAATGCGACTGACTGGGCTTATTCTGCAACATGGCAAGGTGTCAATGCAGAGGATCATCCCATCTACACACCGGTGCATCGTTATGCGAGAAATATTATCGTCAGCCTGAATAACTGGGTATCTGGCTGGATAGACTGGAATATCGTTTTAGACAGAGATGGCGGCCCTAATCATGTCGGCAACTTCTGTGGCGCTCCGATCATGATCGACACGGCTACAGGCCAGGTTTATTACACGCCGGTGTATCATGTACTGTCACAATTAAGTCGAACTATTCGCCCTGGTGATAGAGCCGTCGAAGTAAGCACGATGCGTGATGAATTAGGTACTGATGACATTCATGCAAGCGCTTCATTGAGTGCGGACAATCTGCTCAGTATTCAGATTTTGAATACGACAAAGAAACCGATCAATTACCAGTTACAGATTGGCAGTCAATATGCTGATGTCATGATTGATGCCAATGCATTGCAGACGGTAAGAGTTCAGATGTGACGGCACGGATTAAGACGCCTAGATGTGCGACTTTTAAGATTATGTTCAAGCAAAAAAAAGAAAAACAACAAAAGAATCAGTGAATACAGCCAGGATGCCTTAATAAATCAAGGATACTAAATAAGTAGCTGATATAAATGAAGAAATTGTAATGATAATTGTTATTTTTAATTCTAATAATTTATTGACAACGATTAGTGTTTTGTGCAAACTGCTATATAGCATCAATGGAGATGTTAATAACAGCAGCTTATTTTCAGATTAATGATGATCAGATTAATAAATGAGCAGGTATAAGTGGTAGATGAGCATGCGTATATGTAGTGAAAGTGAATACTGTATTGGCATCACTCGGGATGAAGCGAAACATTCCTGCACGCTAGTCTCTGGATGGACAAAAACTATTGCTCCATATCAGGCTTACAGGCCAGATTCATACAAACCCTCTCTTATAGTCACAGCCAACCAGTCTTCTTTGAATACAGCCTCATCATATTCTCATCGAACAAAAAATATCTTTGTATCTGACATTGCTAATTCATCAGCAGATAGGTTTGCTGCTGCGAAAAAGGAATACAGGCAAAAAAGGCTATCAGGTACTGGAAGTTACCGACTAGCGAAAGGACATCTGGTATTTCAAAGCCATATGTTCAATTTATCAATTGTTAATTAATGCATTAATCACCAGAGGTGGAGTGATGGCGAAATCAATAAACACAAAATTGATAAATAAATTCAGCTTTATTTTTATCGCTGTATTTATTATCTCTGCTTCATTTAGTACTAACGCTCAGGCGGCGGAAAAAGTTACAACGTTTAAAAATGACGATGGCTGGAAGCTGCTTGTCGATGGCAAAGATTTTTATGTAAAAGGTGTTGTCTGGGGGTATACACCTCGTGGTGAAAATTATACCTACAGTCTGTGGAACAAGCCTGAGCAACATATCAGGGATGTGCTTGATCACGAATTCACCCTGATGAAAAAAGCCAATATCAATTCTATCCGAGCCTTCAGTACGATTCCACCAAAGTGGATCACCTATGCTTACGAAGAGTACGGCATCATGACAGCGGTTAATCCACTGATGGGCAGATACGGTGCCGATATTAATGGTGTATGGACGCCGCAGACAGATTATTCTGACCCGGTGACGCGTGAGCATCTAAAAGCAGAAGTCGCTGAAATCGTCGAAAAATATAAAGGTGTGCCCGGTGTGCTCATGGTCGCCCTGGGTAATGAAAGTAATTATGGACTCGAGTGGTCTGCCGATTTTGAGATCGAAAACCTGCCACAGGGCGAGCAGCAAAAAGAAAAAGCCAAGTATTTGTACAGCCTGTATTACGAGGTCATCGAGGAGGGTAAAAAGATCGATCCAGAGCGCCTGTTCAGTATCGTCAATGGTGACCTGCAGTACATGGACCTGATCAAGGAATATGTTACCAACCTGGATGTTCTGGGCAGTAATGTCTACCGCGGTATCGGTTTTAGTGACCTGTGGAAAAGAGTCGATGCAGAGCTCGACCTGCCTGTGCTGTTCTTTGAATTTGGTGCCGATGCGTTCAATTCAAAAGAGTTTGTCGAAGACCAGGCGTCACAGGCCGAATTCCTCCGTGGCCAGTGGCAAGAGATGTATAACAAGAGCGCAGGTAATGGCCAGGAAGGTAATTCTATCGGTGGATATGTTTTCGAATGGCGTGATGAGTGGTGGAAATATAAACAGGTCGAGTTTCTCGATATCCACAACACCAATGCATCATGGGCTAATGGTGGTTATACCTATGACTATGTCGAAGGTGAGAACAACATGAATGAGGAGTGGTGGGGCATCATGCGGTTAGGCACCAAGAATGGACAGGGCATCTATGTTGCTGAGCCCCGGGCTGCATACTATGTGCTAGGCGATATCTGGAGTATTGACCCTTATAAACAGAAGACCGCCGCTATAAATACGGATATACAGAACATTAATATGGCTCTCTACTCTCTCAAGGGTGAGGTCAATATGATGAAGAGTGAGGCTGGCGCGAAAAAGAAATTTGAGATGACCGGCGGCAGCCTGTCGATGGAGTTCGTCGGCAACGCTTTTTCCGGTGATATCAAGGAGGATGGTGAGGATGCCGTCGAAAACAGTAACGGCCAGATGGTGTTTATGGATTTTGAGTTCAATCCAAGCAAGGACATAAGCGGTCAATTCTCGATAAATGTTCTTGGTAATGTTCCAAACAGGTCGATGGAATTTAGATATGGAGACCGTGGCGCACCTTTTAACACCATCGTTCAGGAAGAAATAATCGATGATGCACCGGTAACCGAAAAGACCATATCTGATAACGAACGTATCGAGATCTATGACTATAACGGTACCTATACAACCGATGCTTATGTGCTGGAGACCTTCTATCATACACCGCGTTATCACTGGGGTTACGAAGGTGATTACTTCGGACTGCTCAGAGAGACGACAGATATGGAAGGCCAGGATATCTGGAACTCGAAGGCACCCTTTGGTGCAGAGTTTCAGGGTAAAGAAACTCTGGATGGCCTGAAGTTCCTGTTTGGCCCCGAGGTTTACTGGGGTGCTAATCCTAAAGCAATGCTGAAATATGAATTCGGCAAGAACATTGGAACCAGCCCTAGATTCGCATTCATTCATTCCGAAGACGTTGCGCGAAGAGATACGGTAGCTAACCCGGGTGAAGCGGTGGCGATACAAACTCGTCAGACAACGTTATATTCAAAATTTGGCAACACTAAGAACCTGCTTGAGATTGGCGGTATCATGGCCAGTACGGAAAAAATTGGCGATAAGTATAACTACATAAAGGACGGTGATGTCGTCGTCAATGAAATCGATTTTGAGGACACGCTGGGTGTCAAGGCAACGTATTCCTTTGAAGCCTTTGGCGCCTCTCGTGCTTATGTGGGGATGCACTATGCCGGCCTGACGGCTGATGGCGGTGCTACCCAGGCTAATTTCGGTTATTCCAACGGTGGTATCTTAAATTATAGCCAGCTGCCTTACTCTGATCTTGGCAACAAGCAGGAGATCGAAACCGGTATCCAGATGAATTTCGGATCGATTACGGTTCTGCCGCGTCTTATGTACCGAGAAAATATCGTGGATTCAAATCCAAATATCCCTCCTGCAACTTCAGGCACATCTTTGTTCCCCGGTGTATCGGCCCGTAATCGAGATGATGATCCATTCGCGGTGCTCGGCAACCGGGAAGCGAAGTCTGGTGAGGTGTTTTTCACCTACGACCCAACACCCGCAACTGGTTTCTATGAGTGGGATAATGACCGCCGGGAAGATGCTGATTTCGCCTTTAATATCGGGGCAAATTACACCAGTTTCCCTACCGCAACAGATTCATACCAGTTCTTCTTTCGGCCTGCCGGTGTCAATGCCGCCTTTGGTGAAGGCCTGATCGCAGAAGACGTGTGGAAGGTGATGAGCAGGATGGTAATGAATACCGATGGTGGCACCAATGTGATCGTCAATCTCGAAGGTGGTAAGCAACAATCATCAGGTTCTCCTGAAGGACCGGCCCGAGAATATTATAAAGTGGGTGGCAAGCTCTGGCTGACAAATAACCATATTCTCGAAGGTTTCGTCTATAAAGATGCCTGGGCGCCCTATGACTTCTACCGTCAGTTCAACCAGACTTATCCATGGCAGTTCAAGCTCGATTATTCCATATTGATGGGGCCATATAGCTGGGCGCCTAAACCCGGTTCTACCAGCAAGTGGGGCGTCAGAGGCCTGTATAGAACGCTTGATGACCAGTCACCGGAAGATGAATACCAGGATGGCAGAAACGATGCGATGTTCGAGCTCATCCTTTATGCGACATTCACATTTTAACGTTTAGGCAAGTATTACAAGAGTAAATATTATGAAAATACTTAAATATATAGAGCAACATTTAAAAATTCTTGTAGCAACGTTAGTCGCAGGCTCGATGATGCTGGTAACAGCGGGTTGTAGTGAAGTCGATGGCGGATCCGTGCAGAACACCGTTGAATTACCAACGGATTCAGTGCTTAACTTTGCTTGTGAGGATGAGGGTATCTACCTGGAACCTTGTGTCCTGGATAATCCTCAAAATCCATACGCTAAAGTCGCTGTTATCGAAGACAACAAATTCGAACTGAGTGATGCTGCACCGTCGGCGAAGGCGAGATATTACGTGTGGGCCACAGCATTGGCGAAGGGGGCAGGTATACCAGGAGAGAACCAGTTTTATACTGCTTTATCTTTGCATGAGGTGTTCGCTGAAAGCGGTAGCCCGACCACCCGGGAGCAGGCAGTAAAAGCCTATCGATCGGTGCTGGATAACTATTTCTTTGCACCAACTTTTTTTGTGTTCCCCGTGAATGGCGAAGACGTTGCAATTGCGGCCCCTCTAAAAGATCTCGTCGGTCAAAATTTATTTAATCCGACTGCCGCAAATCTTGTTTCATTATATAGCGATCCTGCGCTGGCACTTCAGGATATCAGTGAGTGGGGTTTTATCTATGATCCTACGACTAATATCATGTCCTTTTTTGAATAATTCGACCGACAATAGATGACGTTAGTAAGGAGTAGTTTATGTTACCGAAAGATATTGTCAGGGGCGTTGCTTCCTCGAAATCAAGCACCCAGGTAAAAGGTGATGCGTATCGAGATCGTGAGGATGAAACGGACAGTAATCTCTATCGCGACAAACGGTCTTCATATGAGTTTGAACAGGATATGAATACTTACACCGAAAGTAACGATAGCGTTTCTGGTGAATTTTTAGAGCTTGAAGGTGAGCGTTTCTACGCGATACATAATGCTGACAAGATGGCGCCGTTTTTTATCAGCGTTATCTCTGACAGTGATCACTGGCTGTTCGTGTCTTCAACAGGCGGCCTGACCGCCGGACGTATATCACCGGAGACCGCGCTGTTTCCTTACGTTACCGTCGACAAGATCCATGATAACGCTGTTCATACCGGGTGCAAAACCATCTTGCATGTGAATGTAAACGGTAAGCATTTCGAGTGGGAACCCTTCAATATGGAGCATGACGGGCTTTACCTGATAAACCGTCACCTGTATAAAAACCTGCTTGGAAACAAGTTATGCTTCGAAGAGGTCAACCACGATCTGCAACTGGTGTTTCGTTATACCTGGGCGACCAGCGACAGTTATGGCTTTATACGTCGATGCGAATTGCACAACCTGGGTGATGATAATGTCAGTTTGGACATGGTGGATGGCTTACAGAATATCCTGCCAGCCGGAACGCCACGTTTCGTGCAGACAAACTCGAGTAACCTGGTCGACGCCTATAAGTGGACAGAACTGGACAGGAGCAGCGGGATCGCCTTCTTTCCTCTCTATTCCGGCATCACCGACCGCGCCGAACCCTGCGAATCACTCAAGGCCAATACCGTATTTTGCCTGGGACTGGATGGTCATAAGGTACTGGTCTCTTCAGAGCAGCTTGATAATTTCCGTCTCGGTGGCGTGCTGAAAGAGGAAGACAGCAAGCGCGGTGTGCGCGGATCATACCTGGTCAACAAGACCCTTGAACTCGCTGCACAGGAATCACAACACTGGCAGTTCGTTGCGAATGTCGAGCTAACTCAGAGCCAGGTAGTCGAATTACGCAGGCAACTCGATAAGCCTGATATCGTCGCACAAGCGATTAATGACTCAATCGATGAAGGCTCAGATAAACTGGCGCGTATCATCAGTCGCGGTGATGGTTTCCAGCAGACTGGCGAAGATAATGTTGCCGTGCATCATTATGCGAATGTGTTGTTCAATATATTACGTGGCGGTGTGTTCGATGAT
>JABDRN010000127.1 GCA_013041745.1 Gammaproteobacteria bacterium
TCAAAAGAAAAAAGCTAATAACTAAAAACAAAAAAAGGCATAAAGAAGATAATGAAAGTGCTCAACATAGACACCGTTTTTGACGTTGACTTTCACCCCACCTCAGCAAGCCATTGAGGCCGTGCCATTATCATGGGTTTTTTGCGCCAGCTGTCTGAGTGCGCGTGTTTTTTAACATGCGCGAGTTGACGTGCATGGATGCACTAATGTCGCAAGCGCATGGAGCGCAAGAGCGACCTGGCGCAGCATGATAATGGTGCTGCTTCAATGGGTACCCCTGTTTTTCTATATGTACATGGATGTACGGTATTAGAGCAATGCAGGAGCAATTGCCGAGGGGCGCAGCTGTCGTGGCGGCCTTTTCTGGGTACTCTTTTGGGCTGTAGCAAAAGAGTACCTCGCCCGCCGTGCGAGAACCGCAATGCCTAACCAAAAGAAACAAGTAAATGCTAAACACCAAAACCTAGTACCTAAGTAGCGTCAAAAAAAGAAATTAATAAAATTAAAAAAAGAATAACTCGCCCGCGGGGCAGACCCGCAATACCTGACAAAAAACTAAAAGCTAAGCACCAAACACCAAACCACCCAAAAAAACTGACAAAACCACCTAATTAAGTTAAATTCCCCACACTTTCAAATTTAACAAGAACACATGGACATGACATTGAAAAAACTATTAATCAGCATCGCAGCACTGGCACTTGCCTTCAATATCCAGCTGGCCAATGCCGCTAACCCAAAAGTCAAACTGGAGACCAGCAAAGGCACCATGATCATCGAGCTTTACCCGGATAAAGCACCTAAATCAGTAGAAAACTTTCTGGCTTATGTGAATGCCGGCGCATATGACGGCACCATATTCCACCGCGTGATCAAAGACTTCATGAACCAGGGCGGCGGCTTTACTCCTGATTACGAGAAGGTGAAGACCAGGGCACCGATACAGAACGAAGCCGATAACGGCCTGAAGAACCTGAAATACACCGTCGCCATGGCGCGCACCGGCGAGCCGCATTCTGCGACTAACCAGTTCTTCATCAACACTGCTGACAATGCCTTTCTCGATCACAAGAGCAAGTCCATGCGTGGCTGGGGTTACACCGTGTTCGGAAAAGTCATCGAAGGGCAGAACATCGCTGGTGCGATCTCACGGGTAGCAACCGGACCGGGCGGGCCATTTGCCAAAGATGCACCGAAAACACAGATCATCATCAACAAGATGACCGAGATAAAGGAATAGATCTCCTGAGCCGAAGTCAGCGGCTGCCTGCGTAGCTGACGACGGCTAGCTCCTGCTGACCAGTTCCGGCAGGAAGTATTCGGAGACCATCAGCGGCCGGCCGGAAACGCGGAACACCGAACGCCTGCCCCACACCGGGCCATCAGACTCAATATAATCATTCGCCTGGTGTGACGCCGGCAGCCTGGCAACCTGTACCTGCTCTCGCTGCATCGTCCTGTCAGAGAACAGCATCGCCCCCAGTGGCCTGTTCCCCATGTTGGCATAGCGGCGTTGAGCACCCTGTACGGTCATCTTCGGAATCACAGTCCTGGCGTAGACCAGCGGTTTATCAGCGCAGCATAGCAGCACCTGCCGTACCAGCGCCGCGCGCTCACCCTGCAGAGACATAGCGGCAGCTTCTTCACTGTCTATAATCTGCCAGTGCTGCGAGATCACCTTGACAGTAAAGTCCTTGCCGCACAGATCGATCAGGCGCGCCGTCAATGATGAGGTATCGAACAGCCACGGCATAAGCGCTGGCTGAATAGTCTGGTTGAATAGTTGATGACGCTGGTACCAGCGTTGTCTTGACTTCAAGGCTGAGGATTCACAGTGATACTTCGTTGACGCTATCTTAGCGTGAAATCATCGAGTCCAAAAATTTTATTATGTTCGATGCAGCCATTTATGCAGCACGGTCTCCAGGTGATCTCGCTGCACCGGTTTACCGATATAATCGTCCATACCGACTTCGAGACATCTCTCGCGGTCGCCCGACATCACGTTCGCTGTCATCGCCACTATCGGCAGATGCTCGTCGTACAGGGCCCTGATATCGAGTTTCCTGATCTCGCGGGTGGCATCGAAACCGTCCATCTCCGGCATCTGGCAGTCCATCAGCACCAGGTCGAACGACTGCTGCTGCAATACCTTCAATGCCTCGACGCCATTATTTGCAAGCACAGCTTTGAGACCTACTTTTTCCAGCAGCTTCTGCGCTACCATCTGGTTTATCGGATTATCTTCAACCAGCAGGACCTTGGCATTCAAGCGCAATGGTCTGCTCCCCGCTTCGGCCTCATCATCACTCTCACATGCTTCGTTGCTGCACGGATAATTGGCAGTGAACCAGAAGGATGAACCAGCGCCTTCCTCGCTCTCGACACCCAGGGAACCGCCCATCATATCGACCAGCTGACTGACGATGGCCAGGCCGAGACCGGTACCGCCATATTTTCGCGTGGTCGATCCATCCGCCTGGGTAAATGCATTGAACAGTGTATCCAGGGCAGCTTGCGGGATACCGATGCCGGTGTCCGAAACCGTTACCTTGACATCGACACTGTCAGCATGATTATTCAATACCTCGACACTGATCTTCACTTCGCCCTCACGGGTGAACTTCAATGCATTGGACACCAGGTTGACGATCACCTGGCGCAGTCGCGTCGGGTCTCCGATGAGTGTGTCCGGCAGCGCATCGTCTATCTGCTGGATCAGCGCGACGCCCTGCTGCTCTGACTTCAGTGAATGTAATACCACGATGTCTCTGATTATCTGTTTAAAATCAAATGAAATATTTTCAAAACTCAGCTTGCCCGCCTCGATCTTTGACAGGTCCAGGATGTCATTCAGTATCGCCAGCAGGGCATCTGCCGACTTGTGCGCTGTATTGACAAACTCATGCTGATCTTTGTTTAGCTCGGTATCCTCCAGCAGCTGCAGCGTACCGATGACGCCGTTCATCGGGGTGCGGATCTCGTGGCTCATGTTGGCCAGGAACTCACCTTTGGCCTGGCTCATCTTTTCTGCTTTGTCTTTCGCTTCTTTCAGTTCGGCTTCTATCTCCTTGCCATGCAGGATCTCATCTTTCAGGTTTTCGTTAAGCCTCTCCAGGGAACTGCTGGCCTCTGTCAGGTCACGGATAAGCGCCTCGTTCTTATAGGACAACTCCAGCTCAGCGACCGATGATCTATACATCCGGTGAACAGCCATGACCATGACACCGAGGAAAAAACCGGTCATCGCAGAGAGCGCGTAATAGACTTCTCCACCGATATAGAACAGGCGGAACATCAGCGGCAACAGCACACAGCCGACATAACCGTAATAGACCCAGGCGACAGAAGAATATGCCACGCCGGTAGCGGAGACCCCGACCAGGATAAAGGCCAGTACGATCTGGTAAAGCTCGTTGAACGGGAACATCAATATCGAGGTGATGCCCCAGCCGGCGCCGGTGAGGAAAACCGAGACCAGGTACCAGCGGCGGATAACGAACCTGTCTATCGAGCTCGTTACATCCCTGGAATACAGCTTGAAATAATGCACTGCCGAGCGATATAGAAACAGCAATATCATGACACCGAGCCAGACACTCAGTACTTCATGCGGCAGGTTTTTCCAGATCAGCCCCACCCAGATGATGGCCATCGCGATACCCGCGATATTGCTGAATCCGGAGCCGGTGATCAGACGTTTGATCTGGGTCTGCAGTATGCGTTCATCATGCTCACTGGCAGAATCATCATACAGTTCGCTGACAGCGATGCCCGGGTTTTGAGTTTGCGATACCATGCTGATTATTTTCGGCCTTTGTTAATGACGCTCCGTACCAGTTAAAAAATAGTCCATTCACCAGACAAAAGCTATGAAATACCGCTTTATGCCCGCTCAAACATTGGCAAATCGGTCGGCTTTTCCCAACCAGCGCCGGACCAGGGGTTTTACTGCCTGCGGGTGATGACTGATGATATAGGAAGCAGTTTTTTTCACTTCGGGAAACCATTTTTCATCTCGTACGATATCGGCGATGCGCATCTGCATCAGGCCGGTCTGCCTGGTACCCAGTACCTCACCTGGACCACGCAGCTCGAGGTCTTTTTCTGCCACCTTGAAACCGTCATTGGTCTGCCGGAGTATACCGAGGCGCTGTTTCCCCATCTCTGACAGCGGCGCCTGGTACATCAGCACACAGGCACTCTGTTTGCCGCCGCGGCCGACACGGCCACGTAACTGATGCAGCTGCGCCAGCCCCAGGCGTTCGGCATTCTCTATCACCATCAGTGACGCGTTCGGCACATCGACACCGACCTCGATCACCGTGGTCGCCACCAGCAGATCGATCTCGCAGTTCTTGAAGCGCTCGACGACTGACTGCTTCTGCTCCTGCTTCATGCGTCCATGTACCAGGCCGACACGGACACCGCCCAGCTCTTTACTCAACTGCGCGGCGGTCACCTCTGCCGCCTGGCACTGCAGGAACTCGGACTCCTCGACCAGGGTGCACACCCAATACGCCTGCTCCCCATTCTCACAGGCTTTTTCGATGCGAGCGATGACATCATCACGTCGCCCGGTCGAGACCACCACCGTGGTCACCGGCTTTCGGCCCTTCGGCAGTTCATCGATCACGGAATAATCCAGATCAGCATACGCTGTCATCGCCAGGCTTCTCGGTATCGGGGTTGCCGTCATGATCAGCTGGTGCGGTACGATATCCTCTCGACCCGCCATAAACCGGCCTTTCTCGCGCAATGCCAGGCGCTGATGCACGCCGAATCGATGCTGCTCATCGACTACCAGCAGCACCAGGCTGCTGAACGCAACATCATCCTGAAACAGGGCATGGGTACCGATGATGATCTGGCTGTTACCCGATGCGATACGCTCTAATTTCTGCTCACGCTTCTTACCTTTGTCTTTTCCGCTCAGCATCAGGCAGCGCTCTTCACCGAACCACTGTTTGAAATTAGAAAAATGCTGCTCCGCCAGGATCTCGGTGGGTGCCATCAGCGCAAACTGGTAACCACCGTCGATAACAGCCCTGGCAGCGGCCGCTGCAACCACGGTTTTTCCTGAGCCGACATCACCCTGCACCAGCCGCAGCATGGGATGCGACTGCTCGAGGTCAGCGAGTATCTCGCCGATGACCCTGTGCTGTGCCGCGGTAAGCTGAAACGGTAACTGCCGCAAAAAACGTGCGTGATCATCCTCATCGATGGTCAGCTTTTTAGCCGTGGTCTGTTTTGTCGCCAAACGTGACTGTAACAGGCTGAGCTGGTGTGCCAGCAGCTCCTCGAACAGCAAGCGCTGCTGCGCCTTGCTGCTGCACTGGTTCAGAGCAAACACGTTTTCATCCTTGTCGGGACGATGCACTCGCAGAAGTGCGCTGACCAGGTCGGGAAACCGGTATTTTTCGGCCACCGCTGCAGGCAGCCAGTCGACCAGTTCGCCCCGGCTGATCTTTTTCAGCACCTGGTCAGAGAGTTTTTTCAGCAAGGTCTGGTGCACGCCTTCCGTCTTGGGATAGACCGGGGTCAGCGACTGTTCGACAGTTTCGTCTGACTGTTGCACAACCTGGTATTCAGGATGGATGATCTCCAGTCGTGCCGCACCGCGCCGTGCCTCACCGAAACAGCGTAGCCGTGTGCCATTAGCCAGCCTGGCCTGCTGTGCTTTACTGAAATGAAAGAAACGCAATACGATACCGCCGGTATTGTCCGACAGGTAACACAGCAGGGAGCGGCGGCCACGGCCCATGAATTTAATCTCGCTATGCTCGATGATGCCTTCGACCAGCACCGGCTGCCCGGGTTGCAACGCACCCAGCGCGGTAATTTTGGTCCGATCCTCGTAACGCATCGGCAGGTGAAACAGCACATCCTGGATGTTATAGATCTCCAGGCGCTCGAGCTTCTCGGCGACGGCCTGACCGACACCTTTGAGGACCTGTACCGACTGGTACTCCAGAGTTTCCTTATCATCCACTTGCATTGATTATGCCGCAGCACTCCCTATGCTATAAGCGTTCATTAACAAAAGTCTCTATCACGCAGCCGGATCGACGCCGGGCTGGAGCGACATGCCCGTAGCAGCAAAACCTACCCTGTGGATCTTACAGGTGCAGTACGGCATCCATCTCAACTCCGGCATCTTTAGGCAATGCCGAGACCCCGATCGCCGCACGGGCCGGATAAGGCTGCTGGAAATACTCTGCCATCACCTCGTTCACCTGCGGAAAATTCGCCAGGTCGGTAAGAAAGATATTTAGCTTCACGATATCGGAAAGTTCACCGCCGGCAGCATTAGCCACCGCCTGCAGGTTCTGGAAAACCCGCTGTATCTGCGACCGGATATCACCCTCGACCATCTCCATGGTCTCTGGTATCAAAGGGATCTGTCCTGACATGTAGACGGTATCGCCGACCTTGACGGCCTGTGAATATGTACCGATTGCCTGGGGTGCTTTATCTGTAGATATAATCTGTTTTGTCATTTTCTGCTCTTTAAATAGTTACGACACTAGTTTTTTAATACGGCATCATCACAGGCGTATGATACGCATGACGCTCGAGACCCGGCGCAGACGCCGCATCAGCATGGCCAGGTGGTCGCGATTCGACACCTTGATCTGGTAGAAGAGGTTCATCGAAAAACCATCACGGTCTTCCATGTAGACATTTTCGATATCGACATCACAATCTGAGATGATGGTCGCCGTCCTCGCCAGCAGGCCGGGCTTATTCTCTATCTCCAGCTTGATCTCGCAGGTGAAGTCACCACTGGCATCATCCGCCCACTGAACATCGATATAGCTGTCCGAATCCTTACGCTTGTTCAATGCCTCGAGGTTCTTGCAACTGACACGATGCACCACGATACCGCGGCCTTTGCTCAGCTTGGCCACGATCGCGTCACCCGGAATAGGGTAACAGCAGCGGCCGTAGGAGACCACCATGCCTTCGGTACCACTGATCGCCAGCGCTGACTGCGACTTCATCTCTTTGGTCTCTTCTGACTCACCGTCCGAGATGCGCTCAGGCGCCAGCTTTCTTACCACCAGGCTGGGCGGACGGTTACCGAGACCGACATCTTCCAGCAACCCGGAGATATCATCGAAACCATACTCTTTCAGTGCAGACTCGAGGTTCTTTTTCTTGACATCATCCAGCCGCATACCCAGCGGTTTCAGACAGCGTTCGAGCAGGCGCCTGCCCTGTGACATGGCTTCGTCTGCCTGCATATTCTTCAGGTAATTGCGAATATTGCTCCTGGCTTTTGCAGTAACCACATAGTTCAGCCAGGCCGCATTCGGCCGTGAGCCCGGCGAAGTAACGATCTCTACCGTCTGGCCGCTGTATAACGGTGTATTTAACGGCACGAAGCTATGATCCAGTTTTGCCGCTACGCAGCGGTTACCGATGTCGGTATGCACGGCGTAGGCAAAATCGACCGGCGTCGCATTTCGCGGCAGCTTCATGATGTCGCCATCGGGGGTATAAACATAGACTTCATCGTGGAACAGGTCGACCTTGACGTTTTCCAGGAACTCCATCGAATCGCCGGCAGACTGCTGCATCTCCAGGATACCGGTGAGCCAGTCGCGTGCCCTGGCATGGGCCGTGATCTCGCCTTTCTCATCGGGTGATTTATATAGCCAGTGCGACGCGATACCGCTCTCGGCAAACTTGTCCATCTCCACGGTGCGCACCTGCACCTCCATCGGGATGCCATGCGGACCATATAGCGCCGTATGCAGCGACTGGTAGCCATTGCTCTTGGGTATGGCAATGTAATCCTTGAAGCGCCCGGGTATCGGCTTGAACAGGTTGTGTACGATACCGAGCACCCGGTAGCAGTCATCGACCGAATCCACCAGTACCCGCAGGGCGTAGACATCGAGTACCTTGCTGAAAGGAAGGCCCTTCTCTTTCATCTTGTTGTAGACGCTGAACAGGTGTTTCTTGCGCGAGACGATCTGCGAGTCGATACCCATCTCGACCAGCCTGGCCCCCAGCGCCTGGTTGATCTTGTCGATCAGTTCTTTGCGATGGCCGCCGGCCTTCTCCACGGCATGCTCCAGTACCCGATAGCGCATCGGATACATCGCTTTCAGTACCAGGTTTTCCAGTTCATGGCGGATGGTGAAAATACCAAGCCGGTTGGCGATCGGGATGTAGATCTCCAGCGTTTCCTGGGCGATACGGCGTCGTTTATCAGGCCTGAGCGCGCCCAGGGTGCGCATATTATGCAGGCGGTCGGCCAGCTTGATCATGATGACGCGGATATCTTTCGCCATCGCCAGCAGCACCTTCTGGATATTCTCCGCCTGCTGCTCGATCTTGTTCTTGAACTTGATGGTGGTTAATTTACTGACGCCATCGACGAGGTGGGCGACATCGGTGCCAAACTCCCGTTCCACCAGTTTCCTGGTCGCGGGGGTATCTTCCAGGACATCATGCAGGATAGAGGCGATGATGCTCTTGACGTCCATATGCATCTGCGCCAGGATGCGGGCGACCGCGATAGGGTGGTAGATGTAGGGCTCGCCGGAGATGCGACTCTGCCCCTCATGCAGCTGTGCGCCGAACAGGTAGGCGCGATAGACTTCTTTGACCTGTTCCTGGTCCATGTACTCCGCGATCAGGTCGCACAGGTCAGAGATCAGAAAACGCTCTTCCGTTATCGCATCGATCTCACCCTGTGTGCCGACGTCTGCCATCGGTTCAACCCTGCTGCCTGCGGCAGGCCGCTATGGCCAGAGCAAAAACAATGGGCACATCAAACACACGGGGATATGTGCCTGATGCGCCCATGATCTGATTCAAAGGACGTCTTATCAGCTGTCTTTGAAGCTTGCTTGCAAGCTTTCTTTCAGACTGCTTTCAAGTTCGGCTGACAGGTCACCTTCGATCATGGCTTCGATATCTTCCATCGGTGTCTCTTCGGGCGCTTCCAGGATCGCTTTATTGATCAGGTTTTCCGCGATCTCACGCAATGCCAGAACAGTCGGCTTGTCGTTATCTTCCGGCACTAAGGGATCCGCACCCATCGCCAGCTGACGTGCACGCTGTGCTGCCACCAGGACCAGCTCAAAACGGTTCTCTACATTGTCCAGGCAATCTTCTACTGTTAGACGTGCCATAATTTTATCTCCAAATATTCTCTAAAGTTTATCTTGTCATGCCGGTTTTCACTGACCAGCTGATGAATTCGTGTTTGTAATTACCAACTATTCAGCCGAGCTCAATAGCCTCGCCAGCAGATCGGCATGTTTTTGCTGCTGCTGCACATGCAGCATACGATTACCCCTGATTATAGCGGCAAGGTTGTCTCTCGCCTCATCAAAGTCGTCGTTGATGATCAAATAGTCAAATTCGACATAGTGAGACATCTCGCTGATCGCTTCAAGCATACGTCGCGCGATGATTTCTTCATCGTCCGTACCACGTGACGTCAGCCGCTGACGCAGCGCTTCCCTCGATGGCGGCACGATAAACACCGACCTGCAATCAGGCATCAGCTGCCTGATCTGGCGTGCGCCCTGCCAGTCGATCTCCAGGATGACATCTTTGCCTTTCAGCAACTGCTCCTGGATGTGCTGACGCGAAGTACCGTACATATTACCAAATACGGTGGCATACTCAATAAATTCACTGTCTTCCACCATCGCTTCAAACGTGTCCTTATCGACGAAATGGTAGTTGACACCATCGACCTCACCTTCACGAGGCGCCCGCGTGGTATGTGACACCGAAACTTCGAGATCATCCAGCTGCTCCAGCACCGCGCTGACCAGGGTAGTCTTGCCCGCCCCGGATGCAGCGGAAATGATATAAAGCGTACCGTTTGTCACAACAAAACCTGTCGTTCCTGAATACTCATTGCTGAGTAGATTTAAAATAAGATGTGTATTCTAGCAAAGATTACGCACTTTATTTAACGTCATATCATAAGCACAGGACATGATCAGCGTTATATCAGTGGTTTCTATGCACCGAAAGCCGTGCCACATTCACCATCATGGTCCTGCTTTCTGAATCGGGGATTTGCGCCAGCTCATCGATCGCCAGCTGTGCCTGTCGCTGCGCCATGTTTTCGGTGTATTGCAGGGCGCCGGTCTGCCTGATGATCTCCTGCACTTCGTCTATGTGCTCATAACCGCCTTTCTCTATGGCCGACCTGATAACATCTGCCTGCTCGGCCGTACCCTGCTGCATGGCATAGATCAACGGCAGCGTCGGCTTACCTTCTGCCAGGTCATCGCCGACATTCTTACCCATCTGCTCACTGTTCGAGCTGTAATCCATGACATCATCGATGAGCTGAAACGCGGTACCGAGATAGCGGCCATAAGCTGCCATGGCCTGCTCTTCTGCCTCGCTGCGCTGACATAAGACCGCGCCCAGGCGGGTCGCCGCTTCGAATAACTTGGCTGTTTTGCAGTAGATGACTTCCAGGTATTTCTCTTCCGTGGTCTCTGCATCATGTACATTCATCAGCTGCATGACCTCACCTTCAGCGATGACATTGGTGGTCTTCGCCAGGATCTGCATGACACGCATATTGTCGACATCGACCATCATCTCAAAGGCACGAGAGTAGAGGAAATCACCGACCAGTACGCTTGCCGCATTGCCGAAAAGCGCGTTCGCCGTCTCATTTCCCCGGCGCAGGTCAGACTCATCGACGACATCATCATGCAGCAGGGTGGCGGTATGGATAAACTCGATGATCGCGGCCAGCAGGTGGTGCATCTCCCCATGGTAAGCGAACGACCTGGCAGACAGCAGCACCAGCAAGGGGCGCAGACGCTTGCCGCCGGAATTGATGATGTAGTGGCTTAACTGGTTCACCAGGGCGACATCTGAACTCAGGCGCTGACGGATGACCTGGTCCACGGCCTGCATGTCTGCCTGGCACAGTGCCATCACATCATCAAAACTCAGCGCTTGATCTGGCTGCGCTTCTGGCTGATCTCCTGGCTGCTTTATAGGTTCGACTTCAGACAAAATATACTCAGTTAATAACCGGATATTGAAAAGGGAATGCGAATCCTATGTAGTCAGGACCTGCAGGTCAAGCCAATCTATAATCAATCTATGCATGATGCCCGCCGACACGGCAACATAATCCACGGCCAGTAAACAATTTATCCTGTTTAAGGCTTGTCAGCAGGTTTCTTAGCACGTATAATTTGCGCCCTTTCTGTCACGAATCTTTGGAGAACACCCATGTACGCTGTAATCAGTACTGGTGGCAAACAATATAAATTAGCCCAGGGCGATGTATGTCGCGTTGAAAAACTGGACGCTGAAGAAGGTGCTTCTGTCGAAATAGACAAGGTACTGATGATCGCTGACGGTGACAACATCAACATCGGCACGCCTTTTGTCGACGGTGGTAAAGTTACCGCTACAGTTAAATCTCATGGTCGCGCTAAAAAAGTCGAAATCATGAAATTCAGACGTCGTAAACATCATCAGAAGAGAACGGGTCATCGTCAGTATTACACTGAGATCGAAGTGACTGGCATCTCTGCTTAATACACATATATAAGGTATCTGAACAATGGCACATAAAAAAGCAGCCGGTAGTACTAGAAACGGACGCGAGTCACAATCGAAACGACTTGGCGTTAAGAAATTCGGCGGTCAGGCAGTTGTTGCCGGTAACATCCTGGTGCGTCAGCGCGGCACCAAGTTCCACGCTGGCACTAACGTCGGCATGGGCCGTGACCACACACTGTTCGCCAAGGCAGACGGCAACGTGGTCTTCGAGACCTGTGGACCGCTTAACCGCAAAACAATCAGCGTGACGCCAGCAAGCTAAACGGCTGAGCACCTCAATGCGGTTAAAGAAAGCCCCGCATGGGGCTTTTTTATTGCCAGCAGCAAAATGAGGCAACAGTGAATAATTCTAAGCACCTGATTTTTTTAAGTTAAACTACCGATAATTAACAATAGAGCCCAAGCATGCGTTTTGTCGACGAAGCAACCATAAATGTCATAGCCGGTGATGGTGGAACCGGTGTGGTCAGCTTTCGTCGCGAGAAATACATCCCGTTTGGCGGACCGGATGGCGGTGACGGCGGCGATGGCGGCAGCGTCTACCTGGTCGGCGACCATGACATCAACACGCTGGCCGATTTTCGCCATGTCCGCACCTATACTGCCGAATCGGGACTGCGTGGTGCCGGCCGAAAGATGACAGGCAAAGGCGGCGAAGATCTCTATATACCAGTGCCCATCGGGACCCTCATCTATGATGACGACATCGATGAACTCATCGGCGATATCACCCGCAACGGGCAAAAAGTAAAAGTCGCACAGGGCGGTTTTCACGGTCTTGGCAATACCCGCTTCAAGAGCTCGGTCAACCAGGCGCCGCGCCGCTGCACACCCGGTTCACCGGGTGAGCGCCGCAGCCTGCGGCTGGAATTAAAAGTGCTGGCAGATGTCGGCCTGCTGGGGCTGCCCAATGCCGGTAAATCGACCTTTATACGCTCGGTTTCTGCCGCCCGGCCCAAGGTAGCAAACTACCCGTTTACCACGCTGTTCCCTAACCTCGGTGTGGTGCGCGTCGGCATGAACCAGAGTTTCGTGATCGCGGATATACCCGGCATCATCGAAGGTGCATCCGAAGGCGCGGGCCTCGGTATTCAGTTCCTGAAGCACCTGTCGCGCACGCAGTTATTGCTGCATATCATCGACCTGGCACCGTTTGATGGCAGCGAACCCGCGGAACAGGCTTTGACCATTATTAATGAACTAGATAGCTTCAGCCATGAGCTGGCGCAGAAGCCGCGCTGGCTGGTGCTGAACAAAGCTGACCTGCTCGATGATGATGAGCTCAATCAGAAGCGCGACGAGATCATCAGTCAGCTTGACTGGACAGGCCCGGTCTATACCATCTCAGCGATCAGCAAAGACGGCACGGACAAGCTGGCCTTCGACATCATGAAGCAGCTCGAGCTGGACCGTGAACAGGAAAAAGAGCAACAGCTCGAACAGGAACAGGAACAGGAACAGGAACAAGAATAGACCATGAATTCCCGTCAGACCACAACACGTAAAACCGTGGCCGAGTCAAAACGCTGGGTGATCAAGATCAGCAGCGCACTGATCACCAATGATGGCCAGGGGCTGAACCACCAGGCGATCCAGTCCTGGGCGCATCAGATCGCTGCTTTACGCGAGTCCGGAAAAGAGATATTACTGGTCTCCTCCGGTGCAGTCGCCGAAGGCATGGCCCGGCTCGGCTGGAAACTGCGCCCGCATGCACTGCATGAGCTGCAGGCCGCTGCCGCACTGGGCCAGATGGGGCTGGTGCAGAACTTTGAAAGCTGCTTCAAGCAACACGACATCCATACCGCACAGGTACTGCTGACACATGAGGACCTGGGCAACCGGCAGCGTTACCTGAACGCACGCAGCACGCTCAAGACCTTGCTCAGCCTCGGTGCCATACCTATCATCAACGAGAATGACACCGTCGCCACCGACGAGATCCGCTTCGGCGACAACGACACCCTGGGCGCACTGGTAAGCAACCTGGTGGAAGCCGATACCCTGATCCTGCTAACTGACCAGCAGGGCCTGTATGACGAAGATCCTCGCTTCAACAAGGATGCCGAGCTGGTCAGCGAATCCAGTGCCTGCAATAGCGCCCTGCTGGGCATGGCCGGTGATGGCGGCGCTCTCGGCCAGGGTGGCATGCGCACAAAAGTAACCGCTGCACAGCGTGCCGCACGCTCCGGCGCCAACACCATCATCGCTTCAGGCGCTGAACCTGATATCCTGAACAAGATAGCCCGCGGCGAAAATGTCGGTACCCTGCTGACGGCCGACAGGGAACCGATGTCGGCACGCAAACAATGGCTGGCCAACCAGTTGAAGATCGCCGGCAGACTGCACCTCGATGCCGGAGCCAGCCAGGCGGTGCAGAAATCCGGCGTCAGCCTGCTGGCCGTCGGCGTCAACAAGGTGGAAGGCAACTTCCAGCGCGGCGAAGTCGTGTCCTGCATCAGCAGTGAAGGCGACGAGATCGCGCGCGGCCTGGTCAACTATGACAGCAAGGAGAGCCGCCAGCTGCAGGGCATGACCAGTGAGAAGTTCGAGAGCATCCTGGGGTATGTCGACGAGGCAGAGCTGATCCACCGCGACAACCTGGTGTTGCTGTAAGCGGCCGGTGTGCCAATCCCGTATATTTCCTGAAGGTTTAGCCAGCTGATTTCAGGTAAAATAGTTTTTCCCGTTTAACTCCGGAATACGATTTTGCAATTTGTCCACCTGGCAAGTCTAGAAGACCTGCAGACACGAAAATTACTCTGTGTGAAAACCGGCAGCTACCGCATACTGATCGCCCTCGCCGAAGGTACGGTATATGCGGTCGATGATATGTGCACCCATGAAGACGCCTCATTGAGCAAAGGCTCGCTGCATGCTGACTGCGTAAAATGCCCGCTGCACGGCAGCCGTTTTCGCCTGTCCAGCGGCGAAGCGCTGGATGAGCCCGCCGAGGAAGCGCTCAATACCTACCCGGTCAACATCGAAGGCGACGACATCATGGTCGGCCTGCCCGACTGAACATCCAGGCTGAGACAACCGACGAATAACCCGCTTGTAATCACCAGCATCAACCCTACATATAGATACTATGAACGAAGTCGAAGAATTACTGCAAAAAGATAACAAGGTCATCATGCGCTCCATCATCCAGCGCATCGCCACCGGTCCCGACATGAGCAAGGACATCTCACTGGAGGAAGCCCGCGCTGGCATGAAGGCCATACTGGAAGATGACATCGATCCCGTCCAGTCTGCCATCTTCCTCATCGCACTGCGCATGAAGCGTGAATCCGACGATGAGAACAAGGGCATACTCGATGGCATCCGTGACAAGGCCATCTCGATAACGGCCGACGTCGATGAAGTACTCGACCTGTCTGACCCCTATAACGGATATAACCGCAGCCTGCCTGCAGCACCCTTTGTGCCAGCCGTCCTCGCCGCCTGCGGCGTCGCCACTGTCTCGCATGGCGTAGAGACCATGAGCCCTAAGTTCGGTATCACCCATCACCGGGTATTAAAGGCTGCGGGTAAAGACGTACACCTCAGCGTGCAACAGGCGGCCGACCAGATATCCGACCAGGATATCGGCTGGTCATACGTCGATCAAAAGGCCTATTGCAAACCGCTGCATGACCTGACCACGCTACGCTCCAACATCGTCAAGCGCCAGGCGCTGACCACCGTGGAAGTCCTCACCGGGCCGATCCGCGGCAAGAAAAAAACACACTATATGTCAGGCTACGTGCACAAGCCATATACCCGCGTCTATGCCATGCTGGCACGGCACGCCGGTTTCGATAGCTGCCTGATGATACGCGGCGTCGAAGGCGGCATCACGCCATCACTTCGCCAGGCCGGCAAGGTATTCTATTATCACGACAAGGCCGAAGAGCAGTCACAGGATTTTGATCCAAAAGAAATCGGCATCGAGCAGGCGGTTCGCGCCGCGCCGTTACCGGATGAGCTGCCGCCAGCGCCAGAGAGTGAAGACGTCAGCGCCAGCTTCGATGCCGAGGCCGTTGCAAAGATGGCAGCCGATGCCGGCATCGCAGCATTGAACGGAGAACGGGGCAGCACATATGATGCCATCGTATACTCGGCCGCCATCGCCTTATGGCACCTGAAAAAGACCGAAACCTTCGCTGAAGCCGCAGACAAAGTACGCCAGGTACTGGACGACGGCAGCGCATTACAGCACTTTAATGCAGCCGCCTGATCGAGGTAAAATACCAGAATGCCTTTATCAGATGACAAGAAAATACAGACCAGGGACCGACTCAGCCGTGACCCTGATTTTCGCGATGCCTTTCTCATCGAAGCTCGCAACATGTATCAGAAAGCACTGCAGTTCAATGCTGCACTGGAAGACGAGATCAACCGCTTCGAGCAGATCCTCGGCGCAGAGCCTGACACCTACGAGTTCATGGAAGGCGAACTCGACGAGATCGATATCTTCGAGCGCATACTTGACGCATATGACCAGCAGCTGCTGGAAGATGAAAAAAACACCAGCACCATCAACTAGCGCCATACAGATACGGCCAGCCTGAATCCTGGCAAAACATCCTGCAAGGCAGAACTTAAGCCGCCCCCTGAACTCGAAACGTCTATCAAATCAACAACCATGTCTACAGCAAGCAGAAACCAAACCATGTCTAAATACAGAATATTATTCGTCGCCTTAGCCGCCCTCACCCTGCCAGCCTGCAACCAGGCGGCCGAAGATCCAAAGGCAGTCGCTGACAGATACTGGCAGAACCTACAGGCCGGCAATATCAGCGAGGCAGAAAAACTGGTCACCATAAACAGCCGCCAGGCACTGCCTGCACAGGCCGAGCGCATGGCCTCTATCACACAGCTCGACAACGGCGAAGCCAGAACCATCGTCAGTACCAGCATCACCAGGACAAACCCGGACACTGACTACAGGCAGACAGAGTCCTTCGATACCGTACTCGTACTGCAACAGGGAGAATGGAAAGTCGACCTGAACAGCACGCATATCCCGCCCTCACCAACCGAGCGGGAAGAAGAACTGCAGCAGCTCAAACAGGAACTCTCGGAATCCATGCAGGAAAATATCGAATCCATGGACGATGCCATGACCCAGGGCATGGAGATGCTCAACGAAGCGCTAGAAGAAGGCTCGAAGGAGATGGGCGACTCCTTACTGCACATGATGAACGAACTTAATCGCTCTATGCAGGACGCCGTCGAAAAGATGAAAGAACGCCGCGAACAACAGATGCAGCAACAGCAAGAATCACCGCAGGCACCGCAGCCCGATCCCCGCAAGGGCGAAGGCATGATCTGACAAACGACAGCTCAACCATCCAGAGGGCTCTTAACACCGCGGCCGCCTTTATTTAATACATGCGTGTATATCATGGTGGTCGATACATCCTTGTGCCCCAACAGTTCCTGCACTGTACGAATATCATAACCGCTCTCTAGCAGATGCGTGGCAAAGGAATGCCTCAAAGTGTGTGTACTCGCTGGCTTCGTTATCCCTGAATCACGCAGTGCCTGCTTGATTGCCCGCTGAATTGATTGCGAATAAATATGATATCGAGATTCTCGCCCTGTCCGCGGGTCTTTCGAAAACTTTGCCGAAGGAAACACATACTGCCAACACCACTCACGACAAGCCGAGGGATACTTACGCTCCAGGGCAAAAGGCAGGTAAACGCAACCACGCCCATTCTTCAAATCCCCTTCATGTAAAACCTTTACCCGTTCAAGATGCGCCTGCAGTTGATAGACCACTTTTTCTGGTAGCATGGTAACGCGATCCTTGCCACCTTTGCCGTTACGCACAAAAATTTCTTTTCGCTCAAAATCAATATCCTTAATCCTTAAACGTATACACTCCATTAAACGCATACCGGTACCATACAGAAGCTGGGCCACCAAACCGCGAACCCCTTCCAACGAAGCAAGAACCAAGCTGACTTCAGAGACAGTCAGAACCACGGGCAACCTGTTTGGCTTTTTTGCTCTGACCACGTCCTCCAGCCACGGCAAGTCAACATTCAGGACCTGACGATATAAAAATAATATAGCATTCAAAGCCTGGTTCTGTGTACCCGCCGAAACCTTACGCTTAACCGCAAGGTGAGTTAGAAATGCTTCGATTTCAAGCTTGCCCATGTCGGCCGGATGCTTCTTATTATTATAAAGAATAAAACGCTTAATCCAGCCCAAGTAAGACTGCTCAGTTCGAATGCTGTAATGAAGTGTACGAATCCTGTCCCGCACCTGATCTAAAAGACGTGGCTTATCCATATCACCCTCCTTGGTGAGTTTACTTTCTCAATATTTTTGTAGGATTATTCCTACATCCTTGTTTCTATTGTAATAATAGACAACAAGCGTATCATACTGACGTAATTAAACATGTCAAATAGGCCACCTATTTGTAGTTAGATGCCTAAAAATGTATATACATAAAATACTCTTGATTTCCTTATTATCAATATCGGCTAGGATCGAAGCTGTAGAATTAAACATACATTTAGCAGAACCAGAACATCAGAGTATGTTAATTGAACAACTAAATAAAAATAACATTCCGTTTAAATATGAGCCTTCTGGAAATATTAAATATCCTGATAAATATTATAATGATGTTACATCTTTAGTCCGCGAAACAATTTTTAATGATTTGCCATCAAATAGAAGCATTGAATATACGTCTCCCCAGGATAGAGATAAATTCATAAATAAACTTAAAGAGTCAAATATTCAATATTCTATAAAACATCGCGATAATGGTAAATGGGTAATTTGGGAAGAAAAAGACTCTGAAAAAGTAAAAGAAATAACAACACTAATATTACATGAGCGTATGCAAGAACTTGAGAAAATCCATTAATATAAAAGCATCTAACAAGTCAATAAACGCGGACTGTCAAGCAGTCGCCGTTTTTCTAAAAGCCCGCTGTGCAGCCGGTTATTTCAAACGTTATATGATTAAAACATGAAAGGAATCATTTTCTCACTTTTAATATTAATATCTAGTTGCACGAGCTCTAGTAATGATGATGCATATTCAGTCTACAATAATGCATTGTATGATTTGGGCCCACTTACTGATGTAGCGAAATATTTATACAGCAACCCTCCTACAGATACCGAAATAACAAAAAAAGTTGAAGCTATGATATTTTCCAGGCTATTCATAGCTCGCAACTCAGAGATTGATCTATCAAAATTACAGGGTGAACCTATTAAAGGTTTATGCAAGGCCGTTTTACTA
>JABDRN010000100.1 GCA_013041745.1 Gammaproteobacteria bacterium
TTGGTAATTGGATCAAAAGTGCCTGGATATACCGCTATGACTGTCATACAAACCCCTGCTCGATAAGCGTGCACCGTCAGTTATCACCAACAGCACTGAATTTAAACAACCGATAAGCCACCTGACCAGCTTTCTTTTCTTTTAAGACAAGCCAGTTTTCAGGCAACTCAATGGATGTATCTATATTGTGTTCGAGGTAGATTATGGCATCCTCAGCCAAACATCCACTGCTATCCAGTAATCTACAGCTCTTTTCCAGCAGATCAGAATCAAATGGCGGATCAAGAAAGACCAGGTCAAATTTGTCGCCTTTGGCAATATCTGCGGCCGACTGCAACCAGCTGATTGTATCCTGATGATAGACAGATGCATTTTCTATAGCCAGGGCCTGAATGCTATCTTTCAACCGCTTGACTGTTTTCCTGTTCTGCTCGATGAAGACAGCACGCTGCGCACCACGTGACAGCGCTTCGAAGCCGAGCACGCCACTACCGGCGAAAGCATCCAGGCAGCGGCACTGGTATATATAAGGCTGCAGCCAGTTAAACACTGTCTCCCTGATACGGTCGGTGGTGGGCCTTAGGCCATCGGCAGGATCGAACTTGATTATTCGACCACGCCATTTACCACCTATAATCCTGCATCTTCCGTTATTCATCTAGATTAGCTATAGCTATATGGCAAATAACGGCATGCCTGCCGATTCAATCGCCGGTTATTCATTACCCTGTTTGCCGACGACGACGGTAACCATCTTGTCTGGCTGGAGCCGACGTTTTAACGCATCATTGATCATGGCCTGGTCTACTGCCCTGACATTTTCGAGAAAAGTATCCAGGTAATCGATCGGCAGATCGTAAAAACCGATCATAGCTATATAGCCAAGCAATTTGCTATTGCTGTCGACCTTCAGCGGAAAACCACCTGTAATATTGCTCATGCTTGCTTCCAGCTCATCTTTCTCTGGCCCTTTTTCGACATACAATTTGAGCTGCTGATTGAGCAGTTCCAGTGCTTTCTCTGTCTGCTCAGTCTTGGTCTGCATCCCCATGGTAAAGGCACCAGCTTCTCGCAACGGAGAAAAATAGCTGTACACACTATACGCAAGACCATGTTCTTCACGGATGACATCGACCAGCCTGGAGGTAAAGCCACTGCCGCCAAAAGGATGGTTTGCTACATACAGGCTGAAGTAATCCTTATCGCCGCGCTTCACTCCAGGCTGCCCGACAAAGATATGGGTCTGCGCAGAAGGGTAGTCGATGACGATTTTTTTCGCTTCGGTGAGGGGCTGCACCTCGGGCAAGGCAGCTGCTTTCTCACCGGCAGGCAAGTCTGAAACCAGGGCCTTCACGATCTCTTCAGCCTGCCAGCGTTCGACGTTACCGACGATAGCAACAGTGGCATTACTGGCAACATAATACTGTTTATAAAAATCACGAACAGCATCCAGGGTCATCCTTTCCAGGCTCTCATACGTGCCTGATGCTGGCGATGCATATGGATGATCACCAAAAACCGTTTCATTAAAGGCTTTTCCGGCGAGTGCAGCGGGTGATTGTTTACGCGCTTTCACAGCCAGCTTCATACGATTCAGCTCTCGCTGGTAGGCATCCTTTGGAAAATCGGGCTGCGTCAGGACCTGTTTAAGGCTTTCGATGGCGACACTCAGATAACGTGACTCTGTCAGACTACGGACACCAACAATGGCCATATCTCGTGCTGCATCATATTCTATCTGTGCACCAACTGACTCGAATGCTTCTGCTATCTGCTGAGACGATCTGCCGGCAGCCCCCTCAGAAAGTAAGCCGTTGGTTAAAACAGACAGTCCACTTAAACCATCATCACGTGCAGTGCCCGCATCAAAAACGATACGTACATCCAGCATGGGTATTTCTGTCGCAGGCACAAACAGTACCCTGGCACCATTTTCAGTATGCCATGTCTGGATCTGCGGAGTAGCGAAGGAGCTGGTAGTTATGAACAGCAGGACCAGTAAAGCAAAAAATTGTACTGCTTGCTTCAACCCTTGCATATGTAGGTTATATTCGATCTGCATGCTTATGGCTCTATCCTGCATCTTTTTCTCCAGTAGACGATTCTGTCTCCGCGCCATCATCCTCTGTTCCGTTTGGCAGCGGCTCGAGCACGGCGACCGTAAGGCGATCATCAGTCAGATATTTATTTGCCACCTGCTGCACCTGCTCTGCGGTAACAGCCAGTATTTTTTCGACGTAGTCATCTTTGATCTGCCACGGCAGGCCAATGGTGTCGAGCATACCTACCTCCATCGCCTGGTAGAAAATCGAGTCCTGCTTATATACCTGGGCGGCCACCACCTGCGCTTTCACACGATCCAGCTCATCATCGTCAGGCAGTTTAGTCTTCAGCGTATTGAGTTCATCACGCAGCGCAAATTCCAGCACTTCGATAGCCACATCATCGTTAGGTACCGCTGATAACACGAACAGCGTTTCATGCCTCGCCGTCATGCTGTAGCTTGCACCCGCACTGTTGGCAATCTCCTGCCCTCGCACCAGGTTCTTGCTCAGGCGCGCACTGTTACCGCCATCCAGCACTCCAGCCAGCACCTCGAGCGCATAGAGCTCCTTTTCCTGCTCTGTGCCGACTATCTCAGGGCTTATGTTGGGCACTTTGTACCCCATCAGAAGATATGGGATCTTTGCCGGCAACTCGACGGTCAGACGCTGGGTGCCATATTGCCTGGCTTCATGCCTTGGCTTTAATTCCGGTATCTCAGATGTCGGCAGCTTGCCAAAATATTGTTTCGCCAGCCTGTAAACTTCTTCAGCATCAACATCGCCAGCGACTACCAGTGTCGCATTGTTCGGCGCATACCAGGTCTCGTACCATTTGCGTGCATCATCAACTGTCATTGTATCGAGGTCTTCCATCCAGCCAATTATCGGCCGGCGGTAAGGACTATTGGTAAAAGCAGCAGCGTTAAACCGTTCATATGTGAGCGCGGGCGGCTTATCTTCTGTGCGCAATCGTCGCTCTTCTTTCACCACCTCAAGCTCTTTGATGAATTCTTTTTCATCGAAGGTGATATTTCGCATCCGATCTGCTTCAAGCTCGAGGCAAAGTTCGAGCCTGTCATTCGCGATTTTCTGAAAATACGCAGTAAAGTCCTGACCGGTAAAAGCATTCTCTTCACCGCCATTAGCAGCGATGATCTCTGAAAACTCACCGGCGGGATGTTCTTCTGTGCCTTTGAACATCATATGTTCAAGCACATGAGAAATACCGGTAATACCATCATGCTCATAACTTGCACCGACCTTGTACCAGACCTGTGACACCATTACCGGGGCGCGATGATTTTCTATGACCAGCACCTTCATGCCATTCGACAACCTGTATGACTTTATAGCTTCATCACTTTGATCCGGGACGGGGGTTTCTTTATGATATATAGCGCCGCCAAGGATCAGTGTACAGACCGCCAGCAGGGCGACAATTGTCTTCATATTCATTTATGTACTCTCATGACTAGATATATTCTCACTCATAGCACCAAACCTATTGGCATACCTGACTTTTACAAGCGCTATTTTTTATTCTGTTACAGATGTATCCATTCATGTAAAAGCAGGTAACTAATGATAGGATACCTCAATTATTTTCAATGCACGAATCATCATGTTTGGCTTTATAAAACGCAAACAAAAAAACACACCAGAAACGACACAATCAACATCTGAGACTCAAACTTCCTCGAATGAGAATGTTTCAGAGTTAAGTCACTCCCTGGAGAAAACCAGGCGCACCTTTGCCGATGGCATGGCCGATTTCCTACTCGGCAAAAAAAACATCAACAGCGAACTGTTAGAAGCACTGGAGACCAGATTACTCAGTGCTGACGTCGGCATAGATGCTACCACAACCATTATCGATGAGCTGCAGAACGACATTTCTCGTAAGGCAATCACAGACACTGATGCATTGCATGCAAAACTAGCCACGATAATGAAAGATATCCTGCAACCCTGTGAACAGGGTTTAGACACGGATAGCGCAAAACCATTCGTAATACTGGTCGTCGGCATCAACGGCGCAGGAAAAACCACCAGTATCGGTAAACTTGCAAACCATTTCAAAAAACAGGGCAAATCAGTCATGCTCGCAGCGGGTGATACTTTCCGTGCCGCAGCAGTCGAACAATTACAGGAATGGGGGCAACGTAACAGCGTTCCTGTAATCGCTCAGGGTACAGGTGCGGACCCGGCATCGGTTATCTTTGACGCTGTAGAATCTGCAAGTTCAAAAAATATCGATATTATTATTGCAGACACTGCTGGTCGCCTGCATACTCAGGACAACCTGATGGATGAACTGGCAAAGATCAAGCGAGTGCTGGCTAAACTTGATGCAAGCGCACCCCATGAAACGATGATAGTGATGGATGCAGGTTTTGGTCAGAACGCACTACACCAGGCACAACAGTTCCATGACAGCATAGGCCTGACCGGTATGGCAGTGACCAAACTCGATGGCACGGCGAAGGGCGGCATCCTGTTCTCCATCGCCAGAACACTAAAACTACCGGTTCGCTTCATCGGTATCGGTGAGGGTATCGATGACCTGAAGCCGTTCAATGCCAGTGAATTTGTTGATGCCCTGCTCGAGTAAACAGGATTAGCTGCCTATATGATCCATTTCGATAACATAAGCAAACGTTACCCTGGCGGACATGATGCATTGAGCCAGGTAAGCTTACGACTTGAAAAAGGACAGATGGCGTTTTTAACAGGCCACTCTGGTGCTGGTAAAAGCACCCTGCTAAAGCTAATCGCCATGATAGAAAGGCCGACGCGTGGACAGATATTTCTCGATGGCGTCAATCTGAACAACATCAGTAACCGCAAGATTCCCTATATCCGCCGAAATATCGGCATCATATTTCAGAATCATCACCTGCTCTATGACAGACCGGTGTTCGATAATGTCGCCATGCCTCTGATCATCCAGGGGTATCGTCGCCAGGAGATACACAAGAGGGTCCGCGCCGCACTCAACCAGGTTGGTCTGCTTAGCAAAGAAAAGGCCGATCCGATCACCTTATCCGGAGGTGAGCAGCAACGTGTTGGCATTGCTCGTGCCATCGTGCACAAACCTCTATTGTTACTTGCTGATGAGCCTACCGGTAACCTGGACCCCGAACTCTCACGTGAGATCATGGAGCTGTTTGCCCGCTTTAATCAGGTAGGCACTACGGTGTTGATTGCGAGTCATGACCTGGAACTGATCAAACAGATGGGCTCACCCATGATCAGTCTGCACGGCGGAAGAGTGGCTCACAACGGCCTGCCATTCACTCTGAACAAGCAGGAGCTGAAATAACGGTCATGCGCAACAGTCCGAAAAGAACCAGTCAGCTACGCGCATATTTCAGTCACCACCTGCGTGTCAGTCTGGCAAGCCTGGGGCGCTTATACGCACAGCCGATTGCCACACTGATGACAGCTGCAGTCATCGCGATCGCTTTAGCTTTGCCAGTCGGTCTCTATATCGGCCTTGCCAATATCGGCCAGGTCAGTACCGGCTGGGATGGTTCAACCCAGATATCTCTGTTCCTGCATACTCAGGTAACAGAAGCCGAAGCAAAAAAACTGCAGTCAAAACTTGAGAAACATAAAGATATCAAAAAAGTCGAACTCATCGATAAAGAAAAAGGCCTGCAGCAATTCAAGGAGATATCAGGCTTTGGTGATGCACTGAAATATCTCGACAGCAACCCGCTTCCCATCGTCCTCGTCGTTCATCCGAGGATCCTTTCGAACCAGCCAGACCGTACAACAAAGCTGGTAAAAGATCTGGGCAAGAATAAACTGGTCGAGATCGCTCAACTCGATGTGCAGTGGGTAAAACGGCTCTACACCTTTATCGAGATCGCCAATCGAAGCATCTGGGTAATCAGCTCTATGCTGGCCATCGCCGTACTGCTGGTGGTCGGTAATACGATCAGGCTCGATATACAGAATCGCCGTGAAGAGATAGAAGTATCCAAGCTCATCGGCGCCTCTGACTCTTTCATCCGCCGGCCATTTTTATATACTGGTTTCTGGTACGGTATCATCGGAGGCCTGCTGGCATGGGTCATCACACTACTCTCCCTGTCGATGATGCAAAATCCTATACACAAACTGGCATTGCTTTATCACAGTGATTTTCGACTCACCGGCCTGGGGATGGCAAATACCCTGCTTTTGATCCTGATTAGCTGTGCATTAGGATTAATAGGCTCATGGATCGCAGTGAGCCGACATCTTAAAGATATAGAGCCCAGCTAAAATCCTCATTATTTATATAATAATCAATATCTTACGATTGAATTAGTATCCACTACCGGGAAAAAGAAATATATAAATTACAGTGAACTTCTCTTAAAATTAGCACTCTTATCTGCGGAGTGCTAAAATATTCAACCATGAGAGAAGACAACATGACAAAAGCTTTAATTCCAGCCCTACAAGGTGCATCTTTAAGTGCAGGCAACCTGGACGCTTATATCCGTCAGATCAACGGCATCCCGGTATTAACCGCTGATGAAGAACGTGAGTTAGCTCTGCGACTCGAAAAACAGAACGACCTCGAAGCAGCGCAGCAATTGATTATGTCTAATCTACGTTTCGTGGTTAAGATTGCACGAGGATACTCCGGTTATGGCTTACCACTGGCGGACCTGATCCAGGAAGGCAATATCGGTCTGATGAAAGCGGTAAAACGTTTTTCTACGACGCACGAAGTACGCCTTATCTCGTACGCAGTTCACTGGATCAAGTCTGAAATTCACGAGTTCGTATTGCGTAACTGGCGCATCGTTAAAGTAGCTACAACCAAGCCACAGCGCAAACTGTTCTTCAAACTTCGCAGTTCGAAGCAAAGACTGGGCTGGTTCAGCAAAGATGAGGTCAATGACGTTGCAAATACACTCGGGGTAAAACCAGAAACCGTTCTAGAAATGGAATCTCGCCTCAGTGGTAGCGATGTAACCTTTGATCCGCCAACGAATGATAACGATGACGAGCAGCATTTTACTCCAGCCGCTTACCTCACTGATGAAAGTGCAGATCCGTCTTATCAGCTGGAGCATGATGACACCCGCTCACAGGAATTAAGCCTGATGGCAGACTCATTGAAAACTCTTGATGAGCGAAGCCAGGAAATTATTAATCGTCGCTGGTTGAACGAGAACAAGGCGACACTGCATGAGCTGGCCGATGAATATAAGGTTTCTGCAGAACGTATCCGTCAGATCGAAAAGAATGCGCTGAACAAAATGCGGATAATTTTTGAAGCCTGAGTGATAACATATTACGAAAATAAAAAGGCCGGTTTTATCAACCGGCCTTTTTTTATCGTAGATGCATTATCGTAGAAAAATATCAGCGACTAAAAACTGCCAGGCAACCCTCATTCTGCGATATGTTAATAAATCAATTTTCCGGGGCGCCTTCAAGTATCCAGTTCAGAATAAGATCATAGTTATAGTGGTTTGCAGGGTTGTCGACCTCGAATGCCAGTACTCGCTTCAGTAACATAAGCGCCCGAAGCCAGATCAGCTTCACCAGGGAAGACACTGAGCACCAGCATCGATGACAGAAACAGTGTGCTGATTATAATTCGGATGTTAAGAAGTGAATAGAGAAATGTTTATAGGGTTTCACTGATACCTGATTATAAACAGTCGGATAGATTCTCTAATTACTCATCTCGGTTCGAATTTCACAAGTTGTGAATCATTCGGCAAGTTTTTCGATTCTACAGCTACCGGCTTCCATGCATGCCCATAAATAATCTCATAGGTTGCGGGCAATACGTTATCGCTTCTGAATTTCTCATAACCCTGCCGGACAGTATGCAGTATCGATTTACCACCTAGACCTTTTCGGCCCGAGACTTTTTCACTCCGGTTCGCACCATAAGCATCACCTGCCTCAGCCGCTGCTGTGCTGTTTGCAGTGACATTCGCGCCGATAGCTTTTAGATCACGCATCAATTGATCCACCGAGTCGTAAGTAACCGTCAAAACCTCAGCTTCCATCACAGGCTCAGCAAAACCATCCTGTAAAAGTGCATCACCAATATCATGCATGTCAATAAACCGGTTCACATGATCTTCATCATCCACCTTTGACCAGCTATGCCGCAGTTCTTTCAGAGTATCAGGGCCAAATGTTGTGAACACATACAAGCCGCCAGGTTTGAGCACACGTTTTGCTTCCAGCAGTGCTGCATTCAAGTCATTGCACCACTGCATGCTCAGACTGGAAAAAACCAGGTCAAACGAATCGTCAGCAAAAGGCAGCCTCTCCAGGTCGCCGCAAACAGCTTGTGGAGAGCGCAAGATAGTTCCATGCTTATTCGCCTTTTCCAGCATTTTTTCAGAAAGATCAAGTGTCACAACCTGCGCTTTTTTATACCTGGCGAAGAGTGTAGGTATCGCTGCTCCGGTGCCCGCCCCCGCATCCAGGATCAGCTGTGGTGAGAGTTTGACCACTTCCAGCTTTTCCAGCAGGCGGTTACATACCTCTGTCTGTAACACTGCATATTGCTGGTAACTCTCGGCAGCACGGTCAAATGCACGGCGAATACGCTGCTGATCGAATGTCTGTTGTTGTGTTTCTGCGCGAGACATAATTGGATTCATCGGCTCAATAATAAACTGTTTAATCTTACTGCAATAGCCACGTGTAGAAAGGTCAGACCTGACTGGTACGTAACTGCTGCGCATGGCTGACCAGCTGCTCTACAAATAACTCTGCATGAGAGATAAAAGGAGCATGGCTTGCATTGGAAAGAACAGTTACATCATGCTGCGCATATTCTTCTTTCAACGCAATAGCCAGTTCAGCCGGCACCAGGCTGTCTTTCGCCCCCAGCAACCAGTGGACAGGGCAGTCGATTATACTCAATGCTCGACGCAGGTCGGTATCAAGTAATATCTCCAGCCCTGTGCTCAAGGCACTTGTAGAAGCCATCCCTCGACTCTGAATACTATGCTGTAACTGCCTGACGACATTCATCACATTATCTATACCCTTGACCTGCAGCGCGAGAAAGCGTCTGATCGTTTTTTGCTGATCACGCCCCAGATCGAGAGCAAACTGCTTGAATACAGATTCATCGACAGCACAATCCCAGCCCTGCCTGCTGACAAAACAGGGATTGGTCGTTACCAGCATAGCAGCCGCTACACGCTGCGGATACAATTCCGCCAGACGTAAAACCGCCAGACCACCAAGCGACCAGCCGACCCATAACACTGGACGGTGCACTAACGGTATCAACGACTGCACATAGTCATCCAGGGTATCGGCATTGACCATCGCCATCGAGCCATGCCCTGGCAAATCGACAACTATGACGTTTATCCAGTCCGGTAATAACTTGATACAGTCATCCCAGACAGCGCTGTTCATCGCCCAGCCATGAACAAAAACGCATGTCACGCTATCAGGCTTCACATCGGGCCTCACTAGCCACAAACACCGCAAGCTGCGGCATAGGTAATAACAAAAAATTGAAAAGAGATAAAGATTTCTGCAAAGGTCTAAGGTAAGCTTGCCCGGCATAGCGAAATCTACCTGAATTATATCTAACAGAATTACACATGGATCATTATCTTTATCTATTACTATTCGCAGGTGCCGCTTATCTTATTGGCTCTATATCAACCGCCATCATCACCTGCAGACTTATGGGCTTGCAAGACCCGCGAAACACCGGCTCGCATAACCCGGGGGCGACCAATGTTTTACGCCATGGCGGCAAAAAAGCCGCTATTATCACCTTATTAGGTGACATGTTAAAAGGCTTAATTCCTGTCCTGATCGCCGTACAGTTTCAACTAGAGCCGCTGGGTGTCGCACTGGTCGGCTTATGCGCCCTGTTAGGCCATGTTTTTCCAGTCTATTACGGCTTCAAAGGTGGCAAAGGTGTCGCTACCTATTTCGGCGTGATCCTTGCCATCGACTGGCAGGTCGGCCTCATCGCCCTCGTCATCTGGCTTGCTGTTGCCGTGTTATTGAAGGTCTCGTCACTATCAGCATTGGTCTCTATTTTTGCCACACCCTTTATATTATGGTATTTCACGCATTCGATAATACTTACCACTGCCTGTGCTGTAATGAGCATTATCGTATTCTGGCGCCATAAGACAAACATCCAGTTTTTACTGCAAGGCACCGAAGGAAAAATCGGTACCGATAAGAAATAACCAGATATTAGTATCCAGCTATATCGCTTTCAGCTCCTGCATCGACCATCGCGCCCTGGCTTCGATCTCCAACGGCTGGGTTTCTCCGGCCATAAGCCGAAAGCAGCCAGCTTGTGCGATCATAGCACCGTTGTCCGTACAGAATTCGATACGTGGATAAAACAGCTCACCGCCAAGCTGGCGTATCATTCTGGCAAGCTCCATCCGCAGGCGTCTGTTAGCACCGACACCACCAGCGATAACCAGCCTGTCACAATATTGTTGTTCGAGGGCACGACGACATTTTATCTTCAAGGTATCCACCACAGCTTCTTCAAAAGCCAGTGATATGTCGGCTTTTGTCTGCTGACTTAACTCGCCATTATCCTTTTCAGCAGCTTTTTGCATGGTATTTAGAGCAAAAGTCTTGAGGCCGCTAAAACTGAAATCCAGGCCGGGCCGGTCTATCATTGGACGTGGAAATTTATAAACGCCGGAACGGCCTGCTTCAGCGAGTGCCGCCAGCGCAGGTCCACCTGGATAACCCAGCCCCAGCAATTTTGCTGTTTTATCAAATGCCTCACCTGCCGCATCATCAAGGCTTTGACCGAGTAATTCATATTGCCCGATGCCTTTTACATAGGCTAGCAGGGTATGGCCACCTGACACCAGCAAAGCCACAAACGGAAAATCCGGCGGACGGTCTTCCAGCATCGGTGCCAACAGGTGCCCTTCCATATGATGAACCTCCAGTGCGGGAACACCCAGCGCCCAGGCAAGTGAACGCCCTACCGAGGCACCAGACATGAGCGCACCGATCAACCCGGGGCCAGCCGTGTAGGCAACACCATCAATCGCCGCTTTACTGATCTTAGCCTGTTTAAGAGCCTGCTCTAATAATGGGACAAGGTAGCGGATATGGTCTCGTGAAGCCAGTTCCGGCACGACACCACCAAACTCAGCATGCACCGCCACCTGGCTGTGCAAGGTGTGCGCCAACAACCCCCTGTCACTGTCGTATACTGCAATTCCCGTCTCATCACAGGAGCTTTCGATACCTAAAACGATCATTTTTTGACTATTTTCATATCAGATTCACTATTAATCAGTTTAATTTTAATTTCCGGCTTTTTGTTTTCATTAAAAATGGGATATAATACTTCGTTCACCGCATTCTATGCGGATTTTTTATGTATGAATTTATTTTTTAATAAATTTATTTTTTAATAGCGATAGGCCAAAAGGGCCTGTTAAAGAGAGCACTATGCCTGCAATACGAGTTAAAGAAAACGAGCCATTTGACGTTGCACTGCGTCGTTTCAAGCGTTCATGTGAAAAAGCCGGTGTATTAACCGAAATTCGCAAACGTGAAGCATACGAGAAACCAACAACCGAGCGCAAGCGCAAAGCTGCTGCCGCTGTTAAGCGTCATCTTAAAAAACTTTCTAAAGAACGTAATAAGTTTGCACGTTCACCTCACCAGCGTCGCCGTTAATACACTAATGCAGCCCTGCTAACCATGGCTTGATTTAGCCATGCTTATAGTGCTAGCCAGTTGATAATATCGATAATATAAAGCTGCGATGAGCGACCTAAAAAAACAGATTCAGGATGCTGCTGTCAGTGCGATGAAATCAGGCGAGAAAGAACGTCTGAAGATCATACGGCTGATGACCTCATCGATGAAACAGATTGAAGTTGACGAGCGCATAGAGCTGGATGACGCGCGCGTCATCGCAATCCTCGATAAGATGGTGAAACAGCGCCGAGAGTCGATCTCTCAATTCAAGACTGCGGGTCGAGATGACCTGGTAAACCAGGAAAACCTGGAGATCGATATCATCCAGGAGTTCCTGCCCCAGGCTCTGAGTGAAGAAGAAGTCGACGACATCGTCAACAAAGCTATCGAACAAACTTCAGCCAGCTCAATAAAAGATATGGGCAAAGTGATGGGCCTGGTCAAACCGCAGATCATAGGACGCGCCGATATGGGTGAAGTAAGCGGCCGCATCAAGTCGATGCTAAGCACCAACCAGTAAAGTGCAATCACGCTTTACTGAGCAGATCGTTATCTAACTATTAACAAAAAGAAAACCTCATACATACATGAGCGAACTAAAAAACGATAGATACCTGAAAGCCCTGCTTCGCCAGCCAGTAGACCGAACCCCGGTATGGATCATGCGACAGGCCGGACGCTACCTGCCAGAGTACCGTGAAGTACGAAAAGAAGCCGGTGATTTTATGACGCTTTGCAGTACCCCTGAGCTGGCCTGTGAGGTAACACTGCAACCACTGCGCCGCTTCGATCTTGATGCGGCAATCCTGTTCTCTGATATCCTGACCATCCCGGACGCTATGGGCCTGGGACTCTACTTCTCAGAAGGAGAGGGACCAAAATTCACCAGGACTATCGACAGCGCCAGCGATGTTAACAACCTGGCCATTCCCGATCCGGCAGATAAACTCTCCTATGTCACCGATGCGGTCTCGCTGATCCGTAAAGAACTCAACGGCAGTGTACCCCTGATCGGTTTTGCCGGCAGTCCCTGGACACTGGCAACTTACATGGTCGAAGGCGGCAGCAGTAAAACCTTCTCCAAAGTAAAAGCACTATTGTTTGAAGATCCGGCATCTGCCCACACCCTGATGAGCAAACTTGCCGATTCCGTCGCGCTTTACCTGAATGCCCAGATCGAAGCCGGTGCACAGGCGGTCATGGTCTTCGACAGCTGGGGCGGCGCATTGACCACGCCGCATTACAAAGCATTCTCTCTCGCATACATGCAACAGATCGTCGATCAGCTCATCCGTGAAAAAGATGGCCAGAAGATACCTGTGGTGCTGTTCACCAAAGGCGGTGGTATGTGGCTACCAGAGATCGCCGATACCGGTTGTGATGGTGTTGGCCTGGACTGGTCTGTGGATATCAATATCGCACGCCAGCAGATCGGTGACAGAGCCGCACTTCAGGGCAATATGGATCCGGCAATCATGGCGACCAATCCCGAGGTGATCAGACAGGAAGTCAGCCGTATCCTCGCAGATTACGGTCATGGCAGTGGCCATGTGTTTAACCTGGGCCATGGTATAACACCGAATATCAAACCGGATAATGTCGCTGCCCTGGTCGATGCGGTACATGAATTCAGCGCTCAGTACCATATATAGTTCTCGCTGTTCAGCAGGCTTCAGGGTCTGCGCTCCCACAATTTACTCACACAACTTTCAGCTGTTTCGTTATACTTTAATCTGGAATAACGACCTGCGATCAAGCAAGCAGATGCTGAAAAATATTTTTTTAAAATTATTTTATTTCATCCTGCTGACGTTATTCTGTTTCGACACTATAGCCTTCAGTGCGACCTCTGATCACGACACAGCAAAAGCTGACCCATCTGTTGCCAAACGACCTAAAATCGGCCTGGTATTAAGCGGTGGCGGCGCGCGCGGATTCGCCCATATCGGCGTATTAAAAGTTCTCGAAGAGAATAACGTGCCGATCGATTATATCGTCGGCACCAGCATGGGCTCGATCATCGGCGGATTATATGCGATCGGGCTGACACCGGAAGAGATAGAGCTAGGCGTACAGGGCATCAACTGGGATAAAGTATTTAGTGACTTCGCTAACCGTGATTACAAATCTTATCGCCGCAAACAGGATGATTATGACTTTTTCAGCCTGCACCGCGTCGGCATCAACAGTGATGGCTTACAGATCTCGCCAGGGCTGATCGAAGGCCAGCAGATAGAACTGGCACTCGACCGCCTTGCTTTCCCCGGCTTTCATATTCACGATTTTGACAAGCTGCGCATCCCGTACCGGGCCGTCGCAACCAATATAGAAAACGGTGAACCATTTATCATAAAGAGTGGAAACCTGGCACGTGCCATGCGCGCCAGCATGTCGATTCCCGGTGCGCTGCCGCCGGTCACCATCGATGACACCCTGCTGGTCGATGGCGGCATAGCAAACAATGTACCGATCGATGTGGTACGAGAGATGGGGGCCGATATCGTCATCGTAGTCGATGTCAGTGCACCACTGGATAAAAAAGAAGATATCAAATCCGGTCTCGATGTCACCGGCCAATTAACCACCATACTAACCCGCCGAGTTGCAGACAGCCAGATCAAGACCATGACAGGAAATGATGTGCTGATCGTGCCCGGTGAGAGAGAGATTTCATCATCGGATTTTAATCAATACCCTGATCTGATAGAGGCCGGTTATGTCTCTGCAGTGGAAAAGATCGATGACATCAAAAAACTGTCACTATCATACGAGGCATATGCTTCTCATATCTCTGCACTACTCAAGGTGGCAGTGAGACAGCCGATCATCGAATTCATCGAAATCAATAATAAGACGGCACTGCGCGATGACGTCATGCGCGTAAGGATACACCAGAAAATAGGTGAACCACTGGACGTGGCCCAGCTTGAAAGGGATATCTCATATATCTACGGCCTTGATTATTCTGGCTCCGTGGTTTATTCGGTGGAGAAAAAAGATGGCAAACACGGCTTGATCATCTACATTCGGGATCGTGAATGGGCAGACAGTTATCTGCAATTTGGCCTGTCCGTCGAGTCTGCTTTTGAAGTCATATCGATAACCAACTTCAACGCCAGCTATAACAAAAACAACCTGAATGATCTCGCCGGTGAATTTCGAGCTGTTGCTACCATTGGTTCAGAACCGAGGATGACCGCCGAGCTTTACCAGCCGGTCAACATCGAACTCGATACATTCTTATCGCTAAAGACGGGTTTTGACACAGAGATCGTGCCGACCTTGATCAACGATCATATCGAATCCATCCAGCGGATCAACCGGGCATTCATCAACCTGTCTGCCGGCCAGATATTCCTGCAGAACACCAAGCTCAGCCTGGGCCTCAGTTACAATGACGGCCATATCAACTCCATTAGCGGCCTTAAAGTCACGCAGCCGGATTTTATCGAAAGCTATTATTACGCGAAGATTTTTCATGACTCGCTGGACAACCTGAGCTTTCCGAATAACGGCTTCTATGGCAACCTCAGTCTCACTGCCAACCGCAAACACCTGGGGGCAGACCAGGATTTCGAACAGGCAAGAATGATCATCAGCGGTGCCACCACCTTTAAACGCTATACCATTTTCGGTCGCGCCATAGCGGAGTCGACCCGGTTTGAAGAGCCGCTTCAGCTTAATTCGCTATTGATCAATGGTGGTCTATTTGAACTGTCGGGCACTGTGCGTAACGAGCTCCTGAGCCCCTATTTCGGTTTACTGGAAACTGCATTCTACCGCCGCCTGGGGGACATTACCTTTTTGCCGATCTACACCGGCTTCTCGCTGGAAGCCGGCAATGCCTGGCAACAGAGAGATGAGATACGCAGCAACAACCTGCGTTATGCCGGCAGTATATTTATCGGGGCGGACACGTTTATGGGCCCACTATATCTTGCTATCGGTGCAACCGACCAGGGCGAGGCTGCCGTCTATCTTAATATCGGCAAGTCCTTCCTGGACAATTAATGCCAATCAGAAAACCTGTTCTGGTATCGCTACCGCATCTTCACCGCCAGCAGGCCTCTCTACTGATGAAGCACTACCAGCTGTCGGTACATTCTCTTTTCTGAATATTTCAAATACTGTATTGGTATCTGCATCAGTAGCGGCCCGCCCGGTCTCGGCATTAATCTTCATGGTGACTAGCCCTTCAGGGGGAGGCAGCTGTCTCTCGGGTTTACCGGCCAGCGCTGTTCGCATGAAATCGATCCACACCGGCAGCGCTGCCGAGGAACCTGTTTCCTTGCTGCCCAGCGGCTTGAGCTGATCGAAGCCGATCCACATCGTCGTCACCAGGTCAGGGTTGTAACCATTGAACCAGGCATCACGCTGGTCATTGGTCGTACCCGTCTTGCCAGCAAGGTCCTTTCGACCTAATGACATGGCTCTGCGGCCTGTGCCTCGAAGCACAACATCCTGTAATATAGAATTCATCTGGAATGCCAGGCGTGGCTCCAGAGTACGTTCGGCCTGTTTAGGCAGCTTGACCAGGGAATCATCTTCGACGATCTTGTTCGACCACCTCTGTTCGGCGATAACACATGAAGTACATGCAACCGCTGGGTCAGCTTCATATAAAACACTGCCGTCTGCATCCTCGATACGCTGGATCAGGTATGGTTCAGTCAGGTAACCACCGTTGGCAAATACCGAATACACCCTCGCCATCTGCAACGGGCTAAGCTCTGCACTGCCCAGAGCCAGCGACAGATCGTATCGAAGCTCGTTACTATCCAGGCCAAAGTTCTTTGCATATTGTGTGGCGTGCTTCAGCCCGACATCACGGAGTATGCGAATCGATACCAGGTTACGAGACTTATACAGTGCTTCTCTCAACCGGGTCGGACCAAAGGTCTTGCCGCTATAATTCTCCGGACGCCACTGCCCTTCCAGCGCCGAATCCTCGAACACCACAGGTGCATCATTGATCAGGCTTGCCGGGGTATACTTTTTATCCAGCGCGGCTGCATAGATGATAGGCTTGAAACCGGAGCCCGCCTGACGCTTGGCTTGAACCACACGGTTAAATTTACTATGTTCGAAATCCAGACCACCGCTCAACGCCTGTATACCGCCTGTATTCGGCTTAACTGAAACCAGCGCACCTTGAACCTCCGGAACCTGCCCCAGGCTCCAGCCCTTGACAGGGTCATTACCCAACCAGACGACATCACCCGGTTTGATAACATCAGAAACTTTCTGTAACTCGTTGCCGATACGATTGACACTGATATATTCACGAGCCCACTGGATACCGCTCCAGGGGATACGAACCGTGTTACCGTCTTTTAGCAGCGCAGTAGCGGAACGTTTCTCTATCGAGACCGCCTCAGCTGCGTTGCCTGCTACTTCAGTATTCTCGGCAGCTACATCACTGGAGATATCATCGTTGACCGACAGGATTAGTGCCGGTACGAATCGCCCGTAATTTTGATCGTCTTTCAGGATATCGACCAGGGCTGGCTGACTGCCCTCACTATCCTCGTCAACATTGGTAACGCTCTCTTGCGTACCCATTGACTCCAGATCGACATGCCGAATGACACCTCGGTAACCATGACGCTGATCATAAGCCACCAGACCATTCCAGATACTGTCATTGGCTGCCTGCTGAAGCCGCTTGTTGATAGTGGTGTATACATTAAGACCGCGCACATAAGCTTCGTCACCAAACTGTTTAACGATCTCCGCACGTGCCATTTCATTTACATAAGGGGCATATACCCCGATGGCACTGCGATGACGCCTGGCGGTTACCGGCGCTTTGCGCTGCTCCTCAAATTCTGCTGTACTGATAAAAGCAAGCTGATGCATACGTGACAACACATAGTCACGTCGAATAGTGGCACGATCAGGGTTTACAATCGGATTAAACGTCGACGGCGCTTTAGGCAGTCCGGCGATCATCGCAATCTGCGCCAGGGTCAACTCATCCAGGCCAACGCCATAGTATGTCTGCGCAGCAGCAGCGACACCATATGAGCGGTTTCCCAGATAAATCTTGTTTAAATACAGTTCCAGAATTTTTTCCTTTTCCAGCTCTCGTTCAATTTTCAACGCTAGCAGGATCTCGTTTAATTTACGCAGATAGGTCTTTTCACTGCTCAGGTAGAAATTTCTCGCCAGCTGCATGGTGATGGTACTACCCCCCTGCCCGCGTTCTCCAGTAAGCAACAAGTTAACAACAGCACGCAATATACCCTGATAATCCACTCCAGGGTGTTCAAAAAAACGATCATCTTCAGCAGACAAAAATGCCTGCCGCATCAGCTCCGGTATCTCTTCAAGTTTCTTCGGTGTCCGTCTTTTCTCACCAAATTCCCCCATTAATGCACCATCACTGCTATAAATACGTAGTGGGACCTGAAGTTGAACATTACTCAGGCCCTCGATAGAGGGTAATTTGGGGTTTAGGTAGAAATAACCGCCAGCAGCTACTGCGGCAGCAAGCGACATCATCACTAAAGCGATGATGAATAGTAGTTTAAAAACATTTAGAAATCGCACTGTTCCATTACCTGCGTCATTAAGTGTTATCAAGGCGGCAAAGTATATAGGTTTACAGACATTTTTACGACATTGTTGTCTACCACCTAGTATTTTTCCAGACTTACCGCTAATATTTAATGCAAAAATTATAATATATTCTATAACTACCTTTAAAATATATAAATTAGGGGAGTCGCGTGGGTCTTTTTAAGCGCAAGAAATCAGCCATATTAGGCCTGGATATTAGTTCGACGTCAGTAAAACTGCTCGAACTGGCCCAGGACGGCGAAAAATACCGTGTGCAAAGCATTGCAGTCGAGCCACTGCCTGATAATGCCGTTGTCGACAAGAATATACAGGATGTCGAGGCTGTAGGTGCAACCATCCAGAAAGCGGTAAAGAAATCAGGGACCAAGACAAAAGATGCTGCCGTAGCGGTAGCTGGTTCTGCTGTCATAACCAAGATCATCACCATGCCTACTGGATTGAGTGATGATGAGCTGGAAAGCCAGATCGAGATGGAAGCAGACCAGTACATTCCATACCCTCTGGAAGAGATCAATCTCGACTTCGAAGTCATCGGTGCGACAGAGAATAATCCTGATACTGTTGACGTATTACTGGCCGCATCACGCAGTGAAAATATCGAATTACGTTCAGCCGCACTAACCCTGGGTGGTTTAACACCAAAGATCGTTGATGTCGAAGCCTACACCATCGAAAACTCATCGAAGATGGTAAGCCACCAGATGGAAGAGGATAACGAAGACAAACTCATCGCTGTCATCGATATCGGTGCAACCATGACCAGCCTCAATGTAGTAGAGAATAATCACCTTATATATACACGAGAGCAAAGCTTTGGCGGTAAACAGCTGACCGAAGAGATCATGCGCCGCTATGGCCTGGCCTATGATGAAGCAGGCCGACTGAAAAAAGAAGGTGGCCTGCCCGATAATTATATCCCGGAAGTACTGGAACCGTTTAAAGAGACCATCGCACAGCAAGTAAGCCGATTCCTGCAATTTTTCTATACATCGGGACAGCACAACGCAGTTGACCTGATCGTACTGGCAGGCGGTTGCGCATCCATCCCCGGAATCGATGAACTGGTCGAGTCACAGCTGGATATCACGACGGTAATCGCCAATCCATTCGCAGAGATGTCACTGGCTTCTAAAGTCAATCCACAAAATTTAAGTAACGATGCACCATCCCTGATGATAGCCTGTGGCCTTGCGATGAGGAGTTTTGACTGATGGCACATATTAATCTACTCCCATGGCGCGAAGAACAGCGACAGGAACAGACCAGGCAGTTTGCTACCGTTACGGTGCTTTCGCTGATTCTGACTGCCGCCCTCATATTCATGGTTCATGTCACCTTCGACAACCAGATCGAACACCAGAAATATCGTAACAAGATATTACAGGATGAAATCGCCACGCTTGACGCTTCACTCAAGCAGATTGACGCCCTGGAAGAGACCAAGGAACAGTTGCTGGCCCGCATGGACGTGATTCAGTCACTACAGCAGCAACGTCCCCAGATCGTACACCTGTTCGATGACTTTGTTCGCACCGTTCCCGAAGGTATATATCTTAGAGATATCAAACAGGAAGGCGATCAGCTGACAATCAAAGGTGTTGCTGAATCAAATGGCCGCGTCTCAGCCTATATGAGGAATATCGATTCTTCAGACTGGATGGCGACACCCAAGCTGAAAGTGATCGAGACCAAGGAGGGCACACTCAGAAGCAGTGATTTCACCCTGGTCACCTCACAGACTACTCCAGAAGAAAAAAAACAGAAGACTAAAGGAGAAGACAGCTAATGGATCTCTCCGAAATAAACCTAAACGACCTGGATATCGACGATCTCAAGAAGATTGGTACTGCGCCACTTCTTGTCAAGGCCGCGATTGTCATCGTCCTCTGTATTGGACTGGCGGTAGCAGGTTACTTCCTCGATACAACGAAGCAGAAAGCTGAGCTCGATAAAGTAATCGCTGAAGAGCAATCTCTGCGCACTGTTTTTACCAACAAACAGGCAAAAGCCGCCAACCTCGAAGCTTATAAACAGCAACTCGAAGAGATGCGAACCTCTTTTGGTACCTTATTGAGACAGTTACCAAACGAGACAGAAATCGAGACACTGCTGACCGATATCTCGCAGACAGGTATATCCTCCGGTCTGGAGATCGACTTTTTCAAACCTGAAGGACTACGGCCCAAGGAATTTTATTCAGAATACCCCATCAAGCTTAAAGTCACTGGGCGTTATCATGAATTTGCAGAATTCATCAGCGGTGTCGCCGCCTTGCCGCGCATCGTAACAGTACAGAATATTGCGATAAAGCCTTCGGACTCAAAAGAAGGCGCAAAATTGACGATGGAGTTAACTGCCATTACCTACCAGTACCTCGATGAGTCTGCGGAGGTAGCACAATAATGCATATTTTAAGACGCAGCATACTGTGTGCCGGACTGTTTAGCCTGGCGTCATGTAGCCAGGACATTTCTGACCTGCAGACATTTATCGCACAGCAAAAGTCTGCACATGTAGGCAGTGTAAAACCGATCCCGCAGTTTAAACCATATGAAAGTTTCAGCTATTCAGCTGGCGATCTGCGTGACCCATTCGTTGCTACCATCGACCTGGAAGACGACGATACCACAAAGACTAGTTTACTGAACCCCGATTCAACGCGCCCTAGAGAGCCACTCGAGGTATTCCCATTAGACACGCTCAGCATGGTTGGCATCCTGGAGCAGAATGACCAGCTATGGGGACTGATCAAGGACCCGCAGAACATAGTCCACCGCGTACAGGTGGGTCACTATATGGGGCAAAGCGAAGGTCGAATCTTAGAAATTAACGAAACCGCTATCTATCTAGTCGAAATCGTACCAGATGGTATCGGCGGTTATATAGAAAGAGATGCATCAATCGCAATTGGCGGTAATTAATTTACAGACACTAATTGTGAGCGCGTGGAGAAAAAGATGTCAAAAATAATAAACAACAAAACGAATGGGCAAAACATGAACGTTTCAAGGCACACCATAGCTATGGGCAAATATATCTTACAGACGTTGTCACTGTTCTGCTTGCTAAGCACACTGGCATTTGCAAATGTTACTCCGGCAACCGGTACTTCGACTAACAGTATCGAGAGCGTGCAATATTCTTCATTAACCGGCAACCGCATACAGATCAGTCTGGAGCTAAGTAACGAGGCTGTAACACCGCTAAGCTTCACCATCGATAACCCAGCACGTATCGCTTTTGATTTTGAGAATACAGCAAGCAAACTACCCAAGCGCTCGCAACCAATCGGTATCGGTATCGCCCAGTCAATTACCACCATTTCGACCAAAACTAAAACACGTGTTATTCTAAATTTGACCGAGGTAGTCCCTTACCAGGTGACTACCCAGGGCAAGAATGTATTAATAACGTTAGATAGTGAATCAACTGGAACAGGCTTTGAGGCCAATACAGCGTCTGCCGCTGCCGCTGCTCCTGGAACAGCCAGATTCTCAAACAATCCTCGTGGTATAGAAAATATCGATTTCAGACGCGGTGAAGCCGGGGAAGGCAGAGTCGTTGTCAAACTGACTGATGCCAATATCCCGATGGATATCAGCGAAGAGTTCGGCAAGGTCGTGATCAAGTTCCTCGGCATCAGAATACCGGATGAATTAAGACAGACGCTTGACGTGCTCGACTTCGCAACGCCAGTCAAGTCGGTGAGCAGCTTCGAAGAAGACGACAATGTCCGTGTCGAGATCGAACCTGTCAGCAGTGACTTCGAGCATGTTGCCTACCAGGCAAACAATATATTTACTATCGAACTCAAACCGATCAGTAAGGAAGAACTTGAAGAAGTTAAAAAGGAAAAGTTTGGTTACACCGGTGAACGGCTGTCACTCAATTTCCAGGATATTCCAGTACGTGCAGTGCTACAGCTGATCGCAGACTTCACCAGCCTCAATGTCGTAGTCAGTGACTCCGTTGACGGCAACCTGACCTTACGCCTGAAGAATGTACCATGGGATCAGGCGCTCGACATCATCCTGAAAGCCAAAGGTTTATCCAAGCGTGAATCCGGTACTGTGATGATGATCGCACCGAGTGAAGAGATCGCAGCGCAGGAGAAGATTGACCTGGAAGCACAGCAGTCAATTACAGAGCTCGCCCCTATCAGAAGTGCATTCTTTACCATCAACTTTGCTAAAGTAACTGAATTAGCTGCATTATTTAGCGGTGGCGGCGGTGGTGGAGACGGTGAAGAGGGTGCCCCCGTGTCTGCTGGTATCCTCAGCCCACGAGGCAGTGTGATCGTCGATGAACGCACCAACACTCTTATCGTAAAAGATACCGAAGAGGTCATTTCCGAGATTCGCCGTACACTAAAACAGCTGGATATCCCGATCCGCCAGGTAATGATCTCTTCACGCATCGTTATCGCTCAGGATGAGTTCACCAAAGAACTGGGATCTCGTTTCGGCGTCACCAAGGCTGCAACAAACAGTAGCGGCTTCGGTGTAACCACCGGTACCTTTGAAGGCGCAGACAGTATCGCATCAAGCGGCCTAGATAATATCAACACTACTGGTTCTCCTGAACCCTTTATTCTACCAAGTGGTGTTAATGCGACAGACCGCCTCAACGTTAACCTGGCTACAGCCGGCGCTGCTGCTGGTAGCCTGGCATTTGCGGTATTGAGTGGCAGTTCACTGATCGACCTCGAGATATCCGCCCTGCAGGCAGAGAATGAAGGTGAGGTTATATCGAGCCCGCGAGTCGTTACTGCCGATCGGCATGAAGCCTATATCGAACAGGGTGTAGAGATCCCCTACCTGTCAGCCTCATCGAGCGGTGCCACACAGGTCGAATTTAAAAAAGCCGTATTAAGTATCGTAGTCACCCCTCAGATCACACCGGATGACCGCGTCATCATGGATCTTGCAGTCAACAATGATACTGTCGGCGATATTTTCGCAGGCATCCCGAGTATCGATACTCGTGAAGTCAGCACCCAGGTATTAGTAAATAATGGAGACACCGTGGTACTCGGTGGTATCTATCAGCAGATCACGCGTGATGAAGTTGATAAAGTGCCTTTCCTCGGTGATATACCATTGATCGGTTATTTCTTTAGACACACACTGGAAAGCGACGAAAGACGGGAGTTGCTTGTATTTGTTACACCTAAAATCCTTAAAGATGCTCTCTCACTTTAGATAACTACCTGATATTTAGGTAAGGAAGAAACAGACATGAACAACCGCTTTTTAATGATCGCCCCCCTGCTGGCCAGCAGCACATTATTCCTGGCTGGCTGCAGTGATGACAACAGCGAATTTGAAACGCCTAATTTATCTGACGCGCCAACAAATGCAGGCCTGGTCTCACAAAAAAACCTGTCTATACTGTCAGAAGACGTACAACCGCCAATATTTGACCCCTTGACCGGCACTGCGACTGATACTTCATTGACTATCACTGTCAAAGTCGGTGACCGCAATAACCAGTTACTCACTGACGCGCATACCGTCTTTTTTGCCACCGAATGGGGATTAATCGAACCTAGTTGTATTACAGAAAATGGCATCTGCACAGTCACCTGGCAAACATCATTCGGCGGACCTAACCCTGTGAACAACCGCACAACCATTACCGCCTGGACGCTGGGTGAAGAGAGTTTCACTGACACTAACGGTAATGGAGTATTTGATGATTCAGATACGACTTTCGATGACCGTGAAGAACCTTTTATAGATATCAACGAAAGCGACAGCTTCGATACCGGCGAAGGGGTGATCGATGTGGTTAACGGTAACGACCCAACGGGCGCTAACGGCGTGCATGATATCGGTGATTCTTTATTGAACAGCCCTAGCTGCACTCATAGTTCTCTATGTAGCCCGAGAACCACTTCTTATATCTGGACAGATATCGCTTTAGAGATGGATGGGCCGCCTACAGTACCCTGATATTTCTGTTATGCTAAGCGACCTGCGCTTTTCTCCAAAAGCCGGGTCGCTTTTTTTGTGCCCGTATGAAATTTATGTCGAATCAAAATAACATCTTCTTAATCGGTCTGATGGGTACCGGCAAAACCACTGTCGGCCGCCAGCTATCGCGTAAATTAAAGATGGACTTTTACGACAGCGACCGTGTCATAGAGGAGCGCACCGGAGCTGATATCCCGCTGATCTTCGAAAAAGAAGGGGAAGCAGGCTTCAGGAAACGTGAAGCCGATATCATCGACGAACTCACACAGAAAAAAAATATCATCCTCGCTACCGGTGGCGGCGCAGTATTAGATAGTGAAAACCGCAACCACCTGATCAACCGGGGCACGGTGTTCTACCTGAAAAGCAACCTGAAAACTTTGATCGACCGAACCAGCAAGGATAAGAACAGGCCCCTGCTGCATGCAGACGAGCCTGCTGAAGACATCCTCAAACGCCTGCTAGAAGAACGCGGTCCGCTTTATGAAGCTACTGCAGATTACACCATCGAAACAGCCAACAACTCGATTCACAGCGTGATTCAGGCTATCATTAAGTCTCTAAAATAGATTGAACTCAATAAATAATGACCACACTCACCGTTGAACTCGGCGAACGCAGTTATCCGATCTATATCGGCGACAAACTGCTCGGACAGGATGACCTGTTAAAGCAACATATACCAGGCAATAGCGCCCTTATCGTCAGCAATGAGACCGTCGCTCCGCTGTATCTAGATAAAGTCCAGTCCATGCTGTCCGGACTAAAAACCGAATCGGTGATACTGCCCGATGGCGAACAGTACAAGAACCTGGAAGTTTTAAACAAGATCTATGATAGCTTGCTGCGCAACCGTTTTGACCGAAACTCCACCATCATCGCACTGGGTGGGGGTGTTGTCGGCGACATGGCAGGTTTTGCAGCGGCCAGTTACCAGCGCGGTGTACACCTGATCCAGATACCTACCACCCTGTTATCCCAGGTCGATTCATCTGTTGGTGGCAAGACAGGCGTCAACCATGCCCTGGGCAAGAATATGATCGGTGCGTTTTATCAACCTAAAGCCGTTATTGCTGATACCGATACATTAGACACCCTGCCCGATCGTGAGTTAAGCGCCGGTCTCGCAGAGGTTATCAAATACGGCCTGATCTCTAACCCAGAGTTCTTCGACTGGCTGGAGATCAATATGCAGGCCCTGCTATCGAGGGACAGAGCGGCATTGAGCCATGCTATCGAAGTCTCCTGCCAGAGCAAAGCCGATATCGTCGCCGCCGATGAACGCGAGAGCGGCAAGCGCGCCCTGCTCAATCTCGGCCATACCTTTGGCCACGCTATAGAAAACGGCATGGGATATGGTGAATGGCTGCATGGCGAAGCAGTAGGCGCCGGCATGTGTATGGCAGCAGTGATGTCTAATCAGATGGGCTGGATGAGCGATGAACACATGCAAAGAACGTTCAAGCTTATCGAACAGGCAAAACTGCCCTGTAAAGCGCCCGCCTCCATGAGCGCTGATAAATTTCTCGAGCTGATGTCAGTTGATAAGAAAGTACTGGATGGAGTACTGCGCCTGGTATTGATGAAAGGTATCGGCAAGTCAGTGGTAACTGATGATTACACACTGGACGACCTGAAAAAAGCCATACAACACTCCATTGCAGCCCGAGACTTGTAGAACGGGATAATGATCATGAACAGCAGCTACAGTGGACGATTAGTATCATATGCATGTAATGACATGCGTTCATACGGACGCATGCATGAAGAGACACATCCGACTTACCGCAATGAATATCAACGCGATCGTGACCGCATCATTCACTCTGCTGCATTCAGACGACTGGAATACAAGACCCAGGTATTCGTAAACCACGAGGGCGACCTGTTCCGTACCCGTTTAACGCATTCGCTCGAAGTCGCACAGATAGCTCGCAGTATCGCACGAGAGTTACAGCTGCATGAAGACCTGAGTGAAGCGATAGCGCTCGCCCATGACCTCGGTCATACACCTTTTGGCCATGCCGGGCAGACAGCGCTAAACGACTGCATGAAAGATTTTGGCGGTTTCGAACACAATATCCAGTCGTTGCGCGTTGTCGACAAGCTGGAACAGAAATATGCCGACTTCAATGGCCTCAACCTGACATTTGAGACACGTGAAGGCATCCTGAAACACTGCGCCATGAGTAATGCAAAAGATCTCGGCGATGTAGGCAAACGCTTTCTCGAGAAAACCCAGCCCAGCCTGGAAGCACAGCTGACCGACCTGTCTGATGAAACCGCTTACAATAATCACGATATAGATGACGGCATTCGTTACGGTCTGATCAACATCGATGAGCTGTTGAATATTGAACTATTCCGTACTCAGTACGACATCGTCAACAAGCAATATTCCAGTCTCGACGATAAGAAACTTATTCACGAGATCATACGTCGCATGATCAATGTGATGGTGGTCGACCTGATCGATACCTCGAGGCAGAATATTGCAGATGCAGGCCTGAATACCGTCGAGGATGTACGCAATCAGGGACAGAAAATTATGGCTTTCAGTAAAGAGATGAGTGAGAAAAAACTCGAGTTGAAACAGTTCCTTCGCAGAGAACTGTACCAGCACTACCGCGTACATCGCATGACCAAAAAAGCGGCGGATGTTATCGAAGCCCTGTTTAATGCCTTCATGGACGATTTGAAGATCTTACCTAGCGAAGCTTTGGAGCACTGTAATATACTCAAAGACAGACATGGTGAGAGAGGCATCGCACGTGGCATTTCAGACTATATCGCAGGCATGACTGACCGTTACGCCATCGTTGAATTTGAAAGGATATTCAATCCGCGACAGCTATCATTCGTCAATCTGCACCCTTAAAAAAGTCGTGGCAGGTCTGATCCCACAAAATTTTATCGATGACCTGATCTCACGTAGTGATATCGTCGAGGTCATCAACGCGCGTGTTCCACTGAAAAGAAAAGGCAAGGAATACACTGCGTGCTGCCCCTTCCATAACGAGAAAACGCCTTCGTTCACCGTCAGCGAAAGCAAGCAATTCTATTACTGTTTTGGTTGTCATGCCAAAGGGAATGTCATCGGTTTCCTTATGGACTACGAACACCTGAGTTATGTAGACGCCATCGAATCACTGGCAGCAGATCAGCATCTCGACGTACCTCACGAAGAAGATAGCCGCTCACATCAACAGCGACAGGAAAAACAGCCTCTTTATGATATATTGAAACAGGCCAGCGATCTTTTCCAGCAGCAGCTTAAGACATCCCAGCGTGCTATCGACTACCTGAAACAACGTGGCTTGAGTGGTGAGATCGCCAGGCAATTCAAGATCGGCTATGCGCCTGAAGGCTGGGATTTTCTTGTCAGCCACCTGGGAAAGTCTAAAGACCACTTACAGGCCCTACAGAAGACCGGACTGGTAGTGATCAATGATAATAATAAGACGTACGACCGTTTTCGCGACCGCATCATCTTCCCGATCACAGATCAGCGCGGCCGTATCATCGGCTTTGGTGGCCGTATACTCGACCAGGGTGAACCCAAATATCTGAACTCACCAGAAAATGCTGTATTCCACAAAGGCTATGAACTGTACGGGTTGTATGAGACCAAACAGGCGTTAAGGAAAATCGACCGCATCATCGTGGTGGAAGGATATATGGATGTTGTTGCCCTGGCACAGCATGGAATCAACTATGCCGTTGCCTCATTAGGCACAGCCACAACGACCGAACAGATCCAGAAAACATTCCGTACCACGCACGAAATAATTTTCTGTTATGACGGTGATAATGCCGGCAAGAAAGCCGCTTGGCGAGCACTGGAAAACACCCTTTCTGTCATCAGGGATGGCATGGTGGCAAAATTTCTCTTTCTACCCGAGAAGGAAGATCCCGACACTATGGTCCGCAAGGAAGGTAAAGATGCATTTGAACAACGTATCAAAAATGCCACTACTCTGTCAGAGTTCTTATTCGAAAACCTGAAAGCTGAATCGGACATCAGTAGTAAGGAAGGCAAGGCTCTACTTGCCAGCAAAGCCAATAAATTGATTCAAAAGATGCACAACAGCCTGTTCAAAGATCTGCTGATAGAAGAACTGTCTTCACTCGTCGGCCTCAGCCAGCAGCATCTTGAATCCAGGATATCTTCCGCCGACGAAGCGAACAGACCGGTTTCAAAGACTATCAAACCAGTACGTGGCCAGCTGGTACAAAACAACAAGACACGCATAGCCATCGCATTGTTACTGCAGAACCCGTCGCTGGCATCACACTATAAAGTGCCAAATAATTTTCAGAATGCTTTTACCAAGGGACTGCCACTGCTCTACGAGTTGCAGAAGACCATCGATTCAAATCCCGAGATAAGCCCAGCAGCACTGCTCGAACGTTTTCGCGATAGCGAACATGAAAAAGCCTTGAATATACTGTCGATGCTACAGACACCGGAAACAGATAATACTGACAATATCAAAGAAGTTTATAAAAACCTGATCGAACGATTACACTACGATGATAGAGACGAGTATTTCAACTACAAGATAAACAACAATGAACAGCTTACCGCTGAAGAGCAGAAGGAATACCTGGAACTGTGCACCAAATAAAGTTTGACATCGGTCAATATAGATGGATAATAACTGCCCATCAGCGCTAATTTGCCTCAGATTGCGAGCGCTTTATAAATTCTGCTAAAGCGAGTTTCGAAACCAAAGAACATCGAAAACCCGTTTTAGCAATAGCTTGAACGGGTTTTTTTATGCCCATGGATGGGCGGTATGTCGCAAAGAGCCAGGGATGGCGATGCGACGATGCCCATGGATGGGTGGACAGATATTTGCTCCTGCAATATCTGCACTTCCACCATCCGTGGCGGTCGTATGTCGCAAAGAGCCAGGGATGGCGATGCGACGATACCCATGGATGGGCGGACAGATATTTGCTCCTGCAATATCTGCACTTCCACCATCCGTGGTGGTCGTATGTCGCAAGGAGCCAGGGATGGTGGTGTAAATATATCCGTATAAAAATTTAACAATGCAGGCCATCGCTTGCTTTAATGAAAGGTTTAAACATGAGTAGTCACCTATTTACATCCGAATCCGTTTCAGAAGGTCATCCTGATAAAGTCGCTGACCAGATCTCAGACGCCGTACTCGATGCCATCTTCAAACAGGATACCAGGGCACGGGTTGCCTGTGAAACCATGATCAACACCGGCATGGTGGTAATCGCTGGCGAAATAACCACATCAGCCTGGGTCGATATGCAGGAAGTGGTCAGAAACACGATCAAGGAGATCGGTTATAACAGCTCAGAGATGGGCTTTGACTATGCCTCTTGCGCTGTGATCACCTCGATAGACAAACAGTCTGCCGATATCGCTGCCGGCGTCGATGAGTCATCTGACCACGAACAGGGCGCTGGTGACCAGGGCCTGATGTTCGGCTATGCCAGCAACGAGACAGATGTTCTCATGCCCGCGCCGATCACCTATGCGCACCGCCTGGTAAAACGCCAGGCCGAGTTGCGCAAGAATGGCACCCTGCCCTGGTTGCGCCCCGATGCCAAGAGCCAGGTTACTTTCCGTTATGAAGATGACAAGCCAGTGGCTATCGACGCGGTGGTTTTATCGACTCAGCACGATCCCGATATCAAATACGAAACCCTGCGTGAAGCTGTGATCGATGAGATCATCACACATGAGCTGCCCGATCACTGGATCAGCAAAGACACAAAATTCCACGTCAATCCGACCGGTATATTTGTTATCGGCGGCCCAGTGGGTGACTGTGGCCTGACTGGTCGTAAGATCATTGTTGACACCTATGGCGGTATGGCACGCCACGGTGGCGGCGCTTTCTCCGGCAAGGACCCATCTAAAGTTGACCGCTCGGCCGCCTATGCAGGCCGTTATGTCGCTAAAAATATCGTTGCTGCAGGCCTCGCAGAAAAATGTGAGATCCAGGTTTCCTATGCCATCGGTGTAGCTGAGCCGACATCGATATCGATCCAGACATTTGGCACCGGCAAGGTATCAGATGATAAAATCGTGGAACTTATTCGCGAACACTTCAATCTAAAGCCTCGCGGAATCGTAGAAATGCTGGATTTATTGCGGCCTATCTATGGTAAAACAGCAGCTTATGGCCACTTTGGACGTGAAGACGAGCAATTTAGCTGGGAAAAAACCGATAAAGCGGATGCATTGAGGGCCGCTGCTGGGATATAATTCGCAAACTATTTCTGAGGAGCGCTGCAACAGACACCGGTCAAACCCGAAAACTGTCAGGCTCAGAAGCAAGAATCCTTTTCTGTTAGGGTATCTTTTTAACAACGGCGCTCATTTCTTTAATTTTAGATTAGGAGATGAGCATGAATGCTGTTGTAGATACTAGTTCAAAACAAGACTATAAAGTCGCCGATATTTCACTGGCCGAATGGGGCCACAAAGAGATCCGTATTGCTGAAACCGAGATGCCAGGTCTGATGGCACTACGTGAAGAGTACGGTGACGAACAGCCCCTGGCCGGCTGCCGCATCATGGGAAGTATCCACATGACCATCCAGACAGCCGTGCTGATCGAAACACTGGTCGCACTGGGTGCGGAAGTACGCTGGGTGTCATGCAATATCTTCTCGACGCAGGACCACGCTGCGGCCGCAATCGCTGACCAGGGTATCCCGGTCTTTGCCTGGAAAGGTGAGACCATCGAAGAATACTGGTGGTGTACCGAGCAGGCGCTGTTATGGCCCGATGGCAAACTCCCTAACATGATACTCGATGACGGCGGTGACGCTACCTTACTGGTACACAAGGGTGTTGAGTTCGAAAAAGCCGGTGCTGTACCGCAAGCAAAAGACGACGATAACGAAGAGTACAAGGCAGTTCTTGAGGTATTACGCCGCAACTTTAAACCGGGTTCGACCACATGGCAGGACATCGCTGCCAGCGTTAAAGGCGTCACCGAAGAAACCACGACCGGTGTACACCGCCTCTACGAGATGCAGGAAAAAGACGAACTCCTGTTCCCTGCGATGAATGTAAATGATTCTGCAACCAAATCAAAATTCGATAACCTCTACGGTTGCCGTGAATCATTGATAGACAGTATAAAACGTGCAACCGATGTCATGATAGCCGGTAAGATCTGCGTCGTGCTTGGTTACGGTGACGTCGGCAAGGGCTGCGCCCAGGCTTTCCGCGGTATGGGCGCGACAGTTTGGGTAACAGAGATCGATCCTATCTGTGCTCTTCAGGCGGCTATGGAAGGTTATCGCATCGTCGAGATGGATGAAGCTGCTCCATTGGGTGATATCTTTGTCACTACAACAGGCAATGTCAACGTGATCGACCACGACCACATGGCAGCCATGAAGAACGAAGCTATCGTATCTAACATCGGTCACTTTGATTCTGAGATCAACATCGCCTCTCTGGAAAAATATGAATGGGTTGAGATCAAACCACAGGTCGACCATGTGATCTTCCCCGATGGCAAACGCATCATAATATTAGCCAAAGGTCGACTGGTAAACCTTGGCTGTGCCACTGGCCACCCTAGCTTTGTCATGTCAGCTTCGTTCACCAACCAGGTGATGGCACAGATCGAGTTCTACAAGAACAGTGAAAACTACGAAAACCGTGTTTATATCCTGCCAAAGAAACTTGATGAGAAAGTAGCACGCCTGCACCTGAAGAAGGTCGGAGCAAAACTGACAACACTATCTCAGCAGCAGGCCGATTACATTAATGTCCCTGTCGATGGCCCATACAAGCCTGAACATTACCGATATTAATATCTGCATCTTCATACAAAGGATTTCGTGAGTTTCATATGAATGCAAATAATCGACCGACCAGCTCGGCCGCATCTCTAAGTTGCGAGTTTTTTCCACCACGCACGGAAGCCGGTGTCGAAAAACTGTTGCTAACACAAAAAAAACTTGATCAAACTTTTCAACCAGAATACTACTCGGTAACCTTTGGTGCTGGCGGCACAACACGCGACAGCACTCTGGAAGTAGTAAAACTACTGGCGAAAAAAAACATCAATGTAGCACCGCATATATCGTGTATCGGCTCCAGCAAGCAGCAGATTACAGACCTGCTAGATCAATATAAAGTGCTTGGCGTTTCGCGCCTGGTGACACTCAGAGGCGACATACCTGAAACAGGAGAATCGACCAGGGAGCTGTCTCATGCCAATGAACTGGTATCATTCATACGGGAATCAAGCGGTGATCACTTCACTATAGAAGTAGCCGCATACCCTGAGTACCACCCTGAATCTGAATCACCACAGAGTGATTTCGAACACTTTAAGAACAAGGTAGCCGCAGGTGCTGATGGCGCCATAACACAGTACTTCTACAACATCGACGCCTACCTGCGTTTCATCGACAACTGTCACAAGGCAGACATCAGTATCCCGGTAACACCAGGTATCATGCCGATTACAAATTTTGCCAGCCTGACCAGGTTTTCAGATGCTTGCGGGGCAGAGATTCCGCGCTGGATAAGAAAACAGCTGGAAGCCTATGCTGATGACAAGGAAAGCCTGCAGGCCTTTGGCCTCGATGTCGTCAGCAGATTATGCAATCAACTTTTGGAGCAGGGCGCACCCGGTTTACACTTTTACACATTGAACCAGGCAGACAACACCAATGCTATATGGAAGAACCTCTCCCTTTAGATTGCGAACAGGATAATGCGTATCACACGTTTATATCATGGTGGCGACCTGCACTGCGGCGACAGCACACGAGTTGATGCAAATGCTTCCAACCACCTGATCCGCGTATTACGCAGTAAACCGGGAGCAGATGTAATACTATTCAATGGTGATGGTTATGATTATCTCTGCAAGACTATCGACACTGACCCTAAAAAGACATCGCTCTCGATCGAGTCGCGGATAGAGGTCAATAAAGAATCCAGTATATCAATCACCTTGATACAGGGACTATCTCGACAGGACAGGATGGAGACTACAATTCAAAAATCCATTGAGCTCGGTGTCAACAGGATCATACCTGTAATCTGCCAACGCTCCAACTACAGGCTGACAAAAGAAAAAGAAACAAAAAAGCTCGAACACTGGCGTAAGGTTGCCATCAGCGCCTGTGAACAGTCTGGTCGTTGTCTCATACCTGAAATTGTGGGCATTACTTCATTGAAAGAATTAGCTTCATTACTAAGTCCTGATGCACTAAAGTTAAACCTTGATCCTGCAGCGAACGACTCTCTAAAAGAATCGGACTACAGTCATACAGGAATAGAAATATTTATCGGCCCGGAAGGCGGATTAAACAATGATGAAAGAGAGGGGCTGACTAGTGATGGATTTAATAATATTAGATTTGGCCCAAGAATTCTGCGTACTGAAACTGCAGGACCAGCAGTGATCAGTGCTGTTCAAACACTTTGGGGTGATCTATAGGATACGATGCGTAACAGTGACGAGAGAAGAATACTAGGCAGCCAGCTGCTCTACCATCTCCACCATGGCATCAACATCAAGAATACTGACACTGGCACCATTGATACGTACTTTTTGCGCGACCATCGGATGCGTCTCCTCTACCTCATCATCACTTTTTATCTGATCGCGGGTAAAGTGACTGACATGAGGAACACCTGACATCACCAGTCCAAGATAAGGCTGCTCACTTATTTTGCCTGACTTACCGACCGCGTATAACACCACAGCCTGCGTATTCAGGTTAACCTTGGAAATCTTCTCTCCGCCGGACGCCTCGAAGGAGAGTAGCGGGACACCTGCACCTCGCCACGTCATATCTCCGAGGTACCAGTCAGGACCTGTCTCGCTCTGCTCGATATCTTTTACAGAGACAATCTCGGCGACCAGCGCGTTGGGCACGATAACGTTCTCCTTACGCAGTGTAAGAATGACGCATTTTATTTCTTGTTTGTCTTCAGCCATAAACTAATCTCTGATACTTTCTATAATCTAGTTACTTAGAATGCAGTATGCAATATATCGTTAATATTACTTACCAGGTCATCTTCCTGGAATGGCTTACCAAGATATTTGTTGACACCGATCTCCATCGCTTTATCTTTATGCTTGGACCCTGTTCTCGAGGTGATCATGATTATGGGCAGGTTTTTCAGACGGTCATCATTCCTCACGAAGCTGGCAACCTCAAACCCGTCCATACGTGGCATCTCGATATCGAGCAACATAAGGTCTGGCATACGTTCCTGTAACTGATTGGTTGCGTCAACCCCGTCTTTCGCCAATATCACATCGATACCATAACGTGAGAGCATGCGCTCTGTAACCTTACGGATGGTAATAGAGTCATCCACCACCATGATCGTTTTACGCTCATCAACGATGACAGGTTCAGCCTCTTCTACGACAGGTATATGCTCTTTAAACAGGCTATCAGCAACAACAAGTGCAGACATCTCGAGGATCAATACTACTCGTCCATCTGCAAGGATGGTGGCTCCAGCGATGCCACGGACGCTGCCGATCTGCAAGCCAACTGGTTTCACCACGATCTCACGTCGACCTAACATGTCATCGACATGAAGCGCGAAATGCTTATCACCAACATGTACCAGCAATACCGGGAACAGCTGTAGCTGTTTAGAGTAATCACCCTGGTTTCCAGTTAACATACCACCGAGATGTTTCAACTCATACTCGATGCCGTTGAACTCGTAATGACTGTTCTCGCTATCATAGAAACGCTGTAATTCCAGGCCTGTAATTCGAACCACGCCCTCGATACTCGCTAATGGAATAGCAAAAATATCATCTATGGTGCTTACCAGCAGCGCCTGGTTAATCGCGAGCGTGAGTGGTAAACGTATATGGAAAGTGGTGCCTTTACCCTGCTGAGTCTCAATATCCAGCACACCGCCCAGTTGCTTGATCTCACTATCGACAACGTCCATTCCGACACCACGACCTGCTACCTGTGAAACCTCATCAGCCGTACTGATACCTGATTGCAGGATAAACTGTAACGCGTCATGATCTGACAGATTAGAATCAGCCGAGATAAAGCCCTGTTTTATGGCTTTTGCCCGAACTTTATCGACATCGATACCAGAGCCATCATCTATAACATCGATGACCACGTCAGTACCCTGCCTGTCGACGCTTATCTGGATTCTACCAGTCTCATTTTTTCCGAGTGACTTCCTCACTTCAGGTAATTCGATACCATGGGCCACAGCATTACGTAACATATGCTCGAGTGGTGCGATAATCCGGTCGAGTACAGTACGATCGACTTCGCTGCTGTCTCCGATGATCTCTACTTCGACCTCTTTACCCAGCTCACGTGATATCTGGCGGACGATTCGACGCAAACGTGACGACAAACCACCAAAACGGACCATGCGTGTTCGCATCAGACCTTCCTGCAGGTCGGTACTGATACGTGACTCCTGCACCAGCAGGGTCTCAGAATCACGTGTGATCTCTTTCAGGATGTCGTTGATACTCTCAACGTCACCCGCGGTTTCACCGAGGCTTCGTGTCAGCTGCTGCATCGTTGAGTACTGATCCATCTCCAGCGGATCAAAATTCTCATCAAATTCTTCCGACGCCTGCTCGTAGCCAGAACGGATCTGTATCTCGGTTTCGATCTCAAGCTTTCTTAACTGTTCTTTCAGTCGTACTACAGTCTGTGTCAACTCGGACAGGTTAAAACCGAAGTCGGATATCTGTTTACCCATCCGAGCATGATAGATATTCACCTCACCAGCATAGTTGACCAGGCTGTTCAACAGGTCAGATCGGACACGGACCTGCTCCTGTGAGTCTTTGAAACTCACATCGGTGGCACGTTCACCCCAATGAGGTCTCTCCTCATCGTCAGCTCTTCTAGCCAGTTTGTCTGCAGCCTGTTTTTCGGTTTCCTGTTTCCTGGTTTCTTCTGCTTGTGTCTTGGCAGCAGCGCCAGGCAATAGAGAGGAGATATCGATATCTTCCAGCTCTTCATCATACTCACCTGATTCGAGTTCATTCAAATCAACATCGAAGCGTTCGACTGAACGTTTTTCTTCGACTTCACCTCGCATCAACATCTCGATACGATTATTCAGATTATTTGCCGTTAACAGTGGTTCACGCTTTCTGACATTACCTAGCATGCCAGTCAGAATATCCAGTGATTCCTGCAACAGATCAAACAGTGCTTTATCTGCATTAACTTTATTCTCATCGACCAGGACCACCAGTGATTCGAGGTTATGTGTCAGGTTACCTACTGGTGTTAACTCAGCCATACGCGCACCACCTTTCAAGGTATGCATGTTTCGCTGCAACTGATGTATATGTTCTGTGGAGTTTGGAGTATTTCTGATCTCGCTTAATGTCTCCTCACAGTTTTCCAGTAACTCGTCTGCTTCCTCGAGGAATATATCGATCAATTCATCATCGATATCCGCATAAGACATCGCTACTGATGTTTCTTCTATAGTTTCATGCCTGACTGGTATTGCAGTACTGGCAGCACTTTCAGCTTCATCTATAGCTTCAATCTCACTATCCGAAACATCTTCAGCACCTGGTTCCAACTCAGCCATCTCGATACTGAGTTCATCATCCGAGGCTATGTCTTCTACCTCTGACTCTTCTACTATTACCTCGACATCGGGAGTTTCATCGGCATGCCCGGCATCTGCTACAACCGCTCCAGTCTCATCTGCTGGCACTGACTTGTCCTGCCATGATCTCTGCAACTGGTCCTGTATCTCGTGCTGAACAACCTTATTGATCTTGTCCTGTAACGCCTTGTCATGGGCTGGTAATTTTCCGTTTTCGACAAGTGATAACATCTCAGCTATAGCATGCTCGATCTCCCTCAGTACGCTGGTCACCTCATCAGGGATATCATCCTGGCCGCCTTCCTGGCGAGCTTTCACATATTTTTCAGCAGCGCCGCTTATATCAGCGATCGCTTCAACATCTGCAGTGCGGGCACTTCCGTAAAGCGTATGGAATGCACGTATAAGATTCTTATCTGCTTTTAAAGGTTTATTTTTCTCTACAGACTCATCAAGCAGCTGCCTGACATTTGAAATATGGCTCTGGCTTTCATCATAATATATCTTGAGCAACATCGGATCGAGATCCAGATCTTCATCTGCCACCTCAATGACAGACTCACCTTCATCGATCTCTATCTCGAACTCTTCATTAGCTTCAGATGTTTCAGATAGATCGATCAACATCTCATCATCTGATATCTCGCTGCCTTCATCTGTTACTTCTTCGCCTGCAGAAAGCTCTAAATCGAAGTCATCCTCTTCTAGTGGGACAGAATCCAGGGTAATAACATCTTCAGCACTTTCGATATCGCCCGCTTCTGTGACCGATACATCCTCCACATCGACAGTCAATGACTCAAAAGAATCTTGCTCGACTGAATCTTCTTCCAGGGCAGGCTCAGGCTCATCGACGGACACTTCAAGATCAGAGATATCTTCAACGACATCCTCAGCCACAGGCTCTAATTCGATCAGATCAGTTTCATCAGCAATGGAGATCTCTATTTCTTCATCGCCCTCATCTATGTGCAGCTGTTCTATGACCTGTTCTTCGGCAACCAGTTCTTCAATAACCGGCTCTTCTGCCACCAGTTCTTCAATAATCGGCTCTGCTGGTATTGCTTCAGCAGCAACAGGTGCCGTACTTTCGATCACCACATCCCTGCCTTCTGCTAACGCATCTGCAGTAGACATTAGCTGCGCGATATTATCGACTGGTTCGCGGTTACCCTTTAACTGCTCAATCAGTTGTGGCAGCACAGCGAGTGCTTCATCGAGTGCATGTAGCAGTGGCTGGCTTACATTGATCTTATTATCTATGATGCGATTGAGCATGTTTTCAAACTTCCATGCAAACTCGCCTATAAGGTTTGCACCGAGTAAACGGCCACTGCCTTTTAATGTATGGAAGCTTCGTCTGACTACTGCCAGTGCCTCTTCATCATCATTGTTTGCCTTCCATTGCGGTAGATATGCATGCAGCTCACCAAGCACTTCCACCGCTTCTTCGATAAATATCTCGACGATCTCTTCATCGGCATCATCGGCTAGTATCGCGTATTCACTGATGTCCTGTTGCGCTTCTTCAGTTTTCTTTTCTGCTACGGCCTCTGACTCAGGCTCGGTCGCTTGCTTCTCTCCTGCTTGATCATCAGCCACTTCTTCTATAACAAGATTTTCTATAGCCTGTTCAGCAGGTTCTACTTCCTGCTCCAGCCGGTTTCCTGCATCGACTGAATCACCATATGACTGCGTAATCTTGACCAGTATTTCCGCCGCCTCATCGCCGGCATTTAGACCTTGCTCAACACCTGGACGTCCTTCGGACAGAGCTTCAAAGAAATACTCGATTGAAGTTACTACATCAGCAACCGTATCCTGCTCCTTGGCGTCTGGCTTATGGTTATTATCGAGCAGTGCAACACGTATATACTTCTGCAGTTTTTCTATCTGTGATTCGACACGCCCCAGAGGTAGCATCATCGAGACACCGCGAACTTCTTCGAGACGGCTTAGGATAATATTTAGCTGTTCTTTGTCACCTATACCCGAGACATAGGCAAGCACAGCTTCTTTCGCTTCACTGAAATTTTTCAGGCCTTCCGATACTACAGTGAAAACCACCTGGCGATACTCGGCAGCAGGCACCGCCTGCCCCTCATGCTCTCGATTCATATCGATGAAACCGGAGCGTGAATCGATATAATCTTTTAGTTCAGACTCGGCGTTGAGTAACTCGTAAGCCACATTCGAGACTACTGGCTCACTGATCTCGACTTCACCCTTGATGATTTTCTGTACCACATCGCGTTGATCCATAATAGACTGACGCACGTGACCCATACCTAACATACCGTAGGTGTCGGCTATCTTTCCTAACTGCTCGGCCACAGGCTCCAGTTGCTCAAGGCTCTGGTCATTGCTCTGCATGAATAGTTCCAGAACATCTTTAACCTGTACCAGGTCTTCAGTAATGCCTTTCGACACTGTATCGAACAGGTCAGCATTGAGACCACCGATCATTACACCTGAATCATCAGTCTCCTGCGGGATGAGATCATCCAGGTTATATGCTTCTTTTACTGCGGATATAGACTTACTATCAACCCTGCTCAGACCGACGTAATACAGTATGTTCTTGAGTAATTCTTTAGAATAGTTTTTACTGAATTCTTCTTCACCTTCATCCAGCACAAGTTTCAACTGGCGGTCTATAGCGCCCAGTAACATCTTGATACTAAGGTTAGTATCGATACCCTGCTTGATGAGACCTTCTACCAGGGCAGCGGAAACCATCCATACACGTCTTACCTGGTCACTACTGGAAACCTTTTCGAGAGAATTGAGCACTGCCTTGATACGCTGCAGACCAACCCGTTCCTTGTTGTTACGGATATAATCGAGCAGACCCAGCTGGTAATGTGTGCGTAATCGTTTGACCTCACCTTGCAGCTTACCAGCCTCTATCGCAGCCGCATCATAACTATCAGATGTCATCTCTGCATTTTCGATGTCCGGCGAGAACAGCACGCTTTCAGACAACAGGCCTTCTTTACGCGCGGTGCGCAGGTCGTTGAACAGCGGCATCAACGAGATAGGAGCATCTTTTTTGCCAGCCTGTATGCCTTCGAGATAGTCCGGCAGATGCAGCATCGCACGCATCAATACGTCATAGGTATCTTCGGCTCGCTCGACATTACCTTCCAGCAGGGCTGTCGTTGTCAAGCGCATCTCTTCGGCGAGCATGGCAGCACCGTAGATCTCTACCATCTGCAGTGTGCCGTATATCAGCTGCAGATGCTCGATGCAGTTCTCAAGGTTTTCCTCAGTCTTATTTTCTATATATTCATTGAGGTTCGCCTGTGCATCAGACAGAACATCATCGAGCTGCGCCTTTACCCAGCTAAGTGAATTATATTCAACCGTATTATCAACACTCATAACCTGATCACCTATGCCAGATCACCTTAAGCCTGATTCTCTAGAATAACGGTATCGACATTATCTTCATCGATGGCAGACGGTAACTTGAAGCCTGATACCGAGCGGCCCAGTTCGGCTGAAAGTTCGTTAAGTGCAGTAAGTGAGTTCGATGTCTCTTCGGTACCCTCAGATGTCTGCAGGGTAATCTCCTGAATCACGTTCATCGAGTCTGATACTGACATCGCAACTTTTGACTGCTGTTTAGTTGAGTCAGAGATACCTTTAATCAGGTTAGACAACTCGGTCGATACATCCTCAATCTCTTTCAGTGCCACACCCGCATCCTCGGCCATCGATGCACCACTTACCACACCTGCGGTACTCATTTCCATGGACTTGACGGCTTCGTTGGTATCCGCCTGAATCGTGTTTACCAGACCCTCGATCTGCTTGGTCGCATTACCGGCTCGTTCAGCCAGTCGTTGCACCTCATCCGCTACCACCGCGAAACCACGACCGGCATCACCTGCTGTCGATGCCTGAATCGCAGCATTCAACGCCAGGATGTTCGTCTGGTCAGCAATCTCAGTAATCAGTCCCACGATATCACCAATCTCCTGTGATGACTCACCGAGACGTTTAATACGTTTTGATGTCTCCTGGATGTTCTCACGAATCTTCTCCATCGAGCCGATAGTATTTCGTACCACCTGTGCACCTTTCTGCGCGATATCCATAGACTGAGCCGCAACGCTTGCAGAGTTATCCGCGTCATGGGATACCGTCAGCATGGATTCAGCCATGTCGGTCACCGCGGCACTGGCCGAGGCAATCTCACGTGCCTGCTGGTTAGAAGCCTGCGCCAGCTCGTTCGCTGTCTGCTGTGTCTTCTCTGTAGAACGGGTTACCTCTGATGCTGTATTATTGATCGTCGTAACCAGGGTACGCAGCGCGTCGATGGTGAAGTTCACCGAGTCAGCGATGGCGCCGGTGATCTCTTCAGTCACCGTAGCGTGTACTGTCAGGTCACCATCCGCAAGGTTCGCCATCTCATCCAGTAAGCGCAGAATGGCTCGCTGGTTTCTTCTATTATTTTCTAACGCGTTTTCCTCACGTTTTCTCGCTTCTTTAAGCAACAGGATACCGCCGATGATGATGAGTAATACCGCGACACCACCAAATCCAACACCGACCAGCTGGATAAAGTCGAGCTCTTCACCCTGAGCAATAATCTTCTGTTGGAAAGATTCAAGTGTTGACAGGATCTTTTCAGAGTTACCACTTACCAGACCAGCAGCATCTTTTACCTCGAACAGTTCCGGAGAGAGCTCAAGGATACCTGCAATGTTATCGCTGACGGCGCTAATCAACATTGCCACTTCGCGTAACTTGGCGACGGCCTCTTTGTCTTTCACTTTCTCGATACGGAGACCTTCAGAACCTTTCAACAGGCCTTCAAGCACCCGGCCAAACAATGCTGCGTCACGACCGAACCTGTCTGCCGCAGCCGCCGCCGCTTCACCACCGGCCAAAACCTGATTAAGGTTATTCTTAATACGCTGTGACAACATCATCTGACGTGTTGCGAGATAGACCTGACGTGGAGAAGAATCTTTCCTGATCAATACACCGACAACCTCATCTGAGTAGGTCAGCATCTGAGGAATAAAACTTTCAATCACCTGGTAGAGTTCTCTTACTTCGGAAATTGACTGGCGACCATTCAGAATCACTTCAATACTATTCCTGTAATTACCCCAGTCTGATTCAACCGCATCGAGATCTGGTAGTAACTTTGGAGCGATCGCCGATGTAACAATGTCACCGGAACGATAAGTAGTTAAAATATTATCGAACTCTATTCGAGATTTCAGTAAGCGATCAAAGGCTTCTTCATTACCGGATGATGCACCCAGTGAAAAAGTCGCCATCTGCTGTGATAACAGTAGCTGCTCAGCAGACAACTCTACATGACGCTGCAAGGTCGCTCGTTTATCTGCCACATAAACCAGGCTGCCTAACATAAGAATAATGAATACTGCTAGCAACAAACCAATGATGACCAAAGGTTTTCCGATTGCAATGTTTTTTTTGTCTGCGCTCATAAGGCATTCTCTCCAATCAACTTAATTTCGCCCACATCTGTTGATAACGTATTAAGTAGTCTCTTCAACTTATCTATTTTTATATTTTTTATAAAATTATTATATTCTTTATAAATCACAAAGAGGCATGTGCGAATCGTTCGTCTTGTGCCATCTCATTAAAATCAAATACCGGCCAGTGTTCTTCGTCCTGTTTGAAGGCTCTATCTATATACGGTGAGATATCTTCAGGCACCTTGGGTATATCAGCGGTGATATCAGCTTCCCTGAAATGCCGCATGCCATATATCTCCTCCACGATCAGCCCTGTATTGAAACCTTTATAGTCGATAACGATAACCCTGCCCTTCTGTCGTTGCTTGATATCTTCTCCCAAGAGGTAGGCTTTCATATCAAGAATAGGAAGCAAGTTACCGCGAACATTTGCAACACCGACGATCCAGGGCTTTACACCTGGAACTAATGTATATTCAGGAAGATCCAGTATCTCTTTTACTTCAGACATCGATGCTATCAATCTGGAATCTCCGATCCTGAAACCTACACCGACCCATTCATCATTGACCTGATCAAGTGTAGGCAAGCCGGAAGAGCCTTCCAACGTTCGCCTCTCCAGGTCCAGCAGCAAATTAAATGGGTCACTCGTATTCATCTATTATTCTTGTTCTTATTATTTACAAACATATAACTGTTATATGTACAGTCAATATGTAACCCAGCCACTCAGGCTGAAAGCACCATATTCACATGTTCAATCAATGCTTTTTCCTGCACCGGCTTAACGATGTAATCTTTGGCGCCCTGACGCATCGCCCAGACCTTATCTGTTTCCTGATCCTTTGTTGTTACCATGATCACAGGAATCGATGAAGTCTCGTTAGCTTTAGATATCTGTCGTGTAGCCTGAAACCCATTCATCCCCGGCATTACCACATCCATCAAAATCAGGTCAGGCATTTCGGATTTAGCCATATCAACACCCTCTTCTCCCGAAGTAGCTACTACAACTTCATGACCATTCTTGGTTAACATGGTCTGCAACACATGTACTTCTGTCGGAGAATCATCAACTATCATTACTTTTGCCATACTCACTCACCACTTTATATTTGTTATCGAATGAAGCTTTTCATCACATTCTTATCCTTATTTTTTCTTTTTTCCTGATTATCTATACAACTACTAGATCTCTGATCTGTTAACTCGCAGTTGCATACTCTTTAATTGCGCCTATTAAATCTTCTTTGGTAAACGGTTTTGTCAGATACTGAGTCGAACCAACTATGCGTCCACGTGCGCGGTCAAAAATACTATCTTTGCTGGACAACATGATGACCGGTGTATCTTTAAATGTTTTATTATTTTTTATTAAGGCACAGGTCTGATAACCATCAAGTCGCGGCATCATAATATCAACGAAAATGATATCGGGCTTGTTTTCAGCAATCTTTGATAATGCTTCAAAACCATCAACTGCCGTCACAACTTCACAACCTTCTTTCTTAAGCAGGTTTTCCGCTGTTCGTCTTATTGTTTTACTGTCATCAATGACCATTACTTTCAGGTCATTCATTACATAATCTCTTGAGCCATTGCTGTACCGTTTGAAACGCCAATCTAATTGACAATCCCCAAAATAAATCACTAGATAAACTGAATGTAGACCACATTCTGGGTATTGCCAATAATTAATTAAAACTTGAACAATATTGGCTAAGATTTTGCTAGGGCGAGAATTATTGACATTCTTTCGACACAGAAGTGATGATAAATTACTGTTAGAATTGCTTTTCAGCTAACTGTTCATCAATGTTTGGAGACTATTATGAGCATCAAATTAGGCATCGTCATGGATCCTCTATCGTCGATCAATATAAAAAAGGACAGTAGTTTTGCGATGATGCTGGCTGCGCAAAAACTGGGCTGGGAGATACATACTATATATCAATCAGATCTGTACACTGATAATGACAAAGCCAAGGCTTTTAGCAGGATCACCAGGGTGGAAGACAACCCGGGGCACTGGTTTGATTTCGTCTCACAACAGGATATCGATCTGTCATCGCTGGATGCCATCCTGATGCGAAAAGACCCGCCTTTTGATATAGAATACATCGCCAGTACGTATATACTGCAACTAGCTGAACAAATGGGAACACTCGTCGTTAACCGGCCCGCCAGTCTACGTGATAACAACGAGAAGATGTTTATCACCCAGTTCCCGCAGTGCTGCACCCCGTTCCTGGTCAGCCGCAGCAAGTCACGCTTGCGTGACTTCGTCATTCAGCGGTTCCAGGAAGAACAGCAGGATGTCATCCTGAAACCACTCGATGGTATGGGCGGAGCTTCGATCTACCGCGTCAATCCTCAGGATCCAAACCTGTCGGTAATACTAGAAACCGTCTCACAGGAAGAAACCCGCATGGTCATGGCGCAGCAGTTCATCCCCGAGATCAGCCAGGGTGACAAACGCGTTCTACTGATAGATGGTGAAGCGATACCCTATGCACTAGCACGTGTACCAGCTTCAGGAGAAACCCGTGGCAACCTGGCAGCCGGTGGCAGCGGCGTCGGGGTAGAGCTCAGTGAGCGCGACCAGTGGATATGCCAACAGGTCGGTCCTGCACTTAAACGGCAGGGTATACTGTTTGCCGGCATCGATATCATCGGAGACTACCTGACAGAGATCAACATCACCAGTCCGACCTGTATCCGTGAACTCGACCAGATATATTCACTGGATATCGCAGGCGATTTAATGCGATGTATAGAACAGCACTTAAAATAAAACATATCCCGCAACATCATTTCTCAGCCAGGCGCTACATCAGTCTGATCATCGGGCTTGTGAGCATCGTTGTTCTCAGTGCCTGCACACAACCGGAAAAACAATATAATTACAGCATCTTCACCTTCGGGACACTGGTCGATATAACCATTTTCGGCGTCGATGAGAAACTGGCCGAGGCAGCTTTTGAACTGCTACAAAAAGATTTTGACCAATACCATCAACAGTGGTCGCCATGGACCAATGGTGAACTGGCAGAGCTGAACAGGCAATTATCAGAGAGCACAAAAGCGGATAAAAAAGGCATAACCGTGCCAACCCAGCTTATACCGTTGATTAAATCTTCGATGATATTAAGTGCGCAAAGTAATAGCTATTTTAATCCGGCGATCGGAAACCTGATAAACCTGTGGCAGTTTCATCGATACCAGGAGAAAGACATAAAACCGCCAGACGATGAACTGATACGCTCACTGCTAGAAAAAAACCCGAGGATGAGTGATCTATCCTTCGACATGCATGATCGACTGATCAATACCAATCCTGCGGTCTCACTAAATTTCGGCGCATTCGCCAAGGGCTATGCTATCGCACTGCAGATCGAGCAACTTAGGCAGCTAGGTATTGAGAACGCTATAATCAATGCTGGTGGAGACCTGAGCGTGATAGGTAGGCATGGTGACCGGGCATGGAATATAGGTATCAGACACCCTCGCTCTGACGAGGTGCTGGCGAGCGTGGAAGTTAAGGATAATGAAAGCGTTTTTACTTCCGGAGACTATGAGCGCCTTTATTATTACCAGGATAAGCGATACCATCATATCCTCAATCCTGAGACAGGGTACCCGACGGACGACGCACAATCGGTAACTGTAATCCATGGTGATGCCGGTCTGGCTGATGCAGCTGCCACCGCACTCTTTGTTGCTGGCAGCAAGCGCTGGATCAGCACGGCTAAAACAATGGGTATTCGCTATGCCATGCTGATCGATGCCGATGGTGATATCCATATCACGCCAGCGATGCAGAAACGTATTAAATTCCTAAAAAAATCACCAACTTCACACATAATCGTGAGTGAAGAACTATAATAGTCAGTTAATAATAACTATAAAATGAATAACTGGATGTCATTACTAGAAGGTATCCTGGAACATGACGAAGAAACGCCGAACAATTCAACCCAAGATAACTGACAATGATCGCTTTGGCATGACCTTCTTTCTTGCCACAATCTTTCATGGCATGATCATATTAGGTGTCACCTTCAGCATATCGCCACCTGCCGACAGTAAGACAGCACCTGCTCTGGATATAATACTGGTACAGACAAAAACACCCGATGAGTCCGAAAAAGCAGATTATCTTGCCCAGGTATCGCAGAAAGGCGGCGGCGATGCAGATCAAAAAGCCCGGCCCAGAGAACAGTTCAGCGCACCCACCCTGTCAAAGCAGCCGGGCATAGCGAAACAGACCAGTGTGCAACAGGTTAAGAAACAGAAGCAGAACGAGCAACTTGCACTGGTCACACAGAAAAATTCCGAATTTGTTATCGATACCGAAAAAACTCCGCTAAAAGCAGAAGATGACACCACCATCGATAAAGCCAATACCAGTCAAAACACACAGACTGCAAGACTCGCAGCAGAAATCAGCCATAACCTTGAAAAACAGGCGAGCATCGAAAGAACCAAGTACCTGAATTCCAGCACCAAGGCTTTTGCACCTGCAAAATACATGAGGCAATGGATCGATCGTGTCGAGCGTGTAGGTAACCTGAACTATCCCGACCAGGCACGACGCCAGAAGCTCAGTGGCACATTGATACTGGATGTCGTGATCAGTGCCGACGGCGAACTTTTAAAGACGGATCTGCGCCAGTCTTCAGGTCATCAGATCCTCGATGATGCTGCCAAACGAATCGTCAGGCTGGCGGCGCCTTATTCTGCCTTTCCGGAAAAACTTCGAGCAGAAACCGATGTCATACATATTACACGTAGCTGGGAGTTCATGAACAGCAGTGGCCTGCGCACCCGATAAGACAACCCTGGTACATCCATGACAGAGAACAGCCAAGCAGGAGAACAACCTTCCAGTTATAACCTGACTGGTCATTTCCTTATCGCCATGCCATCACTGAACGATGGCTTTTTTAATCACGCAGTCACCTATATCTGTGAACATGATGAATCTGGCAGCTTTGGCGTGATCATCAACCAGCAAACTGACATCAAACTCAAACAGGTCATCAAGGAGATGCATATCGAGAGTCGTGATGGTTACGATGAGAACCAGCCCGTCTACATCGGCGGCCCTGTGGACCAGGGTCGTGGCTTTATCCTGCATCGCCCGGCCGGCAGCTGGTCTTCCAGCCTGGTGGTGAATAATGATGTGGCATTGACTACATCTAAAGACATCCTGCAGGCCATCGCCAATAACCAAGGCCCCGAAGACTGCATAGTGGCGCTGGGGTATGCCGGCTGGTCTGCCGGACAACTGGAACAGGAGATGGCAAACAACACCTGGTTGAGCTGCCCGGCAGACGAGCAGATAATCTTTAATACGCCCACCGAAGAACGCTGGAAAGCAGCAGCAAAATTAATCGGTATCGATCTATCTTTGATGAGTAACGACGCCGGTCACGCCTGAAGAAATCGGTCAGCGACTGCGGTAAACTGTTACCTTTTCTTCTGCATCACAGATAAATGCCCGAAAACTATACTAGCGTACTAGGCTTTGACTACGGTAAAAAACGTATCGGCATAGCCACCGGGCAGACCATCACTCATTCTGCCACACCCTGCAAGACGATCAAACAGGTGGATGGAAATCCTGACTGGCGGGCCATAGAAGCTGAGATACAGCAGTGGCGGCCACAGGCACTGATCGTCGGCATGCCCTATTACACCGATGGCAGCGAAAACATGATGACCGCCGCTGCAAGACAGTTTGCTTATGAACTGGAAAAACGTTTTAAGTTGCCGGTGATCGAAATCGATGAAGCACTGAGTTCACAACAGGCCGAAGAGATTCTTAAACAGGATAAAAAAATAACTCAGCAGAACAAACAAGAGATTGATAAAATGGCCGCCGCAATCATCGTTCAACGCTGGCTGGACCAACAGGTTTAACCCGTAATACATCAAAAACAACGAGAGCTTCATGCAGACGATCGCCACACCAGATGAACTTCTGGCACAACTGGCAGAAAAATTAAAAAAATTGCTTGCCGATAAAGCAATCGAAAATCCATTGATGGTAGGTATCCATACCGGCGGTGTCTGGGTAGCAACCGAACTCTATCAACAGCTCAACACGGCTGAACACCTCTTCTCTGAGCCACTTGCAACCCTGGATATCAGCTTCTACCGCGATGACTTTTCACGCATCGGTATGAACCCGAAAGTCAAGCCATCCAAGCTACCACCAGACGTCGAAGACCGCCACATCATCCTGGTCGACGATGTACTGCATACCGGCCGCACCATACGTGCAGCGATGAACGAACTATTCGACTATGGTCGTCCCGCGAGCATCACCCTGGTCTGCCTGATCGAACGCAGCGGTCGCGAATTACCGCTGCAGGCCGATATCGTCGGTGCACATGTAAAACTGAATGAAGGTGAACATATCAAGTTCAGCGGGCCTGATCCGCTGGCTTTTGAGATACAGCAGATGAATCATAAGAACGCATCCAATGGGTAACATTTTCTATGGTTAATAAAGCAACAAAACCCACTGACGCTTTAATCGGACACGATGCCTGGAATATTCAATTAGATAAAAACGGAAATTTAAAACATTTTCTCACCACCGAAGGTCTCGGCAGCAACATCCTTACACAGATTCTGGATACTGCCGAAAGCTTTGCCAACGTCAATGAAAAAAAGGTCAAAAAAGTACCGCTGTTACGTGGTAAAACCATCGTCAACCTGTTCTTCGAGGCCAGCACAAGGACTCGTACCACTTTCGAGCTAGCCGCCAAGCGCCTCTCTGCTGACGTCCTGAATATCAATATCAGCACATCGGCCACTTCGAAAGGTGAAACCCTGCTCGATACCCTACAGAATATCCAGGCGATGCACTGCGATATGTTCGTCGTACGGCACAGTGATTCTGGTGCAGCCCATTACATTGCAAATCATGTGGCGCCTAACATCAGCATAATCAATGCCGGTGATGGCAGTCATGCCCATCCGACCCAGGCGATGCTCGACATGTTCACCATACGGCGTAATAAAGGAGATGATTTTGGTAACCTGCGTGTTGCTATCGTCGGTGATATCCTGCATTCACGTGTGGCCCGCTCGCAGATACATGCGCTGAATACATTGAACACCGGTGATGTCAGGGTCATCGCTCCTAGAACACTGCTCCCGGTCGATATTGAAAACATGGGTGTCAACGTGTTTCATGACCTGGACAAGGGTATCGAAGAGGCAGATGTCGTTATCATGCTGCGCCTGCAGAAAGAGCGCATGCAAGGCGCACTATTGCCCAGTGAGCAGGAATACTTCCAGCTCTACGGTCTTACAGAAGAACGTCTGCAGGCTGCGAAGAAAGATGCCATCGTCATGCATCCCGGCCCCATCAACCGTGGCGTAGAGATAGACTCAAATGTAGCAGATGGCACACGTTCGGTCATTCTCGACCAGGTTTCATATGGTATCGCGGTGCGTATGGCAGTGATGACCATGACGCTCGGCAGAGAACCAGAAGCAGATCTGGACATGACAGAGGGTGTCAGCTGATGAGTGAGAACACTATGACACTCCTGATAAAGAACGGACACCTGATCGACCCTGCAAACAATATCGACCAGCTGGCAGATATAAGGATCAGTGAAGGCAAGATCACTGCCATAGAAGCAGCCGACACGGTAGCGCCGGGGACGGATGAGCAACTGATCGATGCCACCGGACTCACGGTAATACCAGGCCTGGTCGACTGTTGTGCGCGGCTCCGTGAACCCGGTCTGGAGAACAAAGCGACCATCCACAGTGAAACCATCGCCGCGACGAAGGCAGGCATCACCACCCTGTGTTGTCCTCCGGATACCGAGCCTGTCATCGACGAACCAGCCGTGGTAGAACTGATCCACCAGAAGGCTGCGAATTCCGGGCACAGTCACGTTATCACTATCGGTGCACTTACCGCAGGATTACATGGTGAGCACCTGAGTGAGATGCATGCCCTGAAACAGGCTGGCTGTGTCGGCCTGAGCAACTGTCGTAAGCCGGTACAGAATTCACTGATTCTGAAACGCGCTTTTGCCTACGCTGCAACATTCGATATGTGTGTATTTATCGAGCCTGATGAACACTGGTTAAGTATCGGTGGCTGCGCCCATGAAGGCAAGATTGCGACCCGGCTTGGGCTGAAAGGAATTCCCGTCTCGGCAGAGACCATCGCTATCACACGTGCGCTGGAACTGATCGCTGAAACCGGCGTCAGAGCTCACTTCGGACGACTCTCCAGCGCACACGGTGCTGAACTGATCGCACGCGCCAAAAACGAACAGCTGCCAGTCACAGCAGACGTCAGTGCACACCAGTTACACCTCACCGAACAGGACATCAGCAGTTACAACAGTGCCTGCCATGTGATCCCACCATTACGTACACAGCGTGATATGGAGGCACTACGCAAGGCAGTGGCTGACGATACCATCGACGCTATCTGTTCTGATCATCAGCCGCACAACCTTGACGCTAAACAGGCACCTTTTGCCAGCACTGAAGCCGGCATCTCTTCTCTGGAGACCTTGTTACCACTGTGTCTACGGCTATCGCAACAGACCGGTGCAGACCTGGCTGCGTTGATCAATAAAGTGACACGTTCACCAGCAAACATACTAGGTATCGAGGCAGGCAGCCTGACGCCGGGAGCAAACGCAGATATCTGTATATTTAATGACGATGAAGACTGGCAGCTGGATACAGAGTGTATACACAGCCATGGTAAAAACACGCCTTTCTATGGCTGGAATTTTCAGGGCAAAGTGAAACACACCATCGTCGATGGCAAGCTGCTATTTAGTGATTAATACGGCCGAAGGGATACCCCTCCCGGCTCAGACTTACTGCTCAGCCGAACCACTCGGAAACTCCAGAGGTTCATGCTTGTCCGCCTTGCCTTCCAGCTCTTTGGTGTCGCCGCCAAAATTGATCTTCCATTCCAGATCGCTGCTCGAATCTGCATTATCCAGTGCCGCTTTAAGATCGATTTTTTTAGCTTTATACAGTTCGAATAAAGACTGATCAAAGGTCTTCATCCCTGCCTCGCTGCCCTTACTCATGATATCCTTGATCTCATGGAAGTTTGCATCACGGATCAATTTACTGATATACGGAGTATTTACCAGCACCTCTACGGCTGCAACACGGCTGCCCTCTTCGGTTTTCACCAGGCGCTGCGCGAGGATACAGTTAAGGTTCAGCGACAGGTCCATCAATACCTGGTTGTGGGCTTCAGTCGGGAAAAAATTTAACAGCCTGTCTAAAGTCTGGTTGGCATTCGTTGCATGCAGAGTAGTCAGACATAGATGGCCGGTGTCAGCATAGCGCAACGCAGCCTCCATGGCATCCCTGTCCCTGGCCTCGCCGATCATGATGACATCTGGCGCTTCGCGCATCGCTTCTCTTAATGCATTATCAAACGACAACGTATCCAGACCAACTTCACGCTGCCCGACGATACATTTCTTATGTCGGAACATGAATTCGATCGGGTCTTCTACGGTAAGTATATGACCAGTTTCACTCATATTTCGATGATCCAGCATCGATGCCAGCGAAGTCGACTTGCCCATGCCGGTCGCGCCGACAACGAGCACAAGCCCTTTCTTGCGCATGATCATACTCTTGTAAATTTCTGGCAGACCAAGCTCATCGATGGTTGGGATCTCCGCTTTGATGTAGCGGATGACCATCGAAACTTCACCCCTTTGCATATAAACATTGATACGAAAACGTCCCAGGTCTGTGTAAGAGACACCCAGGTTCAGCTCCATGTTTTTTTCAAAGTCCTTGATCTGTGCCGGGCTAAGCAGATCATAGGCCAGCTTTTTTGTCATACCAGGATTTAACATGCTCTTTCCGACCGGACGCATGGAGCCATCGATGCGAACACTTACCGGCGCACCCGTAGTGAAATACATGTCTGAAGCCTGCTGCTCAGACATCAATTTTAAATATGGCTGCAAATTCATCGTTTGATCCTGTCTGATATATTTATCTGCATGTCACATCAATAAATTTTGTTCACTTTTCTCTAGTACAGGATATCAACGGATACGTGATTTATCATCACTGTCTTCCATCGATATATTGTCCAGGCCTTCCATCAGGTCACTATTGCTGGAATCTTTACCTTCCAGTTTTATCCGCAGGCGCAGGTCATTGACAGAGTCCGCATTTCTGAGCGCATCTTCATATTTGATCTGGCCACCCTCGTAAAGGTTAAACAGCGCCTGGTCAAAGGTCTGCATGCCCAGCTCGTTGGATTTGGCGATCAGCTCCTTGATGTCATGGACATTACCCTTGAAGATAAGGTCTGCCATCAGTGGTGTATTGATCATGATCTCGATCGCGGCCATGCGGCCATTTCCTGATATGGTCGGGATAAGCCGCTGCGAGATAAGGCTCTTCAGATTCAATGACAGGTCCATCAACAGCTGTGCCCGACGGTCTTCCGGGAAAAAGTTGATGATACGGTCAAGCGCCTGGTTGGTACTGTTAGCGTGCAAGGTCGACAGGCACAGGTGGCCGGTCTCGGCAAAGGCGATCGCATGCTCCATGGTATCCCGATCACGGATCTCACCGATCAGGATAACATCCGGTGCCTGCCGCAGGGTATTCTTCAGGGCGATCTCATAATTATCAGTATCGACACCTACTTCACGCTGGGTGACGATACAGTTCTTATGATTATGGACAAATTCTATCGGGTCTTCGATGGTGATGATATGTCCATGACTGTTCTGGTTACGGTAACCCACCATCGCTGCCAGCGATGTCGACTTACCTGAACCTGTGGCACCGACAAAGATCACCAGGCCGCGTTTAGTCATGGAGATATCTCTTAAAATTGGCGGCAGGTTAAGGTCATCGAACTCCGGTATCTCGGAGCGGATAACACGCAGCACCACGCCGACCGAACCACGCTGGGTGAATGCATTGACACGGAAGCGGGACACACCTGGCAGACTGATAGCAAAGTTACACTCCTGTGTCTCCTCGAACTCCGCACGCTGCTTATCGTTCATGATCGAACTCACCAGTACCTGCGTATGCTGCGGACTGAGCGCCTGGTTCGATAGCGGTTTCATCGCACCATCGACTTTCATCGAAGGCGCCGCGCCTGCCGTGATGAACATATCCGAACCATCTTTCTGCACCATCATGCGCAGCATGTCATGCATGTATTTTATTGCCTTTTCGCGATCCACTTAGATCACCTCGTTACTGTATCGTTAATCTTGATGTTAAAAAATATCTTTATTGGCGGCTTTCTTACGCGCTTCATCTTTACTGATGAGGCCACGTGCGAGCAGCTCCTGCAGGTTCTGGTCCAGTGTCTGCATGCCGATAGCCTGGCCGGTCTGGATGGCAGAGAACATCTGTGCGATCTTGTTCTCACGGATCAGGTTCTTGATCGCCGATGTTCCGATCATGATCTCGTGTGCCGCTACCCTGCCACCACCGATCTTTTTCAGCAGGGTCTGCGAGATAACCGCGCGCAATGATTCAGACATCATCGCACGCACCATCTCTTTCTCTGCCGCCGGGAACACATCGACGATACGGTCGACGGTTTTTGCAGCTGAACTGGTGTGCAGGGTACCGAATACCAGGTGGCCGGTTTCGGCCGCAGACAGCGCCAGCCGGATGGTTTCGAGGTCACGCATCTCACCTACCAGGATGACATCAGGGTCCTCACGGAGGGCAGATCGAAGGGCTTCGCTGAAGCCCAGAGTATCGCGGTGCACCTCACGCTGGTTGATCAGCGACTTCTTGCTCTCGTGCACGAATTCGATCGGGTCTTCGATAGTCAGGATATGGCCATAATGGTTCTCATTGACATAGTTCACCATACCGGCGAGCGTGGTCGATTTACCAGAACCGGTCGGGCCCGTCACCAGGACGATACCGCGAGGCGTATTTGAGATGTCTTCGAAGATCTTTGGCGCACCCAGTTCTTCCAGTGTCAGTATCTTGGACGGAATGGTACGAAAAACTGCACCAGAACCCCTGTTATGGTTAAACGCATTGACACGAAAACGCGCCAGCCCCGGTATCTCGAAGGAAAAATCTGTCTCCCAGTATTCCTCATAGGTTTTGCGCTGCTTATCATTCATGATGTCATACACCATGCCATGGACATGCTCATGGTCCATAGGATCAACATTGATACGGCGCACATCACCATCTACACGTATCATCGGTGGAAGACCCGCCGAAAGGTGTAAATCCGAAGCGCCATTTTTTACGCTAAAAGCAAGTAGCTGAGCGATATCCATCTAATTCCCCTGATATGAATAAAGTTTTTCTTATAATGACTCTCCTATTTATAGCCAAGAATCACGTTACTTTCTTTAATCCGCGACTAATTCAGAAATATTTTTGCCTCATCGTTCAAATCAGGGAATATCAAGTGAGTGTGTTAAAATCAGCGCGAAATTTAATTACCGGAATGTGAACCCAAGATGCCCACTATCGGATTTATCGGCGGCGGCAACATGGCTGCCAGCCTCATCGGCGGACTGATCAACGCTGGCATATCTGCATCGAATATCACCGTTGCAGAACCAGACGAAGAACGCCGCCACTCGCTGGCAGGACAGTTTGGCATCAATACCTCTGCCGATAACAACGCGACACTTGACTGCGAGATCATCGTACTGGCTGTCAAACCGCAGCTCTTGAAGCAGGTATGTGAACAGCTGGATACCTCGCCAGATAGTCAGCTTTTATTCATATCCATCGCGGCAGGTATCAGGAGCACCGATATCAACCGCTGGCTGAAAGGCGGCAAGGCGGTCGTTCGCTGTATGCCAAATACACCGGCCCTGTTGCAATGCGGTGCTTCCGGCCTGTATGCGAATGATATAGTCAGCGACAGTCAGAGGCAGCAGGCAGAAAAAATCATGCAGGCTGTCGGTATCGTGATATGGGTCGATAATGAAGACCAGCTCGATGCGGTTACTGCTGTCTCCGGCAGCGGCCCGGCCTACTTCTTCCTGATGATGGAAGCCATGCAGCAGGCAGGTGAATCACTGGGACTGGATGCCGATATTACTCAAAAACTGGTATTGCAGACTGCGCTCGGTGCCGCACGTATGGCACTGGAGAGCGACTCCTCAGCCAGTGAACTGCGCCAGATGGTGACTTCAAAAGGCGGCACTACTGAGCAGGCGATCTTGAGTTTTCAGTCAGCAGATTATAATAAGATCGTACTGGATGCACTGAGAGCTGCAAATGACCGTTCTATCTCGCTTGCGGATGAACTCGGATCAGAATAAGACTAGATAACAGAACAAATCAGAAATTACACAGTTACAGGTAATACAGATGAGCCAGGAAAATCCCTTTATCTTTTTGATCGATACTCTATTCAGTATCTATATCGCGATCATGCTGTTGCGATTTTTATTACAGCAGGTCGGCGCAGATTTTTACAATCCCATATCACAGTTCGTGGTCAAAGCCACGCAGCCACTGGTGACTGTCGCCCGGCGTTTCATACCGAGCATAAAAAAAGTCGACACGGCGACGCTGGTCCTGGTGGTAGTCCTGATCCTGGTGAAACTGACCATCTTGTTCGCCATCGCCGGCGTGCAGTTTAATGGTCAGTTGTTGCTGATCCAGTCCTTATACGACCTGATATCATTAACCTTTGATATCTTCATCGTCGCCCTGTTCATCCAGGCCATCCTGAGCTGGATCAACCCGGACCCTTATCATCCCGTCAACAGGCTATTGAGCAGCCTGACATTCCCGATACTGCGCCCGATACAAAAAAATGTGCCGCCGATCGGTGGTATCGACCTCTCGGTACTGATCGCGCTGATCGCACTAATGTTCATTAAAAAGCTGGTGCTATCGCTGTTTTGACTGGCTCATGCTGAAACGGTTTATTATTTGACCAGTGAATTCAGGTCAAATATCGGCAGCAGGATCCCAAGCACGATGAGCAGCACCATCAGTCCCATGGTCAGGATGATCACCGGTTCCAGGATGCCGACGATATAGGCGATCATCGTCACCTGCTCACGCTCCAGCTGGACCGATGCACGCTCCAGCATCTCTTCCAGCTTGCCGCTGTTTTCACCGCTGGCGATCAGCTGCAATGTCATAGGAGGAAACAGCTTGCTGTGCTCCAGGGCATTCTTGATGTTGGTACCTTCTCGGACACGGTCCGTGGCCTCCAGGATTGCCTGCCGCATCGGCAGGTTGGAGACCACCTTTGCCGATATCTTCATCGCCTCCAGGATATTCACACCGCTGCCGGTGAGGATGCTGAAGGTGCGGGTGAATAATGCCGCATTGAGGCCCCGCACCAGTCGGTGGATTACCGGGAGCCTGAACAGGAACATGTGGTATTTCATCATGAATGCAGGCCGTGTCAACAATACCTGAAAACCGATAAACAGCGCGACCACTGCAATCAACAGCAGCATTCCGTAATCGACAACGAAATCACTCATCGCGATCAGCGTCACGGTAAGCCCCGGTAGTTCCTGACCGGTGTCTTCGAAAACGGAGACCACCTGCGGCACGATGCTGGTCATCATGAACACCACGATAGCAATCGCAAACAGTGACAGAAATGCCGGATAGATCAGTGCCTGCCTGACCTTGCCCTGAATCTCCTGCCGGCTCTCGGTATAATCGGCGAGACGGTCCAACACGGTATCGAGGTGACCCGACTGCTCACCGGCATCGACCGTGGCACGGTATAACTCAGGAAATACTTTTGGATAATCTGCCAGACCGACGGCCAGCGAGTGCCCTTCTAAAACACGCGAGCGAATGGCATAGAGCATACTCTTGATGCGCTGTTTTTCCGTCTGGTTGGCGACAGCAGCCAGTGTTTCATCCAGCGGCAGAGCCGCCTGAATAAGGGTGGCGAGCTGGCGGGTCAGCAATGCAAGCTCTGTTGAACTTATGCCTCGCTGTAAAAACCTCGGCACTGAAACGCCGACACCGCTCTTATCGCCGCGCTGACTGTCTTTGGCTTTTCTCCTGCTCTCGCTGATCTCCAGCGGCATCATGCCTTTATCGCGCAACAACTGCCGGACCTGCCTGGCGGTGTCGCCTTCGATCACGCCCTTGCGTTCTTTGCCTTTGTCATCGAGTACGATGTATTCAAATGCTGCCATCTTTAAAAACAATGAAAAGTGAAAAATGAAAAATGAAAAATATCAGACAATGATGACACTGGTATCATTACCTGTATGTTTTGTGTTTTTATATTTTCATTTTTCATTTTTCGTTCTTCATTGACCTGATCAGTCATCTCGGCTGACACGCATCACTTCTTCCAGTGAAGTCCTGCCTTTCAGGATCATACGTCGGCCATCCTGGCTTACACTGGTAGAGATCGTCCGCGCATAATCCTCCATCGCCTGCTCACCGGCACCTTCATGAATCATATTGTGCAGATGGTGGTCGATCGGAATAAATTCATAGAGACCGCTACGACCGATATAACCGAGGTGATTGCATTCTTCACAGCCAACCGGGGAATAGATGACGGTGACATCATCCTTTTCCATACCCAGCCACTCACGTTCTTTCTCGGTTATCTCATGAGGTTTCTTACAGTGCGGGCACAGGTTCCTCACCAGCCGCTGCGCCATCACGCCGATGAGGCTCGATGCCAGCAGGAACTGTTCCACGCCCATATCGCGCAGACGGGTAATGGCGCCGATGGCACTGTTAGTATGCAGGGTGGATAACACCAGGTGTCCAGTGAGACTGGCCTGAACCGCGATCGAAGCGGTTTCGAGGTCACGGATCTCACCGATCATCACCACATCCGGATCCTGGCGCAAGATAGAACGCAGGCCACGAGCAAATGACATATCCACCTTGGTATTCACCTGGGTCTGACCGATTCCATCGATGTAATACTCGATAGGATCCTCCACCGTTAATATGTTCCTCGACTTGACATTGAGCACACTGAGACCAGCATACAGCGTCGTCGTCTTACCAGAACCTGTCGGACCTGTAACCAGGATGATGCCATGCGGTTTATGCAACAGTTCATGGAATGACTTGTAGACCTTTTTAGACATACCAAGCTGTTCGAGATCAAGCCTTCCGGCCTGTTTGTCGAGCAGTCGCATGACCACGCGTTCACCATGACCGGATGGCAGTGTAGAGACACGCACATCGACCGCACGACCTGCGACCCGTAATGATATACGGCCATCCTGCGGCAGACGTTTCTCAGCGATATCGAGTTTAGCCATCACCTTGATCCGCGAGATGACCAGCGGTGCGATATTTCCGGGCGGCTTGAGTATCTCACGCAGCATGCCATCGACACGAAAGCGCACACGCATACGGTTTTCAAATGGTTCTATATGTACGTCAGACGCGTTGATCTTGATCGCTTCACTTAACAGTGCATTGATCAGACGGATGATAGGCGCATCATCGTCAGCTTCCATCAGGTCTTCAGGCTCAAGTGTTTCAGCCAGCTCATCAAGATCGAGCTCGTCGCCGACACCCTCCATCATCGCCATCGCCTGGTCGCTGCCCTGCTCATATGTCTGTGCCAGCAAAGCTGCGAACTGCTCTTCTGTTGAAGGACTTAAGGAGATATCCCTGTGAGTGATACGGCTGACCTCTGCGAGCACGATCGGGTCGGGCGAGCCATGGTACAGAATATTGACCACATCATCATCGATCTGCCCGATGAGGACGCCGTGACGTTTTGCAAACGCATAAGGTAGCACCTGCGCAGTGATCGGTACTTCCGACTGCACCGCTTCAGCCTGATAGTCCGGCTCTGCGTCCTTTACGGAATCATGCGCAGCACTAGAGGAATCCATCTTCCTCATCCCAGCTGATATCTTCGACGCTGTCGATATTCACTTTAGATTTCTCAATGGTCTGTTTCGAGCGGTCGATCTCTTCTATCGGCGGCAGCCTCGGTGCCGCATCGTCGAGCAGGCCAAAGCTGCCATCTTCTTTATTATAAGCACCGCTCTCAACACCGCGCAGGTGGCTGTATTTTTCGTTGGTGACAAACGTTGCATCCTTGTGGTCACGCAGTATGGATGGTCTCAGGAAGACCATCAGGTTGGCTTTTGTCCTGGTGGTATTTTCCGTACGGAATAAAAATCCGATAACCGGAATATCACCGAGTAGCGGCACCTTGCTCTCGGTATCCGAAACTTCTTCCTGGATGAGGCCGCCGAGGATCAGGATACCGCCGTCATCAACCAGCACACTGGTCTTGATCGAACGCTTACGCGTAGCGATTCCCTGTTCGATAGTCCCTGGAATGACACTGGAGGTTTCCTGCTCCAGCACCAGTTTTACGGTATCGCCTTCATTGATCTGCGGTGTGACCTTCAAGGTTAAACCGACATCCTGGCGCTCAATCGTCTGAAACGGATTATTCGGATTGGTACTGCCGGTGCCGGTAAAACTACCTGTGACAAAAGGCAGGTTCTGACCGACGATCAGCTCGGCTTCTTCATTATCCAGGGTCACGATATTGGGTGTCGACAGGATGTTGGTATTGGTATCGGTCTGCAGGGCTCGTAATAGAGCACCGTATCTCACGCCCGAACCGTTTTCACCACCAAGACCAAAAGACAGGCCTGCCGGCAGAGACGTAGGTGCGGTACCTGATGCCACCGATAGAAGCAGATCGCCGACCCCGGCAAAGTTGCTGATGCCGGCAGGCAAGGCACCACTGTCACGCGTGGTGCCATCGACTGCAAAACCAACACCAACTTCTTTGTTATTGTTGGTGGTGATCTCGGCGATGATCGCTTCGATAAGTACCTGTGCACGGCGGATGTCCAGCTGGCGGATAACCGCTTTCAGGTTTTTCACCGTGTTCGGATCAGCGGTAATGATCAGCGCATTGGTCTCCTCATCGGCCTGGATGATGGCGTTCTGACTGATGACGCTGCCCGAAGTGACTTTTACCGGTGCTGCCTTGACCTTGCTGGCAGCTGAACTCTTGGTCTGCTCTTTCAATCCGGTAAGGATCTTCACCAGGTTCTCGGCTTTGGCATATTTCAGGTAGACGACATGCGTGTTACCGCCGCCATCTTCTAACGGGGTATCGAGATAGGTGATTGTAGCCCGAATCTTCAAACGTGATGAACGGTCACCGGTGACCAGGATACTGTTGGTACGATCATCCGCCGCCAGTTTGATCTTCTTCGATGCGTCTTTTGCCGTGCCACCGGCATTTAACGAATTCAAGATACGAACCAGTTCAGAAGCAGAAGCATGCTTCAATGGGATAATCTCCAGTTCATCACTGTCCGGACGGTCGACACCGGCGATAATCTTTAACAGGCGCTGTATGTTGCCGGCATGATCGGTAATTATCAGCGTATTGGTCGGGTTGTATGCCGCCAGATGCCCCTGCTGTGGTACCAGTGGCCGTAATATCGGCACCAGCTGAGAGGCAGGCACGTGATCGAGACGGATGATCTTGGTAACCAGCTCATCATCAGGGAAAACATCCTTACTGCCAGATAGCGGTAACGGCCCCTGCTTGGCATTGACCTGCGGTACGATCTTGATCACAGAACCGGTCGGAACCGCAGCGTAGCCATGCACCTGTAACACGGACAGGAAAACCTCATAAACCGCTTCGGGGGTCAGCGTGTTTGCTGAGATCACGGTAACCTTGGCTTTCACCCTCGGGTCGATGATGAAGTTTTTCCCGGTAAATTTTGACACCGTACTGATCAGCGCGCGGATATCGGCATCTTTCAGATTGAGCGTTATCTCATCTGCCATCACTGGCGTTGTAATGAACATCGAAAGCAGGACAGGTAGCAACACTGCCTTCACCCGGCTTCGTGCAGAATGCTTCAGGTATTGAATTGTTAATTGAACAATGGCCATATAAATTCCTGTTCTACTTATTGCAGCGAAATATTAAGTGGAACCTCGGCACCATTGCGTTTCACCACTATATTTAGATTCTTTGCTGTACTTAACTTGCGTAACGCACTGATACCATTCTGCTGGTTATCCAGTTTTACACCATTGATTTGGGTGATGACATCGCTGCTCTCTATGCCCAGCTCAGACAACATCTGGCCTTTCTGCTGCGGTTTCAGACGATAACCGATCTGCTTGCCGTTCTCTTTGACCACCACAGGCAAGGCATATTCACCGAAAGAGGTGGGGTTTTTTAAAATATTACTTCTTATATCCTTCAACGCCGCGGCTGGAGTACCCCGGCTATAACGACCGCTGCGCAGACTGGATTGATTCCCTGAGTTTAACCCACCGACACCACTGACTTTCTGTAATTTTAGAGTCTCCAGGCGGCCACTGCGTTCTAGCACCACGTATTCCGGATAGATCTCTTTGATCTCCACACCGCCCGGCATCTTGTCGCCGATACCGTAGATATCTTCCTTACCGTTTTTCCCCTGTGCGATGATAGCACTCGCCATCTCCATCGGAATTGCCGCCAGCACTCCCTTCAGCGTCAGGTTCAGCTTGGTTTCAGGTGCCTTGGACTGCTGCACGGCTGCTTTTTCACTGACACCAAAGACATTAGCCGAGGTAAGTTGCCTGAAGTTATCCTGCTGTGCCTGCTTATTGATAGACGGCCTGGCTGTTTGCACCGCCGGCACAGCAGACGGCTCACCCTGCGGGAAAAACAGCCAGGTGATCTCGACCAGCAGCCAGGCACAGGCGATAATGAGAAGCACGTTTACGAACGCTGCCAGCCGCTGGTTGATTTGTTGTAACACGAGCGGATTGTTTAGTTTTGCAATCAGTGTGTTAGCCATTATTTAGAGATATTTTCTTAAAATGCATAAGTATGCCGAATTCTAGCAGTCTATCGCCCCGGATGCAGAGCGATTCACTGAAATTCATGGAATTTTCATACTTTTTACAGGTAAACGCCCGGCTCACAGATATCAGACAGTATTTTGATCATATTGATCCGTCTTGATGACCGATTCAGCCGTTACGGCAGAACCGGTAGATTGCGATCTCGCCCAGCAGATTTGGGAACAGGTTCATCAGCCAGTTACCCTTGCGATGACTGTGATCGACGACGGTGCGCTGCAGTATCTGGATATCATGCTTTTTGCATAAAACTTCAAAATCATTGAGCGTACACAGGTGCACGTTCGGCGTATTAAACCATTGATTTGGCAAGTTTTTCGTTACCGGCATGACCCCTTTTAACCCCAGTTGCAACCGGGCTCTCCAGTGCGCCATGTTAGGAAAGGTGACGATACCTTCCTTGCCGACGCGTAACATCTCTTCTATCAGCAGATCGGGCTGTTCAGTCGCCTGCAGCGTCTGGCTCATGATGACATAGTCAAAACTGCTGTCTGAGAAATAGGCTTTTAAACCATCATTGAGATCGGCCTGTATCACGTTGATATTTTTTTCGACACAGTCCTCGATATTAAACGGGCTGATCTCCAGGCCATAACCCAACACCTTGAGCCTGTCTCGCAGGTAAGCGAGCAGGGTACCGTCACCGCAGCCAAGATCGAGGACCTTACTGTCAGCCTTTATCCAGTCAGCGATGATCGACAGATCCGCGCGCAGATCTTCGCCTGCATTCACTGCCAGGTGCTCGCCTAACGGGCTCATGACAGCTCTCCGGCGATGATTTTCATATGCGAAGCAAACACGTTCATATAATGCGGGATCGGGATCAGAAAAGCGTCATGCCCCTGGTTCGCTTCGATCTCGATATAACTTAGCTGTTTCTCCGCCAGCAGCAGTGCTTTTACGATCTCCTGTGAACGTTCCGGCGCAAAACGCCAGTCCGAGGTGAACGATATTACCAGGAATCGTGCACTGGTCTGGCTCAGCGCCAGGGCCAGGTTGTCATCATATTCACTGGCAGGATCGAAATAATCCAGGGTCTTGGTCATCAACAGGTAGGTGTTCGCATCAAAACGATCGACGAAGGAACGCCCCTGGTAACGCAGGTAACTTTCCACCTGAAAATCCACATCGAAACCGAAATTGAGCTTGCCCTCACGCAGTTCACGGCCAAATTTATTACGCATGGCATCATCGGAAAGATAGGTAATATGGCCTAACATCCTGGCCAGCATCAGGCCACGGCGTGGCACTGTATTCTTCTCCAGGTAATGCCCGTCACAGAAATCCGGATCCGACATGATAGACTGGCGTGCGACTTCATTGAAAGCGATATTCTGCGCAGATAACTTCGGCGCCGCTGCGATGACTATCGCATTTCTGATCAGGTCCGGGTAATCGATAGTCCACTGCAAAACCTGCATACCACCCAGGCTGCCGCCGATAACTGCACACCAGTGCTCGATGTTGAGCGCTTTCATGAAACGATACTGGCACAGTATCCAGTCTTTTACCGTAACGATCGGGAAATCCGGGCCCCAGTATTTACCTGTTTCAGGGTTGATCGTATTCGGTCCCGAGGAGCCTTTACAACCACCCAGGTTATTGATGCTGACCACAAAAAAATGATTGGTATCGATCGCTTTACCGGGACCTATCGCACTATCCCACCAGCCGGCCTTCCTGTCATCCATGCTGTGATAACCCGCTGCATGCTGATCACCGGAAAGGGCATGACAGATAAGCACAGCATTGCTGGCATCAGCATTCAACTCACCGTAGGTCTCATAGGCGATATCGTACTCTGTCAGCGTTTTACCGCATTCCAGGGTGAGCGCTTCAGAGAAGTGAATGAATTGGGTTTCGACGATTCCTACAGAATCATCCGCGATGGTTTCAGGCATTTAGTTCTTATCTGGTCTCAATATATAGTGCAGTGTAATTTGTGCCCCTTAAAGATGCAATCTGTAAAGCCATGATAAAACCTCATTCGAGATAGCGCCGGGCGCAAGCGGTATTACTGAAGACGCCTGTTCAGCCACTCGACGAGCCACACCAGCGTGCCGCCGATGGCACCCAACAGGTGGGCTTCGGTCAAAACCCGGCCACCGGTCATATCTTCAGACCCGGGCAGTGCGCCGTTAAAAAACTCCCAGACAAGTTTTCCGATAAGTACACAGGTCAGGACATAACCGCTGACCGGGTAAAACCGTATCTCACGCAATGCGCCATATAAAAACAGCCCATGGAGCACACCTGACAAGCCAACATAATTACGGATCTCCGGCATCCACCACCACAGCCCGATATTGATCACGCAGGCCGAGACCAGCATAACTGTAAACCATTGTTTAAAACTGGCATGCGAACTAAAGAAAAAAGCAACAATCGCCAGACCGGCCATGTTCAGCATCCAGTGCGACCAGTTGAGGTGCACGATATGCCCGCTAAACAGCAGCCAGACATGTCCCTGCGCTACCAGTTCACGGTCAAAGCGCCAGCTCTCGACCCAGGCGACCTGTAGCACACAGGAAACTGCAAATATCACCAGCCACAGGATATGACTCGGGTGATAGCGGTAACGAAACTTAAATATGTCAGTCATGGTCATTGTAATAGGCAGTTTGCCCTGCATTTGTTATTATTCTTCAGATATTACAGGGCTTATAACAATCCCCCCGCAGTTTAAAGAAATTAATCCGTGCAATATAGCCTTATGCACACTTTTGGAGTTTTTTACGTGTTTGATAAAGCAAAAACCAGAAACAAACAATCCGGCTTCACCCTGATCGAGATCATGGTGGTCGTCGTTATCATCGGTATTTTAGCGAGCGTCGTAGTACCGCGCATCATGGACAACCCAGACAAGGCACGTACCGCGAAGGCAAAAAATGATCTGCGCGCGCTGGAGAGCGCACTTGACATCTATCGTCTGGACAACTTCGTCTATCCGACGACTGACCAGGGCCTGGAAGCACTCGTCGAGTTGCCTACAGCTTCACCGGAGCCGCCAAACTGGAAGCCCGGTGGCTACATCAAGAAACTGAGCAAAGATCCATGGGGCAATGATTACTTATACCTCAATCCCGGTGAGTATGGCGAGATAGACATCTACTCACTCGGCGCAGATGGCGCACCCGGCGGAGAGGGCCCCAATAAAGACATCGGTTCATGGGACGAGGATTAAACGGTAAACCGATCACTATCCCAAAGACTGCCTGGGAAGAGTAACCGGGTTTGCCGATAGTCATGCAAGCAACCTTCTGCAAACTGAAAGATACAGACATATGTTTCAACAGGCAGAATGGATTCACCCTGCTTGAGCTGTTAGTCGTCGTCGTTATCATCGCCATACTCTTCACCTACACCACGCTGGCAATCCGCAGCGACACACCTGAGGAGATCATCAAGAAAGAAGCGCAGAGGATGGAGCGCCTGATCCAGCTGGCGCTGGAAGAAGCCATCCTTCGTGGTGAAGAATACGGCATCGAGATCTTTCTTGACGGTTACCGTTTTCTACGCTTTGATATCGCTGAAAATAAGTGGCTGCCGCTCAGTGATGACAAGATCCTGAGGCAACGCGAGTTACCTCTCGAGATGGAACTGGAGATGAACCTGGAAGATACTGAGATCGTCATAGAAATGGCATCTGACCCTATGTCAGAGCAGGAACTGGACCTGGACCTGGAAACCGATAATGATGACAGTGATGAAGATGAAAAAGCCAGGCCACAGATATTCCTTCTCTCCAGTGGTGAGATAACCCCTGAATTCGATGTCCGTTTTTATATACTGGGCATAGAGGACAGCTATTTTGTCAAAGGTTCTTTTGACGGTACACTGACAACAGAGATCAGCGACCTGTAATGATAGTTTTCCAGACCGCACAGTTAGCTATAAACTTTTGTCATCTCGAACACTAGTGAGAGACCTTATGCATCGGACTGTTAAGATTTCTCCCCAAAAAACACCTGGAAATGACAGGTTATTTCAACCTCGCTATGACAGCTCGCTGCCTATTGGTAAATACAGCTCTCTGCAAACTCGAAAAAAATATCATGGCTTTACTTTAATCGAAGTCATGGTCGCACTGACCATAATCGCCATATCCCTCGGTGCCCTGCTCAGCACCTCCGGCACCCAGGCCAGAAGCGCGGGCTACCTGAAACATAAAACGCTGGCACACTGGGTCGCGGTCAACGAACTCACACAGATCCGTATCGCAAAAGAATTTCCCGATGTCGGCGACAAAAAAGGCGAAACCACGATGGCCAACAATGACTGGTACTGGATCCGCACCACGAAAGCGACCGAAGATGAAAATGCCAGGCAGATAACCTTTACTGTGTACTCTGACAAAGAGCGCACACAAAACATCACCTCACTGATCGGCTATGCCAACCGCGATGCCCCCATCCTCACTACACAATAGACAGCAGGGCTTCACCTTACTGGAGCTGCTCATCGCCAGTATCATCTTCGCCATCATGGCAGTGATGGCCTATGGCGGTCTGGACAATGTCCTGAGCAACAGCAAGGCCTCACAGCAGGCGCTCAGCCGGTTACAACAGATACAGCAGGGCATCGCCATCATCAGCCGTGACTTTTCGCAACTTGTTCCGCGAGCCGTGCGTGATGAATACGGCAACATACAGCCCGCTCTAAGTACGGCGAATAACATAGACAACCTGGTCGAATTCACCCGCGGCGGCCGGCCTAACCCAGCCAACCTGCTTCGTAGTACCCTGGTCCGCGTCGCATACCAGTTCGATGATGAGGAACTCGTCAGGCTGCAATGGCCGCAACTGGACAATGCACCAGGCATGGAAGCCAACAAAACCACCTTGATCGATGATCTGGAAAGTGTCAGCATCCGCTACCTCGATGGCAACGCACAATGGCAGGAAGAATGGCCGCCGGTGAATACCGGTGCCAGCATAAGCAATACCATATCGACACAGCCACTGGCAATCGAGGTCATACTGACCCTGGCTGACTGGGGAGAGATTCGTCGTATATATACGATGAACTAAAGGTCAGCGACTATGTTTTCTCCCAGATCTAGTAGAGCTTACAGCACACCTTGCCGGCGCCAGCGCGGTGTTGCCATCATCACTGCGCTGCTGATCGTCACTATCGCCACTACCGTAAGCATCACCATCAGCACCCGCCTGCAGCTCGATGTCCGCCGTACCGGCAACCTGATCGCGCAGGACCAGGCACAGTTTTATCTGCTGGCAGCGGAAGAATGGTCACAGAGGATATTACGTCAGGACAAGCAGGACAGTACTTCTGATTCACTCGACGAAGCCTGGGCGATAGAACTGCCACCGATACCCGTCGATGGCGGCTCTATACAGGGCAGGCTGACAGACCTGCATGCCTGCCTGAACATCAATTCACTGGTCGAAGGCAATGCTATCGATGTCACCACGAAACAGCGCCTGTCTCAACTGTTCGCCGGGCTCGGGGTAAAGGGTGACCCAAGCCAGGCGATAGCAGACTGGATAGATAGTGACCTGGAAACGACAAATCCCAATGGTGCAGAAGACAGCTATTACCTCAACCTGGAGACACCTTATCGTACCGCTAACACGCCTCTACATAGTGTAAGCGAACTTCGCCTGGTCAAAGGTTTCGAAGACAGTGAAAACTATCGGCTTGTCGAGCCTTACCTGTGTGCATTCATAGTAAACACTGGCAATGTTTCCATCAACGTAAACACGGCCAGTGCCGAAGTGCTACAATCCTTGTCTGCCGATATGACCGATAGCCTGGTGGATAACATAATAGAGCGTCGTAACGAGCAACCGTTTAGCGACCTGAAAGAATTCACCAACTTCGAGAATCTGGGTAAAATAATCGAGAACACTGATAAACTATCGACCAGCAGTGAATATTTTTTACTTCGTACGCAGGCAATAATCGGCCAGGCAAACAAAGTCATGTATAGCGTAATCTATAGAGATGAAAACGGTGAGAC